>JBEKPH010000064.1:0-27719 GCA_049520915.1 Terriglobales bacterium
GTACTCACGCTTCCGTGGAAGAGCGGCCCTTCAGGGCCGCGTAAAGCACATGGAATCAATCCGGGCTTCAGCCCCTGTGGTCGTCTTTAGCGTGTTAACGGACTTTTTCCGCAGCCTGCTAGTAGGATGAAGTCCCCCTGTTCGCACTTTCCGCGCCGTTTAAATTGTGTTACAACCGCCAGCATGAGTTCGCGCGCGATTGCCCATCCCGCTTCATCAGTTCTTCCGACTGCAGCCGAGAACATTGAGAGCGCGGTGATCGCCGCTCCGAATCTCGCGCCTGCCCTTGTGCGATCGGCGGTGGTGCGAAAGGACGCTTCCTCAGTCTGCCCCAACTGTTCCACCGAATTGCGCGGCCATCGCTGCAAGGTAGTCTGCAAGCAATGCGGCTTCTATTTGAGCTGCTCCGACTTTTATTAAAGTCTCTGTTCTCCGCTGAATTTGAGAAATTGCACCGTCCGAGCCCGCGGCGTCCCCTTACGCGCGATTTCCCCTCCAAGCTCTTACAATAGGTACGACATCGGTTCAATTCGCATCTTTCAATTTGAAAGTCAGGAGACGGCAAATGCAACGCAAAGCAAGCGCAGTTTGGAAGGGTGGTCTCAAGGACGGCAAAGGGACAGTTTCGTCCACCAGCGGTGTTTTGAAAGACACGCCTTATTCTTTTACGACCCGGTTCGAAAACACTCCCGGAACAAACCCTGAGGAACTCATAGCCGCGGCCCACGCCGCGTGCTTTTCAATGGCCCTGTCAGCGCAACTGGGCGGCGCGAATCTTACCCCAGAGAGCATCAGCACAGCGGCCACGCTCACCATGGAAAAACTGGAAGCCGGCTGGACCATCACCGCCGTGCACTTGGACGTTGTCGCCAAAGTACCCGGAGCAAGCGCTGAAGCCTTCAACACGGCCGCAGCAAACGCCAAAGCAGGCTGCCCCGTATCGAAGGTGCTCAACGCAACCATTACCATGGACGCTAAGCTCGGCTAATTCCCTGCTTGCTTGGCTGACCGTTCCGTTCCTAAATTTGTCATCCCGAACGCAGTGAGGGATCTGCAGTTTGTCGGGACTACAGATCCTTCATACCGTTCGGATGACAGTTCCTATTGCGAAAGCGACTTAGCTCTGCGAACGCAAGATCTCGCGCAATTTCTGATTGATCTTGACCGCATCCTGCGAGGCCTGATCGATCAACTCCACCCACCGGCGTGTCGTGTCTGGCGGATTGGCCTGCGAAATCAGGTAGGTAGCTTGCACAATCGTTTCGAGCGCATTGCTGAGATCGTGAGCAAGTTTGCGTAGTTCTTTTGAAAGCTCGGGCGGGATTCTTTCGGAAGCATTGACCATGGTATGAATGCGGCTGGTCCCTTCACTCAGTTTGACACGAGACGCCAGCCAGTAGATATTAGTGTAGTCGCCCTTTTGGATGGGGCCCTGCCGATTTTTTTCTTTTTATGCGGATATGGCGGAACTGGCAGACGCGCTAGGTTCAGGTCCTAGTGATCGCAAGGTCGTGGAGGTTCGAGTCCTCTTATCCGCACCAAAAACAGCTGTTAGCCGTGGGTCCAGTGAGGACTTTTCACCGCAGGAATTCGCGTGCGTTGCAGGCGCGGTATTAGTAGGGCGCCGGCACGTTCATTTCGTGTCGTCAGGAAAAGGCGCGAGACAAACGGAATTGATAACCCCATCGAACTCTTTGGCATCTTCTTGACGAACCGAGCCATAGCGGGCGATATCGACTGGCAGTGTAGAGCCGTATCTGGCGACGACTGATCCCCGAAGTCGAACGGTCCGCCAAAATTCTCTCCTGCCCCAGTATCCCCAGGAGTCTTGACCTACGGTATTTCCGTCACCATCAAGAATCTGTCGATTCACAACCGGGCCGGAATAAACTAGCGCCGGATCGAGATGAGACCGCATGCCTTTCATACTTTCTTCGGGATCCCACGAGATATTTAGGAGAGTCGCACTATTTTGGGGCTGAACGGCACAGCCCCGGTCGTCGGGTCCCATGGGCTGGTCGGGAACAAAGCACTTGACCTTGAAGTGATCTGCTGGAACGTCGAAGTGGAATTTCACCGGCCCGACCTCAATCCTTTCCATTCCGGGGCCTAATTTCTTGCAACTGGAAACAACAGGAAGCGCGGGAGCAACAGGCCTCTTGCCTCCGCGTAGAACGAGGTATCCGGAGAATAGCAAAACGGATCCCACAATAGCGACGAACCAAGGCCAACGCGTAGTAGAAAATCTCATTCGGAACAGCTCACCGAGTCGGCAACTGAGAACCGAGAAATGTCTTTACGCTCCGGCTGATAACCGGTGCGTACTCCGTGTCTGCGCGATGCCGTATTGCCGGATCTTGTACAGCAATGCCTTATAGCTGATCTGCAGCAGCGCCGCGGCTTGCTTGCGATTCCAATTCGTTTCTTGCAGAGCGCGCGCAATCGCTTCCGCCTCGGCGCCATCTTTGGCATTGCGCGAAAGTGATTTCAATCCGCCAGCGGAATCCCCGCCCGCTACGGCATTTCGGCCCCCGCCCTCCGCGTGCATTCCCCCGCCGCCATCGGGACGAGGCTGCAACTCCGACGCGGCCAGCGCCTCGTCTCCCAACACCAGGTATCGCTTGATGAAATTGCTCAGTTCGCGCAGATTGCCGGGCCAGGAATGTCGCAAACACGCCTCCATCAAGGGAGGCGAAAGCGGCAACGGCGCCCGCGCATACGACTCCGACATGCGCGACATGAAATGCTTCAGCAGGATAGGAATTTCTTCCTTCCGCTCGCGCAGCGGCGGCAAAGACATTGTGAACGCATTCAAGCGGTAATACAGATCTTCGCGGAGACGTTTGGTGGCCAGCGCTTCCGGGATATCGATATTGGTGGCTGCCAGAATGCGGACGTCCACCTTAATCATCGTGCGGCTGCCGAGACGCGAGAATGTCTGGTCCTGTAGAACGTGCAGCAACTTAGCCTGCAGTAACGGCGGCATCTCTCCGATTTCGTCGAGCAGGATCGTGCCCTTATTGCACAGCTCAAACTTGCCCGGTTTCGCGTGATTCGCACCCGTAAACGCGCCTGCCTCGTATCCGAAAAGTTCGCTCTCCAGCAGATCGGCGGGCACAGCGGCGCAATTCACCTTCAGAAAAGTACGGTGCGACCGCGGAGAAAGTTTATGAATTAACCGCGCCAGCACTTCCTTGCCGGTTCCGCTTTCCCCGAGCAGTAACACGGGGATATCGACATTCGCCACCAACGCCGCCTGCGAGCGAATCTTCTTCATCGCGGGACTGGCTGCCACGAAAAAGACGTCGTCGCACAACTCTTCCACTTCACCGGCGTAGCTCTCGCCTTTGGCCGTTCCCACACACTGTCCAATAACCGCGTCCAGTTCGGCCTTCTGAAACGGCTTCGTCAGGTAATCGATCGCGCCCAACCGCATCGCTTGCACGACTTTGCGCGTGTCATTCACGCACGACAGCATGACCACTTTCAATCCCGGCTTCAGGTGACGCAGTTTCTCCAAAGTCTGCAGTCCATCGATGCCCGGCATCAATAGATCGAGCAGCACCAGATCGGGATGCAGTCCTTTCTCTACGTGCGCGACCGCTTCTTCTCCCGTACTCGCGGTTTGGACTTTGTGCTCATCCACTTCCAGCAGCGTGCGGATGTAGCGCAGCATTCCTGGTTCGTCGTCCACCAGCAGAATGTTGGCGGTTTCACTCATTTCGTTCCTCGTGGTGGCGTGCTCAGAATTGGTTTCAAGGGGACAAGAAAAGAAAACTTCGATCCTGCCCCCGGTTCACTCTCGACCCAGATCTTGCCGCTCATTCCCTGCAACAGGCGGCGCGAAATGGCGAGTCCAAGACCCATGCCTTCGGCGGATTCGCTTCCCGGCAGCCGGAAAAAATCGTCGAATATTTCCAGATGAAACTCTGGCCGAATTCCCGGACCCGTATCGGAAACACTCACTTTCACGGCATTCGGCTGATTCAACGCCTGGCGGCGGCGATCTCCGTTGACCCCCGATTTGCTCACGCCGCGCCGTTCCCACATGTGCGGTTCCGCATGCAACCACACCGTGCCTCCTTGTGGTGTGTACTTCCACGCGTTTTCCAGAAGATTGGAAATTACCCGCTGGATCTTTGGGCCGTCGAACGCAAAGGTCGTTAGTTTGTCGTTGGCCAGAAAATATAATGCGAGCCCGCGCTCCTGAAAACGCGCCGACCACAAACGGCACACTTCCGACAGGCACGCGTTCATGTCCCCTTCGATGTACTGCATTCGCAGCTCGCCGATTTCGAGCACGCTAAATGTCAGAAAGTCCCGAATGAAGTGCTCCAGTCGCTGCCCGCTCGAGAACATGTCGGCCATTACTTCGCGCTGGCGCTCGTTAAGCGGACCAAGTTTCTGACTTTGCAAGAGTTCGATGTATCCGTTGAGAATCGCCAGAGGAGTCTTGAGGTCGTGCGCGGCAGAGGCGAGAGCGTTCGTTGTCTTGCGGAATCGATCCCGCAACTGCTCTAACTCCTGCACCACATCGTCCCCGGACCCGAGCGCACGCGACTGCGTCGCCTTATCGGGTGACGTCCGATCTCCCGGATTTTTCCCAAACGAGGCGAGGGCTGGACTTTTTTCCGACATGGATCCCATTGAAAACCAATACCGTCAGATTTTGGGGAGGGAAATCTACTACCGTCCAGAACGTGGGGATATTGTTAGCCTATTTCACACATAACCCAGTGTCAATCGGAAACGACCCTCGCTTGGTGACTGAAGCGAAAAAGATTGCACTTCTTGGTTATGACTATGAGTCATTTCAGGGACCTCCACAATCGTTGTTACCAGCGTAATCTTCCTTTGGTTACCTATTTTTACGTGAAAACAGGGGCTGGTCCGCCGCTCCCCAGTTTGGCCATTCAGATGCGGCTTTCTTGTGTTTTACAACCTCTTTACTGTGGACAAGACCCGTGCCTCGTAGCTCATCGATTAAGGAAGAACGCAAGTGGGCCCGGCTCCAGCTCGCCATCCCTGTCTTCATTCGTTCCCGTGACTCGCAAGGCAAAGATTCGCTGGAATTTGCCACTGCAATCAATATTTCCCCGGGTGGCGCTCTCGTAGTCGTGCGCCGCTCTCTCCCGCAAGCAGCGCTGGTTTCGCTCGAAATCCCCAGCGCCCCGATCGGCCCATCTCGAGGTTTCCGGACCCCCTCTCGAATCATGCACGCGAAGGCAGTCTGGGTCTCCCACCTCGACGATTACCACCTTCTTGGCCTGAAATTCGCCCGTCCTTTGGGGACCGATGGAGGCGCAACTTCCGGCAAGCGCTTGAGAAAACCCAGTCCTGCGATGTGAACTATTTTTCTCTTTTGCCCCCAGGAAAAGAGTAGCACTTTGGTGCCATGCCAGTGCCTACGGCTTGCGCGATACTATCTACGTAAGCCATTCATTAGTCGGGCGCTTACGGACTTTGTTTCGGGTCGCTCGGTTCTCTCCCCTAGTTTGGTGCTCAGGATGCACTTTTAGTGCATGCGGGTGATCATCCCCGCAAATGGGGCGTTCAGTCTATGACGACACTTTCGGTAAGTTCGTTGGCGCAGTCTCTTGGCGAAGTTCCCCCCGATCACATCATCTTTGGCCACTCGGAAGTCATGCAGTCCGTTCGTTCACGCCTGACTAAGGTAGCCGCCGCAAACGTTCCCGTCCTGATCACCGGAGAGAGCGGCACAGGCAAAGACATCATCGCCCGCCTGATCCATGGTCTCTCACCTTGGAAGGTCGGCCCCTACGTGAAGGTGAACTGTCCGGCCATCCCCGGCACCCTCCTCGAAAGCGAACTCTTCGGTTACGAAAAAGGCGCCTTCACCGGAGCCTTCGGTTCCAAGCCCGGACGAGTCGAGATGGCTCACCGCGGCACGTTGTTCCTCGACGAAATTTCTGAACTCGATCCCTCTCTGCAATCGAAGCTGTTGCAGCTCTTACAAGACGGCCAGTTCTGCCGCATCGGCGCCCAGGAAGACAAAAGAGTCGAAGTGCGTGTCGTCTGCGCCACCAACCGCAACCTCGAATCCGAGATCGAATCCGGCACCTTCCGGCAGGATCTCTACTACCGCATCAACGTAGTGAACATCCGCATGCCCGCATTGCGCGAGCGTCGCGGCGACATCGAAGATCTCTGCGCCTATTTCCTCGAATATTACAATCGCAAGTTCAACTGCCGCGCCCGTCCTCTCTCCAACGAGGTCCAGGCCGTGCTGCAGAAATATCACTGGCCCGGCAACATCCGCGAACTCGAAAACCTGATCAAGCGCTACGTGATTCTCGGCCACGAAGAAGTCATCACCAACGACCTCGTCGCTCGTGAACCCGATTTCTTCAACACCGACATCTCACTCGACGGCCCGATCTCTTTGAAGAAGCTTACCCGCCAGTGTGTGCGCGAACTGGAGAAGAAAGTCATTCTCAAAGTTCTGCAACAACATCACTGGAATCGCAAACAAGCGGCTCGCACCTTGGGGATCAGCTATCGCGCTTTGCTCTATAAAATCCGCGATGCTGGATTACCTTCGAATCGCGCCCTGCGCTTGCGCCAGGCTGAAAAGAACGCCGCTCTCAATAATGGCGGTTCCACCAGCGGCGCCGCCGCCGACTAAGAACGTCCTCCCCCAGAAACATCCCACGAGGAGCCGCGTCGCTCCGGCAATTCCTCGGCTCCCGTCTTAGATCCTTTCGCACAACGTCGCCCTCCTCCCATTATTTTGTTGTCGCTTCTCTCGCCTGCAACTTCTGCTGTCCACCCGCCACGCACCAGTTCCCGTCCGAACCAAGTCCGCAACATTAGAGAACTATAACCAATCCCCTTCTGAAGACATTTTCCAATTGCGCCGATGGTGGAGTTGACACGCCATCGCGCCTGATCGCGTCTCGGCCGCGTCTCGCGATTCGTTTGGGGGAATAATGAAAACGTACAGGAAAATCACACTTATAGTCGCCTCTGTGGCCCTGCTTGTCGCTCATTCGAAAGGCGACGAAATCTCCGCGATGAAGGCGCAGATCGAGGCGTTGCAACAACAGTCGGCTGCCCTCAACGAGCAACTTCAAATCCTGCAGATGAAGATCAACCAAGCTTCTCTGCCGGAAATTCAGTCAACGCCGCATCTCGTCGACGCCTCCTACGGCGTTCTGCCCCCTGGCAACCAGCACGGCTTCTTCGAGCGCAAGCCAGGCAATGGAGTGACTTTCTACCTCCCCGGCGGCGAGCTAACGACTTACGCCAATATCGATCTCTCTGTAGATGCCACGACAAAGGGATTAGGCGGGAAGCTCGGCCCCAATGGCCTGCCACCAGTAGGCAATATGGGATGGATGCCCGATGTGTCCACGAATCTTTCTTACATCGGAATCCGAGGGTTTCAAACTCTGAAGGGACTGCCCTTCACCTTCATCTACCAACTCGAGACTCAGTTCGATATCGCCGCCTCGTCGGGAATCAGCGAAACGAACAGCAGCGAGAGCGATGTGGTGAAAGGCGGCCTCACCTCCCGCAACAGTTATGTTGGAATCGCCTCTCCACGCTGGGGCGCGCTGATGATCGGCAAGACCGACGCACCCTACAAGAACTCGACCGCAAGAATGAATCCGTTCTACGCCATGATCGGCGACTATCAAGTCATCATGGGCAATACTGGAGGAGACAACCGGGTTGAATTTGGCACACGGCTCGACCACTCCATTTGGTATGAATCTCCCAAGTGGCGCGGGTTCGTCATCGATGCCTTGATTTCGCCGGGCCAGAATCGCGCCGACAACAGCGACAATGTCGCCGCCGGAGAATCCGACTGTACCGGCGGCAATATCCCCGGTAGTGGCGGAATCACTCCCCTCACCTGTAGCGACGGATCGTTCAGCTTGGCCACCAGCGCCAGCCTCACCTACACCAAGGGAGCGTTCTTCATCACCAGCGCCTATGAGCGTCACGAGAAAGTGAATCGCTCCAGCGATATTACCGGCATCTACGCTTCGGGCAATCCCTACTCAGTGGTGCTCGAAGCGCAAGACGTCGCCACCGAAGACGCGGGGAAGGTCGGAATCATGTACACCTTCCCGAGCAAGACCAGTATCGGCGCGATCGTGGAGACGTTGCATCGCTACCTTCCCTCGGACCTGGAATTCCAGAACGAACGCCAGCGCCAGGGCACGTGGTTCGTCGCCAGCCAGAAGCTTAGCCGAAACACCAGCGCTCACTTTGGATGGGCCCACGCTTTTCGCGCGCCCGGCGATCCGGGACAACACAACGATTCGAACGCCGTGCCTCCTGGCGGAGATCCCACCTCCGACGCCACTGCCGGAGCCCACGCCGACAATACGGCCAACTTGTTCACCGTAGCGTTTAAGAACCAGATCAATAAAAACCTGACCGCTTATGCGGATTGGGCGTTCACCGCGAACGGCCCCGCGGCCCACTACGACCTGGGCGCTGGCGGACGTTCCGTCACCACAGATTGCCACGACGCGTTTGCCGCGACCGGAGGACTCGTGGGTTCAAATCCTCACTGCTGGACTGGCGGCAATCTGATGGGAGTCTCTGCCGGAATGGATTTCAGATTTTGACGATCATTATCGACGAACGACCTACGTGCAGGCTCACCCGTTGAGCCTGCCTTCCAAATCACGAAGCACTGCGCTCCACTCGTTCAACCCCTCAGCTTCAAGCCATAAGTCCTTAAGCTCTGAGTTGGTCCGCACTCTCTCGATCGCGCGCCGCGCCAGTTCGGACATTTCAGAACTCGGAGCGCCTTCGAACCGGCCAATCCATTCGGAAATCGCGGGAGGAACAGACGGCGCGGGATTGCCCTTGGCAGCGGCAACCACCTCACCGGCCGCAACCGCGACACTGCTTTCCGGCGCCTCCAGATAACCCTCGTGATCGGCAGCGTGTCTCAAGATGAGCTTGAGGTCCTCCGGCTCTTTCGAGCCGAGTTCGCCTAGAAACTCCTGCGCGTCGTCATTCTCGAAGCTGCCCGCTCCCCATCCGCCCATGAAGCCTCCGGCTGAATTATAGAACGCGGGGTTAGAACAGTTTCCGGTAAGCCGATGCCTGCAAATTCATCGCATCGGGTTCACTCCATTTATTTGTGACGGCTGGGATCGTCTCCCGGATTCACATAGTTGAACTGTAGCGGAGACCTTCCATGCACTTGCACCACGACTTCTCCGCTGGCCATCGCGTAGTGATGCATGTCGGGATCGAGATAAGCGAAACTTCCCGCCGGAAAGACGCCCATTTTGCTCTCTTCAAACCGGTCTCCCATTCCCACCTTGAACGTTCCAGAAATCACAGTGACGTTCTCCCGCTGCGGGTGCCAATGCGGCGCGATGCGGTATCCGTCCGGCATCTTAAGCCGCACAGTGTAATCTCCACTGGAGGCGCCGGGATTTCCCTCCAGCACTGCCAGTTGCGCCCCTGCCGCTACAAATGCCGGCGCCGGACCATAGGGAATCGCGTCTGGCGTAAACGCGTTTTTTTCCGAAGAAGCGCTTTGAGCGCGAATTGTAAACAGCCCGCACAAAAATCCGACCAGTGCCAGAGCGAGATATTGATTCCGTTTCACAGTTCCTGCCTCCGTGGTTGTATTTGGATTCGAGTCGACGCCCAGATTTCGAATATCGATCGGCCAGGATTCTCGCCCAACTCAGGAAGCGATGCAATCGAGGCCATATAACTTCTCCATATCTTTTGCATATCGTCGTAAACTACTCAATCTGGAGGCATAACCTTCCCGCGAACAGTATGCCGAAAGCACTACGAAGGGCCGCCGAAATCGAATTGGACCTGGGGCGCTATGAACTTCGCCGCGATGGCCGCCGGGTGAAGCTCGAGAGGAAGCCCATGGAGTTGCTCATCTTTCTTATTGGCCGCAGAGGACAGCTCGTGTCGCGCAAAGATATTGCCACGAAACTTTGGCGTTCGGACCTCTTCGTCGATACCGAGCCAAACATCAATAACATCGTACGAAAAATCAGAGTCGCTTTGTCTGATCACTCCACCAAGCCTCGCTTCCTTGAGACTGTCGTTGGCAAAGGCTATCGCTTCATCGGTCCGGTGCGCGTAATTGACGCTCGCTTTCCACACTCCGATCTCGAGCAAAATCCTACAAGCATCGCCCATCCCGAAGCCGCTTCGCCTCGCGACATCCGTCCTTCGCTCGCCGTTATACCGCTGGTCCTTCTCGGGGGCATTGCCGGACAGACTCCCGACGACCAGGGTATGTGTCTCGGATTTCCCGACGCGCTCGTGGCGCGCCTCGGCAACCTTCAGGGTGTGGATGTCTTGCCGACTTCGGCAATCCTCAATTTACCCGCCGACACCTCTCCCGCCGACGCTGGCTCGCGACTCGGGGTCCGCTTTGTAGTTCATGGCGCCATTCGCGAATCGAATGGGCAATGGCGCCTTTCGTTGGAAATGTTTGATGCGCATTCGCAAGACTCAACCTTCACCCGAAAATGCGATCTCGATCTCAACTCTCTTTCGGATCTCGAAGATGAGATTGCCAACCAGATCGCTGCCGCGTTGCATCGAACTCTGCGTCCACGGCTGGCACAGCGGCAACAAAGGTACAGCAAAGATCCCCTGGCTTACGCGGAATTTATACGCGGCTACCGCTTGAGTTCATCCGGCGATCCAGCGCTGTTGGACGAGGCGGCACAGCGCCTCAGCCATGCCGTCACACGAGATCCTGATTTCTCTCTCGCTCATGCAACTCTTTCCCTTGTCGCCGCGACTCGTCACTTCGAGTTCGATCCCACCAGCGCATGGCTCGAAAAGTCGGAGTTTCACTGCCGCAGGGCACTCGAAATCGACCCCGATTTGCCCGAGGCTCACGTTGCCAACGCTTTCCTGCTGTGGGGACCGTCGAAGAACTTCCAGCACCTCGAAGCCATCGCCGAACTGCGGCGGGCGCTTGCCCTGCAGAAGAATCTCCCGCACGCCTACAATCGTCTCGGCACAATCCTCGCGCATATCGGACTTCTCGATCATGCTCTCTCGATGTACGAGAAGGGACGGCTCTACCAACCAAGAAATTCAGTCAGCCATAGCGTCGTGCAAGTCTATATTTGGAGCCAGCAATACGATCTTGCGCGTGATGAAATTCACGTTTGGCGAGCCGAGAACCCGGGCAATAAGTATCCCATCTATTTTGCTCCGCAGCCTGCGATGATGACGGGCAATTGGAGCGAAGCGGAAGCGCTCCTCGACGAAGCCGTCGGACTCTTGCCCGAAGAGCCTCTGATCATCAGTCTGCTAGGTCTTTATTACGCTTTGACGGGACAGGGTGCAGCCGCACTGGATTGCCTGACTCGCGCCTGCGGCACCGCAAAGTCCTTCGGACACGCCCACCACACCTACTATCAGATCGCATGTATCCTCGCGATCTTAGACCGGCGTCAACCGGCCTTTGAATGGCTGGAGCGAAGCGTCAGCAGCGGCTTTGCCTGTTGGCCTTTTTTTCTGAAAGACCCCTGTCTCCAGAATCTAAGGAACCTACCCGAATTTGAAATCCTGCTGAGTTCCCTGCAGACTAAATATCCCGAACGTCTGGGCTCACTTTAATAGTTCGCGATCCTTCACACCCAATAGGTCCGATCCAGCGTCCGATACTGAATCGCCTCCGCGATATGTTTCGGTTCGAGCATTGGGATGCCGTCCAGATCGGCTATCGTCCTCGCCACTTTCAGAATGCGGTCATGCGCCCGCGCGCTCAGCCCCTGCTGTGCCATCGCCCGCTCCAACAGCCGCTCGCAGTCCGCCGATAATTCGCAGAATTTGCGTATGAGTTGTGTCGGCATTTGGGCGTTGCAATAAACTTTTTGGCGCTCGCCAGAAAACCGCTTCAACTGCACATCGCGCGCCCTTACCACCCGCTCCAGAATGCTCGCCGAACTTTCCGCCTCTTTGGTACTGCGTAACTCCTTGTAATTCACAGCCGGAACATCGATATGAATGTCGATCCGATCCAGCAGCGGACCTGAAATTCTCGAAATGTAGCGTTGGATCATCGGCGGCGTGCAATGGCATTCGCGCGTCCGGTCATTATGAAATCCGCATGGACAAGGATTCATCGCGGCAGCCAGCATGAATCGCGCCGGGAAAGTCAGCGACATGGCCGCCCGCGCAATACAAACCGACCCATCTTCCAGAGGTTGCCGCATCACGTCGAGCACATTCCGCGAGAATTCCGGAAACTCGTCCAAGAACAGCACACCGTTGTGCGCCAGTGAAACTTCGCCTGGCCGGGGAATCGCCCCGCCCCCGATCAATCCCGCATCCGAAATCGTATGATGCGGCGCGCGAAACGGTCGCAGCCCAACCAACCCGGCGTTGGCATCCAGCACGCCCGCCACGCTGTGAATCTTCGTCGTCTCCAGCGCCTCCTCAAAAGTAAAAGGAGGCAGAATCGTCGGCATGCGCTTCGCCAACATCGTCTTTCCTGACCCCGGAGGCCCAATCATCAGGATGTTGTGCCCGCCCGAGCAGGCCACTTCCAGCGCCCGCTTCGCTGTCTGCTGCCCTCGCACATCTTTGAAATCCACATGAAACTGTTGCGCTTGATTCAGCAGTTGTCCGGTATCCACCTGCAAACGCGACACGCCGTTACCAGAGTTGATCAGGTGAATCACCTCCACCAGCGACTTCACCGGATACACCTCGACATCCCCAACCATGGCCGCCTCGCGCGCGTTGACTTCCGGCACAATCAGCCGTTTGACCTTCGTCCGCCGAGCCTCAATCGCAATCGGCAATGCGCCTCTCACGCCACGCAGTCGTCCGTCCAGTGAGAGTTCACCCACAAAGAGCGCGTCCGGCACTTCCTTCTTATTTAAACCGCCGTATGCGCCTAAAATACCCAGAGCCATTGGCAAGTCGAAGCCCGATCCCTCCTTCTTGATGTCGGCAGGCGCTAGGTTAATCGTGATCTGCGTTTGCGGAATATCGTAGCCGCAGTTCTTTAACGCCGCTCGCACCCGATCGCGGCTCTCGCGCACCGCGGCATCGGGCAAACCGACGGTATGAAAGTGATCTTCGCTGGACTTGACGTTAGAAACATCCACTTCGACTTCAATAATGTTGGCATCAATGCCATACACTGCAGCACTCAGCGTCTTATAAAGCATAGGGATATCCGTAGGGCACACGAAGGGGACAGCGCAGGATGGGAGATCCTTGCCGACATCATAGTCCGCGCCCCCATCTCCCGATGTGACGCGTATCACCCGGTTACCGTGATGGAACCTGACGCAACGTTCTATCGTGAACCGCCGCTTTCGGTGCTACGCTAAAGGCAATCTGGCGAAGTCTCTTTTGCCGGAGGTTCTCCCCCATGCCTGACGAAGGTCCCACTTCAAAACGGTCCGGTCCTCCCAACCAACTGGACCGCGAGGAAAGCCAGTTATGGCGATGGGCACTCGGCCTTCTCGTCTTATTTGCCGCCGCCGTAGCTGCCTTGTCCTGGCAAGAACTGAAAGATCTTCCCTACCGCTTGTGGGCAATCCCCACCGGACTTTTCGCACTCGCCATCCTGTTCGCCACCTATGCCTTCGGGCGCAAGCGCGAGGTTTCGGAACTTAAACACATACTGAAAGGATTGCAGGATCGAGGCGGAGCCACGCCCTCGGAAGAGCAACTCGATCAACTGAGCCAACTGATCATGCGCTCCCAGCGCAACTTCAAGGAACTTATCGACTCCCTCGACGAAGTTGCCCTAGCCATCTCGCTCGACGGCACTTTGCGAACCGTCAACCGCCGCACTTCCGAGATTCTTGGCGCTCCCTATGCCGACCTGGTCGGCCACAAACTCGAGGAATTCCTCGGCGCCCCGTTGCGCGCCGAGGGAGCCGCCACTCTCTCCCGCTTCATTGAGAAGCGTAACTGGTCGGGCGTGGTCGAAATTCAGTTCAAGAACGACTCCCGCCGCCATTATTACGATTGCGTGGTCAATGCCATCGTCAAGGGCGACGATGTTACCGGCGCCAGCGTCCTCGCCCGCGACATCACCGGCCACCGCGAAAAGGAGCAGCGCTTCACGCAGTTATTCGAGTCACTGCAGGAAGGCGTGTACATCAGCGATCCCCGAGGCAAACTCCTCGAAGTCAACCCGGCCCTGGTCTCGATTTTGGGATATGAGACCAAAGAGGACTTGTTAAACCTCACTCCCACCGAACTCAACGCCGATCCCAGCGGCGATCCCATTCTCGGACGCCATGGCAGCCAAAGCGGCCGCACCCGAACCCGCGAAGTGCACTTGAAACGGAAAGATGGCGGAGTTGCCGTCTGTCTCGATACCTCCAGCGGCGTAATGGAAGCCGGACGTGTAGTCCGCTATCAGGGCACCCTGGTCGATGTCACCGAGAAGCGCGCACTGGAACATCAACTGCGCCGGCAGGAAGAGTTCCAGCGCCACCTGCTCGAGAGTTTCCCCGACTTGATCCTCGTTCTCGATCTGAAAGGGAAATATACCTTCGTCAGCGCCCGTATCGCCGAGCTCCTCGGATACGGTCCCGAACATCTGCTCGGCAAGAACGTGGACGAGATCGAACATACTTCGCCGGAACTGGCCAACCTCTACCACACCGTCGCTAGCGCGCAGAGTAAGTTGACCTCTTGCGAATATGGATCCCAGCACAATGACGGCTCCTGGCACACCATGCTCAGCGTCGCCAGTCCCATGCTCGATGCCGAAGGTAAGCCCGCCGGCGTCATCATCTCCGTACGCGACGTCACCATGGAGAAAAAGCTGGAGCAGCAGATCATTCAGAGCGAACGCCTCGCCGCCATGGGCCAGATGATCGGCGGCTTCGCCCATGAACTCAACAATCCCCTCACCAGCATTCTAGGAATGGCGGAACTGCTTCAGGAAGGCGATGTCAGCGAAGGCGCCCGCAAACAACTTACAATTCTGCACCAGCAGGCCAGGCGCGCCGCCGAGATCGTTCAGAACCTCCAATACTTCGCCCGTCCACCCGCCCCCGGGCGCAGCCAGGTCAACTTGAACGAACTCGTGCAACGCACCGTTCAGATGCAAGCGTATCCCTTGCGCAAGAGCAATATCACAGTCGACTTCCTGCCCGAACTCTCCATACCCGCGGTGATGGCTGATCCCAATCAGCTCATGCAGGTATTTTTGAATTTGCTTCTGAATGGGGAACAGGCGATTCGTGAGAGCCGCAACAAAGGCACGATCCGAATTAGAATCAGCCGCAAGCCCGACTCCGTCTGGATCGTATTTCAAGACGATGGCCCCGGTATCGCCCACGAAAGTCTAGCCCACATCTTCGATCCCTTTTTCACCACCAAGCGTCCCGGCCGCGGCACCGGATTGGGCCTGAGCATCTGCAAAACGGTCCTACGCGAGCACGGTGGCAACATCGAAGCCGCCAACGCGCAAGACGGAGGCGCAATCTTCACCATCTCGCTGCCGGTAGGAAAAGTGGATCTGGGAAAAACAGCGGTCACGTAAGAATAGCCGCCTTCGGCTGTCCAATGCCTGCTCGGGCCCCGTTTCATCAAACTTAGAAATAGTCATCACAGATCAAGAAGCGCGCCCGGACTACGTTGCCACCAAGCCCTAGCAGTTTGCTGAAAAACTCGACTTTGGTCTTGCGTTTGGGTGGCGCAGCGGTTTACCGCTGCGATAGATGCGTTATTTTCAGTGCCGGCTTTAGCCGCTGAGGCGCGACGCGGTGCGACCGGGTTTTTCAGCAATCTGCTGGGGACAACGCCGTTTCCACCAAATGATGGTCGCCCATCCGCACTACCCAAAGTCGCCTGAATCCCGCGCCGATTTCACGTCCGTCCGCGAGAAATCTTGGCCCTTAAACAAAAGCGCTTTACCTTTGGATTTCGCCAGCGCATAAGAGAAGCAATCCCCAAAGTTCAATTTGGCCTTGTGGCCGCTGGTTTTGCCGAAGTCGCGGTAGGCCTGGCGCGCGATACGGGCTTGCTCTTCGGTAACTGGCTCGATCACGACCTGGGCTGCCTCGATCAGTTCATCAAAGCGGCGGCTCGCCACCGGATCTTTGCTGCCATCAATCACCGCTCCGGCTTCGACGTAACTGACTGCCGACATTCGAGTCTGCGCGGCGCGCTCGATGATTCTTGCGAACTCAGCCGCTTGCGGTTCCAGGCGAAGAATCGCGATCACCGCCGAAGTATCGAGAATCATTTCGGCAGCCCCTTCGCGTCATAGAGAAGATCGCCATGATCGCCGGAGCGATACGGCTCCTTCAAACGCGGCGCGCAATCCCGCCCGATTTCGAGCAACCGGTCGGAGAGCTTGACCGCATGTTTCCCCTGCACCTGCTGCAGTCGTTCGCGAACCGCTTCCGTAACCGCCTGCGTCAAGCTCTCTCCCGTAAGCCGCGCCAACTGCCGCGCTAGCTTGTGGGCATCTCTATTTTTGATATTCATGCTCATAGTGGTAGCCTTCTACCCTCTAATTATTCTATTCTACCATCATCCCTGACACTCTTCCAACCTCGCGGGGAGTGTGTCCCGCTCCGCTTCGTAGCAGTCAGTGCGTACCGGAGTATTGATCGGCTAGAATCCGTTCTATAGGACCACGCCACTCGTCGGGAAAACCACGTCGCGGATATTTGCGCTGCGAATGATGGAACTGAAACGGAGGGCTTGGTGTCTTTCTTTAGTGGAGCACCAACCGAGGTAAGTGGTTCGGGCAAGCGTGCCTTAAGGTAGTCAGCACACAAGGGGAACCCAAGGCTCTTACCTCTGCAATCTGACCTCTAACCCCTGACTTGCCCCTACCGCTCCACCGCCATCGCTACCGCGTTCCCTCCGCCCAAACATAGCGCCGCGATCCCGCGATGCACATCCCGCCGAATCATTTCGTAGATCAATGTCACCAGCACCCGCGCCCCGCTCGCTCCGATCGGATGCCCCAGCGCTACCGCGCCTCCGTTTACATTCACGCGATTCATATCCAGCCCCAACTCCCGGATCACGCCCAACGCCTGCACCGAGAACGCCTCATTCAACTCGTAGAGATCGACTTCGTCTTTCTTCCAGCCCGTCTTCTCCCAAATCTTCTGCACCGCTCCCACCGGAGCCATCATCACCCACTTCGGCTCGACTCCACTCGTCGCCTGCGCCACGATTCGAACCATCGGCGTCGCGCCCAACTCCACCGCACGCGAACGGCTAGTCACCACCAAAGCCGCCGCCCCGTCATTCACCCCCGGAGCATTCCCTGCCGTGACCGTCCCATCTTTTTTGAAAGCCGGCTTCAGCGCACGCAACGCTTCGATCGTCGTGTCCTCCCGCGGACCCTCATCTTTATCGAAAATCGTCGGCGCTTGCCCTTTCTTCTTCGCCGGAATCTCCACCGGAACAATCTGCGCCTTAAATCGGCATTCCTTCTGCGCGGCAATCGCCTTGCGATGCGAGTTGACCGCAAACTCGTCCTGCTCCTCCCGCGTGATGCCGTATTTCTCGGCCACGTTCTCGCCCGTCAACCCCATGTGATAGTCGTTGTAAATATCCCACAGCCCATCATGCACCATGGAGTCGACCAGTTGTCCGTTGCCCAGCCGGTATCCCTTGCGCGCATTCGGCAACAAATAAGGAGCGTTCGTCATCGACTCCATGCCGCCCGCCACTACGATCGAACTGTTTCCTGTCTCAATCGCTTGCGCCGCCAGAGCGACTGCTTTCAATCCTGACCCGCATACCTTGTTAATTGTCATGGCACCTACTTCGGGAGCGAGTCCACCGAATAATGCCGCCTGTCGCGCCGGATTCTGACCGATGCCCGCCGACACCACATTGCCCATGATGCACTCATCCACCTGCTCCGGCTTTAGATTCGCTCGCTTCACCGCCTCGCGCACCGCGACCGCTCCGATCTGCGGCGCTGTCATGTCGCTGAGACTTCCCTGAAATTTTCCAATCGGCGTGCGGCATCCCGCAATGATCACCACATCGTTAGATCCAGCCATGGTCGCGCTCCTTCAAGCAACATGCGTTCAAAAATGCTCTTCAATTATAGATGGCGCACCGCAATCATCGATTCGCAGCCACCCCAACCATCGATCGAAGCATGGTGTTCGTCACGAGTTGTTCGTCTGAAACAGTTTTGCGAACGACCAACGACGAACGACCATCGACTCTCAACCAACATGCGAAGTGCAAAGCCTCATCTCGGCGTCGCACAACTTTTTCTTCGCAAAAAATTCGCGCTGATGACTTTCGTACATCACTGCGTGAGTCGGTAATGATCATTTTTCTCTTGACTTCGTTCTGCGTTGACTCTATACATTCAACTAGTTGCAACAAATCATCGTTGCGAAATTCCATGAAGAATGGAAAGGGAGAATAGATCCATGGCAACCAAGAAAAAAGCAAAGAAGAAAAGCAGCAAGAAACATTAACCAACTGCAACAGGCAACGACACTGGGGACGCGATAAGCGTCCCCAAAGTTTTTGGCGACAAACTTCGCTTCACCTCACATCCATCCATTTCCGTCCATCCTTTATAGTTTGTCATCCTGAGCGCAGCGAAGGACCTGGTTTGAGCCATCTCCTCTACTGTCGGCGATAACCAAAAATCACCCTCAGTTGCTACGCGCACTCTTCTTTCCCGGCCCCGCCACCACCTTCTCCGTAGCCGGACACAGATTCCGGTAGGGACAAAACACGCAATGATACTTGGGGTTCGGCGAAAACTCTCCACGCGCGATCCCATCCGCCACCTTTTGTACCCGCAATTTCGCTTCTTCCAACTGCGCATCATTGCGCGTCGTCGTGATCGCCGTATTGTCTTCGAGATTATGAAAAATCAACCGGTCGGCCCGCTTCCCGTATGTCTCCCGTGCCGCCAGCGCGTACAAGGATAACTGCAGGCTCTCGTCCGCGTCCTCCTGCGATTTCGGTTTTCCCGTCTTGTAGTCCACGATCGCAACGCTATCCGGACCCGTGCGATCCATGCGATCCAACCGTCCCACCAAATTCGACGATCCAACCTTCAAATCAAATCTGCTTTCGGTCTGGATCACCTCCGGCGCGGGAGCGCTCCGGGCGCCTGCCAGAAACTGCCGCAACTGCTCGTAGCCTTGCCGCAGATACAACTCGTACTGATAACGATCGGCAATCCCCGCCGACGCCAACGCCGACCGGAACTGCTCCAGCAAATCTTCGTCCTTCACCTCTCGCTGAAAGCGCTGCGCATCGTAAAACGTCCGCAGCACGCCATGCATCGCTGCCCCGTAATGCAACGAGGCCGAAACATCGCGCGGCAGATTCCACTCCCGCTCCAACTTGAACCGCAGGGGACACTGCTCATAGATATCAATCGCCGACGCGCTCAACCCAGTCGCAAAATCCGCAGATGGATCCATCAGCAGCCACGCTGCCACATTCGAGTGCTCCAACGCGATCCGCTGTTCCTCCTCGGCAAACAAAGTATCCTGCACCGCCGCCGCCGAGTGGCTCGTCCAGAACTTCCTGTATCCTGCGTGCCCCATGAAATCCCGCAAGAACTGCGTAGGCTTCGGATCCTTCTTTCCCCGCCCCTGGTGCGCATAAATAGCGAGCGAATCCTTCGCCCGTGTCATCGCCACATAGAACAAACGCCGCTCTTCCTGCTCATGCAGAATCTTGTCGTCGCCCGAAACCGATCCCGACCTGCGCAGTTCCGCCGGAAACGCCACCAGCGGCTCGCGGTAGGTACAGGGAAAATATGTCGACGACCCTCGCAACACGGCCACATGCCGGAACTCAAGTCCTTTCGCCGCATGCGCCGTCAACAACTGCACCGCATCCTCCGTGCTGCGAGGAAGCGCGATCGTCCCATGCGCCTCGACAAAATAGTCGAGATATTCCAGAAACTCCGCCGGACTTCCCGTTTCAACAATCGCCTTCGTGTGCCATACCTCTACAAATTTCACAAACGTATCCACCATCGCCGAGCGCGATAGGCCAAAGTGCCGGATCACGAACCGAGCCGCACCCTCCGCCCGGACACCCTCCTTCTCCACCTCGCGATGGCCCGCGTCCACGCTCTCCAGCACCGCTTGCCCGCTCGGCAATCGACCGAGCACCGTCCGCAGATCGAGTTCCTGCCGCCTCACCGCTCGCATCCCTGCCCGCAATTCCGCAGGATTCACCTCGAACTGCGGCAAAGCCGCTACGCGAAACAAACTATTCGCGTCATTGGGAGACACCGCCGCCGTCAGGCAAGCGATCACATCCCGCACCTCGGGAGTACTAAGGACGTCGAGCCCCTCAATCGCAAACGGAATCCCCCGCTCCGCCAATTCACGAACCAGTTCGTCCCGATGGTTGTGCTGCCGGTAAAGCACGGCAAAATCCTTCCACGAGGAGCGCGAGCTTTTATTCTTATCGCGATTCTCGTCCTTCCGCTTCTTCTGGATTCGCCGCGCCAAATCCGCCGCTTCAACTTCCTTGTCTCCCCAGGTAACGATCTCGACCGGCGGAGCCTCCACACTCTCGCCTTTCGTCATCGCCGCTTCCTCCCGCTGCGATTCCAGCGGCGTCCGCTGGTACGAAATCAAGCTTCCCTGCTTTGATGATGTGGCCGAAAACACGGGCGGATTGTCATTCACAATCCCGAACGCGCATCGCAGAATGGGAGAAAGCGAACGCCGGTTCTTTCCCAGAACAACCAGCCCCGATGAAGGAAAATTCTTAGCAAACAACGTGAAGGCTTCACTGGACGCGCCACGAAACTGGTAAATCGCCTGGTCCGGATCGCCCACCGCAAAAACATTCGCCGCCTTACCTGCCAGCAGCGACAGAATCTCAACTTGCGCAAAATTCGCGTCTTGAAATTCGTCCACCAGCAGAAATCGCGTGCGAAGCCGCTCTTCTTCCAGCAGCGCGGGATCGTCCTTCAACAACTCGTACGCCCGCGTGATCATGTGCCCGAACGTTCCCAGATTCTTTTCCAGCATCATGTTTTCGACAGTGGCGAAAACGCGAGCAATCTCGTGGCACCGTCCCAAAATTTCATCCGGCTCGAGCTCCGCCTGTTTCTTGGACGATGCCACTCGCGGCAAAGGAATCTCCTTCGCCTCCAATCGCTTCACATACTGCAGATATTCCGCTGGACCGACGAGTTCATCCTGACAACGCCTCATGAAATCAAGCAGGCTGTCCAGAAACTGCCCGACATTTGCCGCGCGCACAAAATGCTTCAGCCTCAGCTCGCGGATCCGTCGTCGCAGCAACACCCAGAGGTCCTTGTCGTCCAGCACCCCAAAACCAGCGCCGCGCCGGTGCAGCAGTCCGTTGCACCAGGCATGAAAAGTACACGCCTGCAGCCCGTCAATCGGAGTTCCCACAAGTTCGAGGCGAACGCGGTTCATCATCTCCGCCGCAGAATTGTCAGAATAAGTAAGCGCGAGAATTTCGTCAGGACGTGCGTGCCCTTCCCGCACCAGGTGGGCGATGCGCTGCGTAAGAACGGTAGTTTTCCCCGTTCCCGCACCGGCAATCACCAGCAAAGGCCCGTGAACATGTTCAATGGCCTGCCGCTGACGTTCATCCGGAACAATTTTTGTCGGAGGTAAAAAGGTTGAAGCCACGCAGAACTCTCTAGCCGAAGAATATCAGAGGGAGCGTTAGTGTGGGACGGGTTAGTGTGGGGACGGGCGTCTCGCCCGTCCAAGCCGAGCAACGCTCGGCAATTGCATGCACTATGTGAAACTCAGCCTAATCATCCACAGCCGCCAATCCACTCATCGCCGATCACCCGTCATCGCAACGAGTCGATCGCCAGCGCACACGCCACAATCGCCGCCGTCTCCGCCCGCAGAATCGTCTCACCCAGCGAAGCCGCGAGCCATCCCGAACCCCGAAACATCGCAAGCTCCTCGTCCGCCCACCCACCCTCAGGCCCAACCGAGAGCACAACCTCGCCCTCTGTCAGCCGCCCTTGCAAAGTCTCTCTCAGACCCACGCTCTCGTCCGACCCAACCAGCGATTCCGCAAGAACGACGCGAGTCGTCGCGCCTGCCGGCAGCACACCGTCGTTTCCAAGTTCCTTAAGCCTCACCGGACCCGCAATCTCCGCCATCACCGACCGTCGCGACTGTTCACTCGCCTGCCGCGCAATCCGCTGCCATCGTTCCAGCCTCTTCACCGCAGCCGTCGCGAGATGAACATCGGTACGACGGGCGATGAGGGGAACAATTCGAGCCACTCCGATCTCCGTACACTTCTCAATCGCCCACTCCATACGATCAAATTTAAAGACTGATAAAACGAGAGTGATTTGAGGAATTGCAGACTTAGACGGCACGCCACCCGCTCGTTCCGCCCCAAGCGCAAACTCAACCCGATCCTGAGAGATGGCCGTGATTTTCCCGCAGCGAACTTCGTCGCCCGTAGCGATATCGAACTCCTGCCCGACCTCCGCCCGCAGCACACGCACCAGATGCGCCGCATGTTCGCCAACCAGAGCCGCCGTGTCTCCAAGAACCTCGTCAGCAATCCAGCGTCGTCGCGTCATGGGTCAGTTTTCAGTCGTCAGTTATCAGTTTTCAGTGAATGTTTGGAAAGGAATACTGGGGGGTGCCCAGCAGCGAAGGCTTGCCGGATGGCGGTTTACCTGATGGCTGATGGCTGAGAGCTGACGGCTGCCCTACACAAACATATCCTTCACCCGCCCCAGCAGCGACCGGTGCTCCGGCTTATTCTCCACCGGAGAAAGTTGTGCCAGCTCCGACAGCAATTCCCGCTGCCGCTTATTCAACTTTCCGGGCGTCTGAATTCGCACCTCTACATACAGGTCGCCCTTGCCATGCGAGTTCAGCACCGGTACGCCCTTATTCCGTATGCGAAATGAAGTCCCCGACTGCGTTCCCTCCGGAACCTTCAGCTTGTGCTCGCCCTCCAGAGTCGGCACCACGATATCCGTCCCCATCGCCGCCTGCGGAAACGATATCGGAACCACGCAGTGCAGATCATTCCCTTCGCGCTCGAAGAACGCGTGCTCTTTGACGTGCAGCACGACATACAAATCGCCCGCTGGACCGCCAAACGCCCCCGCTTCGCCGTATCCCGTGAACCGAATCCGCGTCCCGTCTTCCACGCCCGCCGGCACCTTCGCCTCCACCATGCGTTCGCGTACCAGCCGACCTTCACCCTTGCACTTCGGACAAGGATCGGTAATCACGCTCCCCGCACCCTGACACGTCGGACACGTCCTCGCGATACTGAAAAACCCTTGCTGATATCGCACCTGCCCCTGCCCGTTACAAGCTCGGCACGGTGCCGGAGTCTTTCCCGGCGCAGCCCCGTTTCCCTTGCACGAATCGCAAGTCTCGTGCCGCCGCACATTGACTTGCTTCTCCGTGCCGAAGACCGCTTCCTCAAATTCCAGATGCAGGTCTTCGCGCAGATCAGCCCCCCGCTGTGCGCGGCTGCGACGACGCCCACCCTGTCCGAAGGCATCACTGAACCCGAAAATGTCACCGAAAATATCGCCGAAATCCTGAAAGATCGTCGGATCAAATCCCGCCGGGCCACCCGCATTCCCACCCACACCTGCATGTCCAAAGCGGTCATACAACGATCTCTTATCGCTGTCGGCCAGAATCGCGTACGCCTCCGTGATCTCCTTAAACTTGTCTTCCGACTCCGGATTGTTCGGGTTCCGATCCGGATGATGCGTCATCGCGAGTTTTCGGTACGCGCTCTTGATCTCAACCTCGGTCGCCGTGCGGGTCACTCCCAGCACTTCATAAAAATCGCGTTTTGTATTAGCAGCCAGAAACTCCCCCCACGTTACTCACAAATTCGATCACAGAAATCTCGGGATTAACTTAGCCCCTGCTATTCCGAGCCACCCGCACCATCGCCGGACGCAACAGTCGGTCCTTATATTTATACCCGCGCTGCAACTCGTCCAGCACGTGATGGTCCGGAACCTCCGTCGTATCCACCATCTCGATCGCCTCATGGACCCGCGGATCAAACGCCTGCCCCACCGCCGCAATCGGCTGCACGCCACTCTTCTGCAGTGCATCCTGAAACTGCCGGTAAATCAGCTCGACCCCGTTTCGGAAGTCGCCCGCATCTCCGCCCGCCTTCAGCGCCCGCTCAAAGCTATCCAGAATCGGCAGAAAATTCCGGATCACATCCGCCGCCGCAAACTCGCGAAACTCCTGCTGCTCCCGCACCCCGCGCTTCCGCGCATTATCAAACTCCGCCTGCAGCCGAGCCAGGCGATCCAGCAAAGCGTCCCGCTCGGCCTTAACTTTGTCTATCTCCGACACCGCTCCCTCTACCAATTGCGTCCCCGCTCCCGGAGCATTTCCCTCTCCGCCCTCCGCCGGCGGCAACTCCCGATCCAAATCCAATTCCGCTTCTGACTTTCCGTTTGCTTTACGCATACGACCACTACTCCGATTCATTCAAAAGTTTGTCAAACAGCCGCGCGATGTACGACACCGCCGACATCGTATGCTGATAGTCCAACCGCGTCGGCCCAATCACCGCCAACGACCCCATCACCTCGCCACCCACCCGCGCCGGAGCCCCAATCAACACGAAATTCTGCATCGACGAAGACGGCAATGCCTCGTTCAGCCCAATCACCACCCGGACCGCTTCCTGCCGCGTATCCAGATACGCCCCCAGCAGCTTTACAACTTTTTCCTTCTCCTCCAACGTCCGCAGCATTTCCTGCAAGCGCTGCCGTCCTTCTTCTCCGGTCACATGATTCGAAACCAGGTTCGCCGCGCCTTCCACAAACACCGCCTGCGTATCATCGGACGAAGCCAGCGCTCCCTGCTGATAGAGCTGTTCAATCGACTTCATCATCCGGTCGTATTCGCTGCGCTCCTGCTCCAGCCGCCGCGCCAGCTCGGCCCGCATGTCGGCCATCGTCCAGCCACGAAAATTATCATTAATGTAGCGCGCCGCCAGATCCAGATCCGCCTGCGGAATATCCAATCGCAGCACCCGATCCCGCACCACTCCCGACCGCGTCACCACCACCGCCAGCACTTTCTGATCGCTGAGCCGCGAAAAGTAAACATGCTCCAACGCGTTTCGCGGACCCGTCGTCGCTACCGTCACTCCCACGCTATGCGTCAGCAGCGACAACACGTGCGAAGTCCGCTCCATGAACTCCGCCACATCCGTCACGCCCGTCAACGTGTCCTGGATGATGCTCTGATTCTCGTGCGAAAGATGCGCCTCGCCACTCAACTGCTCGACATAATAACGATAGGCTTCCGCCGTCGGCACGCGCCCCGCCGAAGCATGCGGCTGCTCCAGAAACCCAGCCTCCGCCAGATCCGCCATCACATTGCGAATCGTCGCCGCGCTCAGTCCCTCCCGGCTTGACCGCGCAAGCGTGCGCGACCCCACCGGTTCTCCACTAGCAATAAAGGTCTCAACAATCGCGGTCAGGATTTCGCGTTCCCGCCCGCCCGCAGGTCCAGGTGGCATATCGAGTGTTTTCGAGCCGGAACTTGAGTCACGCCGACGCAAGCCCAACTAAATACTTTAGATGCAGCGCCTTAGAATAAGATTCCGCTACGCGCCTGATGGAATTTTAGGGAGTGCGAAGGGGGGTGTCAAGGATTGAGCTGTTTCGCGTACGAGATTTTCAGAGAACCGGTCGCCGGAACGGTGGCAATAGATAAAGGAGGGACCAAAACCGTCGAAATCCCGCCCTCGCGTCCAAGAGGCGCAAGGGCGGAATGACGACGCTCTGTTCGAACTACTTGATCGTCCCCAGAAGCTTGTACGGCGACTTCAGGTTGTAAACAAGAACCTCGTTCGCGCCAGGCTCTGATACATAGATGCGTTGGTTAATCGGATCGACCGCGATCCCGTAAGGCTCCGAAGGTGTCGTAAACGAACCCACCGTTCCGACTCCGAGTTGCGCGATCAGCACTTGGTTGGTGGCGGGATCGGTGGCGTAGCTGAGTCCCGTAAGATCCTCCGCCACTCCTCCTGCCTGCCAGGTCGGGCCAGCCGCATACTGGAATCCGATTCCGTTGTGGACTGCCTGACCAACATTTCCAATAAAAGTGTCAATCCCGCCACCATACGAGATGCCCCAAACGGCGACGTTCGAACCCATGGGGCCCACGGCGGTGCCGCCCGTGTTCGCCGAACTGATCGGCGTGCCATTATCCAAGTAGAGGTGGGTCGTTCCTGAAGCGTCCAGCACCCAGATATCGTCGTTAGCATCGACGTACATACTATAAGGGTTCTGTAGCGTGGAGTCGCTGATCGTGCTGGTCTGCGCCAGGCTCGAGTTGTACACGGTGATGTTGTTTCCCGCGTTATTCGCGACGTAGATGGTGTCTCCGAGGCCGACCCCGAATCCGAGACCGACCGCCGCCGGAAAATCGACTCCGGTCGATATGGTTCCTTCCAACTTCAGGTTCTTGCCATAGATCGTCACGTTGTTGCCGAAAAGATTCGCCACATAGATCCGCCCCGCCGTATCAACCGTAATACCCAAAGGCTCGTTCAACGTCGAGTGCGACGCCTGCGGTTCCGCTTGCGGGATCAAGGAGGCCGACGGAGCTCCGGTTGGAAGCGCATCCGTGGGGCTAATCGGTCGCATCGTCATCGCCCTCCCTGCCTCGACCGCTTGCCCTGTTTCTTTCGAACTGGCAGCCGGCGCGGCAAAGCTGAACACGCTGGCGGAAAGCAGCAGAGCCGCAGAAATGACCGCGGTCAAGAATCGCCGGGTCGACTTGAGCGGAGCCTTAGCTCCGCCCACTTCTACATCATGAGTAGCCTCGAAAAATGGCATTGTCATCTCCTTTTATGTCCCGGATATTGGCAATGCATTTCTTCCGGGTTCACCCTTAATAGCGACGAACCCAAACAAACTCCCTCATAGAAAAAAGAATAGTTTTGGGGACGGCCGCCTCGGCCGTCCAAGTCGAGCAAAGCTCGGCAGCTTTACGAGGGCCCCGGTCCCCCTTCTTACGTCCCGCGGATTTGCGCCATTAGACCCTACCTGAGCGAAGCGGAAGGGGTGGGATCCCACGACCGTCCCCCCCTTACGAAAAGTCGCCATCGCGGATACGGAGTTAGTTGAGCGGAAAAGGATTGCCAACTCTCATCCAGAATTGGATTGGCGAAAAATCGCGCTAGCACCAACTACGCCTCGTCCGGGTCAATGAGTGCTCTTGCCTGATTGCTTCAGCCATGCGCTAAACTGGGGCCCGCGGTCATTCGGTACGAAGAGGAGTCCTACGTGGAAATACGTCAACACATTACTGTGATCTTGTGCTTGGGGATAGGACTGGCGTCGTCGGGGCTCACTGTGGCGCAGTCCTCCCCAGGTTCGGGAGCAGAGATACGTCATACAGACAGTGCGGTGTCGGGACTGCATGACTTCGATTTTTTATTCGGACGCTGGCAAGTCCATCATCGCAAGCTGAAGCATCGCCTCGTCAACAGTCACGAGTGGATCGAATTCGAAGGGACATTATTCTGCCAGCCACTCATGGGTGGCTACGCTAATGTCGACGACACCGTGTTCGAAGTTCCGGGCGGCACTTACCGCGGCGTAGCTGCTCGATCGTTCGACGCCAAGACGGGGCAGTGGTCGATCTGGTGGATGGACAGCAGGACGCCACTTGGGCCGATGGATCCGCCGGTGAGAGGCAGCTTCCACAATGGCGTAGGAACGTTCTATGCGAACGACGATACCGAAG
>JBEKPH010000065.1:0-27672 GCA_049520915.1 Terriglobales bacterium
GACGGAAGTCGCCTGAAGAGCGCCACGAATACGGTCAGTGAGCTCAGCGCGGAGTTGTCCGACGCTTCAGAATCCGCCGCCGACAAGAAAGCAGGAAAAACGCCGCGGCGCCCCATCGCCGTCCAGGTTACGCAACCCGCCACGAATGCTCCCGAATATATCCGCTCCGTCATCGGACCCCTCACCGGCGTCTTAGAAACTTCAGCGGTGGTCATTGTTTTCACTCTCTTCATATTGGTGAAACGCGAAGATCTTCGCAATCGCGTGATACGCCTTGCCGGTCAAAATCAGCTGAACGTCGTAACCCAGGCTCTAGACGATGCGTCGCGACGGCTCAGTCGCTACCTGCTCTTTCAGTTCGTAGTCAACATCTCGTACGGTGCGATCTTCGGCTGCTTGGTTTACTGGATTGGCGTCCCGCATGCCCTTTTGTGGGGTGTCTTGGCAGGACTTCTCCGATTCGTCCCTTACGTCGGGACGCCGATCGCCGCTGCTTTTCCCATCGGCATGGCGCTAGCCGTGTTTCCCGGATGGCACCAAGCCGCGCTCGTTCTCGCTGTGTTCATCATCTTGGAACTCGTAGTGGCGAACCTGCTCGAACCTTGGTTATATGGCTCGCACACTGGAATCTCTTCCCTGGCGATTTTGGTCGCTGCTGTGTTTTGGTCCGTCCTTTGGGGCCCCGTTGGCTTGATTCTCTCGACTCCCCTGACCGTCTGCTTAATCCTGATGGGGCGATATGTTCCCCAGTTAAGTTTCCTCGAGGTTCTTCTAGGCGATGAAGCGGTTTTGCCGCTGCATGCGCTTTTCTACCAGCGGCTACTGGCGCTCGATGACGACGAAGCCACTGAGATCGCGGAAAGATACTTGAAGGACCATCCGGCCGGCAGCTTCTACGATTCCGTTCTGATTCCCGCACTCACCATGGCCGAGCAAGATCGCCATCTCAATTCACTGGAGACGCGCACTGCCGCTTTCGTCATCCAGAGTGCGCGAGAACTTGTCGAAGAATTGGGAGAACGTCTCCCAGGCGCGGAAGTTCTGTTCACGCCTGAGCTCGAAGAAGAGTCTCCCCTTGATCTTTCTGCGTTGTCTGGGCTTCGCGTGGTTTGTATTCCGGCGGGCGATGAAGCCGACGAAATCGCAGCGATGATCGCGGACCAACTTCTGCGCCGGTTCGGATGCGATTCTCGCTACCTCACCATCGCAAATCGCGCGAATCTCGTGAATGACCTGGCGACCGAAAGTCGTCCCCACCTCGCGATAATCTCTGCCTTGCCTCCGTTCGCCGCTGGCCAGGCGCGGTCGCTCTGCAAGTTACTCCGCCAGCGCTACCCCGAAATGAAAATAGTGATCGGTCTGTGGGGAGTTGAAAGCACAGCAAAAGCGCAGGAGCGGTTGGGTGCCGGCTGTACCGATTTGATCGTAACCACTCTGCGAGAAGCGATGAATTTGCTTGCCGATTGGAGGCGTTCGACAACCCCGCTTCCGCAAAGTCGATCGGCAGCCCGGATCAGTCCCGAAACCATCACCGCAGGAGATTAGCCGGCCAATCGTGTGCCCCGAAAAAGTTTAGCTGCCTCGCAAGACTTCGTTCTTGTTTTGTGCAACTAAGAAGGAGGTCGCTAGGGACAGCGATGCGAAACACTATCCCTCTCGAGGAGAAACTCATGCCAGCCAATACGCCAACAAATCTCGATCTTCGTTCTTCAGTTGATCCTTTAAGTGCGGGCCCCAAACGCGGTCAGGATTTACCCACTATGCCCGATCCGTCGCAGAGCCCTCCCGAACGTGGACCGCATCTTCCGACGATGCCCGACCCTACCGATGATCCAGAACGAGGCCAGCATTTTCCCGCGGAACCAGATCCCACAAATGAGACGCCGCGGATTAACGATCCGATTCCCGCGGATAGCGACGGCGAGGCTGAGCAAGTGGCGTAAGTTGCTCTTTACAGGTCGCAGCCGTGGTAGCATCTCCGTCGATTAGGGCGCTGACTTTGTCCAGCCCAATCTCGACACACATTACCGACCTTCCAGTCTAAGCTGTAAGAATATTGATCAAGGAGTGACACAACTATGAGCGTTGACACAACAAAATGTTCGCATCCCGCCTGCGCCTGCATTATCGACAAGGGAAATAAGTATTGCAGCGAGTCCTGCAAAGAGTCTGTCAACCTAACCGAGATTGCCTGCCAATGTGGGCACTCTGATTGCCCTAATTCTGTATAACTAGCTCGAGTCGTGAACGCCGGGGAACCTTTGAGTGCCGGTTCCTTTGACTTCTCGCACGGCCAGCGTTAAAACTGAGCGCAGCAAAACCGCTAAGTAAGCTGAGCGCTTGCAGAGTCCTGTTCCAAAATCGCGCGGGCAGTTAGATGAGGCAGTTTTCGTGACACTCGAGGCTCAAGCCACGCATCCCAGAGCTGGAACGGCAGTACCGCGGCAAACGAGCGATTCGACCGAGAGGAAAATCCAAATGAACATCCATTTCACTCGTATATTAACTCTCGCCCTTGTCGTGATTCCGTGTCTGATACTCGGCGTCCCCCCGACTGCGCAAGCGCAAGTCGGCATAATGATCACCGTTGGGCCTCCACCCTTGCCGATTTACGAGCAGCCTCTCTGCCCCGGGGACGGCTACATTTGGACCCCCGGATATTGGGCCTACGGCGAGGACTTCGACGACTATTACTGGGTGCCCGGCACATGGATATTAGCCCCCGAAGTGGGCTTTTTCTGGACCCCCGGCTACTGGAGCTGGGGAGGAGACCGCTTCGTTTTTTATGATGGCTACTGGGGACCACAGGTCGGTTTCTATGGCGGCATCAATTATGGCTTCGGCTACTTCGGCGGCGGCTACGAGGGCGGTCGCTGGGACAACGGACATTTTTTCTATAACCGCGCCGTCAACAACGTCAGCGGCACCGAGATCCACAACGTCTACAACACCGACGTAAACAACACGACAGAAAGTCGCGTGAGTTTCAACGGAGGCAATGGAGGTATTACCGCGCGTCCCACGCCTCAACAACAAGCCGCGGCCCGCGAGCGCCACGTTCCCCCGGTTGCAGCTCAAACGCAACAGATGCAGGCGGCTCGCGGCGAACAACAACTTCGAGCTTCGGTGAACCGGGGCAAACCTCCCATCGCCGCAACCGCCAGGCCTGGCGATTTTAAGGGATCGATCGTAGCGGCCAAAGAGGCGGGCGGTGCTTACAATCCGCCAGCCAACCGAGGCGTAAGTCGTGGCCCCAACCAACCTGCCGGCAACAACGAAAACCACGAGGATCGTCCGGAGACCGACGGCCGCGGGAGTACAACACAACCCAGTTCCGCCGGACACGTGCGCGATTTGCCTCCCCCTGAAAAGCCACCGGCCCCCAACACCGGTGATCCCGAGCTGGACAATAAATACCAGCAGGAACAGGACAAGCAATACGCGCAGCAGCAACAGGAACGACAAAAGCTCGCGCAGCAGCAGGAGAAAGAAGACGCGAACGCGACGAACCAGAACGCGAATGACGCTCAGAAGCAACAGCTAGAGCAGCGTCACCAGCAACAGACGCAGGAGTTGCAGCAACGCCACCAGCAACAGCAACAGCAGATGCAACAAAGAATGCAGCCACCGGCCCGCGAGCCAGAGCGGTCGAAGCCACCAAAATAGCGTCCGCCCCGAACCGACCGTTCGAAAAGCATGCAAGCAAATTTACCCAATTCACCTCCTGGGAGAAAACGAATGTTCAGATTTAGACCAACTTATTTTCTCGTTTTGCTGGCCGCCTTCACTGCGAGCGCTTTCGCGAGCCCTCAACAAGATGACTCCAGCGCAAAGCAAGACATGAAGGACGCCGGCCACTCCACCAAGCAGGCCGCGCAGGATACCGGTCATGCAACGAAGAAGACGGCCAAGAAAACCGGCCACGCGGTGAAGAAGAACACAAAGAAGGCGGCGAACAAAACCGCGCAGAAGACGGATCAGGGAGCCCAAAAAGTCGAAGACAAGACTCACCCGAACCAGTAAGGCAACGGAATCGAAGTTCGGCGGATGGAGCGCGTGCTCGTCCTGACGGCCGTTCCGCTTCAGACGAGCCCGAGACAGGGAAACGGCAAAAACCTGTGCCGCGTTCCATTCCGCCTACGACTTCGCTGGCTATATTAATAGCCCGAGTTCGATTCGTGTATCGGGTATAGCGCTTAGGTTGCTAAGCTTGAACGCTCTAACTGCGTTAGATGTCAGAAGAATGAACGAATCGAAAGAAATGACCCAATCCGCACCCGAGTCGAGGCCGTAGAAGTCCGTCCTAGTCCGAACTACGCTTGACCCGCAGCCAGTCCAGAACTCGCAGATCCGTTGGTCAGCCGTTCGATTGTCGACAAAAGCTCGCCCCGAGGCCCGCCCTTCGAGCAAATCGCGTCGACCCAATCATTTGCAGCCGACGGGATGCAGAGGCTTCCTGAATAGAGAATGACAGGCATTTGAGGATGTCGATCCTTGATCATCGCGGCCAATTTGCCGCCATCCAACTCTGGCATTTCATAGTCGAGAATTGCCAAGTCGATGGCCGAGAGGCAGATTGCATCGAGTGCGTCATGCGGAGATGAAATTGCCCACACTTCGAATCCCTGGCTCTCGAATATCGACTTGTATAGTGACAGCATGTCCTCACTGTCATCGACCCACAGCAATTTCTTGGGCGGGGAGACGTTAGGGGGAAGCGCTGCCAATTGCGATCTGAAAATCGGGCAGAAGTCGGTCGTGGGTGTCCGGTCAACACTCAACGCCTCAGAATGGATTGTGGACGAGCCGTTGCGCATAAAAGACCGACCGTCTCTGCTGAACAGCTGCTGAACAAACTTCGAAGACTAAAGTAGGCGATTCTTGGGCCTTCGACAATGCAGGAAATGCTGTAGATACGACATAGATTGAAGCTAGAAGGTCCGACTCGACTTTTCAGCGCGCGTTTGCCGTTTTTCAGTTCGATAAACGAGCCGTGGCTACATCCATTCAGCTCCTGATCTACACAAATCCACCGATACTTGATTAGTCTCTCGCGGCTCTACATTAGGGCCATAGGCATTGATGGGTGGATGAAACGTTCGGCCAGTTTTCCAAATCGAAAATCGAAAGGGGAATTATCATGAGCAAGTTTGGGAGCAAGAACTCCGCGAAAGATTGGGTGAGGCTCGCCGCGAAACTAAGTCTTCTATTTACCGAACCGAAGGTTCGAGCTGCGATTTCAGATCGCTTCAAAGATCATCTGGATGACGTCACTGATCGGGTATCCGATAAGTATGACGATGTGGCTGACCGGGTTTCCGACAAGTACGACGACGCGGCCGATCGTCTGGAAGCGGCGGCCGAAGCTCTTCAGGGTAAGAGCCATTGGCCCGCTCATCTGACGGGGTTCCTGCTCGGAGCGGGAGTCGGAGTTGGTTTGGGCATTTTGCTCGCGCCCGCTTCTGGTAGAGATACTCGCCAGGCCGTCGCGGACGCCACGAGTCGCGCGTTCGATTCCGCTTCAGACGCCTCGGCGCGAATTCGGCAGTCGGTGAGCCGGATGCCCTCCACCGGTACCGAAGGCTAGCTTCTCTACTGCCGATAGAGCTGGACCTATTCGAGCAGTTGGAGCCATGGACGCAGTGTTTCCAATGTGGTGCGGGGACGGTATAATGCTTTAACGCATTGCCGTTCCACCACCACATTTCCAATACTGAGGTTCCTCTATGAGCGAAAAGCCCAGCGCTACCCTTCCCGCCACTGTCGAAAAGATTATCAAGCCCATCGCTCCGGGCGAACCTGAGAAAGCTCAAATTTCCATCGCCGGAGCGGATTATCTCTATCAGGAGATTCGAATCGAAAACACTCTGACCGATCAGGATGGAAACAAGGTTCGTCTCAAACCCGGAGCCGAAGTCGAGGTCACGGTTGAAGCTTCGCCCGAAGCGACTACGGCGCATGCCGAGAGCCGAGACGGGCAAAGGCCGCAAATGCCGCTGCCTTAAGGGCCGGTAACAAGCTACGGAACGCCTGGCAGTTCCCTTTACCGTGCCTGCTCGTAATGCCCCAAAAGCATCCAGCCCTAGGTTTTCCAAGCCCTTGCGCAGGATTGAAGCCCCCTCTGAATCGAAGAAATGGCGAAAGAAGATGGGTCCCAGCCTCCCTTCAAAAGGGGCGCGGAGCAAGTGACGAGATCCTCGAAGACGCAACAGTTTGCCATTTCCTCTTAAGTATCTGTGCTTCGCAGATAGTGCCTACCCTCCTACAGTAAAGACCCTACTGTCGCCTACGTTTGTCCGTGATAAACCCATGTAGTTCGGCTTTTTGTGTCGTCTGTTTCGCATTCATCAGTTCACTACGACACTCATCGTTTCGAATCTGTGCCCATAGAAATTCGAATAAAATGCTGCCTCCAGAAGAGCACCACCATGAGAGCGCACGACCATGAAAAGAAATAATCGAGGCAGCGCGACCGTTGTTCCAGGCGACGAGACCGACGCGCGTCCCGCCACAAGTGAAAAGCGCAACGGAAATGGAAATTCCGTAGTAGTGGATCAGTCTGCTCCACAAGATCTCAGCGCCATCCTCGCGAGTCTCCAAACCATGCGCGATGGCGACTTTTCCGTCCGCTTGCCAGGTTCTTGGACCGGGATCGAAGGAAAGATCGCCGACACCTTTAACTCCATCGTCGCCGCGAACCAGCAAATGGCTCAGGAATTAAAGCGTGTCGGCCAGGTAGTCGGTAAAGAAGGCAGAACTCGCGAGCGTCTCCGCTTTCACGAAGCCAGAGGTGCATGGGGCGACATCGAAGTCTCCGTCAACACCCTCGTCGAAGATTTGCTTCGTCCCACCGCCGAAGTCACCCGCGCCATCGCGGCCGTCGCGCAAGGAAATCTGACCCAAACCGTTCGCTTGGATGTGGACGGTCGTCCTCTCGAAGGCGAATTTCTAAGGTCCGCAAACATCGTCAATACCATGATTCAGCAACTCGGCGTTTTCACGGCCGAGGTCACACGCGTCGCGCGCGAGGTTGGTACAGATGGCAAGCTTGGCGGCCAGGCCCTCGTCCCCGGCGTCGCCGGCACCTGGAAAGATCTCACCGACTCCGTGAACTCCATGGCCAGCAACCTGACCGGCCAGGTTCGTAATATCGCGGAAGTCGCCACCGCTGTCGCTAGCGGCGACCTTTCCAGAAAAATTACCGTTGACGTGCGCGGTGAAATTCTCCAGCTCAAAGAAGCCATCAACACGATGGTCGATCAACTCCGCTCCTTCGCCTCGGAAGTCACCCGCGTCGCCCGCGAAGTCGGCACCGACGGAAAGCTCGGCGGCCAGGCCGTCGTCGTTGGTGTTGCCGGTACGTGGAAAGATCTCACCGACTCCGTCAACGCCATGGCCGGAAACCTCACGGCGCAGGTCCGCAACATCGCCGAAGTCACCACCGCCGTCGCCCGAGGCGACCTCTCGCGCAAAATCACTGTGGACGTGAAAGGCGAGATTCTCGAACTCAAAGACACCATCAACACGATGGTCGACCAGCTCAACGCCTTCGCCGGTGAAGTGACCCGCGTCGCTCGCGAAGTCGGCACCGAAGGCAAGCTCGGAGGCCAGGCCCAGGTCCCCGGAGTCGGTGGAACCTGGAAAGATCTCACCGACAACGTCAATTTCATGGCCAGCAACTTGACGGGCCAGGTGCGAAACATTGCTGAAGTCGCGACCGCCATTGCCAATGGCGATTTGTCCCGCAAAATTACCGTCGACGTGCGCGGCGAAATCTTGCAGCTCAAAGAAACGCTGAACACCATGGTCGACCAGCTCAACCGTTTCGCCGGAGAAGTCACACGCGTAGCCCGCGAAGTCGGTAGCGAAGGCCGCCTCGGAGGCCAGGCCAACGTTCCCGGCGTGGCCGGAACCTGGAAAGATCTCACTGACTCCGTGAACTCCATGGCCGGAAACCTCACCGGTCAAGTAAGAAACATTGCCGAAGTCACCACTGCCGTAGCTCGCGGCGACTTGTCTCGCAAAATCACGGTCGACGTCAAAGGCGAGATTCTCGAGCTGAAAAACACCATCAACACCATGCTCGACCAGCTCAACGCCTTCGCCGGCGAAGTCACCCGCGTGGCGCGCGAAGTCGGCACCGAAGGAAAACTTGGCGGTCAGGCCCAAGTCCCCGGCGTAGCTGGAACTTGGAAAGATCTCACCGACAACGTGAACTTCATGGCCAGCAACTTGACTGGCCAGGTCCGTAACATCGCCGAAGTATCCATGGCCGTCGCTCGCGGCGACTTGTCCCGCAAAATCACCGTCGATGTGCGCGGAGAAATTCTCGAACTCAAAGACACCATCAACACGATGGTCGATCAGCTTCGCTCGTTCGCATCGGAAGTCACCCGCGTCGCGCGCGAGGTCGGCACCGACGGCAAGCTCGGCGGACAAGCCCAAGTCCCCGGCGTCGGCGGAACCTGGAAAGATCTCACCGACTCCGTCAACTCCATGGCCAGCAACCTGACCGGCCAGGTCCGTAACATCGCCGAGGTTTCCACGGCCATCGCCAGCGGCGATCTTTCGAAAAAGATCACGGTGAACGTCAGCGGCGAAATCTTGCTGCTCAAGGAAACCATCAACACCATGGTCGACCAGCTGAACGCGTTCGCCGGAGAAGTCACGCGTGTGGCCCGCGAAGTCGGCACCGAAGGCCGATTGGGAGGACAGGCCAACGTCCCCGGAGTTGCCGGAACCTGGAAAGATCTCACTGACTCCGTGAACTCCATGGCCGGAAACCTCACCGGTCAAGTCCGAAACATCGCCGAAGTCACTACCGCCGTGGCTCGCGGCGATCTCTCTCGCAAAATTACGGTCGACGTAAAAGGTGAAATTCTCGAACTCAAGAACACCATCAACACGATGGTCGACCAACTCAACGCCTTCGCCGGAGAAGTTACCCGCGTCGCGCGTGAAGTCGGCACCGACGGCAAACTCGGAGGTCAGGCGCAGGTCCCCGGCGTCGCTGGAACGTGGAAAGATCTCACCGACAACGTGAACTTCATGGCCAGCAACCTCACCGGCCAGGTTCGAAATATCGCCGAGGTAGCAACCGCCATCGCGAACGGCGACCTTTCCAAGAAAATTACGGTGGACGTTCGCGGCGAAATCCTCCAGCTCAAGGAAACGCTCAACACGATGGTCGAGCAGCTCCGCTCCTTCGCCGCCGAAGTGACGCGCGTCGCTCGCGAAGTCGGCAGCGAAGGCCGTCTCGGCGGACAAGCGAACGTCTCCGGTGTCGCCGGAACCTGGAAAGATCTCACCGACTCGGTGAACGCCATGGCCGGAAACTTGACCGGCCAAGTCCGAAACATCGCCGAAGTCACGACCGCCGTCGCTCGCGGCGACTTGTCCCGCAAAATCACCGTCGATGTAAAAGGCGAAATTCTCGAACTCAAGAACACCATCAACACGATGGTCGATCAGCTCAACGCCTTCGCTGCCGAGGTAACGCGCGTCGCCCGCGAAGTCGGAACAGAAGGCAAACTCGGCGGCCAGGCGCAGGTCCCGGGCGTCGCCGGAACGTGGAAAGATCTCACCGACAACGTGAACGTGATGGCCGCCAACCTCACCGAGCAGGTGCGCGGCATTGTGAAAGTCGTCACCGCCGTCGCCAACGGCGAGTTGACTCAAAAGCTCACCGTCAATGCGAAGGGTGAAGTGGCGGCTCTCGCAGAGACCATCAACAACATGACCGACACGCTCGCCACATTCGCCGACCAGGTAACCACGGTCGCTCGCGAAGTCGGCGTCGAAGGCCGCCTCGGCGGACAAGCCAACGTCCCCGGCGCCGCCGGTACGTGGAAAGATCTCACCGGCAATGTCAACCTGCTCGCCGATAACTTGACCAACCAGGTGCGCGCCATTGCCGAAGTGGCGACAGCCGTAACCAAAGGCGATTTGACTCGTTCGATTCAGGTGGAAGCAAGCGGCGAAGTGGCGGAGTTGAAGGACAACATCAATACGATGATCGACAACCTTCGCCTCACCACCGATCGCAATACAGAACAAGACTGGCTCAAGACAAATCTCGCTCGTTTCACCGGCATGTTGCAAGGGCAGCGCGATCTGGCGACTGTAGGACGCATGCTCCTATCGGAACTGGCTCCGCTCGTAAGCGCCCAGCAGGGTGTCATCTACCAGATGGGAACCGAAGAATCTGCGGAGATGGTCCTCCTGTCCGCCTTTGCCGGGGATGGCGATGATGGCCACCTCCGCCGTCTGAAAATCGGCGAAGGACTGGTCGGCCAATGTGCCGCCGAGAAGCGGCGGATGCTCATCTCCGAATTGCCGCCGAACACCATCTCCATTCGATCGGGACTCTTTGAAGCAGTTCCGCAAAATGTCATCGTGCTGCCGGTTCTGTTCGAAGATCGTGTGAAGGCCGTCATCGAACTGGCTTCGCTCGGTAATTTCACCACCTCTCATCTCGCGTTTCTCGAACAGCTCACCGCCAGCATCGGAATCGTGCTCAACAGTATTGAAGCCACGATGCAGACCGAAGGATTGTTGAAGCAGTCCCAGCAACTCGCAACCGAACTCCAAATGCAGCAAAAGGAGTTGCAACAGACCAACGAGCAGTTGGCGCAAAAAGCCCAGCAGCTCGCGGAGCAGAACGTCGAAGTCGAACGCAAGAACCAGGAAATCGAGCAAGCCCGCCGCGCCCTTGAAGAGAAAGCCAAGGAATTGGCCCTCACCTCGAAGTACAAGTCCGAATTCCTGGCCAACATGTCGCACGAGCTGCGCACGCCGCTGAATAGCATTCTGGTGCTTGGCCAGCAACTCAGTGATAATCCGGAAGGCAACCTCTCGCCCAAGCAAGTCGAGTTCTCGCGCACCATTCACGGTGCCGGGACTGATTTGTTGAACCTCATCACCGACATTCTTGATCTGTCGAAAATCGAGTCGGGTACCGTTTCGGTCGAAGCCGAAGAAGTTTTCTTCGCCAGTCTGCTCGATTCCATCGAGCGCCCCTTCAAGCACGAAGCGGAGAATCGGCGTCTCACCTTCGAAGTCCAGACCGATCCGCACCTCGCTCGCAGTGTCGTCACGGACTCAAAACGTCTGCAGCAGGTCTTGAAGAACCTGTTATCGAACGCTTTCAAGTTCACCGAACTCGGAGGTGTCCGTCTCTCCGTCTCGGTCGCCCGAAGCGGTTGGAGCGAGGAGCATCCCATCTTGTCCAAGGCGGCCACGGTCGTCGCCTTTGAAGTCACCGACACCGGTATCGGCATTCCATACGACAAACAACGCATCATCTTCGAGGCCTTCCAGCAGGCCGATGCAGGCACGAGCCGCAAGTACGGTGGAACCGGCTTGGGCCTCGCCATTAGCCGCGAACTGGCCAGCCTTCTCGGCGGAGAAATTCAGTTGCGCAGCGCCCCCACGCGCGGGAGCACGTTCACTCTCTACCTGCCGCAAACCTATGTTGGACCGTCCAGCGCCATGACGATCGAGCGCAAGTATTCGCCTTCGATCAATCCGGCGCAGATGTCCGTCGTCGGAATCGTCGATCATCCGATTGAGAAGATTCCCGACGATCGCGAGAACCTCCAACCCGACGACGCCATCTTGCTCATTGTGGAAGACGACCCCCACTATGCGCGCGTCCTATGCGATCTTTCCCGGGATAAAGGATTCAAGGTGCTCGTGGCGATGCGCGGCGCAGAAGCGCTGGCGCTCGCGCGCGAGTATCACCCGACCGCGGTTTCCTTGGACGTCTTCCTTCCCGACATGTTGGGTTGGACCGTCTTGAATCACTTGAAACAAGATCCCGCGACCCGCCATATCCCCGTGCAAATGCTCACCCTCGACGAGGACAGGCATCACGGCCTCGCGCGCGGCGCCTTTGCATTCGTGACCAAGCCTACGAGTCCCGAAGGCCTGGAATCAGCCTTATCTCGCATCAAGGAGTATTCCGCTCCTCGCCGAAAGCGCCTGCTTGTCGTCGAAGACAATCCGGCGGAGCAACTGAGCATTCAGGAGTTGCTCGGCTATGACGACATTGACGTCACCGTTGTTTCCAGCGGCGAAGACGCGATCCAGGCCGTCAAGCTGCAACCCTTCGATTGTGTCGTTCTCGACTTGCGTTTGCCCGACATCTCGGGCTTCGATGTGTTGGAGCGTTTCCGCGACACGCCCCAGCTCGGAGATCTTCCCGTCGTTGTCTTTACCGGCAAAGAGCTTTCGCCCGACGAAGACGCTCGTTTGCACGCCTTGGCTCGCAGCGTCGTAGTCAAGGGAGTCGAGTCGCCCGAACGTTTGCTCGACGAGACCGCATTATTCCTGCATCGCGTCGTGGCCGACCTTCCCGGAGAAAAGCAGCGCATGCTCGACCGTTTGCATCATTCTGACGATGCTCTGGTCGGCAAGAAAGTGTTGGTTGTCGACGATGACGTACGCAACATTTTTGCTCTCAGCAGTGTCCTCGAACGTCGCGGCATGGACGTCATCACCGCGGGCACTGGCAGGGAAGCCATTGCGAAGCTAGAATCGACCACCGACGTCGCGATTGTGCTCATGGACATCATGATGCCCGAGATGGACGGGTACGAAACCATGCGTGTGATTCGTCAGAACACCCTATTTCAGCGGCTGCCGATCATTGCCTTGACTGCAAAGGCTATGAAGGGAGATCGCGAAAAATGTCTGGAGGCTGGCGCCTCTGAGTATCTGGCAAAGCCTGTCAATACCGAGCAACTATTGTCGTCGCTTCGTATGTGGCTGCACCGTTAGGAATCGTAGCGAAGAGCGGAACGTCGGATGGGTTGGCAGGGAGAGCGATGAGCCAGGACGACAAGGTCAATATTTTGATGGTCGACGATCAGCCGGCCAAACTCCTCAGCTATGAGGTGATGCTGGCCGAGCTCGGCGAGAATCTCATCCAGGCCAATTCCGCGAAAGAAGCTCTCGAAATTCTGTTAAAGACCGATGTAGCCGTCGTCCTCATGGACGTCAGTATGCCCGAGCTCGATGGGTTTGAGTTGGCGACCATGATTCGCCAGCATCCTCGCTTTCAGAGAACTGCGATCATCTTTATCTCCGCTGTTCATCTCACCGATTTGGATCGCCTCAAAGGCTACCAACACGGAGCTGTGGATTACATCTCGGTTCCGGTCATTCAAGAGCTCTTGCGCGCAAAAGTGAGAGTCTTCGCCGAGTTACACCGCAAGACGAGGCAACTCGAAGCCTTGAATCGCGACCTGGAACACCGCGTCTTCGAGCGCACCGAAGAGTTGGCAACCAAGGCCGAATTACTTTCTCAGCTCAATTCCAAATTGCTCGGCAAGAATCAGGAACTCGACGCCATCGTCAGCACGGCTCCCGACGTCATTTTCAGCAGTGATGCAAGCGGTGGCTACGAATACGTCAGCGATCGCTTCCACGAATACACAGGAGCTCCCACGGGAGCCGGCAAGCGAATCCAGTGGTTAGACTTCGTGCACCCTGACGATATGGAACGCAGCAAGGCAGAGTGGACAGAGTCCGTTCAGAGCGGTGAACGTTACGAAGCGGAATATCGTTTGCGCTCCAAAGACGGCGATTACCGCTGGTTTCGCTCCCGTGCTGTCCCCATCCGCGACTCCGGCAGAAACATCGTGAAGTGGTACGGCGCGTGTTCCGACATTCACGACAGCAAGCTGCTCGAGCAGTCGATTCGTGACAGCGCCGTCGAATTAGAAAAAATGGTCGACCGTCGCACCGACGAGTTGCGTCGCCTGTCCGTCCGTCTCATGGCCGCGCAGGATCAGGAACGCCGTCGTATTGCGCGCGATCTCCACGACGGTTTGGGACAGGAACTCGCTGTGGCCAAGATGCTCCTCGATAAAATCGTTCTCCAAAAGTCCGCTCAGCCACGGGAGGAATGCACCGAAGCTAGCGGTCTCGTCGAGCGCGCCATTCAGCAGGTGCGAACCATGTCTCATCTTTTGCACCCGCCGCTGCTCGACGAGGTCGGGCTGCTGTCAGCGCTCGCTTGGTACGTTGAGGGTTTGACCAAACGAAGTGGAATCGAAACTTTCTTGGATGTGCAGCCGCCACAGGATTTCCCGCGACTCGGCACGGAAATTGAAACCGCTGTCTTCCGCATCGTTCAAGAGGCGTTGACCAACGTTTTCCGGCACGCCGAGGCGACAAAAGTGTGGATCAACCTGCACCAAAAAGACGGGCGCATCGTTGTCTCGGTGCTCGATGATGGAAAGGGAATTGATCAACGCGTTGCAGAATTGCGTCCGGAAAAAATGGGCGTCGGGATCGGTGGCATGCGGCAGCGCGCCAAGGAATTTGGCGGAGAATTGCGACTGACGAATAATCAGCCTGGAACCCTCCTCGAAATTATGATCCCCACGAATGCCGCGCTCCGCGAGCCGACTCCCGTCACCGCCTAGCCCTGAATGACTCGAGCGCTAGCCGTTCTTCGCTTGAAGTAGCTGTTTTCTTGCTTGCGCACAACCGGATTTCCGATCCAGTCTCATCAGCTTCATCTCGCCCATCAGGTGAATCCCGTAGACGTCGATAGAAGATCCTTCGCTTTGCCCGGCGTTCCCCGTACACCGTCGCGAACTATCCCGACACGTAAACCGCTGCTGCTTTAACCGCATCTATTGTGTGGGTCAAATTTCAGAACTCCCAGATACCCTGAGGCCACAGGAGCGACGATGCCGAAGCCATCAAATTCTTATCTTGCCGCTAGCACGCTAACTCCCACTGCCTCGGCGGGAGTCCTCGAAAATCTTTACGGAGATGGGCAAGATTCCATGCACTCGGGGATAGAAATGATGCCGCTACCAGCAAGTTCGGCAAGAGAAAGAAAAGCAACGGCACCCTCGCGTGTTCGCGAGCAAGGCCCAGTCGGGCCCGATGCCATCTGGGGACACTACAATAACTATCGCTCCAATGGGCTGGTAGGCTCTGCCTTTGTTCATATCGTCCTAATTGGTTTGATTATCGCCGCCACAATCTATACCCCAAAAGTCGTTCCAGTAATGAAGCCGATTGAGCACGTGACCCTGATCGCGCCCTCGCCCGATTCTTACGCCTTGCCCATCGCCAAGACCATCGCCAGTGGCGGCGGGGGTGGCGGAGAGCACGAAAAATTGGTGGCGCCCAAAGGCAAACTGCCTAAGCTCGCCATGCAGCAGATCGTTCCGCCCCAAATTGTGGTTCGCAACGAACAACCGAAATTGGTCGCGCAACCGACGGTCGTAGTTCCCCCGCAGTTGCACATCGCGGAGAATCGCATGCCCACGTTGGGCGATCCATCTGCGATCCCCCTACCGTCCGCTCCGCCTTCAAATGGAATCGGCTCGGGCGGAGGAATCGGTTCAGGCGCTGGTTCCGGTGTAGGAGTCGGTCACGGTCCTGGCGTGGGTGCCGGTAGCGGTGGGGGCATTGGTGGCGGCGTCTTCAAAGTTGGTGGTGGAATTTCAGCCCCCCAAGCGGTTTCCACGCCCGATCCGGAGTACACGGAAGAGGCCCGCCTGGCCAAAACACAAGGTACCTGTATTCTCTGGCTCATTGTTGACGACAAGGGGCATCCGCGGAACATCAAGGTAGTACGCGGTTTGGGCAACGGCCTCGACGCCAAGGCCATTCAAGCGGTCCAGCAGTGGACTTTTCAGCCTGCGATGAAAGACGGACGAGCCGTGAATGTCCAAATCAGCGTCGAGGTTGGATTTCATCTCTTCTGATCCGCCGTTTTACTCATCCGTCCACGCCCACCGTCTCCGGTCCGCGAACTGTAGTGATTTTGACCCACATGGCCAATCATCGCCAAATTCACTCCATCATCTGACGTCCGCCAGTTCGGCAGGCTAAGAAAAGAACTAAGGTTCCTTCCCCTACAGCCGCCATTTGTCTTGCGGATCCCCTCAACACGTCTCCTGAAGAAAAGTTGTGCACCGTATTGAAAATAAACCACCAAGCGCCCTTCGATTTTTCCCGAAACAAGGTACAGCAAGTTCCACAATCGAGTACAGGAGCATCCTGATGGGAGAACTGTTGCCCCTTCGTTACTCTCAATCTCGATAGTTGATCTCCGCGCCGCTTCATGGAGATGCATACGCAACTGATCGAAGGAGAAAACCGTGGCAACTTGCGTAATATCCGCGACAGCATTAGACGTGCCTCCGATTACCGTGCTCCCCACAAGGGATGAAACTAAAATCAACGCTAACCAGAATATTCACCTCGTTCGAGAAGAAAAACCAAAAGATGATTCCGAAGCCGGCTTGATTCGTCGCGCGCAAAGCGGCGATGAACATGCCTTTGCCAGTCTCTATCAGCTCCATAAGAAACGGGTCTACTCCGTTTGTCTGCAGATGACGAAAGACGTTGCCGACGCCGAAGACTTGACCCAGGATGCCTTCTTGCAGGTGTTCCGTAGCATCAGTTCTTTCCGCGGAGACTCTGCCTTCTCGACTTGGCTTTACCGTATTGCAGTCAACACGGTTCTGATGAAACTCCGGCGGCGTAAGTCCCCGCCTCTCGTTTCTCTTGATGAGCCCGTCTCGGCTGATACGCCTTCTTTGAAGCGTGATATCGGAAAGGCCGATCCAGCCCTCTCCGGCGCCATCGATCGCATCGCCCTCCGGCGTGCCGTCGAAGAATTGCCCGCGGGATGTCGTCAGATTTTTGACTTGCACGAAGTCGAGGGATATCAGCACCACGAGATCGCCCAACTCCTGCAGTGTTCCATCGGTAATTCCAAATCGCAGCTTCACAAGGCCAAGATGAAGATGCGCGATGTCCTCTTTCCGAAAAGGAAGATTGCTCTGGCCTCCATGGAAGCGACGGTTGACCAGGACGAACCGGCGATTCCCGCTTGGGAGGTTAGCAGTCAAGCGGCCCTGTCTCAGTCGAACGCTGCAATCTAGAGCGCTTACTCCGTCGTAGCGCGTTTCATGTCGGGTGGATGTTCACCCGGAGTAAGAACCAAATCACTAAGAGACAAGGGGACAGGTTGTGAGTCTAGGAGCCATCATCGTAATACCGAACCCGGGCGGGAAGTTCGCCCGGCAGAATGCAGGCGACGATGTCCTGCGGGGTGAGTCGCTATCGTGTATTGACGTCGCGGGCCGCTCGCTCGCCGAGCGGATCATCGAACGTTACTTGGGCGCTGGCATTGATGTTGTGTCGGTGCTCATTCAGGAGCCCGCCTTCGGCGACCTCTCTTCATTTCACGTGACCTCGTCGAAGGTGACGACCGCGGTAGTGGCTGACTTGAATTCGGCAATTGCCAATCGACTACAGGATTACTCGGACAGAGGTTTGGAACATTCCTTCGTCCAATGGACAGACGTATACGCTGAAACTGATTTGCTGGATTTTTTCTACTTCCACCGTGCCTCGAAGTTGCCCGTCACTTGGGCTTTTGACGCCGACGGTTCGCTGCCAATGTGTGTGATCGATTGCGCAAATCCCACGGCGATCGACTTCGGAACCGCACCCGAGCGGCCCACCAGGAACGCCGCCTCGTACCTGATTCACGCTTATGTGAAACGCTTCGCTCATCCCAGGAACCTGCGCGAGTTTGCTGCCGACATGTTGCAGGGGCGCTGTGAGACGCGTCCGTCCGGTCAGGAAAGCAAGCCTGGCATTTGGATCGATGCCGGAGCCGAACTCCATCGTGGGGCGCGCGTCGTCGCGCCCGCCTACATCGGTCGCGGATCGAAGATTATGGACGACACGTTAATCACCCGCCTCAGTAGTGTCGAAAAGAACTGCTGCATCGACTGCGGTACTGTAATCGAAAACAGCTCCGTCCTTGCTAATACTCAGGTCGGCATCTGGCTCGATGTCTGCCATGCGGTGGTCAGCGGAAACCGTCTGCTGAGCTTATCTCGCGACATCACTGTCGAAGTTTCGGATCCCCATCTCATTCGTTCCACCGCCGCTACCAGCCGGTCGACGTCCGAAGCCAGCAATCGCGTGGAAGACTATCGTCGCTCGTCAGACTTGCGCACGCCGCCACCCTTGCCCGAAGCGTGGCAATTTGGTTCAAACTTTATTCGAGAATAATGAAAGTGGGGAGTAACCGATATGTATAACCGAGGTCCCGTGATTGTAATGGAGTTACCCGAGCAGCTAAGGCAGGCCGAGGTTAAGACTTTCCTGGACGGCCTTTTGCCGTTGCTCGAGACCGATCGTCCCCGCATTGTTTTGGATTGCTCCAGGGTCGAGCACATCGACAGCGCCGGCGTCGAAATGCTCTTGCACTGCCTCGAAGAAGCGATGAAGCGTGATGGCGATCTTAAGTTGTCTGCCGTTTCGCCCGCATCTGCAATCATTCTCGAACTGATGCGCGTCGATCGCCTGTTTGAGTGCTTCCCGACGTCGGAACAGGCCGCGCAAAGCTTCCACGCCTACGGCACAGGCGCCAATCCTCCCAGCCAGCCTTGGTATTCGGCGGACTTTCGAACTGCAGACCTGAAAGCGGCTAGCTGAGAATCGTACTGTGAGAGGGGCGTTCATGAGGACATCGAAACCGCTATTCGCGCCAAGGTTCGCACCACTGGCTTACAACGTTGTTTTGTTCGCATCTTCGTTGGCATTGCTGCTGGTATTGCCATTGCCTGCGGTAGCGCAACAGCCGTCCGCTCCAGCGCAGCTTGTCGCTGAGTTGCCCGACAGCCCCAGCGCGACGTTGGCTACCCGTCAATCTGTCCAGCCAGCCGCTCCCGCGCCCTCTCTTACGAATCTTACGAATTCCCAGCCCCGTCCCGTGATAGAAGCCCGCGCCACCGAATCAAATTCCCCCGTTCAGCAGGACGCTCCGCCATCGCCTGAAAAGCCCGTCGGAACAGCTGCCGCCGGCATCATGCCCGCATCCGGCATTGCCGCATCCCAGCCCGCCGGCGTGGCGATCGCCCCTGCCAAACAGCATCGCGTACGCACCATCCTCATCAGGACCGGAGCGATCATCGGTGCCGGCGTAGCCGTCGGTTCCGTTGTCGCGCTGACCGAGGCAACTCCCAGCAGGCCCCCCGGAGCCCACTAGCAACTCCCTCAACTGCGACTCTCGCGCTAAGGATTTTGACTCGGATGATCGTAAGCTTTTCCGGAATCGATGGGGCAGGGAAGAGCACCCAGATCTCAGAACTTGAGTCCTGGCTTCATCGTGTGGGATTCCGCACCCGCCTCCTGAGCTTCTGGGACGACGTCGTGGTTTTCCGGCGTCTCCGCGAATCGATCAGCCTCAAAGCTTTCAAGGGAGATCCCGGAATCGGAAGCCCCGAGCGACCCCTCACCCGCCGAGACAAAAACGTCACCTCGTGGCCCGTATCCGCTCTGCGCTTCTTTCTCTATTTCGCGGATGCACTCAACTTAACTCGAAAAGTGATCATCCACAAAAAGTCGGATACCGAATTTCTTATATTCGACCGCTATATTTATGATGAACTCGCCAATCTGCCCCTCAACACCCGTTTCGCGCGAACCTTCGTCGCCGCGGTGCTGAAGCTCGTGCCCCAACCCGATCTCGCTTTTGTCGTCGATGCCGATCCTGCGGCGGCGTTCGCCAGGAAACCCGAATATCCCCTCGAATTCTTGCATCGTAACCGCGAAGCCTACCTCACTCTCTCCACCTTGTCTGGCAACATCACGATCCTCGAACCCGACTCCGCCGAAGCGGTAAAGCAAAAAATAAAGCAGCGAATGCTCGACGAACTCGAAGCTCGAAAACTTCCCACCCTCGTGACGAGCCAATAGCTTCGCTCGCGATTCAATTCCACACTCGCTCCCTGCCGCCCTCAAATCCTTTACCACTTGCGATAAGCATAGCCAACATCTTCCTCCCCGACTTCATCGAACCTTCAAGCGATGAGGCGGGAGATTGAATGAAAATCTGTCTGGTCACCACCTTTCCACCGAGTCAAGGTGGATTGAGCGAGTATGGGTTGCATATTGCGCGCGAACTTCGCAACGACCCATTTCTCAGCCTCACCATCCTTGCCGACAAGACTGCTTCGCCTCAACCGGAACTCGAGGGCTTTTCCGTTCTCCGCTGCTGGTCTTTCGACGATCCGACCAGCTCGATTCGAATTCTCCGTGCGATCCATAAGCTCAAGCCCGATGTGGTTTGGTTCAATCTGCTCTTTAGCACCTTCGGCCGGAATCCGCTGATCGCGTTCTCGGGCCTTCTCACGCCCCTTCTCGCTCGTTTGATGGGCCGCTACACGCATGTCACCTTGCATCACCTGATGGATACCGTTGACCTCAAAGATGCCGGCATTAAGCATCCCGGCGCCTACCGCTTGGCCGGCGCTGTCGCCACAAAAATGCTCCTGCGTTCCAATTCAGTGTCCGTGCTCATGCCCGGATACCGCAAGATCCTTCACGAAAAATATGGACGCGATAACGTGCATCTCCGCTCCCATGGCATCCTCACCACGCGTCCCGAGTATCCCGCTCTTGCCCGTCGCGGCAATCCCGAACATCGCATCCTCGCCTTTGGTAAGTGGGGAACTTACAAGCGCCTCGAACTCATGATTGAGGCTTTCAACATTCTTTCCGAGACTCTCCCGCAGGCCAGGCTCGTCATCGCGGGAGGAAACCACCCCCAAGCCGCCGGCTATGTCGAGTCCGTAAAGAAACAGTTCGCCCACGATTCGAGAATCGAATTTACCGGATACCTTGATGAAGATCGCTTGCCCGATCTTTTCCAGACTTCGTCCGTCGCCGTAATGCCCTACTCCTCTTCCACCGGATGCAGCGGCGTAGCTCACTTAGCTTGTGCCTACGGAGTACCCATCGTCTGTTCCGATCTGGCCGATTTCCGCCAGATGGCAGTCGGAGAAGACATCGCCATCGATTTTTATAAGCCGGGAAGCGCTCAGGATCTAGCCCGCTGCTTGACCGAATTCCTCACCGATCCCGAGAAGCAGCAAGCCATGGCTGTGCAGAATTTCTCGACAGCCCTGCGCATGACGATGCCCACCATCGTCCAGAAGTATCTTCGCCATTTCGAATTGCACCAGAGAGCGAAGGCGCTTCGCTATGTCACCCGATTCCGCAAACTGCCGAGTTGGATGCCTTCAAAAGCACCCCTCATCCGGATGATGACTCGGAATTCCCTGGGCTGGACGCACCGCTCCGCGGTTCGTCAACACACCAACCAACGTCTCGCGCCAGAGCTGCCACAGGATGGCCGCCAAACCAACGCTCTACTGAATCGTAACGTTGACAATAGTGGAGAATTGGCTGGAGCCGGAACTCCCGTTAATGGTAACGGAGTAAGCGGTCGGCGCAATGGTGCTCTTGCTAGCCAGTCCCCCGCAGGAACTGGCGATCAACCCGAGCCCAACCACCGCACAGAGAGCCAGGGCGCGCCCCCCACGCCTACGTTGCGCGCTACCAACGAAAGCCAATCCGGCTATTCCGAAGGGTAGCGCCAATCCCGCATAAATCGGCAGGGACTTCCGCCCGCGCGGCAAATCATCCGGGCGTGCATTCATTCCCGTGCCCGAAACGTTCGAAATCGTCAGCGCGGATGTCACCGGATTCGCTCCCGGCGTTACCTCCGATGGAGAAAATGAACAACTCCACCCACTCGGCAGCCCAGTGCAAGACAACGCAACCGCGTTATTGAAAGCTCCCTGCTGTGGTGTGGCTGTCACCGTGAGGTTTCCCGATTGCCCGCCCGGAATTGTTAACGACGAAGGAGAGGTGCTTAAACTAACTGTCGGCGGCGCTCCGCCCGATCCGCACGACGGAGCATAAGCAACGCCCCCGCTCATCTGATTCGCCAAGCTCGGCTTGCCAATCGCCTGCACGAACAACGTATAGCTGCCCGCCGGTATTGGAAAACTGCACAGGTTCAGCGAGTAAATTCCGGTCGCCAGATCCGTCAAAGGCATCAAATTCTGCCCGTCGGTGCTGATGTAAGCCGTGTAGTGATCCACGGTGCTTTCATTTCCCGTGATCGCCCACTGCAGTGAATTGGCCTTCGCCGTGGCCCCCACCGTAAAACAGTTGTCAACGCCAGTTTCGATCTCCGTGCCTTCTTCGTAGTCATTCCATGTGACCAGCTGCATCTCCGACAATTGCTTCCCTGAACTATAAAGGCTATTTGCTTTGGAGAACGTCTGCAGCCAGGTTTGGCCGCATTGCTGTCCCATGATCCGATCCGACCCCCACGATGCCAGCGTATCGTTGAATCCCTTGTAAGTTCCGCCGACTGTATGTTCACTAGGAAAATTCATCCCCGTGTCATAGAAGCTCGTGAGATAACCCATCCCGTAGTCGGTCGTGGTCGGCATAACCCAGGCATAACTGCCTTGGCTAAGCGTGTGGCTGAACCCATTGTTATTCTGAAATATATAGAACGGCTGTATAGCCAGCGCAGCGTTCACCGCGTTCCAGTCGATCGTATAAGACAAGTCGACATTGAAGTTCGTGATGACTGGCAGCCCCTGCTCGGTCATGTATGCCGGCGAAGGAACATATTTCTGTTCGATATATTGCAGTTGAGCGATCAGAGCCTGTTGCGGAGTGCATCCCTGGCATGAATCCCACTCGATCGCTCCCTGATCCACCATGATCGCGAAAGTAAAGCCCGGATGGTTCTCCGCCTCCGCCATCACCAGTTGCGTCGCCTGATCGATATCATTGTTCGGACCGTACCAGTCGATAATCACCCCGTTAATACCGCGGCTGATCATATCTTCGACTTGGCTTTTGATCTGCGCCGCGTCGGTCGAACTGTACCCCACATTCATGTGTTTCGATTCGCCGAACCATAGCAGCAGATGGGCGTAGACCTTCGTGGTTGCTCCCGAATACAGAAGCGACTGGACGGCAACCTTACTGGTATTGCCTGCGCCCCGGTTTCCGTTGGTCTGGCTCGAAAATCCCGATGCCGCGCTCGTATTGTTGGACGTCTGTGCCGTGAGAGTGGTCGTCGGCACAACATACGCCGTTGCTGAAACCAGAGTCGCAGACGAGAGCAGCAAGACGAAAGTGGCAAGATTTTTTAGGCGCATCGATCCCTCAGAAGCGGACAGGATCAATGGCCAGAACGAGAGAGCGCGTCCGCGCAGGTAGAGCTTTTGGATTGAATGGATATCGGTGGAACACTCACAGCGTAGGGCGTTCTGGCTTACTGGGGTAGATCACGAATGGTCTTTGAACTTACGTTACGGACCTTCGTTACGGACCTTCGTAATCACCAAGATCATCAGCCGACAAGTAACCCAGCACGAACGGGAAGGGCCCGACTTCCAGAGGCCGCGGAAAAACTCTGATCTTGCCCTTGTTTTGAAAGGGCGCAGCTTTAGCTGCGCCGTAACCTTAACAACATCCATCGGGGCTTCAGCCCCTGGGGTCTGGCCGAGCCGCAAGTCCACTTCTTCCGCACCCTCCGGAAGCCTTTTCCTGTCCCCTGCAAACCCCAAATTCCAACCAACATTACGCGACGAAAGCTCATCCTACGTTTGGCCTAGGCTATGGCATTTCAGGCCTGGATAATTCAATGATTTCAAAAGAGAAAGCTGCAAAGGTTTTCACCGTGTGCGCGACCGCATCGTTGCTCGTGCTCAGCGGCTGTCGGGGTCTATCCACCGGCACCACGCCCCCCTGCACTACCTGCGGCAGCCTGCAGTCCGTCGATCACGTCGTATTCATGTTGCAGGAGAACCGCAGCTTCGACACCTACTTTGGAATGCTCAATCCCTACCGCCAGGCGAATGGCTGGAACGTCGGCGACGACGGCAAAACCTACACCGTAGACGGCATCGATGACAAGCTGACCCAATTCGCGCAAGACGACGACGAGGGCCAGCCATTTTCTCTCTTCAAGTTTCAGAGTACCTGCATCGACGATATGACTTCCGCGTGGCAGGAAAGCTATGGCGACGTAGATCGCTACGACTTCAGTACCACCCGCGCCATCTCCATGAACGGCTTTGTGCATACCGCCGAGGGCTATGCGAAATCCGGAGCGGGCGACGGCCAGTTTACCGATCTCGTCGGCCAGCGCGCCATGGGCTATTACGATCAAGGAATTTTGAATTACTACTACTACATGGCCTCGCAGTTTGCCTTATCCGATCGCTGGTTCTCCCCCGTCTCCAGCAAGAGCACTCCCAATCGCATCGCCACCATGACCGGAGGAACCACCCAAGGTCTCGTCCACGATCCTTTCGTCGACGATGGAATCACCACTCAACTGACGATTCCAACCATCTTCGAGGAGTTGGATCAAAGCAACGTACCATGGAGGATCTACTACTCCATCACCGCCGGCGGTTGTACCGAAGAAGATGGCGACTGCGGTCCCGGCGGACAGTCCAATGCCTATCCCGTCACCAGCTTCTCTGGCTTTACCTATTCGACGAAATACGTCTACGAAAATCCCACGCAAGCCGCCTGCATTGCGCCCACCGTCGGCTCGCAACAAGCGGTCGGAGATTCGAGCAATGCCTTCTGCATCGACACCACTCACATCGCGCCTCTAGCCCAATACATGACCGACGTAGCGAGCAATTCACTGCCGAGTTATGCCTTCATCGAAGCTGCCTACGGAGTCAATGACGAACACCCCGGCTCCGGCCAGTCGATTCTCGAAGGCCAGCAGCAGGTCTCGACCATCATCAATGCGCTTATGCAAAGTTCATCCTGGCCGAGTTCCGTATTCTTTCTGAGTTACGACGAGCCCGGTGGTCCCTTCGATCACGTTCCCCCCGTCCCTGGCCAGTCCAACATCAACACCGATGCTTCCCTCGGCACCATCCCCGATATCAGCACCATCGCCGTGAACGCCGACAGCTACGAGCCCTGTCTTCCCGCCGGAGGAGTCGCCACCATCCATTGCGATCTCCTGCCCACCGACCCCGGTGCCAACCCAGGCGACGCACCAGCCCAACAAGGTTTCGCCGCCCAACTCGGCTTCCGCTTGCCGAATCTCGTAATCTCGCCCTTCGCCCGGAAGCACTACGTCTCTCATATCCCCATGGATCACACCGCGATCATCAAGTTCGTGGAAAACCGTTTCATCAGTTCCAGCGCGCACCTAACCAACCGCGACGCCGCCCAACCCAACTTGCTGGACTTCTTCGATTTCCAAAACATCCCCTGGGCGACGCCCCCCACGCCTCCCGCGCCAAGCACGCCCCCCGGGCAGTGCACCCCGTCAAATATGTAGGAGAGAGGGCGAGTGGCAGATGGCCAAGCTATTTGTTCCTCATGCGCCGAGAGAACGATGCAGACCCCATCGATGCGCGCTCGATCTCGAAAAATAACCGACCACCTCTACACAGCCGAGGGCCTCACCATCGACGCCAGCGGAAACTTATATGGCACCACCTACCAGGGCGGCAAATACAATTACGGCTCAGTGTTCCAAGTAGTGCCATGAACGCGTTGAGTAAGTAAGACTCTCAACTAAATAGGGCATCAGCATTCTTTAACTGGACGAGCCATATTTGGCTATGACCATGTTGCGTCAATCGTCTGACCGAGGCGTGCCCCACACGTTACCGGTTTCGAAACCTGGGATTCGAAAGCACAAAGTAACGCAACTTCAGCTCTTCATAGGATCACGGATGACATTAAGTCCGCGATTCGACCACGCCACGACTGTTACTGGAATCGCGATTCTTAAAGAGCGGCTCGGATTGGTCGCTCTTCACCTTCTACACATCAAGAATTGACGCTGACAGGACAAAAGGTAGGTGGTAAGATGCCTCCCGACCGCCAGTCATCAAGCCGGGGCATGAGCCTGTCATTCTGACTAGAGGGAGATCCCCTCAGATTTCAGGTGCGGGCATGACCCACTCGCACTCTGTTGTCGTCAACCCTGCGATCCTGCGGAAGGAGATCATCATGAAGAAATTGAAGTTTGTAATGTTGGCGAGCTGTGCGTTTGCCGTTGGCGCTCCTCGCAGCGCTTCCGCCCAGTCGGCAAAAGACGTTGCGGTGACCTATCAGATTAATGTCCTGCACACGGGAGCGATCAACACTCCGACGCTCGTTCCTCCCTTGCAAGTAAAATGGTCGGTCGATCTGGGGGCAACGGTGTCATATCCACTGATCGCGGAGGGCAAGGTATTTGTGATCGCCGGTCCCGACTCCGGTGGATTGGTCAATCTGTACGCATTGGATGCACAGAACGGCAGCACCGTATGGGGCCCAGTCTTGATCCCGGAGGGTGCTTATGATTGGGCGGCGGCGGCGTACGACAATGGCACGATTTTTGTTGTGCCAAACACAGTCACCGGGTTCCAAAGCGGCTCGATGTATGCGTTTGCAGCAAGCGACGGTCATCAGATTTGGAACATATCGCTTCCCGGCCAATATTTCTTTACTGCGCCACCAGCTGCGAAGAACGGGATCGTTTACACGAGCGGGGCAGGCGGCGGAGGAACGGTCTATGCGGTCCGCGAAACGGATGGCACCGTACTGTGGACGGCAGGCGTTGAGAACGGCGACAACTCTTCTCCGGTGGTGACACCGAAAGCTGTATATGTCTCTTATGTCTGTCCGCAGGCCTATGACTTTCAGCCTAAAACTGGCAAGTTGATCTGGCACTATAGCGGCCCATGCGAAGGTGGTGGGGGAGCGACGCCCGTGCTGTACAACAACCTACTTTATGTCCGCGACTGGAGCAGGAGCATTAACGGATACGATGGGGACATTTTGAATGCTGTATCGGGAACGTATGTAGGAGGTTTCAACGCCGACTTTGCACCAGCGTTTCAAGGAAAGAATGGTTTCTATGTCCAGTCAAACGGGCTCAATGCCGTCAACGCTGCGACGAACGCCACGGTTTGGACAGCCGCGCCCGCTCAGGGAGATACCTACTCATCTCCGCCGATCGTCGTCAATGGCGTAGTTTATGTAGGTACGTCTCAAGGAAATCTGCTGGGCTATCGTGCTGGCACAGGCAAGAAGGTAATCTCGCTGAACATGGGATATTCCATTGCAGCGTCGGAGACCGGGTCTGTTGGGAGTCCCGAGTCAGGCTTGGGAGCGGGACAGGGAATACTGGTTGTTCCGGCGAGCACCCACTTAATTGCCCTGTCGCATTGAAATGATGCTTTGGTGGCCCATGAATTCATCGATTTCCCGGACCGAGGGTGCCAACGTTGTAGCATTTTTCGAAACGTGGCATTCCACGCATGAGGTGAGCAGACATCACGGATGCTACCGCAACTAGCACTCAATTCTGGATCGGCGTCGGGCTGGTCGGTTTAGCTCTGCTCACATTACCCATCGGATTGTTGGCCATCGGCGGAGGCCCATGCGCTGGTCCTCACAATATAGCGGGCGCCATTATTCTATTCAGCGTCGGCGCCTGTGCCGTGGCCGCGCCCATTTACGGCGCCTTCCGTATATTGCAGAACTTCAAATTGGTTTCGAGCACGGCACGATTGCTGGGTGTGGCATCGATCCTCTGCGCTTGTCCCATCGTCTTAGTCGGTGGATTCTATCTTTTCATCGGAGTCGTTTCTCTCAACGCTTACCTCAGATATTGATCTAGTTCGCCTCCACGTTTTTTCTTGTCAAGCCGGGCTGATGAGATAACCGTGTCGGCTCCCTTCGGGCGAGTAGACTTGGAAGCGCTCAAGCGACCAAGGCTCGGAGGAAAGGAGCCGAGCGATGATGATTATAGGTTGCGATTTACACACGCGC
>JBEKPH010000066.1:0-33676 GCA_049520915.1 Terriglobales bacterium
AGCCGCGCGCGACTCGGGCCGGCACAGCGGCAGCAAACGCCTTTAAACCCGAGACAAACGAAATGGAGCGCTGAGCAGGCGCACTGGGAGCATGACGACGGCCCATACCAGCGCGAGCGCGCCGTGGACCGCGATTCCCACCACACGAAAAGGCAGCAACAGCAGCCACACAAAGGGATAAAGAATCAGCGCGAGCAGGGCCAGCGGCCAGCACACGACAAAGAGTAGACACCAGAGCAGGAAGGCAATCATCGGCACACCTCCTTACAGAAATGATACGCAATTCAGGTGGAAAAAGTTCGATGTGAGGCAGATTTCTGTTTCGGGGGCTCGGCGGGCGAGTCGCTCGCCGCCACACTGAGCTACATCGTCTTTAATTGTGGGCTTATTTTTAGCGTTGCTTCGGTGACCATTTGGACCTCTTCAACCGACAGGCCCGGGGCAATTTCCTCCAGCAGCAGTCCCTCGGGCGTGACGAGAATGTAGGCCATCTCCGTCACAATCGTGTCGACAACCCGAACGCCCGTCAAAGGCAGCGTACATTTTTTCAGGATCTTCGGCTGTCCGTCTTTGGTTGCGTGTTCCATGGCGACGATAACGCGGCGCGCGCCGGCAACCAGGTCCATCGCCCCGCCCATGCCTTTCACCATTTTTCCTGGGATCATCCAGTTGGCGATGCTGCCGAGTTCGTCGACTTCCATCGCGCCGAGAACACTCAGGTCGATATGGCCGCCGCGAATCATGGCGAAAGAATCGGCGCTCGAGAAATAAGCCGTCCCCGCGATTTCGCTGATCGTTTCTTTTCCCGCGTTGATCAGGTCAGAATCCTCGGTGCCCTCGATCGGATAAGGACCGATGCCAAGCATCCCATTCTCAGATTGCAGAATCACGTCCATCCCGGCAGGAACATAGTTTGCGATCAGCGTGGGCAACCCAATGCCGAGGTTGACGTAGAAGCCGTCGCGCAGCTCGCGGGCAACGCGCTTGACGATGCGCTCGCGCTTGTCGGTATCCTTCGGAGCTTTCGGAAGAGTTGACATGGTCTCTTGATGGTCGCTTGTCGTTGGTCGTCAGTCGTTGGTCGTCAGTCGTTGGTGAAGCCAGCTGTTTCGGCAGTTGCTTTGTCCGAACGACCAACGACGAACGACCAACGACCGATTACTCTTTTCTTACCGTCCTTCTTTCGATTTTGCGCTCAAACAATTCTCCCTTAAAAATTCGCCGCACGTAGACGCTCGGCGTGTGCACCATCTCCGGGTCGAGTTCTCCCGGTTCAACCAGATGCTCGACTTCGGCAATCGTGATCTTCGCGGCCGTTGCCATCATGGGATTAAAATTACGCGCCGTCTTGCGATAGACCAGGTTGCCCCACTTGTCGCCCTTCCAGGCTTTCACGAAGGCAAAATCGGCCCGCAGCGCGCGTTCCATCAGATACGGGCGGCCATCGAACTCACGCGTTTCTTTCCCTTCGGCGACCACCGTGCCGACGCCCGTAGGCGTGAAAAACGCAGGGATGCCCGCGCCCCCCGCTCGAATGCGCTCTGAAAAAGTACCCTGCGGGACGAGATCGAGATGTACGGTTCCGTTCAGCACCATTTGTTCAAGCAACTTGTTTTCGCCCACGTAGGTTCCGATGTGGTGCTTGATCTGACCGTTGGCGAGAAGCAGGCCCATGCCCAGTCCATCGACGCCGACATTGTTGCTGATCGTGGTGAGGTTCTTGACGCCCTTGCGGGCGAGCGCGCGGATCAGATTCTCCGGCATCCCGCACAAGCCAAATCCGCCCACCATGATGGTGGCGCCATCGAATACATCCTCGATCGCGGCCTCGGCGCTGGCAACAACTTTGTGCATCGCACTGGAATTCTATAGCAATTCCACCACGGAGACACAGAGCCACGCAGTCACAGAGATATGGAGATCGAGTCGATCAAGAGTCGAAAATATAAAGGACACAGAGACAATCCGCTATTTCTTGATTTTCTTCGTGTCTCCGTGACGGGGTGGTGGGTTTTTCCGCAACTGATGGGCCTGCTCGAACTCAGCCGCCAATTCGCGCGAGTCGAGATTTTCACGGATGTGCGCCAACCGTTGCTCCAGCTTTTGAATTACGTCAGAAATATTTTTCTTGTTGGTGATAGCGACGTCCCGCCACATCGAATAGGGGCTTCCGGAGATGCGAGTCATCTCGCGCAGGGCGCGCCCTCCAATATCGAGGACGGGCGCATCCGGGCCGAATTCGTCGACCAGCGCGGCGGCCAGAGCGGTCGAGATCATCTGCGGAAGATGGCTGATCCAGGCGCAGAGCCGATCGTGATCGGCGGGATCAAGCGTGGCGACGCGCGCGCCCATCTTCTCCACGCAGTGGATGAACTCTCCTGACAATCCAGCGTGAACGTTTTGGCCCGGCAGGGGCGTGAAGAGCCACGCCGCGCCTTCGAACAGGTCCGCGTCGGCAAACTCAACTCCGGCATTTTCTTTACCCGCCATCGGATGCCCCGCCAGAAATTTGTGCGCCGCATTGCGCCCGAACGATTTGATGGCGCGGTCGACCACCTCAGTCTTGGTACTGCCAACGTCGGTGACGAGTGTCTTCGGTGGCAGCGCCGGGCCAAGACGTCCGACCAGATCGAGAATGGGAAGCACCGGCGTCGCGAGCACGATCAGCTCACTGCCGCGGATGGCGTCGGCCGCATTTGTGGTCCCCGAATCGATGGCCCCGCATTTCTGGGCGCGCTCGAGAACGGGAGAGCGATCGCAGCCGACGACTTTTGCGGCGAGGTGCCGTTTCTTGAGCGCGAGGCCGAGCGAGCCTCCGATCAATCCGGTTCCGATGATGGTGACTTGGCGGAAAGCCATGGAGAAAAGGTTGTTGGTCGTTCGCTATTCGTCGTTCACGGCTCGTCATTCGCTCTTCGCAATTCGCGGAAACGGGCATCGAATTGTTAGTCGCCGGTAGCTTCGCGAACAGCGAACGACGAACAGCGAGTCGCGACGCGCGAAAGCAGTTTACGCGATCTCGCGCCCCACCGCCGGAGCAATCATGCGCAGTTGGTCCATCAGCTTGGAAAATTGCTCGGGATAGAGCGACTGCGCCCCGTCGGAAAGCGCCTTATCGGGCTGATGATGAACTTCAATCAGCATGGCATCAGCGCCAGCGGCGGCCGAAGCCAGAGCCATGGGAGCGACTTTGTCTCGCCGTCCGGTGCCGTGCGAAGGATCGGCGGTCATGGGCAAATGCGAAAGCTTGTGGACGATCGGGATGGCCGAAATATCCATCGTGTTGCGGGTGTAGGTTTCGAAGGTCCGAATGCCACGCTCGCACAAAATAATTTCGTAGTTGCCACCCGCAAGCAGATATTCGGCCGAGCACAAAAGTTCTTCAATCGTCGCTGCAATGCCGCGCTTCAGCAGCACGGGTTTGCGGACCTTGCCGAGTTCACGCAGCAGATTGAAGTTTTGCATGTTCCGCGCGCCGACCTGAAAAATATCGACGTAGGGCAGCATCACTTCAATCTGCGAAATCTCCATGACTTCGCTGATCACCAGCAGATTGAAGCGGTCTCCGGCTTCGCGCAGAAGTTTCAGGCCTTCGAGACCGAGTCCTTGAAATGAATAGGGAGAAGAGCGAGGTTTGTAGGCGCCCCCGCGCAGAACGCGGGCTCCGGCTTTGGCGATCAGATCGCTGATGGTGAACAACTGCTCGCGCGTTTCGACCGAGCATGGGCCAGCCATGACGACGATTTTCTTGCCGCCAATCTCCAGGCCGTTCTTCAGTTTGACAATCGTCCCTTCGGGACGGAAGTTGCGTCCCGCAAGTTTGTAAGGGGACGTGATCCGGTGAACTTCCTGGACGCCCGGCAGCATTTCGACTTCGCGCGTGTCGAAATCGTGAGGAACGCCGACGCCCCCGAGCACAGTTTGGCGCTCGCCGGTGGAGCGGTGAACTTCGAATCCGAACTGGACCAGCTGATCGATGACCTTCTGAATCTGATCTTCACTGGCCGCATCCTGCATTGCTACGATCATGGTTGGCTCGCTTGCCCGTCTTTCATCCGTTCGCGGAACGCAATTTCATTGCCTAGCGCTTGCGGCGTTCCGTGGCTATTCCTCGAATCTCTAGTTTGGGCGCTCCCGGTGGTGGCTCGGGGTTTGCCCCCTGCATTTCAGCCGCGGGGCCGGGGACGATTTCGTGTTTCTGGATGCTGCGCATCACGTCCATAATGCGCTCGTAAATCTGTGCCAGATCGCGCTCGGCCAACGGGCCGGTGCTGCTGCGCTTCACGTTGTCGAGCACAGCACGTTCGCGGTCGGGCTCGTAAATAGGCAGGCTGGTGTTGCGTTTGAGCCGTCCAATTTCTACGACCGCGGCCGCGCGTTCGTTGAGCAACGCCGCCAGTTTGCGGTCTAACTCGTCGACTTTCTTACGCCATTCAGAAAGGTCCATAGAGCTTTCAGCCATTAGGTATCAGCCGTCAGTTAAACCGTAATGCGAGACGCTGAGTACGGAGGGCAGAGAATTTCAAATCCACCAGATTTATCACCGAGCCTGCCGTGCTGATGGCTGACGGCTGACGGCTGAAAGCTGGTGTACAAATTCTGACACAGTTGCGGCTTCCCGTCCCGGATTTTGTTCGATGACGTGAACGATCGCGCTTCCGACCACTGCGGCCTCGGCAAACTTGCCAACCGCCGCAAATTGCTCAGGGGTCGAAATTCCGAAGCCCACGGCAATAGGCAGCTTGGTGAAACGGCGTATGCGCTTGACGAGACTTCTTGCCTCTCCAGTCATTTGTGTGTGTGGTGGCGGGGCTATGCCCCGCGAACGGGGCGAAGCCCCGTCACCACCCAATGTCGGGCGTGCCCCGGTCACGCCTGTGCGCGAGATGGCGTAAATGAATCCCGAAGAAACCTGCGCAATCAGTTTTAGGCGCTCGTCGGGACTGGTAGGCGCGGCAAGAAAAATCGTGGCCAGCTGATTCTTGCGCGCCTCGCGCAAATATTCCGACGCTTCTTCGACGGGCAGATCGGTAATGAGAGTTCCGTCGACTCCCGCCGCGCGGGCGACATGGCAGAACTTGGCAAGGCCCATTCGCATGATGGGATTGAGGTACGAGAAGATGACGAGTCCGACCGATTGCGATTGCTCGCGAATTTCGGAGGCGAGGGTCAGCACGTTTTGCAGTGAAGTTCCGTGCTTGAGGGCGCGTTCGCTGGCGCGTTGGATCACGGGCCCATCCGCCAGCGGATCGCTGAACGGCACCCCAAGTTCAATGACGCTGGCACCCGCATCGATGGCGGCGAGGATGACCTCCCGCGTGGTGGCAAGGTCCGGGTCTCCGCAAGTCACGTAAGCGATGAGCGAAGGCTTATTTTCGAAGTGGAAAGGCATGAACCATCAATTGTAGATGGCAGAGGTCAGATTGCAGAAGGGGTGTCGGGGGAGTTGAAGGCAGACTTTGTCGGCCTGCGGGCATAGCCTAGAGCCGTTGTTTGAGAAGGCGGCGAATATTTCGCCTGCCGTGCGGAACGCCGACGATTTGTAGCGGGGCCGTTTCTGGCCGATACACGACGCTGTAGTTGGGATAACGGGTCAGGGTCCAGAACCGGAGCGACCGGTTGGTGAGATCGGGCCGCGAATGGCCGCGCATCGGAGCTTCCGCCGCTAAAGCGCACGCCTCGTAGATGGCTTCTTCCACCCGGTTGGCCGCGTTTTCACTCTCTTCTGCTATGTACGACCAGATCTCGAAAATATCGGCTTTCGCGAGAGGGGTTAGAGCGTAAGCGCTCATTGTTTCGGCGAATGCTTTTGGCGCCAGCTGTCCTTCATCTCTTGAATGTCACGGCGGGCTTCGGAGCCATCAATCAGGTCGCCGCGCTCGGCTTGCAAGTAGCCTTTCTCAATGTGGGCCGATAACGCCTGGCGTTCCTCATCCGTCCAGTTCTCTTCTGCGTCCTGAGCCTCTAGCGCGCGGCGCAGCACGTCTTCGGCGCTTTCATAAGCGCCGCTGGCAAGGCGTCTGTTAATCAGCGTTTCCAGGTCCGGAGGTACGTTCAATTGCATACCCGTGTCTCCATTGGTATATCGTACTACGGAGCGCCGCGGCCTCCGGGACTACCTCTCCGCGTAGCCGACGTAGATGTTGGTTTCATCGTGGTATTTGGGTTTGAAGACCATCGCAGTTATCCCTCCCGCATCCCAACGCATTCCCTCAGCAATTTGTGGAGATGCGTATTTATGGCACGGGGCCGGAAACCGTTTACTCATATCTGCTGCTGCGTCAGCATAGGAAGATTCAGAATAGAGACTGAAACTGACTAATTTCCCGCCAACAAACAGCACGTGACCTTTACCGAGCTCCGAAGCAAATCGCGCACCTATAGGTGCACGTTCGCCTCTAAGAACGGCCATCACGTCTTCACATCCCCCTACGTCGGAGAGTAAGAGGTCCTTCTTGTTGGTACCAATCCTCGAATCTTCGTATCGCCTCATTGCTTCCGGGTCATCCAGTAGCTTTTTGCAATATTCTTTGGTCGCGGTCTTAGATTCCATCATTGAAGCGGTGGAGAAGAAGGTCTCGGCGGTCTCGCCCAACGTGTGACCGCTAAACCGAAGGTTAGGAACGGGCTGAGCGGGCATGAGGGCCGCACGGCAAAGCACAACTAACAAGAAACCAACTGCCTTCATTGAAGCCCTTTCCTTGAGACATATGCGGGCGCGATCATCCTAGGCTAGTCCAGCTTCAAGTTCTCCCGCATAATCCCAATATCCTTGTCCCCGCGCCCCGAAATATTGACAATCACCACTTCCGTCTTCTTCATCTTCGGCGCCCGCTTGATCACCTCCGCTACCGCGTGGGCCGATTCCAGCGCCGGAATAATGCCTTCAGTTCGGGCCAGCAACGTCGTGGCTGCGAGCGCTTCCGCGTCCGACGCCGGAACATACTCGGCGCGTCCTGTGTCCTTGAGCATCGCGTGCTCCGGCCCGATGGACGGGTAGTCCAGTCCAGCAGAGACGGAATGTGTCAGCGCGATCTGCCCCGACTTGTCCTGCAGCACATACGAGAAGGTCCCTTGCAGAACGCCGGGAGATCCTCCACGAAAACGGGCTGCGTGGTCCCCAAGAGCTTCTCCGCGCCCTCCCGCCTCAACGCCGACGAGCTGCACTTTTTTATCTTCTAAAAAGTCATAGAAGATCCCAATCGAGTTCGAGCCTCCGCCCACGCACGCGATGATCGTCGTCGGCAGTTTGCCCTCGGCTTTCAAAATCTGCCCCCGGGCCTCCCGTCCGATGACGCGATGAAAATCACGGACCATCGTGGGATACGGATGCGCTCCAAGAACGCTGCCGAGCAGGTAATGCGTGGTCCGAACGTTCGTCACCCAGTCGCGCATCGCCTCATTGATCGCGTCCTTCAGCGTGCACGATCCAGAAGATACGCCGCGCACCTCCGCTCCCAGCAGTCTCATGCGGAAGACGTTCAGTTCCTGCCGCCGCATATCCTCGGTGCCCATGTAGACCACGCACTCAAAGCCGAGCAGCGCGCAGACGGTGGCAGTAGCGACGCCGTGTTGCCCAGCGCCCGTCTCAGCGATCACGCGATGCTTGCCCATCCGCTCGACCAGCAGCGCTTGTCCGAGGCAGTTGTTGATTTTGTGCGCGCCCGTGTGCAGCAGATCTTCGCGCTTGAGATAAATTTTCGCGCCGCCCAATTTCGCGGTCAGCCGTTGCGCAAAGAACAGCGGCGTCGGACGTCCCGCATATGTTTTCAGCAGCAGGTCGAGCCGTTGCTGAAACTTCGGATCGCGCTTGGCTTTCTCATACTCGCGCTCCAGTTCATCAAGCGCGGCCATCAGCGTTTCGGGGACGTACCGTCCGCCGTAGGCCCCAAAACGGCCAGCCGGTGCGGCTTGCGGCGGAATTTTGCCGCCCATTTTTGCCGCTGCTGCCGCCGCCTTCGCCGTTCCTAGCCTCCGAGATTTCCTGCTTACCGTCGCGGTCGCCACGCTCTAGCTTACCTCCTCCATCGCTCGCACCGCCTTTACGAAGGCTCGCACCTTGCGCGGATCTTTCTTGCCCGGCTCCCGCTCGACGCCGGTTGAGACATCCACCCCCCAGGGATGCAGAAGATGGATCGCCTCCTGCACATTCCCCGGACGAAGTCCGCCCGCGACGATCAGCTTGCTGATGCTGTTGATGATTCCCGCCCACGGCTGCACGCGTTCCCAATCGAAGGGCTGCCCGGTGCCGCCGCGATTTTCCGCCGTCGAAGAATCCAGCAGAACGCCCGAAATCACGCCCGGGCGAAAACCATGGGTCTCAAGGAAAAGGTCTCCGTTTTTGGCGACGTGAATCTTGTGGACGCGTTTGCCCTTGTAGGCATCGTCTTTTTCGACCAGACCGACAGCGACCGGGTCCCATCCAACGGATTGCCCGGCAGCCACGTCGAAAATCTTGGCCGGCCAGCAGCGAAAGATGGTGGGGCGCTGGCCGGTACCGTTGGCGAGTTCGCGGAAGAGAGCTTGACTGAATTCCGTGGTCTCGTCGCCGTGCAATTGCACCGCAGTCAGGCCCACGTCCTTTACGGCGTAGCGAACTGCGTCTACGGTCTCGTTGACGAAGACGCCGACCTTTTCTACTCCGGACGGAAGTTTCGCGACGATCTCCTGCGCCGCATCATGCGTGATGTAACGCGGACTCTTGGGATGGAAGACGAAGCCCAGCGCATTCGCTCCCGCTTCAGCAGCGACGAGAGCGTCATCGAGGTTCGTGATTCCGCAAATCTTGATCCACGTCATAGAAACGGCTGTCAGCCATCAGTCGTCAGTCTTCAATTCGATCAACTACTTCCTGAGGGCCGGTTTTAGTTCTTCCAGTAACCTCGTCAAAGTTTCGCCGGGTTTCTCTGTCTTCATCAGTGATTCCCCGATCAGGAACGCTTCATAGCCGGCCGCACGCAGCCTCGCCAGATCAGCGGCCGATTGGATGCCGCTTTCGGCCACGCGGACACACGACGCAGGGATCTTTTTCGCCAGCTGTAACGCCGTTTGCAGATCGACTTCAAAGGTCCGCAGATTGCGGCTGTTAATGCCGATCAGGTCGCATCCCGCATCGAGAGCGCGTTGCAGTTCAGTATCGTCATGCGCTTCGCAGAGAACGTCGAGCCCCTGGGCCCGCGCCATCTCCGCCAGCGACTCGAGTTCCTTTTGGGAGAGAGCGGCGACAATCAACAGAATCGCATCGGCGCAGTTCGCCCGTGCTTCCAGCACTTGGAATTCGTCAACGATGAAATCCTTGCGCAGACAGGGAAGAGAACAGCTCGACGAAGCTTCGCGCAAATACTCAAGCGAGCCCTGGAAAAAAGCTTCGTCGGTTAATACCGACAACGCAGCGGCGCCCGATTGCTCAAAATCGAGCGCGAGTTCGGAGGGCTTGAAATCGGTACGGATCAGGCCTTTGGAAGGCGACGCCTTCTTCAGTTCCGCGATCACGGCGATCCCGTCTTGCGCGACCCGCCGCAACTGATTTCTGAATCCCCGGGGAGTGTGCGCCGCTGCCGCCTCTTCGAGTGCGCGCAGATCGCCATGCCTGCGGCCGCGAGAAAAGCGCTCGGCGAGGCGCTGTCGGGTAGCGGCGACTATCGTGTCCAGGGAGGCGGGCATGACGGTCTCCCAATTATACGGAACTCGCCGCTCGGGCAGCATAAGTTCGCGCTGGAGGATCGGACTGCGCGGACTTCCAGGATAGTGCGAATCGATTCAGTGCTTGGGGATGCGTACGCCGTTTGTGGCCACAGTCGAAGCCAACACAACCCTACGTGATCGACATCATTGACCCGACTTCCGGCGAGATGCTATAAACGAGTGCTTTGTGCCGAGGTGTGGAGTTGAGGGATGACTTCCGCCGGGGCACAGGTTTTCCGACGCGGCCAAATCGGCACTCCTCATTCTTGTTATGCCTGGCGGTGGAAGCGTGTTCGGAGCGTGTTCGGAACTCTGGTAGCAGCTGCGCGTGGGCAGGTGAAGATTTGCCGGCGGGCGCTGGGCGTACCAAAGCAAAACACGCGCCAAGACCCCTGAACAGAGATCCTTAGGAGGATTTTATGCGCACTTATAACGCCAACCTTGCGTCCCTGGGACGCTGGTTTGCGAAAAAAAGCCTTGCGAAAAGAAGTCTCGCGAAAAGCTTGGCAACACTCACGACTTTACTGCTTCTGATGGCTGGCCATGCGCTTGCGCAACCAGCCGAAGAAGGCGGCGAGGCAGCCCTGAAGCTGCCGGATCTTTCATCCGTTTCGTTCCTCGGAGTCGACGGGCACAAGTTGCTGTCGATTGGGCTACTGTTCTGCGTCTTCGGTTTAGGCTTTGGCCTCGTGATCTTCATGCGGCTGAAGAACCTGCCGGTGCACCGCTCGATGCGCGAGATTTCTGAGTTGATTTACGAAACCTGCAAAACCTATCTGCTGACGCAGGGCAAGTTCCTGATGCTGCTGTGGGCGTTCATCGCCGCCATCATCGTGCTTTACTTTGGCGTGCTGCGGCATTTTGAAATTCCGCGCGTCGCGATCATTCTGGTATTCAGCCTGGTGGGCATCGCGGGCAGCTACGGCGTGGCATGGTTTGGCATTCGCGTGAACACTTTCGCTAATTCCCGGACCGCTTTCGCCTCTCTGCCCGGCAAGCCGTATCCGGTGTATCAGATTCCGCTTGAAGCCGGCATGTCGATCGGCATGATGCTGATCTCGGTCGAACTGCTCATCATGCTCTTCATTCTGCTCTTTGTTCCCGGCGATTATGCCGGACCCTGCTTCATCGGATTCGCCATCGGCGAGTCTCTGGGTGCGGCGGCCCTTCGTATCGCGGGCGGCATCTTTACCAAGATTGCCGACATCGGCGCTGACCTCATGAAGATCGTTTTCAAAATCAAAGAAGACGATGCGCGCAATCCTGGAGTCATTGCCGACTGCACGGGCGACAACGCCGGCGACTCGGTCGGGCCCTCCGCCGATGGTTTCGAAACCTATGGCGTGACTGGCGTTGCGCTAATTACCTTCATTTTGCTGGGCGTAAAAGATCCTTCCGTGCAAGTGCAGTTGCTGGTTTGGATTTTCGTGATGCGCATCATGATGCTCGTCTCCAGCGCGCTGGCCTACTTCATCAATGGGGCCATCGCGAAAGCGCGATTCGGTCATGCGGACCACATGAACTTCGAGACGCCGCTGACAACGCTGGTCTGGCTCACGTCCATCGTTTCGATCATTGCGACCTACATTGTTTCGTACTACATCATTCCCAACCTCGGCGGCGACATTACGCAGTGGTGGAAGCTGGCATCAATCATCTCCTGCGGAACGCTCGCCGGAGCGCTGATTCCTGAGTTAGTCAAGGCCTTCACTTCGGTGGATTCGCGTCACGTCAACGAAGTAGTCACCTCGGCAAAAGAAGGCGGCGCATCGCTGGGCATCCTCTCTGGTCTGGTCGCCGGAAACTTCTCGGCCTACTGGCTCGGCCTCGCGATGGTCGCTCTGATGTCCGTCGCTTACTTCTTTAGCGGGATGGGCTTGGCGATGGCCGCCACCATGATTGCCGCGCCAGTATTCGCTTTCGGACTGGTCGCCTTCGGCTTCCTGGGCATGGGCCCCGTCACCATCGCGGTCGATTCCTATGGACCCGTCACCGACAACGCGCAATCCGTCTACGAACTTTCAACGATTGAGCAGATTCCGAACATCAAGGCCGAACTCAAGAAAGACTTCAACATCGACGTCAACTTTGAACGCGCCAAAGACTTGCTCGAAGAGAACGACGGAGCTGGCAACACCTTCAAAGCAACCGCCAAGCCGGTTCTGATCGGTACAGCAGTCGTCGGCGCCACCACCATGATCTTCTCCATCATCATGGCGCTCACCGATGGACTCACCACCAACGTCGCCAAGCTCTCTCTACTCCACGCTCCATTCTTCCTCGGACTGATCACCGGCGGCGCGATGATCTACTGGTTCACCGGCGCTTCGATGCAGGCAGTGACTACCGGAGCGTATCGTGCGGTCGAATTCATCAAGGCGAACATCAAACTCGAAAGCGCCGAGAAGGCATCGGTTGCCGATAGCAAGAAAGTCGTCGAGATCTGCACCAAGTACGCGCAGAAAGGTATGTTCAATATCTTTCTCGCCGTCTTCTTCGGAACTCTGACCTTCGCCTTCGTCGAACCGTTCTTCTTCATCGGCTATCTGATCTCGATTGCGATCTTCGGACTTTACCAGGCGATCTTCATGGCCAATGCCGGAGCCGCATGGGACAACGCCAAGAAGATCGTAGAAACCAAGCTGAAGCAGAAGGGAACTCCGCTGCACGACGCCACAGTAGTTGGCGATACCGTGGGCGATCCTTTCAAAGATACGTCGTCGGTGGCCATGAATCCCGTGATCAAGTTCACCACACTGTTTGGATTGCTGGCCGTCGAATTGGCGGTCTCGTTGACGCGCGACCACGGAGCCAACTTGACGCACATGCTGGCGATCGCATTCTTCGCGGTTTCCGTCTTCTTCGTCTACCGTTCGTTCTACGGCATGCGAATCAGTTCCGAGTAAACGGCTCGTATCCTAACCAAAAGATTCGTAACTAAGAAAGAAACGCCATCCAGCGCAACTGGATGGCGTTTTTGATTTGCCGCCGACTGTGCCCGGCGCGGCCCTGCTACTGCGCTTTGGTAAAAGTCGCGGTGTTATAGTCCCCGGCGCAGAGTCCATCAGAGACGGAGTAAGTTCCGGTCATGCTGGTTGGCGTGCCCGAGTTATTCAAGAAGACCTGAGTGTAGGTGAAATCTCCGGCACTATTGTCTGCTTCGACCGTGTTGCCGTTTACCACGAGATACGGGCCCGCAATGAAGGCGCTGGTAAGGGATCCGCTCACAGAGCAACTGGAATTGGCGAAAGTCAGGTTGCCGGTGAGTGCGAAGGTTCCGTCGCTCGAAGCGGTCGTCGCCTGAGTGATAGCAATCGTAAGGACGGCGTTCGGATCGCCCTCCGGGTCATAAGGCCCGCTCCACGACGCCGTGATAGCCGGTACCGGATTTGCCGCGATGGTGCCGGTGTCGCCGTCGCAAGTGTTTCCGCCAGCGATGGTGTAGTTGCCGGTCAGGGATCCAGCCGTTCCGGTCGCAGTGACGGATATGACTTCTCCGCCGACGCTGGCGGAAGTCAGCGTGACGTTACTGCCTTTCACGGTTCCGGTGAAGGTCACGGTTTGCGATGAACTGTAGCAGAGCGAATCGGCGATCGACATCGTTCCGGCCAAGCTGGTTCCGTTTTGCGTCAGATTGCCGCCAATATAAAACGTACTATTGGGCGTCACGCCGCCGCCGGTCTGGGTCGCGGTCATCGACCAGTTGCCCTGGGTTAAAGCCAGGTTGCTGCTTGAGCCGCATCCGGTAAGGGCCAGGGCCAAGGCACCAACCAAGAGCGGCAAGAGGGCGAATTTGGAGCACCGTGCAAACGTCATAAATCCTCCTGGGGTACATGCCCTAAGGGACTAGTACCATTGGTATGAATCTCGACGATGCACGTTCCTTTGGGAAGATTACCGAAGTACTCCGGTCGCTCACGCGGCTAACAAAAGTAACATTTGGAGTCAAATCGGTCGCGGGCTAAACAAATATTTGGCGAAGTTCGGCCGGCCTGTTTCTGAGTTAACGCCCCGCGGTGGCCGCCAGCGCCTTCAGTTGAAAGTGAACGCCAGTTTTTTTCTGAAGGCAGCAGACAATCTCAAACAAGTTTCGCGCATAAGGATTCCCTGAGGGGCCGAGCATCCTCATCAAGCTCTTTGGAGAGTGATTGGTAATCGCTGCCAGTTCATGGAAGCCGATCGTGGCGTTGATGTAGTCGCGCAATATGGTCTTTCCGGTTTCGACATCTCCGGTAAGAAAACTTTCCACGCCTTCACGGAGAAGCTCTCTGCGGAACGCTGAATCGCGCTGCACTCGGGCGCGCACCGTTTCTTTGAAATCCCTGGTCAAAGCCATTATTTTTCTCCCAGTTTCTTTCGTCGTTTGTAGTCCTGCCATCTTTCGATTGCGAGGCTGATGTCCCGTTGTTGTCGCTTTTTCGTTCCGCCTCCCAGAAGGATGATGACCTGGTCTCCATCCCTGCCAAAATAAACCCGATAGCCGGGACCAAAATCTATTCTGTACTCAGACACTCCAGATCCGACAGGTGTGACGTTCGAAAAGTTGCCCTGTTCCAGTCGAACGACAGCCGTCGTCACCTTTGCTGCCGCCGAAGCGTGGAGATCGTCAAACCATTGTGCAAAGGAACTTCTTCCGTACTCATCTACGTATTGTTCGGCGATCGGCAAGAAGAACCTGTGCGGGGAGGAACTTCACCTAACTGCAATGGTAACATAGGTGGTACCATTCGTCCACTCTGCTCCCGCGAAAGATAGGACGGCGCGCACCCACTTTGTTCGAGAAAATCGTTTCGCTGGCCGCAAGCCACGAATCGGCCCCGATCTAGAACGAACTCAACGCCGACCTCTTCCACGTATTCGCCGCGACGCAAACATAAACATACTTCGCGTCCGCGCCGATCTGCCCCGCCGTGCACTCGGACGACGAACTCGAAGGCGTCGCCAGGTTGAGATGAAAACCTCCCGTGCTGAAAACTCCGTTCGCATTCACCTGCAGGTTCCCGCCCGTCACGGTGTTAATGGTCAGCTGGCCGTTCGCATCGTTAATCATCCGCACATTATTCTGCGATGTTCCGAAGCCATTCAGATCGACGTAAGGAGTCGCCGAGCTGTTGGCCGTGTTCCCGACATCCAGCGAGCCATTCGTTGGATCGCCGTTAAGCTGAACGCTTCCCAGATAAAGGCTCGATCCGGCGATATTCCCCAGTCCATCGACCGAAAAGAGCGAACTCCCATTCTTGGCGTACTGAATGGCGTACTGCCACGAAGCCCCCGGACTGTTTTGAATGAGAATTCCCGTCCCGAGAGCGCCGTAGTCGGCGCTATACACGGCGCCAATGTAGTCTCCGTTCAAATGGTCGAGAACGCCTTCCTGCACATCGATGCCGTACGTCAGAACGTTCTGCACAGGATCGACAATGCTCGAAGCAAACTCAGTGGCCGAGAGGAATCCGTGCCCCTGGTTCTGAACATTCACGAGAATGCCGGACGAATCCGAATGCGGCCCATTCTGCCGAACCAGAATATTCAGCCCGTCGATTTCGCCAACCTTGCCGCCCTTCCACCAGTTGTCCTTGGAGAAATTAATAGTCATTCCAGTCTGGGCGGTAGCCGGACCGTTCACGCCGCTGCCCAGCGCGCTTCCCGTAATCGTCGCCGCCGAGCACGGCTGGTTGACGCAAGTCAGGTGGACCGGCCCAACCACCAGCGGAGGATGATCCTTCGCCGGAGCAGTTTGCCCGTCCGCCGATAAACCCGCCAAGAGTGACGCCAGAACAAGAAAAGCCTTCATACGGGCCTCCGAAGAGCAAATACCTTAACACGGCCTTCTCTTGTTAGTTGCGCGAAGGAGTGGTTTTAGCAGGCTGCGGAAAACCCTTTACGAGCGATGCCGTAGGCTTCAGAGAACGGATCAGGCTGAGGCCAAGTTCTTTTGCTGCCGCGCCGGAAACGGTCTGATTTTCGGCAGCCTGTTTTTCCGCGCCTTCCAAAGATCGTAATTGAGCTGCATCTTCAACCAAAACTCAGCGGACGTGTACGGCATCGCCTTAGCCAGTCGCACGCCCATTTCCGCCGAAATGCCAGCGCGGCCGTTGAGTATGCGGGAGAGATTGGGGCGCGTGATCCCAAGGCGCTCGGCGGCTTCCTTCACCGTCATGTCGCCCAGGTAATCCTTTAAAACTTCGCCGGGATGGCTGGGATTGAAAATCATAATCAGCTCCTAGTGGTAATCCTGGTAATCGACGAGAACCGCGTCCTCTCCTTCGAACTGGAACGTAAGCCGCCAGTTTCCGCTCACCCTCACCGCCCAGTGCGCCGCCAATTCGCCCTTGAGCGCGTGCAGGCCGTAGCCCGGCGCATTCATGTTGGCCGGGCAGGTCGCAGCATCCAGCGCGGAGAGAAGCCTCCTCAGCCGGTTTGCGTGTTCTCGCTGAATACCAGCCTTCGAGCCGGTTTCGGCAAATTGCTTGATGCCTTTATGCCGGTAGCTCTTCAGCATCTGTAAAGTGTATCAATACACAATACGGATGGGCAAGGTAAGTTTCGCGCACGGGCCACTTCCGCCGTGTGCCCCACTCATAGCGCATTCTGCGATGAGTGGGATCCCACTGCGCTGGTCTTACGTTCCAACAGATGTTTGGTAACTTCTTATCACCCCCGCCCGCTCAATTGTCATCCTGAGCGCCGCCGGAGCGCACGCGACGGCAAGTCGAAGGACCCCTACTCCCTTCCGAGCCCGTGTTATGCGGTGTTAAGCACATTCGTACTCTAGGCCTCTGTCTCCACAGCCTCGCCGATCACCTGATTCAACGAGTAACCGTATCACCCACCTCAGCGACCCAGGGAAATTGACAACTTCTCAATTAGCGCAATGGCCTGCTTACAACAGCTAGACAGCCATGTGGGTCGTTGAGACTCATTACCGACGTGCATTGCTTCGCTCGTCAGGCCGGTTTTCAATTGGGGTATGCGACTGCCTTGTCGGTTCGTTGTGACGCTGTGTGCGGTGGCAATTCTCTGGTGCGGAGTCAGCAAAGCCCAGAGCGTTAACGAAAGCACGAATGGCGTTGAACAGAAAGTCAGACCACTTGAGAAAGCATGTGTCTCGAATCTTCGAACACTGAATGTCGCTCAAATCACGTACTGGGGCGGCGACGACGCCAAAGGATACGCGCCCACGTTGAAGCAATTGGGGCCGGATGGTGCGGGTCTACTCAACGCGGCCACCGTCAGTGGCAAGAAGGACGGGTATCGTCTTCGACTGGTGCCAGACCAGAGCGCCGGAGACGCTACGCCGATCAAACACTACAAGATCATCGCTCGACCTTTGACGCGACTCAGCAAGAATCAGCGCAGTTATTACACCGATGAGTCCGGCATTATTCGATTCACCGAAGAACCGAGAGAGCCAGAGAGTACAGATCCCCCTCTGGAACCTCCAAGCCAAAGGTAGTTGACGATAAATTGCGCCATAACACCAACCACGGCCTCCGCATTCAAATCTGCTGGAACCCCCACTCATCGCGCACTCTGCGATGAGTGGGATTCCACAACGCTGTCACGCCGCCCTACTGCTCCCACGAAAAACAGTGTCACCATTTTGCAGCGCGGCCAGATTGCAGTCTTAATTTCCTAGCAGCGTGAAGCTCACCGTGACCTGCGTTTCCACCCCAACTGCCTTTCCATTAAGCAAGTAGGGACGATATTTCCATTGCCTCACCGCCTCCAGTGCGGCCGGAAAGAGCATTGGATGACCTGAAACAAGCTCGGCGCTTGTCACGTCTCCCGTCTCGTTAATGATCGCTTTAAGCACGACGTCCCCTTGGATCCGCGCTTGCCGCGCTGACGGTGGATAAACCGGAGACACCTTGGTCACGAGAAGTCCGGTAGCGACACCCTGAGAGATACGAATCCTCGCTGAATTCGATGCTGCCGAGGTAGAGGGATTTTGTGGCGCCGACCGCAACATGCCGGCCGCAGGAACTTTCTCCTCCACCACCTCGCCGCTGGCGAAGCAAGTGGCCACCTTTCCGTCGCCGGACTTGCGCACGGTGCCCGCTTCGTCGGAACAATACGCGTGCTGGCCCAGTTCGGGCGCCACCGGTTCTGCCGCGAGACGGTAGTGCGACGGATCGCACTCCGAAATCGAGAATACGTACCCATTCTTCTTTCCGCTGGCCAGTTGCTGATCAAAAAGGTAAGTGCGCCGGGGCGCATCTTTGCCGGAGTTTCCGAGATCCGAAAGCTTGCAGGCAAAACTGCTTCGTGCCGACTGGTACGACTTCTCGGCAGACACGATCGATCGCACCGACATAAGGGCCATCTGCTCGTTCTGTCCAGCCTGATGTTCCTGCATCGCCTTCAGAAAAGTTGGATCGGCAATCGGGAACCGTGCCGTTGCACTCACTTCGCTTAAGCGCCAGATGTCGCCTTCCATCTTCATCGAAAACGTGAATCGAAGAATAGTGGGAAGCAGAGTTTCTTCTTTTCCATTGGTTGTCGTGTGTAATGCAAGTTCGATCTGATCCTCGCCCCCCACCAGATCGTCCCGTTCGACGGTAATCTCAACTTCGTCGTCAACCCGGCCGGGCAATCCTTTGGCTTTGAAAAGTGTCGGCCCCACATCAAAGGTTTCGAATTTTCCGCCCGCCGCTTTGGTTTGCATCTGGAGCGCGGACAGTATCCCCGTATAATTCGGGCCGTTTTCTTGGCCAAGCTCGCTGAAAGTTTGTCGCGTGATCGTCGGAAGATGTTTCTCGAAATGTCCGGGCGCTTCACTAAAGCACATTTCGATCAACGCCTGTCGTGCAGTCTGCGGAGGATGTTCCTGCGTTGCGTTTTGGGCAGCCAGCCCAGTCGAAATTAGAGACGAAATCAGAGACAAAATCAAAAGTGAGAGAATCCCAGAAGTCACACGCAAAGGTCGCACGGACGGTTCCTCCGAATTTACGGAGTGAGCTTAACAGGACAGCTGGTCGCAGGGTAGTTACCTCTGGGCGACGCCGGGTGCCCCACTCATCGCGCACTTTGCGATGAGTGGGATTCCACTGCGCTATCCTTCCGCCCTGCCGCCCCCACGAAAAACGGCGTCACCTTTTTGCGGCGGCGTTGGGATGCTTGCCACAGATCGTACTGCGTCTGCATGCCGATCCACAGTTCGGGACTGGTGCCGAGGGCATCTGCGAGCTTTAGCGCCATGTCGGCCGAGATTCCCGCGCTGCCATTCAAGATGCGCGACACGGCGGCCCGAGTTACCCCTAGGTGCTTGGCCGTGTCTGTAACCGACCTCGTTCCCAAATACTCTCGTAGAACTCTTCCCGGATGTGGCGGATTGTGCATACGCATAAAAACCTCTCAGTGGTAGTCCCGGTAATCCACCAACACGGCGTCTTCTCTCTCAAAGGCAAATGTCAGACGCCAGTTGCCGCTGACATCCACCGACCAATGACCTTCGAGATCGCCGCGCAAGGGATGAAGTCTCCAGACGGGCGCGTTCATGTCCTTCTCAGATCTGGCGTTGTCCAGCGCGGCCAGCTGTAGCCTCAGTTTGTCCGCATGATGCGGCTGGATTTTCGCCTTCGATCCTGTTTTGAAGAACTGCTCGACACCTTTGTGCCGGAAGCTCTTGATCATCATCGATAGTGTATAGCTATACTATACAGATGGGCAACGGTGGAATCTAGCTGTGGCTGGTCGAGTCCGGCGGACGTTGGGGAAAGTGGAAGAATTGGAAACAACAAGATGGCGAGGCAGGCGGAAAGCCAAAAAGGACAAGAAAACTCAAAGCAGCCAAAAAGAAAAGGGCACGGATACAGAATCCGTGCCGCACTTCCATCTACAGGTATTATATCACATAACTCAGCCACTCCCGCCACTTACAGGCAACTTATATAACGCCTCGTTTCAGCGTGTTACAGGCGCTATGTATTATTTTCTAGCGAATACACCACGAACTTATCAGCCAGTTACGGGGAACCATTCGAAAACTACAACTGACTCATCTTCGCCAAAAATTCGCTGTTAGTGTTGGCCTTGGCCAGCCGCTCAATCAGCAACTCCATCGCCTCAACCGGAGACAACGGATTCAGCACCTTGCGCAGCACCCAAATCCGCTGCAGGTCTTCTTTCGGAATCAACAACTCTTCCTTACGCGTGCCCGACCGCTGAATATCAATCGCCGGGAACGTCCGCTTATCAACCAGTTTGCGGTCAAGGATGATTTCCGAGTTACCTGTACCTTTGAATTCTTCGAAGATCACATCGTCCATGCGCGAACCAGTATCGATCAACGCAGTGGCAATAATCGTCAGCGAGCCGCCTTCTTCAATGTTGCGCGCAGATCCGAAAAAGCGCTTCGGGCGCTGCAACGCATTCGAATCGACGCCGCCAGAGAGCACTTTGCCGGACGGAGGAACGATCGTGTTATAAGCACGCGCGAGACGCGTAATCGAATCCAGCAGGATGACCACGTCGCGTTTGTGCTCGACGAGTCGCTTCGCTTTTTCGATCACCATCTCGGCCACTTGCACGTGCCGCGCCGCGGGCTCGTCGAAGGTCGACGAAATAACTTCGCCCTTAACCGACCGCTGCATGTCAGTGACTTCTTCCGGACGCTCATCGATCAACAGCACCATCAACACGACTTCCGGATGATTCGTAGTAATCGAATTCGCCACGTTCTGCAGCAGCATCGTCTTGCCAGCGCGCGGAGGCGAAACAATCAATCCGCGCTGTCCCTTGCCCAGCGGGGTTAACAGGTCCATGACGCGCGCGCTAAGATTTTCGCGGACGGTCTCAAGCTTCAACCGTTCCTGCGGATAGAGCGGCGTCAGGTTGTCGAACAGAATCTTGTTGCGCGCTTCGTCGGGCGATTCAAAGTTGACCGCCTCGATCTTGACCAGGGCGAAGTACTTCTCACCCTCATGCGGAGGGCGGACTTGGCCGCTGATGGTGTCGCCTGTTTTCAAATCAAATTTGCGGATTTGCGAAGGCGAGACATAAATGTCGTCGGGGCCGGGAAGATAGTTGTAGTCGGGCGAACGCAGGAAGCCGTAGCCGTCGGGGAGGATCTCCAATACACCTTCAGCGAAGATGTGTCCTTCTTTTTCACTTTGCGCCTGCAGGATCTTGAAGATGAGGTCCTGTTTGCGGAGTCCGCTGGCGCCGGGCAGCTCCAAGGATCGGGCGATCTTGGTCAGCTCGGTAATGTTCTTTTCTTTGAGTTCAGCAATCGTCATATGTGCCTATGTGGGTTTTTCTTCGGGAGGGATTCTTTTATTCTCTCGCGGGGATGGGAATTGCTTTGCCGCCGTGCGGGCACACGGCGGAGCTGCTACGCAGCTCGCCGTTGTGCTTCGGCAAAGTTCTCGGGTTCGCTCAGGATGTCGTGACGTTCTGCGTCGGCGATCTTGTCAAACACCTGGTTCATGGTTTCCTGGATGCGGGTATTCGGCTTGTGAAACTTGCGCGTTGCCTTGGACGCCAGCTGGCAAAGCATATACCGATTCCGCAAAGTATGTAGAGCATCAAAAACGCGATCAGATCGCATGTTAGGTCTTTCTCCTTTAAAAGGAATAATTTAGGCCGTGGTTCCATCGTCCGCGCACGGGGTGATGGTTCGATACGACTAGCCAAGGTGCAATTCGGGCCGAGTTCAAAAGGGATTTTGCCAGAATTACCCAAATAGATGCCCCGCCCACCCCGAAAGTTGCTCAATTCTTTAAGGAGGTGCGACCAAGCGGGCGGTGATTCGTCAAGACCGTGCAGAAAGAGCGTCAATTGTCCTGAGAACGACCTAAGTATAGCAAATCAAAGAGCGCCGTCAAGCGAATTTAAATGCCGGAAGTACTCAGAGCGTCATCACGAATGAGGCATGGTGGGGGCGATCTGGATGAGGGTAGCGACCAGAGTGGGGAACGATGCGCCTACCCATACGGCTTTGAAAGCGCTTTCGGGCTTCCAAGCCACGGTAAACGGGCCCGCCGCCAGGATGAAAAGAGCGAACAGGGCAGCGTAGAGGGGCCAGTTCAGATTGGGCAGCGGCTGGCCTGCGTCCACGAGTTTAAAGAAGCGGAGAAGTTCGGGCAGCAATGCACCGAAACAGCCCCAGCCGAACAAATGGGAGTTTTTCATCTTAATTCTCGGAGGTTCTCGGGGTTTCCCGCGAGTTCTTGGGTGCTTGCGCGCGGATTAGTGACCTAAAATGCGGCCCGGCGACATGAAATCCAAGACCTGACGTACGTCACTGGAGCCGAGAACGTGAACCACGATCAGGGCCGCGGCGAGTATGAACGGGCTCGACAATACGGTCTTGCGGTGCCGTTCGATCAGGCTGAATAGGCCGGGCTCGGTGGATTTGGAGGCGGACAGGGAAATGCGTCGATTCGGGTCCTGCGCGGCTTGCGAGAAATTTGTCATTTTCGGGTTCCAAAGACCGGGCTGAGTTGCGAGTCTTTACTGCCAGTTCCAAGTCAATGATCGGCTGGGAATGACCGCCTGTCAAGGCACATTGGATGGGGCAACACCCGGCCATGAAGCAGGAGTTCGCGAGAATGCAGCCAAACCATCAAGCTAATCGGAATCCGCGTAAGGCGGAAGCCAAAACTATTTGATGGCGCTGAGCCGCTTGGCCAAACGGGACTTATAACGCGACGCCGTGTTCTCGTGCAAAATACCCTTCTGGATAGCCTTGTCGAGGGCGGAGACGGTGGCGCGATAAGTCTCTCCGGCGACAGCTTTATCGCCTTTATCGAGGCTTTCGCGCAGGCTGCGGAGAGCAGTGCGCAGTTGCGATGCGTTGGCCCGGTTGCGGGCGGTGCGTTTCGTGGTCTGACGGGCGCGCTTGAGCGCCGAAAAATGATTAGCCATGCGACGTGATTACCTTTGTGTGTCCTAGGTTTACTAGGAAGATATCCGGTAGGAACCGAAGTTGTATTCTACGGGAGCAAGTCACACCGGGTCAACCAGATATGAATTCGCCGGGAACTTCACCTGCAATTTCGTCGGTCCATCTAACAGTCGACCCGCCAGTCGAGCCACTGCAACGGCCAGCTCTGTCGCCGGTGGAGCGGATGAAGATTCTGATCAATTCGTCCACGCCGATCGTGATTATGGAGACGGTGGAGGAGATGCGCGCCCTCGCCCTAGTGCGGCTCGCATGTTCTGAATTGAATCTGGCGCTTTTTGAATGGACGATTGCGGATGGCTTGGTACGGTCCGGCAGCGGAGGGGCCGCGGCGCAACCGGCTCAGAATCATGGTCAAGGTTATGCGCAGGCGAGACCGAGCACGCTTCCGCAAGGGAACAGCGAAGCGGAACGGCTGATGCGTTCGGTGATGTCCTCGGTCGTTTCAGACCCGGCGGCGGGGGCCGGTCCGAAGACAGCGACGTACAACACGGCCATGTACAACACAACGGATCCGGTGCAGGCGCTGGCGAATCTGGAGAGCATGACGATCGAGGCGGTCTTCGTGCTGAAGGATTTTCACCGGCACATGGATAACCCGGTGGTGGTAAGGCGCCTGCGCGATGTGGGCCAGAAATTTTCGGCGAATCGGAGAACGCTGATCCTGACTGCTCCGGCGATTGAGATGCCGCCGGAGTTGGCGAGCCTGGTGGAGTTTCTCGATCTGCCGTTGCCGGATGGAGATCGGCTGCGGGAGATTATCCGCGAAACCTATACGCGGCTTTCGGGCACGCACACACTGAAACTGCAACTTGACGCCGGTGGAGTCGATGCTATGGCGGGGAATCTGCGAGGTCTGACTGAAGAAGCGGCGGATCGAGCGATATCGCAGGCAATCATGGGACGACTGGCGTTGTCACCGGAGTGCATCACGGATGTGCTCGACGCGAAAAAAGCGCTGCTGAAGCGCAGCGAGATGCTCGAGTTTGTCGATTCGACGGACACGATGGCAAGCGTGGGCGGGCTCGACAATCTGAAGCAATGGCTGCAGCAGCGGCGGGGCGCGTGGGATGACGGCGCGGCAAAGTTTGGGCTTGATCCGCCGAAGGGCGTGATCATTCTTGGGGTACAAGGTTGTGGGAAGAGTTTGTGTGCGCGGGCAGTTGCGGGAGAGTGGAAACTTCCGCTGGTGAAATTCGATACGGCCGCGGTATACGACAAGTTTATTGGAGAGACGGAAAAGCGGATCCAGAAAGTTTTTCGCGTGGCGGAGGGATTGGCGCCTTGCATTTTGTGGATCGACGAACTGGAAAAAGTGTTTGCGGGTAGCGGTCCAGATTCAGCATCGGCGGATGCGGGAGTTTCGTCGCGGTTGCTAGCGTCATTCTTGTCATGGATGCAGGAGCGCAAGCCGGCCGTTTTCGTGGCCGCGACTTGCAACAATGTAACCGTGCTGCCACCGGAGTTGATCCGGAAGGGACGGTTTGACGAATTGTTCTTTGTGGATCTGCCGAGTACGACGGAAAGAAAACAAGTGTTCGCAATTCAGCTGACAAAGCGCAAACGCAACGCAGCCGACTACGATTTGGACAAGATCGCGGCGGCGGCGCAAGGATTTTCGGGAGCGGAGATTGAGTCGGCGGTGCAGACTGCGCTGTATGCGGCATTTGCGGCCAAGCGGGAACTCAGCAATGAAGATCTGCTGACCGCGTTGTCGTCGACGGTGCCGCTGTCGGTTACGCGCGCCGAAGAGATTGCGCAGTTGCGGGAGTGGGCGAAAAAACGCGCGGTCTGGGCGTCGAAGGCGGGAATTCGAGACGACGGAAGCTAGTTCTTGATATTCCTGGTCAGTCAGCCTGCCTCCGGCGTATCGCCGCGCGGGCATCGCGCCTCACCGGTTCCCAGCTTGGTTCGACGCGGTGAGCGGAGTATTGCGTCGTGCCCTCGCGCTTGTCTGCAACGCTCTGCTCAATTAGTTTCAGCGATTCTGCATTGCCCACCGTACGCATCGCGCATAAAGCCAGGTGTGGCTCTTGACCGGCGGCGAAGAGCAAATTCACTGTTTCCGCCAGTCGGCGTTTCTCTGTTTCTGCAAGCGTACGCCAAGCGGCATCCGCCTCGGACGTTGCGCCCAGATTCACCGCATAAGCCATGGTGGTCAAACAAGTATCATGAGCATCCCCGATAGGGAGTCTCTCCGCCAGAACTAGCGCCGCGCGCAGTCGAGACAAAGCGTGTCGTTTGGGGTCAAGGTACCGCAATGCGTGCAACAACGCGTCGGGATCACACCACGACTCTGCCAGATTGACCGGGTCGGTTTCACGGATGGCAAGTGCGGCCTCAATTAGGCTGCGATCTGCCGCTGGCACATCTGCTAATGCGGAACGGAGGCGCGCCGCCAGACCGGATACGCGATCCAATGCGCGTAGCAAAGTGTCGGCTTTGCGGTCGTAGGCGTGATCCAGCAGCAGTTGCTGGTAGGCGTTCGCCCGGGGCCTCTTGGAAACGTCGTACTTGGCGGAGTATATAAGCCAAGCAGTTTCAAGAATATGTAGGGGCGGAGCAGATCCGTAGTCTTTCATCTCCCCCAGATAAACTTGGTAGCTGTAATCGAGAAATGCCCTCGCACCGACCTTAACTTGCTCGCTCAGTAAAGCAATCTCTTCGCCGGCGTGCGCTAATTCGTCCCTGCCCGCTGCAGTAAGCTGTTTCCGATCGTCAAGAAAACGCAGCGCCGCGAGGATGTGCTCACAGCCCGTCCGGCGCGGCAAATGCGGAGGAAACGATGGGGCATCAAAGTGCCATTTGCCTTTGTCCCAACAGGTGCTCAGCGACAACGGCGGTGGCATGCCGGTTTTGGGAGAAAGGGGAGGCGGGGGCACCATTAGGAGAGATTATAATGTCGGGATCAGAAACTCGCCGAAGGCCCTGCCGCTCGCTGCGCGTCGTCCCATTCTGTTTTCAGATTTAACTCGGCGGTCCATTTCTCTAAATAGAGGTAATCTAGCGCTTCCCGTCGCACTCGCAAGATTGCAGCCGCATCTTCGATCTGCCGCCGTGACTGCGCGAGTTTTGCCCATTCGAGTTTGGAGATGATCACATCCTCAGGGCTGGCGACGAAGAGGGGAACATCATGCAGATTGATCCGCTGGCGACGGCCGAACTCTTCGCGACTGAAGGCGCGCGACTTTCGGATGATTAAATCGATCTTCCAGCCCGTCGCGAGGTCGATTACATTGAACATCGACTGTCGCTTCTGAGCTTCCAGGGCCGCGTCTAAATCGGCATAGTACTCGCTGGCCGAGAGCGACTCAACGAAAGCGCCCAACTTCTCGGGAGTGGCTTCGATGACGAGATCGATATCCTGTGTCGATCGCGAGACCCCGTAGTGGGCGCTGGCGAAGGAACCCGAAAGCATGTACCCGATGCCCGCTTGATCGAGGGCCGTGGTGATTCTTCGGAATACGTCCGAAACACTCATCTTAATCGGGCGACGGCAGCCCCGCCGGCAAGGGTGCCGGAAGAAACGCCAGCCTCAACAGTTCCCGCGCGACCTTCGCCTCCGTCCACTCGGGATGGTCCCGCCGAATACCCTCCCGCGCGAGTTCGCGCGCGAACAAGCTCATCTCGAGCGCCAACAGTAGGCGTTGCTCCCCCGACATGGCGCTCTGAATCTTAAGCTGGAGATCTCGCGCGGCCGGACTTGTGTCGCTCATTGCCACGGGCAGATGTTACCACGCAACTGCGTATTGAAATTTGGAACGAATTCACATCCGCGCAAACATCTCCACTAGCGTGGCCGAAACGTCCCCCGCAGTCTTGGCCGACACTGCGCCCAGCATTTTTACCAGTCGCTGGCGGTCTACTGCTCGAAGTTGGTCCAGAGCGACCTGTCCTCGTTTTCCCTGGAATCGCACCGCGACGCGCGTAGGGTAGGGACGCGAAACAGTAGTCATGGGCGCGATGACGACAGTTCGCAGATGTTGATTCATTTCGTCAGGCGAGATGACGAGACAAGGACGCGTTTTCTGGATCTCAGATCCTAGGGTGGGATCGAGCGCTACCAGCCAAACTTCATCTCGCTGCGGCGCTTCTACCACCGCCATTCTTTCCGATCGAATTCGCTCGGTTCCGTGGCTTCGAGCATGAGTTCGTCGCTCGCGCTATTATGGGCGCGAAACGCTTCCTCCCAGCCCTGGCGCGCAGCGCGTTCGGAAGAAATGATCAGACAATTTTTGGATACTCGCAATTCGACGGTTTTTCCCAGGCCGCATTGTTCGATCAATGGCTTCGGAATTCGCACTCCGCGAGAGTTGCCAATGCGAATCAGTTCGGTTTTCATGACGATGATACCTCGGTAATTACATTGTAATCACTGGACCGCATGCCCTGCAATAGAGATCGGGTTTCGCGGACACACCTTCACTCCTCCATCGGCCTTGCCTCCAACGTTAGAACCTGGAATGGCTTCAGGTGGAAAGTGTGCCGCGTGGTGGCCGATAGCGGGACCGAAGGCTCCTGCTGATCTCGTTTCCAGGGGCTGCGAGCCACATAGTTCTTGGGAGCATCGGGCGGCAATTCGAAGGCGCGGTTCATATCGAAGGTAAAGTCTTGCGCCTGGTCGCTGGGGTTGCGCAAGACGACAATCCCTTGGCGAGGAGACCAGGAAGCCCATCCGTAGACCTCGAGCATGGCGGGGTCGCCGCCTAGCCAATGGGTATCGACTAAGGTATCGGCGTTTGCGCGGGACCACTTGGCGGCTTCCGCGAGAGTGTCCCAATCGTTATTGGTGAGCAACGATGGAGTGATGTACATCTCCTGCAACTGGGTGCCTGTTCCGAAATAATCGTGGACTTCGTCGGCGAAGTCATGGCCGGGGTCGGAGTCGAGATGGTTGGCGTGTTGCGCGTAGATCAAGCCGTGCAACATTACCGAATTGAGCGGGAACAATGGACCGGACATGACGATGCCGGCGTAGGTGTCGGCGTCACGATAGGTGATCCAACGCTGGCGCCAGGAACCGGAACCGACGCCCATGAAACTGTGGTCTTCGCCGCCGCGCCAGATGGAGTCGGCATATTGCAGCCAGAAGGGCGAGGGATACGTGCCGGTAGTGAGATTGATATAGAGGTCGGGCTTCACGGTGCGCCATTCGTGGATCAAGCTGATGGCGGCTTGAAAGTCGCTATCGAAGGCGGCTCCGGGAAAAGCGGAGTCGGCGTTTCCGGTGCCATCGATTTTGAACTGGTTGATGCCAAATTGTTTTAAGAAGTTCAAGGTGGTTTCGCGGAAGAGTGCGTAATACTTGGGGGCAGAAAGGGCGAAACCGCCGGAGTTTGTTTCGAAACCCCGTTCTTTGCCAAACTTCAGGCGCAGTTTGCGGGGCTCGCCGTATCCTCCCCATGGGGAGAGCCAGATGCCGGGGGCGGCGCCATATTTTGCGGCAGCTGCCTGCAGCGGCGCGAAGCCGTTGGGAAATCCGGCGTGGAAATGCCAGAGATTTCGCGGATCATCCCATCCATCGTCGAATAAGAAGGAATCCATTTTCACGCCACGTTGCTGGACGAGTTCTTTTCCGAAAGCGTTGATGGATGCGAGGGTGTCAGCCTGGTTGTAATGGGAGAAATAGCCAATGTCGTACCAGGAGTTGTAATGGAGAAAAGTGCGATAAGGATGAGCGCGCTCGCGCTCGAGATAGGCGAGGAATCCGCGGCGCAGTTGGCCGGGAGGTGTCACTCCCATGACGGACGAATAAGTAACGGATTGTCCGGCCTGGAGCGGCAATTCGCGAGAGATTTGCGCGATCGCGCGATCGTTCGAGGCACGGCTTTCGGAGAGCGGGTGTTCGAATCCGAAGAAAAGGTTTTCGGCGACGATAGGAGATCCCTTAACCGAGCCGCAGACACGAGCGCCGGGGAGGGTGATATCGACGAGGCGAACGTTACTGATGGGGAGATTCTTGCCGGTGGCGTGCAGAGTGAGTTCTTGACGCACGTAGGTCGCGCCGTCCCGCAGCACAGCACGCCACGTGACTTGCAACTGCCTGGTGGAATCGCTTAAGCCCATTTCAATCTGCCAGCCGGCGAACTTGGCCGCGAGTTGCGATGAGTTGAGATCAGGTACGAGTTTGAGCAGATGGGGCGGAACGGTAACTTGCATCTCGGACGATTTCAGAACCGATCCATCTTGCAGCGTGATCGCGAAGGCGTTCGACTCGAGGGGAATGGAGCGGTTGGTGAAATGGTCGGTGAGGGTGGTTGCGACGAATCCATCTGGATGGAACTGCCATTCGGCTTCGATGGCGTTGTTGGCAAGACGGAGTTTGTCGCCTTGGATGGAGGCGCTAGCTGGGTTGGCAGAGGCGGTGGTGGGCGGAATCGTTTGAGGTCGCGCGACCAAAGGGAACCACATGAGGGAGGTGAGACAAAGGAAGCGGGCTAAGGGGATCGTCAAAGATCTGCGGTTCTTGGTAGAGGGCGGATGCGGTCTCATTCTCATGGTCGGAGATACCGGCGGGCGATTGTGAACGTCACGGGATGTTTCGTCTTATACCGAGATGCTGAGGAACTTGGGTCGCTTCATCTTAAGGACGGGTAGCCGGGGCGTCAACGGGACGAACCGACCGGGTCGAGATGATCGACTGTTTATCCAAGCCGATCGAGGATTCACAATTGCTGCATACCCTCCCATTGACTCCGAGGTCCGCCCGCGCTAGGCTGACATCAAATGGTTGGGAACCGCCCCGTAGTTGGGGTGCGCAATTCGGTCGACTCTTCTTTCTCCTTCAGTGATCCGCGTGCCAAAAAAGAGGCGCGAATCTGATGGGATTGAGCCGGATCGAGATTCGACCGACCGAATGTGGTGGACATTCCCATTCACCTGCACTTCCTCATACAACACTTCCCGGTAAACGACATCTCAACCATGCGACAAAAGTAAAGAGTGAGCCCGGTCTGGCTGCTGGAGGCGGCATAACGAACCCATCCCAAGCATGAAGAAAAACATTGCACTCAGCCCAAACATCGAGACCCTGTTCGGCACCCGCGACGAAAATTTGCATGTGCTGGAAGACGGCCTGAATATCAACATCGACCTGCGCTCGGACAGCATTGAACTGGAAGGTGCGCCGCGCGATGTGGCTCGGGCCGAACAGTTATTTGCCGATTACGAGCACTTGCGTAAATCGGGGCACCAGTTCGTCAATGGAGACTTGGGTAGCATGTTACGGGTGGTAGTGACCGATCCGAATGCAACGCTTCGCGGATTGGCGGAAGCGGGGCGGCAGCGTTCGTTTGGAAGAAAGACGGTGCAGCCGAAGAGTCCAAACCAGCGGCGCTACCTCGAGGCAATCGAGAAGCACGACATGGTTTTTGGCGTAGGGCCGGCCGGCACGGGCAAAACATATTTGGCGGTGGCCATGGCGATCTCGGCGCTGCTGAATAAGCAGGTGAACCGCATCATTCTGGCGCGTCCGGCGGTCGAGGCGGGGGAAAGGCTCGGTTTTTTGCCCGGCACGCTGCAGGAGAAGATCGACCCTTATTTGCGACCCTTGTACGATGCGCTGTTTGACATGATGGATCCGGAGCGAGTGGAACGGTATCTCGAAAAGAATGTAATCGAGATCGCGCCGATCGCTTTCATGCGCGGGCGAACGCTGAACGATTCTTTCGTGATTCTCGACGAGGCGCAGAACACCACTTCGGAGCAGATGAAAATGTTTGTTACCCGCCTGGGATTTGGTTCGAAAGCGGTGATTACGGGCGATGTGACGCAGATCGACTTACCCAATGCGCGACGCAGCGGGCTGATTGAAGCGGTCGATATTCTGCAAGGCGTCAACGGAATCAGCTTCGTGCACTTCGATGAAAGCGACGTAGTGCGACATCATCTGGTGCAGCGGATCATACGGGCCTACGACGAACACAAGACGCGGCAAACGGAGCAGCAATTGTCGCTGCTGGAGCCCAAGCCGGCGAGATCGCAGGCGTTGCCTGAAGAGCCGCCGCTGCGAAATTAGGGTTGTTCCGCGCCTACACTCTTTTCGGGGGAAAGCAAAAGCGAGGTCAAAGGCCGCGGACGGGCGCGCGCGCGCCACATATTTCATATCACGAGGGATGTGCAGTTCGCGGCGAAATGGTCACTTTTCAAAAGCGCGTTGCGGATCTGACAGAGCTAGCCCTCGGTCGCTTCGTTTCGCGCGCGCGCCGAGCCGCCGGGCTCAAAGGCGGAGTCAATGTGCTGCTGACTACGAGCAGCGAAATGAAGTCATTGAACCGGCGCTTTCGAAAAAAAGATAAGACGACAGATGTACTCTCCTTCCCGGCCGCGCCCGAAATCCAAAAACAACTGGCCGGAGATATTGCCATCTCGGCTGAAATCGCAACTAGAAATGCGCGCTTGCTCGGCCATTCGCCGTCGGAAGAAATCAAAATTCTGGTGTTACACGGGATCCTGCATCTGCGGGGTTACGATCACGAGTGCGACAATGGGGAGATGCAAAGGCGCGAAAAGCGGTTACGAGCGAAGCTCCGGCTTCCGCAGGGGCTGATCGAGCGCAGCGCCGGGCATACGGGAGCAAGGGACGCGTCGAGCGGTTGGTCGAACCCCGGCAAGTCTGTTTCTAAGAAGAGGAAAGATTCGCAATGATAGGAGTCGGCATCGCGCTCGTTCTTCTGTTCGGGCTGTTGACTCTTGTCTCCTATGTCGACCGGTTGTATCAGGAGATAGGAAAATTCCTCTCCCGCGACTTTCAGGACAACATCGACTCATTCGAACAGATCGTAGAGCCGCGACTGGGAGTCACTCGACAGCGCGCTTCGCTTTCCATGGCGATTCTGACGCAGCTAGTCACGGCCGCGATTGCGATGATCGTCGGTTTTACCGTGTTCCGCGATCGCGCCTGGAGTATTTATGAAGTTCTGGAAGCGACCCTAAGCCTGGTTCTGGTGATCATCACGTTCAACCGCCTTCTTCCTTTCGTGTTCTTCTCGCGCACCCAAGGGCGCTGGCTAAATCATTGGGCGCTATTGCTGCGCGGCTTGATCTATCTCGTCCTGCCGGTAACGTTAGTGTTGGGATTTTGCCAGTCGGTGGCGGCGCTGACGCGCGAGCATGCCGACGCGCTGCCGGAAACTCCATCGGAGGCGGTGGATGCTCTGATTGAAGCAGGCCAGGAAGAAGGCATTATTCAGGAGGGGGATCGCGAGCTGATCCAGTCGGTAGTGGAGTTCAGCGGCAAGACAGTGCGCGAGGCAATGAAGCCGCGGCCCGAGATGGTGGCCGTCCCTTCCGACTATACCGTGGAACGAGTGGTGGAGTTGCTGAAGACAAGGCCGCTTTCGCGTATTCCCGTTTACGAAGGTTCGATCCACCACATCAAGGGCATTCTGCATACGCAAGACGTGTTGCAGGTTGCGGATTCCGATGCCCACACGCGCACAGTGGCGACCTTGATGCGCAGAGACGTGTATTTCGTTCCGGAAAGCAAGTTAGTAAGTGACTTATTGCGGGAGATGCAGCGGAGTAATGTCCGCATGGCGATTGTGGTGGACGAATACGGAGGAGTCGCCGGACTGGTAACGATTGAAGATCTGGTGGAGGAAATCGTTGGTGAAATCGGCGACGAGCACGAAAAAGGGCAGGTGGTGCAGGAAAACGATCACTCTTATATCGTCCCGGGGAACATGGACGTAGACCGACTGGATGAACTCTTCGGACTAAGGCCGGAGGGGCATGAATCCTCGACGATTGCGGGCCTGGTGAGCGAGATCGCGGGACGCATTCCGAGGCGAGGCGAGGTGGTCGAAGACGAAGGTTTGAAGTTTGAAGTTTTGGATTCGACCGACCGCCGGGTCGAGCGCGTGCGCATCACGGCAGATACGCCGAAGCAGATGAAACTGATCTAGTGAAACAAACTAATCCCAAACTCTCGTATTGCTTCGTTAGACCGTAACGTTGTCACCAGTCCCTCTCGGGCGCTGATGATGGGTGTTCTACTTGCCGGCGGAGGCTGCCGGTTTTAGAACCGCCGTGTTTCGTTCGTCCGAAGCGATCATGCGGTAGAACTTTTTGAGTTCGTCCATCTTGGTAACCGGGACGCTGAGTTCCTTGATTTCCAGGCTGCGCGTGTAGTGCAGCGTGTGCCCTAGGTTTTCCGTCTTGCTATGGTAGCTGGCAAAACTGTAGTCAAGATCCATCGGTGGCGGGAGCTCGTCTACCTCGTAGCCCGCCGGCAATGTTATCTCGAAGCTATCGGTATCGCGCACGGGACCCTCAAATTCAAGGGGGAACTTGCGGGGCTCTTTTGTCTCGAGGATTCCGGACGATTCGTTGCCGAGAACGCGGGGCCTCACCAGCAGCAGATCGCCGGCGGTACGAGCATAATTTTCGGATTGGAAGGTGTAGTTGAAGCCGAAAGGCTGGTCGGTGTGATCGAAGTTGACCAAACTCGCGCGCACGATCTGGAAGTTGGCAAGCGATCCCGCGAGGAGACTTTCGATGGGTTTAATACGGTCCGTGCTCTTGGTGACGGATCGGAGTCGCCACCGTTCTGATGCGGCTTGATCGCCTAACCGCGTTTCCACGACTTCGCCGCTCAGCGTGCCGTTGACGTTGAGGGTCAGCTTGCCAACCCGCTCAATCAACCAACTGGCCGCCACCCGGAGCTATGAGTAGACCGTAATTCGCCTGCAGGTATCCGCCGATCTGGCCGAACGGAGTCACATCGTTAGTCGGATCGAAGAATAAAATTCTTCCGAGCTTAGGATTTTGCACAACAGCAACCAGAGAAGGGTCTTTCACATCCTCTGGCAACTTTATGGCGAGAATCGCGTGGTTAAACGCGTTATGGGCAGGGCTGTCTTGGGTAACGGAACCGCGCTCTGTATTGATGATCACGTGATACGAGTCGACGCTCATCTGGCGCAACATGGTGCGCATGAGGGTCGCTTTGTCTTTGCAATCCCCATACCGGTGAGAGAAGACGTCGGGAGCAGCATGAGGCTGCCAGCCGCCGATACCCAACGAGATTTCGACATAGCGAATGTCGTGTTGCACAAAGGTAGCGATGGCTTGCATCTTGGCTAAGGT
>JBEKPH010000067.1:0-39093 GCA_049520915.1 Terriglobales bacterium
TGGAAATCCCGCAAACTACGCGGGATTCCCACTTTCCCAACACCCCAGCTACGGCTGCTGTCTAACTGAAACCGGACATATCATGTGCTACGAAAAGCGGACATTTTAACTTGCTACCGACAGAGGGGTGGAAAAAGGACTCGCTGCGGGGGCGGATCATCTTGGTAACGGCAACGTTGACGGAGTAGAATCTGTGCAAAGTTCGAGAGGAGCTTAGTCGATGTCGAGCGTGCGTGGGATCATTTCGAAGGATCCAGAAGTGCTAGGCGGAACTCCTGTTTTTCATGGCACACGCGTTCCGTTTCAGGCCCTTCTGGATTACCTAGAAGGAGGGCAAACGCTAGATGAGTTCCTGGACGACTTTCCCACCGTTAGCCGCGATGCTGCCATCTCCGCTTTGGAACAAGGCCGGTCTCTAGTAGTCAGTCAATTGGGATGAAAATCCTCTTGGACGAATGCCTTCCCCGCAGACTGAAGGAAAAATTTGCTGGTCACGAATGCTCAACCGTTCCTGAAGCTTTGCTCGCCGGCAGGACAAACGGAGAACTTCTCACAATTGCCGAGCAACAGGGTTTTGAGATTTTCTTGACGATGGACAAAGGAATTGAGTATGAACAAAACCTCGCTTCCCGTCGAATCTCAGTCTTGCTACTCCGAGCCAAGTCGAATCGGCTGTCCGACATTCTCCCTCTTGTTGCCAGTTGTCTCGCGCAAATTCGTTCCATAAAGCCTGGCCAGGTGTTGAAAGTCGTGGAGTAACTAAAAACAGCATAGGCCAGCATCAAGTGAAAAAGGCTCTCAGCCACGCGAACAAAGCGTAACCAAGAGCCTTTAGCAGAAAGCTGACGACTGCTAGCTGAAACCCGCCTTACATCTTCTCCGTCTTGCCGTCGTACTTCACGGTGCCGTTCTTATCGTTCTCGTGTTCGACGTCTTCGTTGGTGTAGACGTGCGTCGCCTTCTTGGTCGGTGCGGTTGCGTTGGAGGGTTCGGCTGTATCGTGGGCTCGTAGGGGTTCGGTGACGTAGATCCAGCCCGCACGGGGTTCGGTGTTCGCAGCGTGTTCTTCGTGCGAAACATGACGAGGAACTTCGCCCCGGTGTTCTTCACGCATGTGTTCTTCACGCTGGCCGTCGCGCACGCCATCCCGCAGCATCTCGTGCAGGACGTGACCTTCGCGTCCGATCGGTTCCGGCGTCAGGTTGACTTGCGAACTGGTGAGAGGTGCGCTGCCACCCTGCGTCCACACGGCCTCGGTATAGACCGAACTGGTGGATCCATTGATCTGTGAGAGGGTTGAGTTGGTGGCGCCGGCGATTAGTCCCGTGGTCGCGTTACTCGCGCCCACCGGATTCGACGAAACCGTCTCCAGGGTCATCATGGGCGTGGTGAGAAGCGGAATGAAGGGGCCGCATCCGTAAAGGCAGGTGCCGCCGGGACGGGGAACCGGTTGCTGTCCGAAAGCCGCTACAGCCAGCAAAACTACCGCAGTCAGAACGAAATAGGGTCGCATACTACCTCCAGGGGACTCACCACTTCTCTCCAAGGTGCAGTTTGCTGGCCAGATTGCGACTTGCCAAAGACCACCACAATGCTCGGAGATTCACGGCTCTCTCGGGCAAAAGTCGGAGAATTCAGGTGGGCGGGCGCGAGGCTGGTGTGAAAACCGCTGCGCACATCCTGCAAGGGTTGGCATGCTGCGAGGAGCTAGCACATGCCGAGGGGGCGCAAGGCGCGACGCTCGAATTAATGAACTAAAAGAGGAGACTAACTGCCCACGTAGCGGGCATATAGGCTGCGCGCCACTGCTGTGTCGGTTGTTCCCTTGATGATCGCCCGCCCGTCCGGGAACAGGGTCATCTCATACGGCTCGCGCCAAAACTTGAGGACAAATTCATTGTGACGAACGCTGCCGAGCGGGAGCAGTCGCGTGCTCAGTTCGGCAAAATCTACCGGCCGCTCGCGCTCGTGGATCTGCACCGAGTTTCGTCCACAGAGAGTGATATGGGGACGGCCCTCGCCCGCGAGATGCACGAAGTCTCCGGCGCAGACCCGGCATCCAGTTCGCGGACGGGTCGCTGCCAGTTCCGCGCGCTCGTTACTCCAAACGTCCCAGGAGAGCAAAGTGCGGCGCATCTGGGAATGAGCGCCCACCAGAAATTTCAGCGCCTCCGTGGCGGCGATCGAGGCGATGAGATTGACCGCAGAATTGAGAATGCCGGAAGTCTCGCAGGTCTCGACAGTGCCGCGGGGTGACTCGGGAAAGATGCAGGCGAGGCAAGCTGTTTCGCCGGGCAGAATGTTCATGGTGACGCCGTAGCTGCCGACGGCGGCGGCATAAATCCAGGCCACCGAATTCTTGACGGCGTAATCGTTGATCAGGTAGCGCGTTTCGAAGTTGTCGGTGCCGTCGAGAATCAGATCGCAACCGCCGAGCAGGGAATCGACGTTGGCAGGAATCAAGTCGGCAACGTGAGGCTCGACGACGATCTGGGAATTAAAGCGCGCGATCTGTCGGGCGGCGGCGATGGCCTTCGGCACAGACTCCCGCGCGTCGTTCTCGTCGAAAAGCGACTGGCGCTGCAGATTGCTGGGCTCGACGTAATCGCGATCGAGGATGCGCAAGGTTCCGACGCCCGAGCGCGCTAACAGGGAGGCGAGCACGGATCCGGTGGCGCCGCATCCCACGATGACGACGCGCGAACTCGCGAGCTCGTTCTGGCCTTCGGCCCCGATCTCCTTGAACAACACCTGCCTCGAATACCGGTCGTCCTGACGCATTTCCAAAGCGAATACCTAGACGATTACCTTTCCGAAGCTTTTAAAACAGTATTATAGGTGCCGTCTGGAACTTTATCCTGCGCAAGCAACGTGTTGTGTTTTCAGACTCATCGAATTAGGAAAGGCTTCTTGATTGACGGGCTTCCATTCCGGCTGTGGGGATTGCGGCAGAGTGTCGGTAGCCGGGTGGCGCTTGTAGTTCTGATCGCACTTTCGTATGGAACGATAGGGGCCGGTGGTTCCGCTTACGCACAACAGCCGCCCGCGTCGAACCCGGCGCAGTCAAATCCAGCGCAGCCAGACGCCTCGCAATCGGGCGCGCTGCATCCAGTTGCACCTCCAGACAGCAAATTCGGAACAATAGGCCCCTACCTCGGACTGACCGTCGATGAGATGGAGTTGCCGGGCGTCGCTCCCGAGGATGTGTCTACCTTGCTCGGAGCGGTGCCGCTCAAGGTCGGCGTTCCGCTGACTCGCGACGGGTTGCATGATGCGATTCAGGCTCTCTTTGCCACGGGACGATTCTCAGACATTCAAGCGGAAGTGGACCGCACAGAAACGGGAGGGGTGCGGCTTCGTTTTCTGACAGTGTCGAATTTTTTTGTGGGGATGGTCATCATTCAGGGAGTTTCGAATAATCCGTCGCCCAACCAGTTGGCGAGCGCCAGCCGCTTGCAACTGGGCGAGCTTTACGCGCATGAGAAGTTGGACCGGGCTCTGGCGGGGATTCAACGCGTGATGGAGGAGAACGGATTTCACAAATCGAAGGTGACGATCAGCGAGCAGCAAGACGAGGCACAGCATCAGATCAACCTGACGTTTCACGTCGTGCAAGGGCCGCGGGCTTCGGTGGGCGTGATCACGCTCGAAGGGGACGCCGGATATTCGGTCGAAGAAATCAAGGAAATGGCCAAGTTGCATACGGGAGATCCGGTGTCATCGAGCCGGACGACCCGCGCGCTGCAACGCGTTCGGTCGCGCTACCAGAAACAGAACCGCCTGCTCGCACAGGTCTCGATCTCGAGTCGCACTTACCAGCCAACGCGCAACGCCGTCGACTACGTTTTCCAAGTGGATCGTGGGCCGACGGTGACGATTGCATCGGAAGGTTTCAAACTCAGCCAGCGCGTGCTGCGCCGGCTGGTGCCTATTTATGAAGAAGGCGCGGTCGATGACGATCTGCTTCATGAGGGACGGCGCAACATCCAGAACCACGTGCAGACTCTGGGGTACTTCGAAGTAACGGTGGCCGTGAGTCAACACAACTCGCAGGATGGAAAAAGCCTGCAAGTGGTGTACGACATTAATCCCGGGGACCGGCATAAACTGGCGGCCATTCGCATCAAGGGCAACCGGTTTTTCTCCGACGAGCTAATTCGCTCGCGCATGCAGGACCAGTCTGCGGGACGCCTTTTTAGCCACGGCCGTTACAGTGAAGCGCTGCTGGAAGAAGATGTACAGGGAATCCAAGGCCTCTATCGCGCGAGCGGTTTTCGGCAGGCGGAAGTCACGAGCAAGCTGGTGCGTGGCTACCAGGGAGATTCCTCGAAGCTGGCAATCGATATTACGGTGAAGGAAGGGGCGCAGACGCGCGTGGCGTGGGTTCGCGTCGAAGGCAGTTACACCTTGCCGCAAAAACGACTGCCGGAGATTTCTACAGCCGAAGGGCAGGGCTTCGACGAGTCGAGCCTTGCCGACGACCGCGATACGATTCTCGGAAAGTACTTCGACAACGGTTTTCCCAACGCCACCGTCGATGTGGGTTATGTGCCGGTGCCGTCGGCGGATAGTTCTCCCCGCGTCGGGGTGACCTTTACCATTCACGAAGGCGAGCAGTTCTTTGTCGATCGCGTTTACCTCGATGGATTGCACTATACGCGCTCCGGCGTCGCTCGGCGGGAGATGCGGGTGCAACCCGGGGCGCCGCTCAGCCAGCGGGAGATCCTCGAAACGCAGCGGCGGCTGTACGATCTTGGGCTTTTCAAACAGGTGGATACGGCGATACAGAATCCTGATGGCACGGAATCGCATAAGAATGTGCTGGTCACGGCGCGCGAAGCGGATCGTTATACGTTTGATTATGGAGTCGGTTTCGAGTTCGAGACGGGAGAACCGACGATCGGGACGAATCAGCCTCTGGGGCAGACCGGCGTCAGTCCGCGGGTCTCATTCGGGGTGAGCCGGATCAATGTCGGCGGGCGTCATCAGACGCTGACTTTTAAGAGCAACGTCAGCCGCCTGCAGCAGCGCGGGTTGATCAGTTACGACGTTCCCAAGCTGTTGAACCTCGACAATTTTCGATTTACGGCAACCGCTCTGTACGACAACACGGTAGATGTGTCGACGTTCACCTCCAAGCGCCTGGAGGGAACCTTGCAGGTATCGCAAATCATGTACAAGCTGCAAGACCGGGAACTGACGACGATGAGCTACCGTTTCAGCTACCGGCAGGTGGAGGCGAGCAATATCGAGGTGACGGACAATCTGATCCCGCTGCTGTCGAAGCCGACGCGCGTGGGCACTCCCAATTTTCTGTACATTCGCAACCGGCGCGATAGCGATCTGGAAAGTACGCGCGGCAGCTATACGACGGTTGAGGGCGGCGTGGCGTCCAGTTATTTCGGGTCGGAGGCCGACTTCAGCCGCGCGCTGATTCGAAATTCCACGTATTACACCCTCTTTCGCAACCACAGCACGGGACAGGGATACGTGTTTGCGCGGTCGACGACAGTGGGTATCGAAAATCCGTTCGGAAGCACAGTTCTGCTGGATCCGGGGGTTGTGGCGCCCGCGGGAGCCTCGCTGGTGCCGCTGCCGGAACGTTTTTTTAGCGGGGGCGGCAACTCTCATCGCGGATTCGGGTTAAATCAAGCAGGACCCCGCGATCCCTTCACCGGCTTCCCGGTTGGCGGCAGTGCTCTGTTTCTGAACAATTTGGAAATGCGTTTTCCGAACGTGACCGTGCCTTACCTTCAGGACAACATCGGCTTCTCGATCTTCGAGGATATGGGCAACGTTTTTGCCCGGCCGCAGGAGATGCTTCCCAGCTTGGCACGTTTTCACCAGCCCGATAAGTCCGACTGCTTTCAAGACGTCACGCATCTAAAATGTAGCTATAACTACGTATCGCACGCGGTCGGGGTGGGGGTGCGCTATCAGACACCCATTGGGCCATTACGCTTCGACTTCGGATACAATTTGAATCCGCCATACTTTCCCAGCTTCACTAATATCGTGACCAATCCGGTGACTGGGCAGTCGAACGGACTTTTTGGGTACCAGCGCGCGGGCCATTTCAACTTTTCGTTTAGCGTTGGGCAGTCATTTTGATGAATCGGCCACAGATCAAACCCGCGGGACTTCAGGCGAAAGCAGTTTGGCGGTGTGCAATAGCGCTGGCCTTCGGTCTTGGCCTACTCACTCCAGTCCTGAATCGGCCCGCGATGGCTGGCGACGTTGTGGATCGAGTCGTGACCAACATCAACGGCCATGTGGTTTTGCAGAGCGATTGGGAACAGGAAATTGCGCTCGAAGCGCTCACGAATGGGCGCGATCCGGATTCTTTCACCACGGTGGAACGCAAAGGGGCGCTCGATCGGCTGATCGACCAGGAATTGTTGCGCGAGCAGGTGCGACCCTCGGTACCGCCTCCCGCCGATCAAGTTGCCGCGCGGGTGGCGGAAGTCCGTAAGTTGCAGCCCGATTGCCCCACGGACGAAACATGGCACGCCAAACTCCAGCGCTATGGCCTGACGCAGAGCGCTTTGGAAAAGCACTTGGGCGAGCAAATTCAGCTCATGAAATCGGTGGAAGACAGACTCCGCCCCTCGATTCAAATCGACCAGCACGCGGTGGAAAGCTACTACCACGATCAGTTGCTGCCGGAGATGAAAAAAGCGGGCAGCCACACTGCTCCGTTGACCGAAGTTTTTGGGCACATTAAAGATCTGCTGGCCGAGAAAAAGATGAATGAGTTGCTTACGGGTTGGCTGGCTAACCTGCGTACCGCAAGCCACATTCCGACTCCTGAATCGAGCGCCGGAGACCGGAACCCTTGAGTGAGCAAGCGGGCGACGCCACCGAACCATCGCTCGAGCCTTCGCCACCTGAGCGCCGGCGCATCCTGTGGAAGCTGCTGCTGGGATTTTGCGTTTTCACACTGATTGCCTTCGGAGTGCTCGGTTGGTACATCACCACTGATTCGTTTCAGCGTTTCGTGCGCCGCCGTGTGATTGCCTCGGCCGAAAAAATCACCGGCGGGCGTGTCGAACTTGGGGAGTTGCACACCATTCCATTTCGCCTGCGCGTGGAGGCGCGCGACCTGACCATCCACGGTCACGAAGGCGTTGATCAGGCTCCTTTCTTGCACGTTGATCGTGTGCAGGCGGAGATGAAGATCATTTCAATCCTCAGCAAGACAGTAGGGTTGCATGAGTTGGAACTCGACCATCCCGTCGTTCATATCATTGATTATCCGAATGGCACGACCAACGCCCCCGTGCCAGAGGCGAGTCTTTCCACCGGCGAGGGTCCGCTCGAGGAACTCATGTCGCTCGCGGTTGCGCGCGTTGAGGTGAAGGACGGCGAATTCCTGTGGCAGGACAAGAAGGTGCCTTTCAATTTTGCGGCGCGCGATCTTGGCTTGCAATTGACATACTCTTTGCTGAGAAGGCAATACGAAGCCCATCTTGTCGCAGGTAGCGTTGACACCAGTTTTCGCGACTATCCCTCCTTTGTATGGGGCGCGGACGCTTCTCTCATTTTGGCCCGCGGGCACATCAACCTCAGCAGCTTGACAGTGAAGTCGGGGACTTCCGAAGTTCACTTCACAGGCCACTTGCAGGACTTTCATAATCCGCAGGTCACCGGCGAGTATCACGGGGTCGCGGATCTTGGACAGTTAGCGGCTGTGCTGCGCGAAGTCCAGGTCCGCAAAGGCACGGTGCAATTCCAAGGCAAAGGCCAGTGGAGTTTGAAGGACTTTTCCGATCAAGGAACAGTACAAGCCAAAGACCTGGAATGGTCAAACGGCAAAATCGTGCTACGCAACGGGCGCTTGAACGCGGGCTTCGCCGTCACACCTGACCGGTTTCGAGTGTCGTCGATCAAGGCGAGTCTATTTGGCGGCGACTTGGCGGGCGAGGCCGATGTGACGAATTGGCAGAGTCTTCTAGAGCCGGCGTCGCCCCCGAGCCGGCGGCATGGGATTGGAAAAGTCGCGCCCGGAAGTCTGCAGCGCGGCTCACTCCGCTTGCAGCTAGCGGGCTTCCCGCTGGTTCCGGCCTTGGAATTCCTCAGTTCAAAAAGGCTACCGCTGGATCGCCTGGCTCTCTCCGGGAGCACAAGCGGCAGCATCGAGATGCTTTGGGTGGGCAATATCCACGACGCAGAGACTCGGCTGGCGCTCAACATCGTGCCGCCGTCGAACCCGGTCCCGGGAGGTGTTCCAGTCCGCGGACGAGTCCAAGGAATCTACCGCGGATCGCGCGAGGAGTTTGAAACCAGCCAGTTTCAGCTGGCCACGCCCGCTTCGGAAATTTCGGCTAACGGAAATATGGCCAGCGATGCCTCTCTTCACTTCTCGATTACGAGCCACAACGTCAGGGAGTGGTGGCCCCTGATCGAGGGGGTTTACGGATCAACAGATCTGCCTTTCAGGGTTCACGGCTGGGCGAGCCTGACGGGAAATACCAGCGGCCGATGGTCCGAGCTTGGCATCACCGGAAACCTCGAAGTTTACGACTTCGATACGACACTGCCGGCGATTGGGAAGATACCAGCTCAACCTTTTCACTGGGACGCGCTCAACACCGCGGTTCAGCATTCTAGCAGTCATTTCGCGGCACGCAACGGATTGGTCATCCACGGCCATACCACGGCGCATTTCGACGTCAGCGCTGCACTAGCGGATGACGCGTTCCTGAAGGACTCGCCCTTCACGCTGCATTTCGACCTGCACAATGCCGACCTCGCGGAGGCCGCTCGGATTGCAGGAGTTGCGCAGCCAATCACGGGCCTGGCGGATGTCACGGCGACTCTTTCTGGCACGCGCGACAATCCTCATGGCGACGGGCATCTCACCCTGCACAATGGGACGGCTTATGGTGTCGGAATTCCAGCATTGCAAGGCGATCTGCGGCTTGCCGACAACGAACTTCAGTTAAATAACATCAATACCAGCGTCCTAGGAGCATCTCTTTCCGGAAGTGCGAGCGTCAGCACCTTGAGTTTCGGGAAACCGCAGTATGAATTTGCTCAGCAACAGTTTCACCTCAATCTCTCGGGAAGCAATCTCAATCTAGCCCAGCTGCAGAGTGTCCAGAGCAGCCGGTTCGCGGCCGACGGTACCGCTCAATTCCAAGTGCAGGTCAGCGGAACTCCGGCTCAGCCTTCGATCGAGGCGCATGTTCGTTTGAAGGATCTGGCGCTCGACAAGGAACGCGCCGGCGACTTCTATATTGACGCGGTCACCCAGGGACGGCTGCTCGACGTCAAAGCGCATTCCGACTTCGACAAGGCTGATTTGGCGATTACGGGCACCGTTGCTCTGGAACATGATTTTCTTGCGGATCTCAACCTATCGTTCCATCATCTCGACGCCGATGCTTTTCTGCGAACCTATCTGCAAGGAAAGATTACCGGCCATTCCATGACGGATGGAAGCTTGCAGGTTCGAGGTCCGTTGCGTACGCCCCGAGACTTAAAGGCGGTCGCCGAGTTACAGGCGTTTAGCGCCGATATCGAAAACGTGAAGGTGCAAAACGTCGATCCCATTCGTTTCGAAGTCGCGGACCAAGTTGTGCTCGTGGAGGCTCTGCATCTGGCGGGAAGCGGCACGGATTTCACAGCTCACGGGCGCGCCCATCTGAGCGGCGGCCAAGAACTCGATCTGCATCTCGACGGCACAATCAATTTGGCGCTGGCGCAATCGTTCAACCCGAAAATTCTTGCGCGCGGCACCCTGGGCGTGAACCTGAACGCGACCGGATCCATATCGCAACCGCAGTTACAGGGACGCCTCGAAGTTAAGAATACCTTCGTTAGTCACAATGACTTCCCCAGCGGCTTGAGCGATCTGAACGGCGTTTTGTTGTTCGACAACAATCGCGTCCAGATCGAAAGTTTGCAGGGCACCACCGGAGGCGGCACGATCAAGTTGACTGGCTCCGCTAACTATCAAGGCGGCGTTCTGGCTTTTGATCTGGGTGCCACCGCTCATTCTGTTCGCCTGCGCTATCCGCCCGGTGTCAGTTCCACGGCGAATGCCGATCTCCGGCTGACGGGCAGTTCGAACGGCGCGCTGCTCAGCGGGGATGTCGTGGTGACTAAGCTGGCAGTCACTCCAGGCTTCGACTTCGCCGCCTACATCGAGAAGAGCAAGCAGTCGATCATCCTCACGCAGGGCGATAGCTTGCAGAGCCGCCTGAAGCTGGACGTACACGTGATGACGACCCCCGAACTGCAGATGCAAACGGCGATTGCGCGGCTCTCTGGGAACGCCGACCTTCGCGTGCGGGGAACGGTCGATCGCCCCGCAATCCTGGGGAGGGTCGAGGTGTTGGAAGGTGAAATTTCTTTCAACGGCACCAAGTACAAACTGGAACGCGGCGATGTCACGTTTTCAAACCCGGCGAAGACGCAACCGGTCATCGACATGATGGCGACGACGCGGGTCCGCGATTACGACATCACCGTGCAATTTCGCGGTGACGCCAGCGCCACCAACGGATTGAAAGTTACGTGGCAGTCGGAGCCGCAGCTTCCGGAGGCCGATGTGATCGCGCTGCTGGCGCTCGGCCGCACGCAAGAAGAATCGGCGGCCGCCAACTCCAGCGGATCATTTGGGCTGGGCGGCGAAGCCTCGAACCTGCTGATCAACCAGGCTCTCAACAGCACCGTCAATAGCCGCCTCCAGCGTTTGTTTGGCGCGAGCCGCGTGAAGATCGATCCGCAGGGCTTGGCCAATGAAACTAACCTGGTTCGTGGGCCGCAGGTCACCGTCGAACAACAGGTTGCGAGCAATCTCACGTTGACCTACAGCACGAACGTTTCAGTTTCGACCCAGCAGATCATTCAGGTGGAGTACAACGTCTCGCGCAATATTTCGATCGTTGCGCTGCGTGATCAAAACGGTGTGGTCAGTTTCGACTTCCGCATCCGGCGCCGGCGGAAGTGACCTCGCAGTAAACTTCCGTTCGCTGCACTCGTGCCAAGGGTCCAGCGTAGTTTATGATCGTCTGCTTGACATAAGTTCGCCAAGCCAGCAACTGTACTTGTCGTCAATCCAGGTCCAGGGAAACGAAAAGCAAGACGCGAAAGGGAAGTCAATTTGCGAGTACGGGTGTTTTATCACGACAAATGCTTCGACGGAGCTTGCTCGGCGGCTCTGTTCTCCCGCTTCTATCGGGAACGCATCCGCAGCGACGTGGACTTCATCTACACAGGCTTGCTGCATCGCGCGGGCTCGCTTTTTGACGAGAACGAGTTCGATGGCGACGAGAATGCCATCGTGGATTTCAAGTACTCCAGTTCGCCCAAAATTACCTGGTGGTTCGATCACCACGAAAGCGCTTTTCTATCGCCCGCCGACGCGGCGCACTTCGAGCGTGAGCAGAGCAACCGTAAGTTCTACGATCCGGATTTCAAATCGTGCACCAGTTTTATCGCCATGATCGGCGAACAACACTTCGGCTTCGATCCGAAACCGGTGGCAGAGCTTGTGCACTGGACCGACATTGTTGACAGCGCCAAGTATGAGAGCGCCAAGTCGGCGGTTGAAATGGGGTCGCCGGCGATGAAGCTGACCATGGCAATTGAGGCGTCCAGTGATCGCGATTTCGTGAAAACCATGATTCCGCTGCTCGCATATCATCCGCTGGCCGGGATTCTGGAACAACCTTTCGTTAAGGCCGTCCTGCCTCCGCTGCTGGAACGGCACGAACGTTCCATCGGGATCTTGCGAGACCGCTCCGTTGAAAAAGACGGCACGATCTTTTTCGACATTACTGATCTGAACCTGGAGGGTTACAACAAGTTTATCCCCTACTACCTGCACCCCGATTCGGTTTATAGCATTGGCCTCAGCAAGAGTTCGTTTCGAGTGAAAGTTTCGGTGGGCTCGAATCCGTGGTCGAACGAGTTTGCGAGCGCTATGGAGGAGGCGGACACGCCCGCGTCGGCGCCATCTCATTCGACGTGACGCAGAGCGAAGCCGCCCACCAAGCCGCGCTGGAGATTGTTGAGGAGTTGCGGGCCAGCGTGCGCGAACAAACTTAAATCACGGCACGGGATCGCGGGAAGCGTCGTAATCCGCGGGATTCGTGTCAGGTGAATGCCGGACTGATCTCCCCTAGTTGGTGTATCCGCCGATTGCCTGACAGCGAGTATTCATACAAGACGCAAGGCTGCGCGTTTAGAATGAGTCTGCGGGCGGCGCTGGAAATCGACAATCGCTTTTCGCTCTTCGCTCAATGCATCCCAAACTTCCTCATCCCAAGGTTGACGATCCCGCCCACATCAAGGGCGTGCGCGCGGTTGCAACCCTTGAATTCAGCAAGGGAGTGATTGTCGTCCTCGCCGGACTGGGCGTGCTATCGATGCGCCACCGAGATATCTGGGGAGTCGCCGAGAGCCTGCTGGAATTCTTCCATGTAAACCCGCACCGGCACTATGTCGGAATCTTCATCGATCTGGTTTATCGAGTGAGCGATATCCGGTTGTGGAAGATCGCGGTTGTCGCTGCCGTTTATGTGATTTTGCGCTTCGTGGAGGCCTACGGATTGTGGTACGTAAAACCTTGGGCGGAGTGGCTGGCCATCGCCTCCGGAACCATTTACATTCCATTCGAGATGGCCGATCTAATGCACCGCATCACCTGGCTCCGAGTGGTGGTGATTGTCGTCAACCTGGGGATCGTGCTCTACATGCTCTTGTTGCGGTTGGAAGCGGCGAAGAAGCACCACGCGCAACGGGTGCATGCATAGTTCACCCGCGAATCATTTGCCGCTTAGGCGCTTGCGCCATCAAGGCCATCAGATCATGCGCGACCTGCTCGGTGGCATGGCGCGCCACGTCGCCTTTGTCCAGATAGTCACCGAGAAGCGGGCAAACGCCAAGCGCCTCGATTGCCTCGAGATCGAAAACGATCTGCGAGGCGCCTTCCAAAGCGTACTTGGCTTTCATCTCGCCCGACGCCACTTTTTGATTCATAAGGGCGTAGTCAAAAAGCTGCACGCCAGCGTGTTTGTTGAGGGCGCGAATATGATCGGACGCGGTTAGACTAAGGCTTTCATTTACCTGGGTCATCAAGTTGCAAATAAATACCTTAATGGCAGGCGACTCCGCGATGGCCTCGGGAATCCCCCGCACCAGTAAGTTCGGAATCAGACTGGTGAAAAGCGATCCCGGACCGATGGTGATCAGGTCGGCGGTGGCGATCGCCGCCAAGGTTTGCGGAAGAGGCTCGACGTCCGTAGGCACAAGGTGAAGTTCTCTGATTTTGCCTTTGCTGGCGGTGATGCGAGTTTCGCCAAGCACCTTGCTGCCATCCTCGAAGAACGCTTCCAATTCCACGCTCGACATCGTCGCTGGATAAATATGGCCGCGTGTCAGCAGAATTTCAGACGAAAGACGGATCGCCTCGGCGAAGTCTCCAGTGATGGAAGTAAGCGCGGCGAGGAAAAGATTTCCGAAGCTGTGACCCTCGAGGCCAGAGCCTTTCTGAAAGCGATGCTGAAACAGTCGAGAGAGCAGCGCCTCGTCTTCGGACAGTGCGACGATGCAATTGCGAATATCGCCGGGCGGAAGCATGTTGAATTCTTTACGCAGCCGGCCGCTCGATCCGCCATCGTCGCTGACGGTAACCACGCCGCAGAGTTCACGGATGGTCGACCCGCCGAGTGTGGCCTGTGATGGGACGGCGACGTAGCGCTTCAACCCTTTGAGCAGGGTGGAAAGGCCGGTGCCGCCGCCGATTGCGACCACGCGCAGTTCGGGGCCAGCCTTGCCGGCTTGCGAAGAGCTTTTCTTAAAGTGGGAAAGCATACTGCCTAACTATTGGATCATTTCGTCATTGCATGATTTGGTGACCGGAATCGCAATGAGTACATGATCCAATCCCTCTGTTGAGGGATTGGTAGCGGACGCGCCTAGTAGGCGCTCGCTTCTTCTTCCTCGGGCTCCACTTCCGCCGAACCTGGATCCGGATAGAGCAGTTCGGTAAAGCGCGGATCTTCCGCCAGATTCTGGAAGTCGGTGTCGTTGCGCGCCTGGAAGCGAAGCGACGGCCTGATTTGAATCGCTTCGTTCAATATCTTGAGCGATTCGTCGATGTGGCCGGTCAAACAATGCAAAGCGGCGAGCCCATAGAGCACAAATTCCGCCTTCGGATCCTGTTTGAGCAGTTTGTCGAGGTGCTCGCGCGCAGTCACATAATCGCCTGCGTTGATCAGAGAGACCGCGTAATCGTAGTGTTCTTCCGTGGTCTTGAATTGCAGGGCGGGAGTGTCCAGATGCTTGTCGCAGGTCAGAATATGAACCTGCGCCCGGTCGACCAAGGACTTGTTCGGACCGGCCAGGACTTTCTGCAAATGTCCTTTGGCCTTGTCAAACTTGCGCTCTTGCAAGGCGCGGAGCCCGGATTCATAGCTCTGCACCGCCTGTACGTGTCGTGGATCTTCCGTCACTTTTTGCTTGGGGGCTACTTTTAACGCCATCAAACCGCCTCTTATTCAGAATTGAGATTAGGAACTTTCGAACACGAACTACTTCAGAAATTCGCACCGCCGGGACGCAAAGCACGCCGAGAAAACGCTTCGGTGTCGCCGACGGTTCGGACTCGCTTCCACTTCGACTAATTAATACTGGCCGCCGCATTGAGATCAATTGTCTTCCAGTCGCCGTTAATGATTCCCGCGCGGATCTGGCGTGCCGTCTTGCCCTGCTTATTCATGCTGTAGGTGTAATAAAGCTCTTTGAGGCAGGTGCCGCACTCCGCGCCGTGCGTGCCTGAGAAACAACTGTGCAAACTCTTGTGTCCCATGCTGCGATCGCAGTAGCAATAGCAAGGTTGCTGGTAAAGAACACTCGGGATCTTCGCCGCCAGTTCATAAGCGTGCGTCTGATAGGGGAACTGAGCGTTCGATCCCCAAAGCTGATCCTTGGTCAGAATCGGAGTAAGCTTTTCGCCTTTTGCGGGCGCTCCATCGTGGAATTGCGGAACGCCTGCCTCAGACTCCGACTGGAGCCACGGCGCCGATACCATCGCAACCATCGTAAACAGCAGCGCGGACCACAAAACCCGTGAACGCATGAGCACGATCCTCAACCTTTCATTTTACCTGAAGGAGCAGGATTGGGGATTACCGGGAGGGTACGGTGGTTTTTGGGTCCAGTGCGGCCGTTCGCCTCCCCTGCGTGTCCGGTTAGCCCAGTTTCTCGAAAAACAAGCAGATCGTCTCAATCCCGCGATGAAAGTTCGGGATGTGAAACTTCTCGTTCGGCGCGTGCAGATTGTCGTCGGGAAGGCCAAAACCCATCATCACCGACGGAATCTTCAGCACGTCCTGGAAGTCGGTCACGATGGGAATGGACCCGCCGGAGCGGATGAATACCGTCTCTTTCTTGAAGGTGTCATGGAGAGCCTCGGTCGCAGCTTTGATGAAGCGATTGTCGGTGCCGACGACCGCTGCAGGGCCCTTGCTCCAAACCTTGATCTTGATGTCGATGCCCTTAGGCGTGAGTTTCTTGACGAAGTCGGTGTAGCGTTTCAGAATGTCGGCCGGATCCTGGTTGGGTACGAGGCGCATTGAAACTTTCGCCGAAGCTTTGGCGGGAATGACGGTTTTCGCCCCCGGCGCGACGAACCCTCCCGGCATCCCGTGAACTTCGAGCGTAGGACGCGCCCACGTCCGGTAAAGCACCGAAAATCCCGGCTCGCCCGTCAACACCTTCGAGCCCACCTCGGACTTGCGATAGTGTTCTTCGTTAAAGGGCAGCCGCTTCCAGGCCTTCAGTTCATCTTTGCTGGGCGCTTTCACCTTGCTGTAGAAACCGGGGATTAAAACTTTGCCCTTCGCGTCTTTGAGCTTGCTGATGATTTCGATCAGCGCAAAAAACGGATTCGGCGCTGCGCCTCCGTACATGCCGGAATGCAGATCGGTCTTCGCGCCCACGGCTTCGATCTCGGTGTAGACGAGGCCGCGCAGGCCGACGCACAAAGTCGGAAGATTCGGCGCAAACAATTCGGTATCGCAGACGAGTGCGAAATCGGACTTCAACTTGACCTTTTCTTTGCGAACATACGCGGCAATCGATTCGCCTCCAACTTCTTCCTCGCCTTCAAAAATCACTTTAACGTTGATCGGCAGTTTCCCGCCGTGTGCCTGCATCAGCGATTCGAGAGCTTTGACTTCCATCCAAAGCTGCCCTTTGTCGTCGACCGCGCCGCGCGCGTAAATATTGTTATTGCGCTCGGTTGGCTCGAAAGGAGGGGTGTGCCATTCGTCCACGGGATCGGGCGGTTGCACGTCGTAATGGGCATACATTAAGACAGTCGGTTTACCCGCGGCATGCAGCCAGTCGGCATAAAGTAAAGGATGACCCTTGGTGGGAATGATCTCGACGTTTTCCATCCCGATGCGGCGCAGTTCGTCAGCCACAAATTCAGCGGCCTTCTGTACGTCGCCCTTATGTTCTTCGAGGGTGCTGACGCTCGGAATGCGAAGGAGAGTTTTGAGTTCGTCTAGAAAACGCGGCTGATTCTTGCGGGCAAAATCGACTGCCGGGGAAGCCATGTATAAACTGCCTTTCTGGCCCAGGGGGCGCTAACCCTTACTCGAAATGATTGCTGGAAACGCCTCAGTATATACCCGCCGTCGGCGGTTGCTTGGGCGACGATAGAGAGCTAGTAAGAAGGACGGCTAAATCGAGAAGCGGTTCGCCGATAGGTCCGATAGATCAAGCTGCGCGCTTTGCCCGACCATTAGCAGCGCCATCACCTTGGCCGTAACCGGCGCCAGCAGAATGCCGTCCCGAAAATGGCCGGTCGCGACAAAGTATCCCGGCGTCTCTGTCGCGCCCAGAATCGGCAGCTTATCCGGCGTTCCGGGACGCAACCCGGCCCACGATTCCAGAATGCGCGCCTCCGACAATCGCGGCACCAGAGCGATCGCCGCTTGGCGCAACTTCAGAATTGTTTCCGGCACAACCTGTTTGTCGAATCCCGCCTCCTCGGCGGTTGCGCCGATCAGCATACGGCCATCGCTGCGCGGGATCAGATACACGTCAGGCGTTCGAATCACATGGCGCAGCATCTCTTTCTCAGGCAAGACAACGCACAACATCTGCCCTTTAACGGGACGGGTCGGAAAGGAATGCGGGCCGATCTGCCCCGCCCAAGCCCCCGCGCAATTGACGACCATGCCTGCAGCAAAGCGCGTCTTGTTGGTGCGAACGCCGGATGCTCTTCCGTCGGTAACTTCCACGGCTAACACGTGGTCCCCGGAAGAAAAATCGATCTCGCGGTGCCGCGCGGCTGCCACCGCGGCCGAAGTCAAATCCCGCGGATCGACGCATCGTTCCTTCAAATAAAATCCGACCAGTTCCTGAGACGCGACGGCCGCTGGCTGTAATGCCGGCTCCAGTTCTTGCCAGCTCTCGACCGAACCGTCGGCTTCGACATGGGCCTCGATAGTCTTCGGATCAACTGCCTGCTCCACAAAAAGAAGTGTTCCCACGGCCCGTAAATCGATTTTCAGCCCCGACTCATCTTCAAGTTCATGGACGAATTCGGGATACATCCGCGCGCTGGTTCTCGCCACCTCCAGCAGTGCAGCCGGCATTTCAAGGGGAAAATCGGCCAGCATCCCTCCTGCGGCCCACGACGCCTCGCGGCCCGGTTCGCCCTTCTCAACGATCAGAACGCGCAGCCCTTGCTTATTCAGCTCGATTGCCAGCGAAAGCCCGATGATCCCGGCCCCGATTACGATCGCATCCCAACTCTTCACGGCACCATTCTAGACGCAAGTTACGTCCGTACTGGTACCTGAAACGCAATTGACAGCGCTCCGCATCTCACAAACAATAGGTCATTCAGTCCAATTCAAGTTCAAACGGAGCCAAACTATGTCCGCAGGTGAGCAAGCGACCGTCTATCACCCTGAGCCGCAGAGCAATGTCGGCAAGTGGATCCTCATCGCGCTGGCCGTTGCCTTCGTTGGCGCGTCGTCGTTCTTCATCTACGACCAACATACGAAGCTCGAAAAGCTTACTCAGGAGCAGGACACGAGCCAAAAACAGATTGCCGACCTGACCAAGCGCATGCAGTCCGCGGAAGCTGATTCCGAAACGCTGGCGCAGCAACTAGGCATGACGAAGAAAGAACTCGCTGTCCGGGCGTCCGACCTACAGCATCAGCAACAAATCGCCTCCGCGAAGATTGCCGCTCAGGCAGCAGAAGAAAAGAAAGACGTCGGCGCCGTCGCCGGAGAAGTGGGATCGGTGAAGACCGACGTTGGCGGAGTGAAAACCGACGTGGCCGCCACCAAGGCCTCGCTCGAATCCACCATCGCCAAACTACAAAGCACGATCGGCGATCTCGGCCAACAGAGCGGACTGATTGCCAACACGCGCAGCGATCTCGAAGCCCTCAAACACAAGGGCGACCGCCAATATTACGAATTCAATCTGCTGAAGGGCGCCAAGCCTCAGGCCTTCTCGACCGTCGCGCTGCAATTGAAGAAGACCGATCCGAAACGGGGTAAGTACACGATCAACGTTACGGCCGACGACAAGACCATCGAAAAGAAAGACAAGAACCAGAGCGAACCGGTGCAGTTCTATACCGGGCGCGATCACATGCTCTACGAACTAGTCGTCTGGACAGTGGATAAGAACAAGATCACCGGCTACCTGAGCACGCCGAAAAATGCGCCAGTTCCGATTACCGCGTCGCCCGCGCAGTGATAGCGGCGACGGCGGCGAAGTCGGCCGAAGAAAGTCGAGTTGGATGGAAGCGGGCTAAGGCCCAAGGCCGGTCGTCGACACGGGCGAATCTGAGTTGACTTCGGACAAAGATAATCATGCTGCCCGCGAACGCCCACACGCTGCTTGAAATCGCGCTTCGTACCGGAGTCATCTACCTTCTTGTGCTGGCGGGAATCCGGCTCAGCGGCAAAAGGGAAGTCGGGCAGATGACGCCGTTCGACCTTACCCTTCTGCTGCTGCTCTCGAACTCCGTGCAAAATGCCATGACCGGCCCCGACACCTCGCTTGTCGGAGGCGCGGTCGCGGCGACCACGTTGCTTGTTCTGAATTATCTGGTCGCCGAAGTTTCCGGAGGAAATCGCCGCTTCCGAAAATACATTCAGGGACAACCCACCCTGCTCATCCACGACGGCGAAATACTAGAAGCCAACATGGCCAAAGAGCACGTCAGCATGGACGAACTGGAGCGCTCGCTGCGGGAGCACGGCGTCTCCACCTACAAACAGGCCGCTCTGGCTACCCTCGAAGTGGACGGCTCGATCAGCGTGCTGAAGTACGACGATATCGAGCCCACCGCATCCACACACCTCAATCGCCGGCGTTTTCTGAAGAAGAACTGAGAGAAATCCAGGATTACAGACTGAGCGAGATGGCTCTTAGCCCGTAGCAGCTTTGGCGGTTTCGCTTCGCGTGCAGACTTCGCGGACGAGATCATCGGCCACCAACTGTTCCACTGTCGAATACTTGGCTGGCTGATTCAGTCCGGTGGACGCGGAAAGTGCAGCTGGGACGAGCGATGCCACATCCGCGGCGGGCACGAGGCCGACAGCCTGATTGCGGCCGTTCTGTTTGGCGGAGTAGAGTCCGCGATCGGCGAGGCGTAAGACTTCATCCACCGACAGGTCAGCGCAGGCGGGCGGAAGCCAGGGAAACGCGGCCCATCCGACGGAACACGATCGTGCCAGATGGCGCTGATTGCCGAGATCGAAGTCTTCTCGGTTCACAGCCTTCAGAATGCGCGAGGCGAGCAGCGCGCCATCACCGCGATCGGCCGCGCGGCAGACGACCAGAAACTCCTCTCCGCCCCAACGGATCAGGAAGTCCGATTCGCGAACCACGCGATTGAGGCGCTGCGCAATCTGTACCAGCACACGATCGCCTGCATCGTGTCCAAACTCGTCGTTGACGGCTTTGAAGTGGTCGATGTCGACGAAGAAGAAGATCAGGTCGCGATGATCGCGGCCATAGACTTCCGATCCGCGGTAAGCGCGCATTGCCTGGCTCGCGTCGGCGGCGATCATGCTGTTGAAGAACCTGCGATTGTGCACGCCTGTCAGCGGATCGCAGAGGGAGGCTTCCTGCAATTCGCGGTTGGCTTTCGCCAGTTCGGCGCTACGCTCGGCGACAGCGCGTTCCAGGTGCTCGTTCTGCAAGCGGTCGCGACGACGCGTCCAGACGATGCCAACGACCAGCAAAACCACACCGCAAGCGCCAATGATCTCTACCAACCAGCGTTGCCACCAAGGAGCGAGGACGGTGAAGGAGTACGAAGCTGATTGCGGTTGGCCGAGTTGCGGCGAGTCGCAGTGCACTTCGACGGTATATTCGCCAGCGGGAAGATTGGCATAATGGATCTCGTGCGATGTCGTCTCGGTGAAGTCCGATTGCACGCCTGCGAGGCGATAACGGCAGGTTACGTTGCCGTCAGCGTCTTGGATGATCGGTACATGGGAGGCAATTGGATGCGGTTTGGCGGCAATCGCCATCGCCGATGTCCAACTGAGACAGAGCCATACGAGCCATCGCAAATGGAATCGGTGAGAATACATGAATCTCAGCTTAAGATGATAGGTCGCGTCTACGTCTCTCAGTAATGGGAAGTGTGTAATCTCGTTACTGTTGTAACCGTAAGGAGGCACCAAGGAATTGCTATGACTCAGGGTAATGCGCCAAAGACGGTGGGTTTTGAAGGTGTTAATCCGATACTGCGAGTGACGGATCTATCGGCGAGCCTCGAGTATTACGTGGCTAAACTCGGCTTCAAGATCGATTGGCAAGCACCGTTTTTCGCCTCGGTTTCGCGCGGGAAATGCCACATCTTTCTGAGCGTCGGCGATCAGGGACATCTCGGATCGTGGGTGTGGATTGGCGTCGAAGATGCGGACGCTTTAGTCCGCGAGTATCAAGCGAGCGGAGCGCGAGTGCGGAATCCGCCGACGAACTTCGAATGGGCTTATGAGATGCAGATCGAAGATCTGGATGGAAACGTTCTGCGTCTCGGCTCTGAGCAAAAGACCGATCAGCCGGAAGGCGAATGGCTCGATATGCGCGGCGAGCGTTGGGCTAAATCTCCCGATGGCGAGTGGAAGCGCGTCGCAAAACCGTGACGTCGAGAAATTTCGCCGACGACAAATTTCCAGACGCGACTACGGATGCGTCATCTTCTCCGGCTTGACCAGCGCGTCAAATTCTTTGCTTGTGAGATGACCCAATTTCACCGCGGCCTCGCGCAGGCTGGAATGCTCGATGTGCGCGGTGTGCGCGATTTTTGCGGCGTTGTCGTATCCAACTTTGGGAGCGAGCGCCGTCACCAGCATCAGCGAGTTTTTGACGTACCAATCGACCTTCGCGCGATCGACTTCGATGCCGTTGATCATGTACTCGACATATCCGTGACAGGCGTCGGTGATCAGCGTTACCGAGTGCAGAAAGTTGTAGATGATGACGGGCTTGAAGACGTTGAGCTCGAAGTTGCCCTGCGATCCGGCGAATCCGACGGCAGCGGTTGCGCCGTGAACCTGGACACAGACCATGGTCATTGCTTCACACTGCGTGGGATTCACTTTGCCGGGCATGATCGAGGATCCGGGTTCGTTCTCAGGAATTACCAACTCGCCGAGGCCGCAGCGCGGACCGGAAGCGAGCCAGCGGATGTCGTTCGAAATCTTCATCACTGATGCGGCGAGTGTTTGCATGGCGCCTTGCGCGAAGACGATTTCATCGTGCGCCGAAAGCGCCGCGAATTTGTTGGGATGCGAGCGGAAGGGAAGTCCTGTCAGCTCGGCAATCTTGGCAGCGGCGCGGTCGGCAAATTCCGGATGCGTATTCAATCCCGTTCCGACCGCAGTCCCACCAATGGCCAGATCGTACAGGCCATCGAGAACCAGCTCCAGACGCTGGATGTCGCGATCTAACAAATTTGCCCACCCGCCAAACTCCTGTCCGACAGTTAACGGGACGGCGTCTTGCAGGTGGGTGCGGCCGATCTTTACGATGCTGTCAAACTCGCGCGCCTTCGCGGCAATCGCGTCGCGCACGGTTTTGATCGCGGGAATCAGCGCGTTCTTCACGCGCGCGGCGGCGGCAATGTGCATTGCGGCGGGAAAGGTATCGTTCGACGACTGCGACATGTTGACGTGATCGTTGGGATGGACCGGCTTCTTCGAGCCTCGTTCTCCGCCGGCAATCTCAATCGCACGGTTGGAGATGACCTCGTTCACGTTCATGTTGGTCTGCGTGCCGCTGCCGGTTTGCCATATGCGGAGCGGAAACTGGTCGTCCAGTTTGCCGGCGATGACTTCGTCAGCAGCTTGTGCAATCAGCTTCGCCAGGTTGGCGGGAAGTTTGCCAAGATCCTGATTCACCAGCGCGCAAGCTTTTTTCAGCGTGCCGAAGGCGTGAATCAGCTCGGGAGGCATGACGTCGCGTCCGATATTGAAATGCAGCAGCGAACGCTGCGTCTGGGCTCCCCAGTAAACATGCGCCGGGACTTCGATCTTGCCCATGCTGTCGGATTCGGTGCGGGTCTTGGTCGGGGATGGAATGGCTTCGGTATGAGTCGACATCGTGTCGCGCCTCTTTATAAAGAACAAGATAAGGAACTGAGTATTATAGTGCGCTTGAGGCTGGCGCCGAATGACGGCAACGAGAGCAACACGCGCCTGGCGGGAGAAAAAACCTATGATGATCGCGGGACGGTGTTGCGGCAACTCGGCGTCTTCCACGAACCGCCGAGCGGGTTGGGACAGATCGGAATTCTCGTGACGCATCCGGTAACGATTGCGCGGGCGCTGGGGCGAAAAGTTTGGCGGGGATAGCGCGGCTTTTTAGGAGTGGTGTTTTGTTCTGACCGAAAGTGCGCGCGAAATTTAGCGGCGTCGCAGTCAGTACGAGGACAGGTTTTGTGCCCCCCTATCACGGCGGAAGGTATTAACGAATAAGTTCTACATTTCGCGGGCAGGAGGTCAGTGATGGCGTGCGCTTCTCTTTGCCCCAAACGTCTGTAAAAAATCGCGCCATCATCGTCAAGCATTTAAAAGAGATGAGACTCGAAGACTTCAAACCGCTTTGAGGATCGCTCCCATAATCAAGAGCACGCCGCCAAGTAGAGTGAGTCCCGCTTTGATCCAGCGCATCCACCGGCCGATGGTTTCCATGTCGTCGGTGAAGGGCCACGCGACGCGCTGGCCGGCGGCTGCGTTGAATTCCTTTGCCCAGCGGACAGAATCGCATTCTCCGTACTCGACGCGCTGTCGAAGCGCCTCGCTGAGGATCCAGGCACCCACCACGCTGACGGCTAGCGCGATCATGACGGAGAGAAGGGAAAACTTCGCCCACTCGCTGGCGAGGATTCCGTTGACTGAACCGAAGACGAGCCAGTTGGCGGCGATCAAGGCGTAGCACATTTGCAGGCTCGTCTCCGTGAGTTTGCCGGTCCAGTACTCGAACTCGCTGGAAACTTTTTTGAGCGCCTCGTCCGGACTCGCATAGAGCGTGTTTTTCTGTCGACCCGATGGAGGAGGTATCGCGGGTCCGCTTGGCGAAGACATTCAGTTCCTTCAGTGCCCGGGGCCGGGGCCTTTTTTCTTCGTTGTTTTCTTGGCTGTTTTCTTTGCCATGGATGTTTCCTCCGAATTCGGAAAATTGCTAGCGCGGGCATTATAGGGCGAAATCGACGAGGAATGCCAGAACTGTCGAAGAGAGTAAGCGAAAACACAGAATGACCAATGGGAGAGATAATTGTTTGCGAGAACAGGCTCTTGCCTGCCCCTAGGGAGAACTATGAAACATTTCCGGTCCATATCCGTGCTCTTGCTTCTGGGTTCCTTGCTGGTGATCCCGGCCTCGGCGGCTAGCGGTCAGAGCATTCATTTCAACGGCAAGCTGGTCAGCGATAGCGGAAGGCGGTTGGGCGGGCCGCAGGTCCTCACATTTTCCATCCACGACAACGCCGAGGGCGGAGGCGACGCGCTCTGGACGGGAACCGTTCCGGTCGAGGTTCGCGAAAACGGCGACTACACGGTTGAACTGGGAATTGCGTCGGCCGATTTTGCCGAGAAGGTTCTCAAGGGCCACACGCTTCTATCCGTGCGGGTCGTCGGTCCGACGATTTCGGGCGTGTCGGAGCCCGCGGTGATCACGACTATCCCGCAGGGAATCTGGGTGGATTGCAATCCCGATAACAGCGCTGGAAATTGCGATGGTCTCTCGGGTGTCAGCTCTGAAGCGGAGCTCAAGACCATTGCGGCCGCTCAATTCAGGTACGTGTTCAACGACTCAAACTTGTGGGGAACGCAGGCGCAGATCACGGCGTGGGCGCAGCAGGCGAGTGCTTCGGGAGTCAAAATTGTCTGGTACATTCCGTCCGACTTTGCGCTTTATCAGAGTACGAGCACCAGCCGGTATTCTCTGATTGCGAACGACACGGAATTGGACTCCAGCTTCTGCAGTGGCTGCACGAACGCGGCTTTTACGACGGCTCTGGTGAAGTGGTTTGCGACCCTTCCAGCCACCGCGGGGTACTACATTGACGATGAACTGGTAAACATGGCCTCCCAGCGCGAGATTCAGAATTACAAAGGGAAGAACATTCCTGAGTCCGCGGTGGAAAGAGATATTGCGACTCTCTACAGCACCGTCCATGCGGCTGACCCCAATCACAGCGTGTATGGGGCCGAAACCTGGGACAGCGTCAATAACGCGAACGAAAGCCAGCTTGCGGGATTTCTTGATCCTATTGAGGGCGACCTCGATCTGATGGGGGCCGACTACTATCCGGTCGGCACGGGAGAAGCGGCGAGTACGGAGGCCTGGGCGGCCGGTTGGCTCGACACGATTGCCAACAACTACGGCAAGGCGACATTTATGAATCTCCAGGCTTTTAGTTGGGAAGATTTTGCTCCCGAGGCCTGCGCGTCGCCGTCCATCTGCGTCTACCCTACGGTCGGGCAGTTGAAGGTCATGCTGGCCGACGCCGCGAATGCGGGCAAAGCGCCTTCGGTGATCGTCTGGTATGACTACGGGGATACGGTGGCCAATGGGCAGTGGGGCAATCTCGTCTCTGCCGCCAATCCACAATAGTTCGGAAACTGGAACTCATCGGAACGGTCCCGCCCTTCGCTTCGCGATAGGGCGGGCAATCCGGCCGTCTTTCTCTCGGCGCTCAAGTTGCTGTAAAGTACAGGTTTGCGCGAAACTTATTGGGAGTAGTTGGGTTTATGAGCACGAGCCTGGCATTTGCCGGCCACATTTAAAGAGGAGCGTTATGAACTTGAGTGATCTCAGAAAGTACGTCCTGCCGAGCTGGTCGACCTTGCTGGTTCTTCTTAGTGTAACCGCGGTTGCTGCTGCTGGTGGACCTCCGAAGAACGAGGGGCACGGCTCTGGTGGGAGCAAGCCGGCGTCACATGCGGCTCCCGCGCATAACGCGAATCAAGGCGGACATGCGGGCGGCGGTGGCGGACAGCACGCCCAAGCCAGCCATCCGGCGGCGAACCATCAAGCGGCGGGCGGCGGGCACGCAGCAGGGAACAATCACGCAGCAGGGAACAATCACGCAGCAGGGAACAATCACGCGAATCAAGGCGGCGGACAACACTCCGCGAATACCAATCATGCAGGCCCGGCCGGCGGGCATGCAGCGGGAGCGGGTGGTAACCGCGCAGGAGCAGGCACGGGACGTACGGCGGAGGGCAACCGTGGCAATGCGGGAGCGGGACGTCCAGCGGGCGGCGGTGGAAACCATGTAGCCGCGGGCGGCGGACATGCGGGAGCGGGTGGACACACTCCGGCGGGCACTCACAACGTTGCTTTGCGGGGCGGTGGATCGGCGAACATCCGCAGCAATGGACAGATTCGTTCCGTGAATCGGAACGGGATGCAGATTAATCATGGGTTGCACGGCGGGCGAACGGTCGTGGGCATGCATAACGGTGCGCGCGTGGTGAATACGGGGCGGAATGGCGGGTACGTGCAGCGCTCCTATATGAATCGCGGCGGCCACTCCTATTATTCGCGGACGTACTATCACAACGGCCACTACTATTCCGGCGTCTACCGCGGGTACAACTGGCATGGACACGCCTACTTCGGCTTCTATCCGGGCGTTTGGTATCACCCGGGATTTTATGGCTGGGGCTATCATCCGTGGGGCTCGCCCGTTTTCTGGGGAATTGGAGTCGGGGGCTGGGGTTGGGGCGGAGCACCGTGGTACGGCTACTACGGCGGATGGTTCGCACCGTATCCCTCTTACGCGTCTCCGGCATTCTGGCTGACGGACTATCTGATCGCGGCAGATTTGCAGGCGTCCTATGCGGCGCGGCAGGAAGCGGCGGCGGATGACATGGCAGCGAACCAGGGTGGTGGAGACGCTCCGGTATCGGGTTCGGGCACGGTCGGTATGACTCCTGAGGTCAAACAAGCGATTGCCGACGAGGTGAAAGCGCAGTTGGCCGAGCAGGAGTCGCAGGCTGGACAGAATAACGGTGGCGGATCGGACAACGGCGGAGCAGCGCCAACGGCCTCCAACTCGAACGATCAGGTGCCTCCGGCGCTGGATCCGGCGAGACGGACCTTTGTCGTGGACAGCGACCTCTCCGTAACAGCAAACGGGCAGGAATGCGGTCTCACGTCGGGTGACGTTCTGACGCGGCTTACCGATACTCCGGACGCAGATAACACGGTCAACGCAAGCGTATCGGCGAGCAAGAAGTCAGACTGCGCCTCGGGGCAAACCGTCGCTGTGAATGTGGACGATTTGCAGGAGATGCAGAACCACTTCGCGGAGCAGGTTAACAGCGGTCTGGGCGAACTGGCGAAGAAGCAAGGGACGGGCGGCATTCCGAAAGCGCCTGACACCAGCACCGTCGCGTCGGACGTACCGCCTCCGGCTCCAGATACGACGGCGGCACAAACGCTGCAAGACCAGCAACAGGCTGCGGATCAGACTGAAGCGCAGGCCAAGCAGCAGGCAGCGGGAACAGGCGGCGGGCAAGAGTAGCTGCTCGACTGTCGAAAAAGACCCGTCCAAGTCAATCTTGGACGGGTCTTTTTATCTACGGCGTTTTGGTCTCGGGGGCGGGCGTGCCGTGGCCGCAGCGGCCACGCATGCCGTGACGGAATTTTTCGCGCTCTTCTGGAGTCATGCTCTCCCAGCGTTCGGCCATGCGTCCGCGAAATCTGGAGCCACGGAAGCCGTGACGACCGCCGATATTGCCGAAAAGAATGCGGCACAGCCCCAGCATTCCAATAGCCTGCCAGAAGGTCAGTTGGCGCCAGCCAAAGAGGGTTGGGAGCAGCCAGTTCCACAGATGCAGGACCAGTTCGCCGCCGATGAAGGTAAAGAGCACCATCCCGACAATTGCTGCGGGGACAATGAAAATCCATTTTTTTCTCATATGCAGTTCCTCATACTTCGTGAAGTCATAACGTCGTCATGTCGCGTTTTTGTGAAATTCAAGTTTTCGTGAACTCGTCGTAAATTCCGCGCAAGCGCTCTCGCAGATGCAGCACGGCGTAGCGTTTGCGCGCCAGCAGCGTGTTCACGCCGACGCCGGTTTCAGCGGACATCTGCTTGAAGCTGCGGCCTTCCAGTTCATGGCCGACAAAGACCTCGCGCTGTTCCTCCGGCAACTCGTCGAGCGCGAATTCGAGTTCGTCGAGGAGCACGCTGCGAGCATACAGAGCGTCGGGTCCGGCATCGGGCGAAGGCAGCAAATCTTCCAGTTGCAGGAAGTCGTCTTCGTTGTTGCTGTCAGAGATGGCGGCGCTGAGGCTCTCCGGCTTCTTCTTGCGGAAGAGATCGGTGATGCGGTTGCGCGCCACGCGGAAGAGCCATCCCGTGACGTGCTCGATCGGCATCAGCAGACGGTTCGCTTCGACCAGTTCGTAGAAAACCTCCTGCAGAATGTCTTCGGCATCGCGCGGGTCGGGGACGCGGCGGCGAATGAAATTGCGCAGGCGTGGCTGATCCCGTTTGACCACATCGGAGATCCGCTGGTCCTGTTCGAGGCTCATCCGCTCGGTTCTTTGTTCTGTAATCTGCGCCCGCGTCCAGACTGGGCTCGCCACGTCTTTCATCTACAGGTGTAGACGATTGAGGGGTGGGAATATTGTAGGGGGTCGGCGAAATTGGGCTTAGATCGACTTCACGGGAATTGCCATCACATCGTCGACGAGTCCAATTTCTTTTTGCACGAACGGTTCGGCGTAGGTGACGCCGGCCATCAGGCCGTAATGTCGAGCCATGGATTCCACGCGCGCGCGAATCTCCTGGTGCGCGGGGAAGATTCCGCTGCCGGCTTCCTGATCGGTAAATTGCGATTTGTAGGCCATCAGCGACGCCAGGCGAGTTTCGAATTGCTCGGTGATGTCGACGACGAAGGTGGGGCGCACGTCGTAGTAGAGGCTCGCATAGATAATTTTGAACGGGCGATGCGGCGAGGACGAATCTGCCTGGGGATCGCTGAGAACGGAGAGTTCAGAGTTGGGAGTCGTGTCTAACTTGGCGAGTCCCGCGAGAAAACTGGCTTCATAGCCCAGGATCGAGGCGGTGTAGTGATCGGGATGGCGTCCCTGCCAGTAGGGAAGGATCAGAACGCGTGGGCGCTGCTCGCGGAGGACGCGGACGACCTTCAGGCGATTCTCCCATGTGTTCTCGACGCGTCCGTCGGGGATATCGAGTGCCTGACGCCAGGAAACTTTCAGGATGCGTGCAGCTTCGGCCGCTTCGTTGGCGCGATCTTCGGCTGTGCCGCGTGTGCCCATCTCGCCTTGCGTCAGGTCGAGGATTCCGGTGCGGTATCCTCGCTCGGCCATTTTGAGCAGAGTGCCGGCGCAGGTTTGTTCAACGTCGTCGCGGTGAGCGGCCAGGGCGAGGATGTCTAGAGGCATAGGAACGTCGTTTGTCTTTTGTGGTTCGTCGTTCGTCGCTCGTCAGTCGTCGTTCGCTTGGCCGTGCCAATTGAGGCTTTCATGCGGTTCCCTGGGATTATGAAATGCCAACGAATTGGCAACTAACGACGAACAACCCGCGACAAACGACCAACGACGAGTCTTACGCTGCTGGTTTCGTGGTGCGGCGATTGGCCAGAACGAAGGCGAGTCCGAACATGAACAGCGCGAACAGGACCAGAGTCAAAATTGACGAGGTTAACGAGAACGCATTGTTGTATTCGGGATACATCAGCGTGCGCAGAGCTTCGACTCCGTAGGTCAGCGGGTTGGCGTACATGATGGCGCGCATCCAGATGGAGGCTCCAGAAAGCGGGAAGAGCGCTCCCGAAAGCAGCCATAGCGGAATCAGAAACAAGTTGATGATGGCGTGAAAAGCCTGCGTGGAATCCAGTGGCCAGGCGATGGCAAAGCCGAGCGCGGTGAGCGAGAAAGAAACGAGAAACACGGTGAGGACGATCAGCGGGAACGATGTGAGGGTGAAGTGAACGCCGACGAAGGGCGCGAAGATTAGGAAGATTAGTCCCTGTGCGGTAGCGAGCGTCGTGCCACCGAGGACTTTGCCGAGCACGATGGCTGCACGCGGTACGGGCGCCACCATGACGGAAAGCAGGAATCCTTCGTTGCGGTCTTCGATCACTGACATCATGGTAAAGATGGCGGTGAAGAGGACGATCATCACCAGTGTGCCGGGATAGAAATAATTCAGATAGTGCTGGCCCTCGCCTTGTCCTGAGCGAAAAGAGCTGCCGAAGCCGGAACCGATGACGATCCAGAATAAAAGTGGCGAGGCGATGACGCCGACCACCCGGGCGCGCTGCCGGTAAAAGCGAACGATTTCCCGCCACCAGAGCGTGAATGCGGGCAGCAAAACTCCGGCGGACGGAGGCGCGGTTGTGGCGACGGGGAAGGTTGCGGTTTGAGTTGCCATTGCTACTAGTTTAGCAGCCAAGAGGAGAGGCAGCGGGCCGTCGCGGGCGTCATCTTCCTTGAGGCGGAGATCTAATCCTGCAGGGTATAGATGAGTAGTTCCGCGCCGTGATCGGCGCGAGCGGGAACCGCTACGTAGAAACGGTCGAACCCCTTGTGACCTCGACCGAAATATCCGGCGGTCCGCGCGCCCAGGCTGGACGGAATCTTGGCGATTAGCGTGTAGTCGTCGGCAGAGTTTTGCTGAAAGACAGAGACGAAACCCTCGCCTCCGGGAATGTAAAGGCGTTTACGACTGGAGTCGTAGTAGAGATCATCGCCGTCTTGTACCACCGGGTAGGACCTCACCAAACGACCGTTATCGGTATCGTAGACAGCCAGTCGCGGCGGCGTGCGGGTGGTAACAAAAAGACGGTGATCCGGCTCGTCGAGCGCCATGGGAAAATTGCTCGCGAAGGTGACGGGCCAGCGCACGATCGACTGTGTGCCGCGATTGATGACGGCGATCTGCTTCAAGTCGGGCAGGTTTACGTAGATGTTGGGCCCAGCTGTCGACAACTGAAACGACTCGGGGTGCGCTCCAAGTCTGAATTCGTCTTTCAGACGCGTGTTGGTGGCTGCGTCGACCATCGCGATCGCTCCCGTTTTCTCATCTCCATAACCGACGTAGACGCGCTTTTGCGCAGCGTCATAGCGGAGGTTATCCACGTCATCGCCAAAGTCTATGGAAGCAATCAGGTTGTAGCTGGAACCGTCGTAGATATAGAGCTTACCCTCGTCGCTGCCTACGAAAAACTTGTTGGTCTCGGGGGAGTAAACGACGCCTTGCGGAGCGGCGATGCCGGAAATGCTATGAAGAACGATCTGCGCACTCAGGCTGACAATTTCTTCCGTGTTGTTTCCAAGCGCGGAGAGGAACAGCCGGTTGCCTGCCGGATCGAAACCGAAATGGTCGATGCGGCCTTTGACGTTGGGAAGGGGAATCGCTCCTGTCAAAACCAGGGGCGCACTGGACTCTGGCTGGGCGCGGCCGACTTGCACCGTAATCGCCAAAAAGAACAGAGAGATAAAAGTAAAGCAAGCCCAGTTTGTGAGTCGCATGTTGTGGAAACCACTTTTGTGCCGGCGCAAACGCAACCCCATGGCACGGATAAGTTATTGTCGAACTTATTTCTTGCCCTTTTTCTTCTTGCCAGCTTCCGCTTGCACTTCGGCCGCTTCATTCCAGAATCTATGGCCGGTGCGACGGATGAAGACGTCTTCGAGGGTGGGCTTGCTGACGCTCAGCGATTGGATTTCTCCCGGGAAGGCTTCGACGACGTCGGGAACGAAGCGGTGTCCATTTTCGATTTCGAGGCGGACCTTGTTATCCATCACGGTCGCGTCGACATGAAATTTGCTGCGGATACGGTCGGCCAGAGACTGCGCGTCCGGGGTCTCGAAGAGAATGACGTCGCCGCCGATCTCGCGGGTTAAAGCGTCGGGAGTTCCGAGAGCGACCAGGTTTCCTTCGTTGAGGATGGCTAGGCGGTCGCAGCGCTCGGCTTCTTCCATCAGGTGCGTGGTTACGATGACGGAGACGTGTTCCTGATCGCGGAGAATCTGGAGATACTGCCAAAGATCGCGCCGAGCGCCGGGATCGAGGCCGGTGGTGGGCTCGTCCAAGAGCAGAACTTCAGGGTGATGAAGCAGGCCCTTCGCCAATTCGATGCGGCGCTGCATGCCTCCGGAGAAAGTTTCGACGAGATCGTCGCGGCGGTCGAGTAATCCGACACGAGTGAGAATCTCCGTGATTCTTTCTTTGAGTTCCTTGCCGCGGAGACCATACAGATGGCCCTGATGCCAGAGATTTTCATAGGCCGTGAGCTTGGGGTCGACGCTCTGCGCCTGGAAAACGACGCCAATGTGACGGCGAAGCGCGCCCGGTTGGCGGACGGCGTCGAATCCGGCGATGGTCGCGCTGCCGGAAGTCGGGACCATCAATGTGGAGAGGATGCGGAAGAGAGTGGTCTTGCCGCTGCCGTTGGGGCCAAGCAATCCGAAGAGTTCGGCGGGGCGAACGTCGAAAGAGACGCCGTTGAGAGCGGTGCGATCCTGATAACGGTGCACCAGATCGCGAACGGAGATGATCGGTTCGCCTGCGTTCTGGGCAGGCTCGGCGGCGAGAGGGAAGTCGATGGTCGTTGGGTTCGAAGGCACAGTTTATTTTACGCTGTGCGCGGGATGATTATCAGGCCACGGGCACGAATGAGTTGGATTTTCGTGAAGAATCGAGGTCGCGCAGTTGGAGCGGAAAGAGACGGGGCAAGCCCCGTCTCTACGCGGCTACAGTGTTGGGATCGCGGCCCGGCACACGCTCTTCGTAGGCCACGGGCACATGGCGCCAGACTTGAATGGCGAGAACGACGGTGGTCGCGAGCAGCAAGGCTCCCACGGCGACGTGGACTACGGTGGAGATCACCATGGGTAGTTCAGGCTGCGCGGCGTCGCGTCCCCACATGACGCGGGTAATGAACGCTAAGAAGCCGAGACAGAGCTGTGCGACCATGAGTCCGAGCATGGTGATGGCGGGACGGCGAACGGCTTCGACCAGCGGGTAAGCAGAGATGGCGCGCACCGCCGTCCAGGAAAGAACAAAGGCGACGACCCCGGCGTTGATGACGTGCGGCCACCAACTCAGACCGTGGTGGCGAAACATTGCTCCTAGAATCAGCTGAACGTATAAAACAAGAATCGAGAGCAGCGTGAGAGTAAAGAGCGCGGGGCGGCGCTGGTCGAATTCGGTACGCGGATGCTCTTCCACCCAGTGGCGTCCGGTGAAGACGGCGATGGAGACGGCGATGCAGAAGAAGGTTTGCGCTACGGCGGCATGCGCGCTCGAGATAGGCGCGGGCAGGAAAAATAGAACGGTGAGTCCGCCGAGGATGCCTTGCGTGATGACGGTGGCAAGTGCGGCTAATCCGAGATAGCGCAGCCAGCGGCGCTTTTCGACGCGCCACGTCCAGACGGCCAGGATAATGGTGAGGAGTCCGATGAATTGCGCAATGACGCGGTGGGAGTGTTCGTAGCGAATGCCGCCGACCCATTGCGGAAATTTATAGAACGATCCGTAAGAAGTGGGCCAGTCGGGGACGGATAATCCGGCGTCGTTGCTCGTGACAAGAGCTCCGGCGACGATCAGGACGAGAGTGGCGCAGGCGACAAACGTAGCGAAGCGGTGCAGCCCAGGATGGTATGGAACTTCGATGCCTTTCAGGATAGCCCCCACGGAAACCGGCGATATTAGCGTCGCACAGTGTGTTCTCTGAAACGCATTAGTTTAGCAGAACAGGAATGTGATGAGCGCGTGTAAAAACCGCGATCTCTTACTGAGTGTTCTTCTGAGGAAGGCGAGCCTTGAAGAATGAACGCCAGTACGATTGGAAACGCGTCCCCGGCTGAACCATTACGGCTATCCGCACTGTAATGCCGATTACTATGGCAGCGACAGCCAAAGCGGGACCGACTGGTATAAGAACGAACAGCAGATTGGGCATACTCGCCTCGACTTACGCCATTATAGGCTCTTTCGGTTTAGGGAAAGCAACCAAGATCCAGGGTGGCAGAGATCAAACAGATGCGCTACTGAAGGGATTTACGATCGCGATGCCGTCGATTTCGCGGCCATGTTGCAAGTCTTCTGATAGCAGAACGCTGCAACCGGCTTGTTGGGCGGTGCGGAGGACGAGAGCGTCCCAAAAAGAAAATGCATGTAATCGGTGCAGATCGATTGCCGCGAGAATGTCGGGAACTTGGGGTACAGCGACGTCAAACTCGGCGAGGAGTTCGACTTTGCGACGCGCGACTTGGGAATTGAGCTTGAGCTTTCGTGTCACAGTGACGAAATATTCCTGGAGAACCTGCAACGAAACGACTCCTGTTCCGTTCCGCCGATGCTCGTACACGAGATCGCGGGCGCGGCGCTGTTTGGCGGGCGCGTCGTCATCATCGGCGTAAACCAAAACGTTTGTGTCGAAAAAGCTACGAGCGCTCATGAATTTCGTCTCGGTTGAAACGCCATCCGCGCGAATGTCCGCCGCCCGACAAGCGCTCAAACTCCTCAATACTACGTTCGGGATCGTCGCCGCCAGCCAGTTTCTGCAGATAGTCCCGGATTAACTGGTTTAGGCTTTTGCCGAGGGCTTCGGCGCGCTTTCTGGCCAGCTCCACGGTCCGTTCATCAATAGACAGAGTGACGTTCATGGGCACAGTATACGTGCGCACATATACTGTGTCAATGACTCAAGTCTTCGCGAATTGTAGCTAGGAGATTGCTGCCGTCTTCTGCGTTTCCATTGCTTGAATAATCGCGTCCGCAAACTCCGAGGTACCGGCTGTGCCCCCCACGTCGCGGGTTAGTTTGCTGCGGTCGCGGTAGACCTCGTCGATGGCGTTGCGGATCTTCAGCGCCGCTTCTTCTTCGCCGAGATGGCGCAGCATCAATAGCGCAGAGCGCAGGACGGCGGTGGGGTTGGCAATATTCTTTCCCGCGATGTCGGGGGCGGAGCCGTGAACGGCTTCGAAAATCGCGCATTCGTGGCCGAAATTCGCGCCGGGGACTAAGCCCAGGCCGCCGACCAATCCCGCGCAGAGATCGGAGAGGATGTCGCCGTAGAGATTTTCCATCAGCAAAATATCGTACTGGTAGGGGTTCATCACCAACTGCATGCAGGTGTTATCGACGATGTGCTCGCCGTAGGTGATCTCGGGATACTCCTTCGAGACGGCGCGTGAGCAGCGCAGAAACAATCCGTCCGACAGCTTCATGATATTGGCTTTGTGGATGGAATGAATCTTCTTGCGCTTGTGCTTGCGCGCGTATTCAAAGGCGAAGCGCGAGACGCGGGTCGACGCCTTCTCGGTGATGATCTTCAGGCTCTCGACGACGCCGGGGATCACTTCGTGCTCGATTCCCGAATAGAGTCCTTCGGTATTTTCGCGCACCACGATCAGGTCGATGCCGGGATAGCGGGTGGGAATATGCGGCAGATTGCGGATCGGCCGGAAGTTGGCAAAGAGTTCGAACTTCTTGCGCAGTTCGACATTGATGCTGGCAAAGCCTCCGCCGATCGGCGTCGTGACTGGGCCTTTCAGCCCGACACGCGTGCGCTCGATCGATTCGGTGAGCTCTTTGGGAATGTATTCCTTGTACTTTTCGAAAGCTTCGGCGCCTGCGGCGAAGCTTTCCCATTCGAATTTGACGCCGGTCGCTTCGAGCATGCGAACGGTGGCCTGAATGACTTCAGGACCGATTCCGTCGCCGGGGATAAGAGTTACTTTGTGTGCCATAGACTTATTGAATCATTTAATCATTGAGAGATTGAATCATTGCAACGCACGTTTGGACGTACGCAGAGATGCGCCGAAGCTTGCCAGCAGTCTCAAAGTTTCCCGGCTTTGGCTTTCGGCTCAGGAACGTCCCGGGCTTTGAGCAGATCTTTCAGTTCGGTCATAAACTCTTGTACGTCCTTGAAGTCGAGGTACACGGAGGCGAATCGTACGTAGGCGACTTTGTCGTGCCGGCGGAGGCGGTTCATGATCAGTTCGCCGATTTCGCTGGTCTTGCGCTCTCGTTCGGCGGATTCGATCACGAAGGTTTCTGCCTCGTTCACGATTTGCTCGAGTTTACTGATCGGTACCGGACGCTTTTCACAGGCGCGCATCAGTCCATTGAGGACTTTTTGGCGGTCAAAACGCTCGCGGCGTCCGTCTTTCTTGACCACCATGTAGGGGATTTCGTCGATGCGCTCGTAGGTGGTGAAGCGCTTTTCGCACTTGAGGCATTCGCGGCGGCGGCGGATGGAGTCGGCCTCTTTACTCTCGCGCGAATCCACAACTTTGTCGTTTTCAAACCCGCAAAAGGGGCATTTCATGCGCTTGGCTGTGCTCTGGAAGTAAAGATGATTGTAGCAGGCGATGCGGGGCGCATCGGAAGCCAGTGCTTTCGTTGATCCTACTTTGGTTGGATTAAGAAGCGTGCTGGAAGGAGTAAGCTGTGTGGGAAATCGGCGGGATTCGCGAAGCAAACGGTTTCCATCTTCCACAAGCGTTGGCGGTTCGAAAGGCTTCATGACCAGGCTTTCTAGGGGCGCGGCTCTCGCTCTGTTCCTCTGCGCCCTGCTCTTTTGTGCCGGGGCGCACGCGACGACCTCGATCGATCTGGATCGCGATTGGTTTTTTCGCACCGATCCCGGGCAGGTTGGAGCCGCCACGGGATGGCAGAAGACTCTGCCCGCCGACACGGAATCTGTGAACCTGCCGCATACCTGGAATATCGGCCGGCACGACAATTATCTGGGGAAGGCCTGGTATTTCCGGAGTTTCGAAATGCCGCTGCGGGATCCGGACCTGCACGCGAGCCTGCACTTCGGAGCGACCTTTTATTCGGCGCGGATCTGGCTGAATGGAATCGAGGTGGGGCGGCATGAGGGAGGCTATACCGCCTACTCGTTCGACATTACTCCCTACCTGCGTGCGACCAATTATCTGGCGGTCGAGATCGACAATCGAATCGGGGAGGAGACCATCCCTGGATTTGCGCTGCGCGGACACGATCCCAAGCAGACCTGGTACGACTGGTGGGATTACGGCGGCATCGTGCGCGATGTTTCGCTGACGCTTGCGGGACCCGTGGAGATTGAGCGGCAGAGAATCCGCTCGAAGGTTTCGGCGCAGGCGCAGTCGGCGACAGTCGAAGACAAGATCTTTCTCGAGAGCCGGCTGAACAAGAGCGCGCATCTGCGCCTGCGTGTGACTGCGTTCGGGCCGGACAACCAGACGGCGTCCCGCGAAACTCAAATTGCCGCGATCGAACCGGGCGCGGACGAGGTGATGGTTTCTCTCGCGCTGCCCGCACCGAAGCTCTGGAGCATTGATCATCCCAACGTTTATCGCATGGTGGTGCAGATCACCGGCGACGACGGCAAGGTTCTCGACGAGCATAGCGATACTTTCGGAGTCCGCACCGTGGAAATCCGCGATCGTCATCTTCTGATCAATGGCGAGCGTGTGCGCTTGACTGGCATCACGCGTCACGAGGAGTCGGTAGCGGAGGGCCTGGCCGAGACTCCGGGCACAATGCTCTACGACTACGACGACATGAAGGCGTTGCAGGTGACGCTGACGCGACCGGTGCATTATCCGCAGAATCCTTTCATCCTCGACTATGCCGATAGGCACGGGATTCTGCTGATCCCCGAGATTCCAGTCTGGCAGTTCAGCGAAGCGCAGATGCGCGATCCGAAGGTGCTGGCGCTGGCCGAACAACAGATGCGCGAGATGATTGAGCAGGCGGGCAACCACCCCAGCATCTTTGCCTGGAGCGTCTGCAACGAGAGCGACACGGAGACTCCGGGAGGGATCGCTTATTTTCGCGCGATGCGTGATTTTATTCGGCAGCTCGATCCTGACCGCTATGTGAGCTATGCGGATGACAATCTGACCAAGGTGCAAAACGCGCAAGACTCGGCTGCCAACGACGCTGATTTCGTGATGATGAACGAGTATTTTGGCAGTTGGCACGGTCCGGCGACAGCGTTGCCTGCATCGCTGGATAAGGTCGATCACTTGTTTCCCAACAAGATGGTGATTATTTCCGAGTTTGGCCTTCCCGGTATCTTCGGCAAAGACGCGGAAGATGCGGATCGCATGCGGGTGAAGATCATCGAAGATCAGATACCGGAGCTGGCGCGCCGCGACTGGATTGCGGGCGCAATCTTCTGGTGCTATCAGGATTACAAGTCGCGCCGCAATCTGCGTCCGGGACTCGAAGAAGGCTACGTCGATCATGGACTGGTGGACGAATACCGGCAGCGGCGTCCTTCTTACTACGTCTGGAAAGAGATGAATTCTCCGGCGGCGCTCGCGGGACGCTGGGAGCAACCGGCAAAGAGTGCGCCGACTGCGTTCACAGCAACGGTGCAGGCGAATGCCGGAGAACGGCTGCCGTCGTATCCGCTGCATGACTACCGGTTGGAGTGGGATGTGCGCGACGAAAATAACAAGATCGTCGCCAGCGGTGCGCAGGCCTTGAGCGACTTGGCAAGCGCGCAGACAATCGAAGGGAAAGTACAGCCTCTGGCGCAAACCGCGGGCCTGCGACTCCACCTAGTGCTGCTCAGTCCGACGGGAACGGTTGCGGCAGAAAATAGTGTGGATTGGCGATCGAGTGCGATCGGCTCGACGCCCCCGCCGGCTTCGCTTCCCGCCCCGCCTTTGGGAGGAACGCCTGCGCCAGCGAGATAGAATCCGCATCGTTATTTTTTCGTGCGTCTTGTTTGCTGCCGGTCGCGTCCATGCGCAGGAGTATGCCATCGGCGCCGATGTTTCCTTCTTGCGGCAGGCGGAGCAGCAGGGAATTGTCTTCAAAGAAAATGGCGCGCCAACTCCAGTTCTGGAGATGCTGAAGGCTCACGGCTACGGCTGGGTGCGGCTCAGGCTTTTTCACACGCCGACCGACCTTCCTAATAATCTCGAATACACGATTGCGTCGGCGAAGGCAGCCAAGAAACTCGGCTTCCATATTCTGCTCGACATTCACTACTCCGACACATGGGCCGATCCGGCGAAGCAGTTCACACCCAAGGCGTGGGCCGGACTGAAGCACGATCAACTGGTGAAAGCCGTCTTCGCCTATACGCGCGACACCATCGCAGCGTTCCGCGAGGCCGATGTGCTTCCCGACATGGTGCAGGTGGGCAACGAAATCATCTCGGGCATGTTGTGGCCGGACGGACGCCTGCCCGACAACTGGTACAACCTCGCAACATTACTTAAAGCGGGAATCGCCGGAGTGGCAGCGGGAGCGGGGAACGGCCCACATCCACGCATCATGATTCACATCGATCGCGGCGGGGACGAAGAGGGCACGAAGTTTTTTTTCGACAAGATCAACGCCTACGGCGTGCCTTTCGATGTGATCGGGCAATCGTATTATCCGTGGTGGCACGGCGGGTTGGACGATCTGCGGGCCAACCTGCGGTTCATGGCGAAGCAGTACAAAAAAGATATTTTTGTCGTCGAAACGGCCTACAACTGGAAGCCAACGGAGTACATCAAGAAGAAGAAAGCGCCGTTTCCAGAATCTCCCGAGGGCCAGAGGGATTTTTTCGCAGCGGTGAATCGAGTGGT
>JBEKPH010000068.1:0-27046 GCA_049520915.1 Terriglobales bacterium
GAAATCCCGCAAAGTACGCGGGATTCCCACTTTCCCACCGCCACGGCTACGGCTGCTGTCTAACTTAAACCGGACATATCGTGTGCTAAGAAAAGCGGACATTTTAACTTGCTACCGACATCCAAGAGAAATGAATTTCACAGAAAATTAATGCGCCGGGATTTTTCGATCCGCCGCCCGGCTATTCTTTTCGATCCACCTGTCCAGCTAAAGAAGCCAATCGAAGTTGCCGTTCTCGCGGCGAGGTTGTAAGGTACTCGGCCAAGGATTCATTCTCATTGGGAGATCAGATGAAAATTCGCGGCGGTCTGGTGGTCGTTTTCCTTTCGCTCGTTTGTGTCAGTTTTGTTGCGGCGCAGTCGTCCCTGGGTGCGAAAACGGTGGTGGTGCATGCGGGGCATTTGCTGGACGTGAAGACGGGCAAGACGCTGGCGAATCAAACGATCGTGATTCAGGGCGACAAGATTGTGAGCGTGGGATCGGACAATGCGGCTCCGGCGGGAGCGCCGGTGATCGATCTCTCGAATGCGACGGTGTTGCCTGGACTGATCGATGCGCACACGCACATTACGTTCACCACAAATTTCGGTTATTCGAGGCTGGGGATTTCGATTCCGCGAGAGGCGCTGAATGGGGCGCGGAATGCGCGGGTGACGCTGGATGCGGGGTTCACGACGATCCGGAATGTGGGGGCCGACGGATTTACGGACGTTGCGTTGCGCGATGCGATCAATGCGGGGGATGTGCCGGGGCCGCGGATGCTCGTGAGTGGTCCGGCATTGAGCATCACCGGAGGGCACTGCGACGACAATATGCTGCCCTTCGAGTGGCACGTGCAGAACGAAGGCGTGGCTGACGGAGTGGAGGCGGTTCAACATAAGACGCGCGAGATCATTAAGTATGGTGCAGACCTGATCAAGATTTGCGCGACGGGCGGAGTGCTGTCACATGGGGATAATCCGCAGGCTTCGCAGTTCACGCTGGAGGAGATGAAGGCTATTGTGGCGGACGCGCACCGGTTGGGACGGAAGGTGGCGGCGCACGCGCATGGGGCGGAGGGGATCCGGTGGGCATCGGAGGCGGGCGTGGATTCGATCGAGCACGGGTCTTACATCGACGATGCGGCGATTGCGACCATGAAGAAGAATGGGACGTATCTGGTGCCGACGCTCTATCTGATGGACTGGTTTTTCGAGAATGCGGAGAAGATTGGGACGCCTACGGAACTGATTGCGAAGGGACGCGAGGTGATGCCGGCAGCGCGCAAGAATGTGGCGCGGGCGTTTGCGGCGGGAGTGAAGGTTGGATTTGGAACGGATGCGGCGGTGTATCCGCATGGACTGAATGCGCATGAGTTCGCGGTGATGGTGAAGTTGGGCCTGACGCCGCTGCAGGCGATTCAGGCGGCGACGGTGAATGATGCTGACTTGCTGGGATGGTCGGACAAGGTGGGGACGATTGAGCCCGGGAAGTGGGCCGATCTTGTGGCGGTGGATGGAGATCCGCTGGCGGATGTTACGACGCTGGAGCGGGTGAAGTTTGTAATGAAGGGCGGAGAAGTGGTGAAGAATTTGTATGCTAAGTAGAGTGGCAGGAAGGATAGTTTTTCGGAATTTGCAATGGTAAATATCATTATTATCAATAATATGGATAAATCAATATTTAGCTTGATTTACGACCAGAAAAGCCTAGAATAGATCGAGTAAAGGACTTAAGCCATGTCATCCGCGACGAAGAAGTTCACTCCCGAGATTGATGCGCAGCTTTATGACGAATTCGTCGCCGTCGCGGAACAAAATGGGCAAACAAAAAGGTACGTTTTGGAGCAGGCACTTCGTTTCTATCTACTTAATGTAGTCCCTTCGCAGCACGTCGTGCGGCCCGAAGTGATGGATGCGTTTGAGCAATCAGTTGATCGAAACCGTGATTTATTGCAGCGGCTTGCCAAGTAAATGCGGGAGTATTTGACGGTAGCGGAAGTCTACCGCATGCAATATCGGCTGATCGAGATATTCGTCGGCCTCCATGGTGTCCGGGACAAGGGCGCGGTGGAGGCCGCCGTTTTTCGTCCGCAGATTGGCTACTACAACTCGGTGGAGGAGGAAGCGGCGGCGCTGATGGAGTCGCTGGCGATGAACCATGGATTCATCGATGGCAACAAACGCATCGCGTTTACAGCGGCCGATGTATTTCTGCGAAGGAATGGGCTCTATCTCGAGGTGGACGCTGTCGAGGCGGAGGCGTTCATCTATGGATCGATCGAGCGGGGAGAGTTTCGGTTTGCACGAATTATGGAGTGGGTGCGGGGGAGGGCGAAGCCGCTGAAATGAGGCAGAAGTTAGAGGTCTATTTTCAGTGGTGAAAAACCGATATCCGGTGGATTCACAATTAGCGTAGCCCTCCAACCTGCCAAGCGAATACCCGAGCAAGGATGAACAAAAGAATGATGACCGCAACGAGCGTCACCGAGCTATCAGGTCCTCCGATGCGTGTGCCTCCGGGCCTGCGAACCATGTTAGTGCCCTTGCGGACGAGGGGCAACGTTACTGTCGTAAATAGGTGACGACACATATGGTCGTCGGGTTTCACCTCTGCAATGTGACTTCTAAGCTCAGCAATCCTTTACAATCCCTCGGTGTCTGTTCAACTCCAGATTGAAGCCATCCGCGGCGCGGCGCGCGCAGGCAAACTCATTACTCCTCATGGAGAGGTCGAGACGCCGGTGTTTATGCCGGTGGGGACGGTTGGGTCGGTTAAGGGAATCTCGCAGGATGCGCTGGAGGAGTTAGGCGTCGAGATTCTGCTGGGGAATACATACCACCTTTATTTGCGTCCGGGGATGGAGACTGTACGGAAGATGGGTGGGCTGCACCGGTTCATGTCGTGGGATCGGGCGATTCTCACGGACTCGGGCGGGTTTCAGGTTTTCAGTTTGAATGAGTTGCGGAAGGTCAGCGAGGAGGGTGCGGCGTTTCGGTCGCATCTGGATGGGTCGGCGCACTTTCTCAGTCCGGAAAAATCGATGGAGATCCAGATCGGGCTGGGGGCTGACATCATCATGGCGTTTGATGAGTGCACGGAGTATCCGGCGGATGGGGCTCGGATGCGCAGTTCGATGGAGATGACGTTGCGGTGGGCGGAGCGGTGTAAGAATTATTTTGAGGCGCATAAGCAGGAGGTGCCTTGGGGTAGCCGTCAGCCATCAGCCATCAGCCGTCAGGAAGAGCGAGTGGTCGGTGGTCGGTGGTCAGTGGCCAGCGCGGGGGGTGCTGACCGCGGGCCACTGACCACCGACCAATCTTCTACGCAGGCTTTGTTCGGGATTGTGCAGGGGGGAATGGATCGGGAGCTGCGGCGGGAGTCGGCGGAACGGACGGTTGAGATTGGGTTTCCGGGATATGCGATTGGCGGGCTGAGTGTGGGCGAGCCGCGGGAGCTGACTCGCGAAGTGGTGTTGTCGACGCTTGAGCATTTGCCGGCGGAGAAGCCGCGATATTTGATGGGGGTGGGAACTCCCGAGGAGATTGCGCAGTATGCGCAGGCGGGCGTCGACATGATGGATTGCGTGCTCCCCACGCGGGCGGCGCGGCATGGGTTATTGTTCACATCGGAGGGGAAGGTTTCGATCAAGCAGGCGCGTTATGCGCAGGATGAGGGTCCGCTGGATCCGGCGTGTGAGTGCCGCGTGTGTGCTCGCTATTCGCGGGCGTATCTGCGTCATCTTTATGCGGCGAACGAGCTGCTGGCGCAGGTTTTGAATACCGTCCACAATCTGCATTACTACCTGGCGGCGATGCGGACGGTGCGGGCGTGGATACGGGCCGGTCGTGAGGCCTAGGTAGGGTGGAGGCGGCGGATGGAAGCCGGGTAGCGAAGGGATTCAAATGTAAAATCGCCGTACCCAACTTGACACCTAGCGAACGCTCCGGCATGCTATTCAGCTTAGGGATAAGGTCTGTTTTTTCTGTGCCGTTCCGATGGAAACCGGAGGGGGCATCGCCGGTTCTAGCCTGCAGGTGGAAGGGTCCTCCGGCCAAAGAAGAAAAATTCCCGCAAGTTTGCACGGAAGATTCAGCGGTGAAAAGAAGCAAACTTGTGCTGAGTTTTGGTCGTGTGGCCTGAAGACAGGCTTCGGGCGGTATCGGGTTGGGCGGATTGCGGGTTGGTAGTTTGATCTTTATTTCATTGCAAGGGATCGACTTGGCGGGAGAAATCATAGTGTCTGGCTGGCTGAGTGGAATGCACGGCGGATTGGCGTTTTGGTTGCAGCTACCGGGGGGCACGAGTCTGCTTGGACTGGCTCCGCTGCTATTTATTTTCGCTATTTTTTACTTTTTATTGATTTTGCCGCAGCAACGGAAACAGAAGAAGTGGCAGGCGATGCTGGGCGATTTGAAAAATGGGGACCGGATCGTAACCAGCGGCGGGCTGCGCGGGACGATCATCAATCTCAAGGACGATGCGCTGGTTTTGCGCGTGCCGCCCGATAATCTGAAGCTTGAAATCAGCCGTGCATCGGTGGTCTCGGTGACGACGGCAGAGGAAGGAAAGTAACCGCTGTTCGCTGTTCGTCATTCGCTCTTCGCGGGAGATAACGATGATTGGCCTCGCCGCGAAGGTTTGCGAAAAGCGAAAAGCGAACGACGAACGACGGGTTTTTCATGAATAAGAATCTTAGCTGGAAATTGGTTGTAATCTTCGGGATCCTGCTGGTCTTTTTGTTTGGGATTTTTGGCGTTCCGAAGGATTGGTCGGGCAAGGGGCTGGTTGCGTCGATTACCGACCGCATTCATCTGGGGCTCGATCTGCGCGGCGGCACGCATTTGATCTTGCAGGTGCAGGTGAACGATGCGGTCAACGTGGATTCGGATAACGCGATTGCGCGGCTGAAGACGGACATGCGGGCGCGCAAGATCAACTACGCGGACATCGTAAAGCCCGATCCGGTGAATCATCCCGAGGCCGTGGTGGTGAAGGGCATTACGCCCGACCAGAGCAGCGATTTCAAGAGTATTGTCGCCGACCGGCTGCCGGAGTATGACGTGACTTCGGGGGCGGAAAATTCGTTTACCGTCGCGATGAAGGCGCAGAACCTCAAAGACCTGAAAGACCGGGCAGTGACGCAGGCGATCGAGACGATCCGAAACCGCATCGACGCGCTGGGTGTAAACGAGCCGGTGATTCAGGAGCACGGGCTTGGGCAGTATCAGATTCTGGTGCAGTTGCCAGGCGTATTTGTCGATTCACACGTTAAGGAAATCATGCAATCCACCGCGATGCTCGAAATTAAGCAATCGCTGGGTGGACCTTATCCAAGCCAGGAAGCGGCTTTGCAGGACAAGGGCGGCGTGCTGCCTCCGGATGCTGTGCTGATGCAGGGCAAGAGTATTGGTTCGCGGAATAGCGAAGGCGGCGAGCAGTGGTATTTAATTTCGCGGGCTTCGGCGGTAACGGGACGCGATCTTCGGACAGCGGAGCAGACCACAGACGAAAACGGTCAGCCTGCAGTTCGCTTCATTCTTACGGGCGAGGGCGGGCAGAAGTTTTACGCGTTTACTTCGTCTCACGTCGGCGATTTTCTGGCGGTGATTCTCGACAATAAGGTGCAGGAAGTGGCGACGATTAAGGAAGCCATCCGGGACACGGGCATCATCAACGGACGGTTTACTGACCAGGAGACGAAGGACCTGTCGATGACGCTGCGGTCGGGCGCGCTTCCGGCGGGGATCAAGTATTTGGAAGAGCGGACGGTAGGGCCGTCGCTCGGCGCGGATTCGATTCGCTCGGGAGTGCAGGCGGCGGTTTACGGGATGTTGGCTGTCCTCATCTTTATGCTGGTGTACTACCGCTGGGCAGGGGTGAATGCGGATATCGCGCTGATCCTGAACCTGGTCATTTTGCTGGGATTCATGGGCTATTTTGGTGCGGTGCTGACGTTGCCGGGAATTGCGGGTGTGATTCTGACGGTCGGCATGGGCGTCGATTCGAATGTGCTGATTTTTGAGCGCATACGAGAAGAGTTGAGGAACGGCAAGACACCGCCGTCGGCGGTGGAACAGGGATTCAGTCACGCCTGGATCACGATTGTAGATACGCACGTTACTACGATTGTTTCGGCGGCAATTTTGTTCCTGTTCGGTACGGGTCCGGTAAAAGGTTTCGCGACGACGCTGGTTTTTGGTCTGGCCGCGAACTTGTTTACGGCGGTGTTTGTATCGCGTGTGATTTTTGATTGGGTGCTGAGCCGGAAGCAGCGGGGCGAAGCGCTGAGTATCTAGAAGGCGCTGTTCGTCGTTCGCTAGTCGCTGTTCGCCAACCAGGTGCGAACCGCGAACGACGAGTAGCGAATAGCGTTTTTTGAAGGGATCGTAAGAAACGTGGAATTCTTTAAGAATACGAACATCGACTTCCTTGGGAAAAAGTGGTATTTCCTCGTCTTTTCTCTGATTTTTAGCGTGGCTGGCGTTCTGTCGATGGCCTTTTGGCACGGGATCCCGCTGGGAGTCGACTTCCGCGGCGGCACCCTCGTTTACGTGAAATACTCGCACACGCCCGATACGGCTGCAATCAGCGCCGAGGCGGAGCGCGCGGGATTGAAGAATGCGCGGGTGCAGCGCTACGGTCCGGTGGGGAATAACGAAGTACTGATCGGTCTCGATATTCAGGAGACGAGCGAGCAGGCGCTGGACAACGGCAAGTTGAAGATCATTCAGGCGCTGGAGAAGAATGCAGTGCCGGGTAAGCAGGATCTGAATAATGCCAGTTCGATAACGGTTGGAACCGAGTTGCTGAATAAAGATCCGCTGCACCTTAGCGGTGAGTCGGACGCGAATCCTCGGTACATGACGATTGCCCAGGCCATTGTCGATTATCGCGACAAGACAAAGGGTGGCGTCTTAAGCTCGATCGACGAATTGAAGGGCGTGGCCGATCCTGCGGTGGTTTCGTCTTTGCAGGATAGTTTCTTTGTTTCAGATTTTGGCATACGAAACGTAGAGATCGTCGGGCCGCAGGTGGGACATCAGTTGCGCAACCAGGCTATGTGGGCGACGCTGTATTCGCTGGGCGGGATGTTGATTTACCTGGCGTTGCGCTTTGAATGGATCTACGGGGTCGCGGCCGTGGTAACGGTGTTTCACGATACGCTGATCACTGTGGGAGCTTTCTCGCTGCTGGATCGGGAAATCTCGCTGACGGTCATCGCCGCCATTTTGACGCTGATTGGATATTCCAATAACGACACGATTGTCGTCTTCGACCGGATACGGGAAAACATCAAGCTGCTGCGGCGGGACAAGCTTTCGGACATCGTCAACAGAAGTATTAATCAGACTTTAAGTCGAACCATCTTGACAGCGGGCCTGACTTTCCTTACCGTGCTTGCTCTGTTTCTTTTCGGTGGCGAGGTGCTGCGAGGGTTTAGTCTTGCGCTGGTTATCGGAATCCTGATCGGGACGTATTCGTCGATTGCGATTGCCGCCCCGATTCTGGTCGCCTACCAGGAATGGCGCGGGGAGCGGGGCAAGACGCCGATTTCGATGCCGCTGCGATCGGGCAACGGACCGACACAGCCGAAAGAAAAAGTCAGGGTCTGATTCGGCCATCTGGCATAGAATCTTCTACCTGCCCGCAGAGGCAGGATTTTACAGTAGGAAAGATGGAAAGATCGGGAGCAAAGAGGATGCGGTCGGTGTCTAAATTGTCTTAAGGTCCGGTGTAGGAGAAGACTATGTTTGAAGACAGCCTCATTGAGTCAGGCAACAGATTCAAGGCCAAACGGCGATTGAGTACTACGATACTGTCCTTTATGCTGCAGGTGGGGCTTATTGGAGTCCTCATCCTGATTCCTCTGATCTATACAGATGCTCTGCCCAAAACGCAGTTGATGACCTTCCTTGTGGCACCACCCCCGCCGCCTCCGCCGCCCCCGCCACCAGCTGCAGCCCCGGTTAAGGTCGTGAAGATGGTGAGCGAAGTGGTCAACGGGCAACTACGTGCGCCAACCAAGATTCCAGATAAAGTTCAGATGATTAAGGAAGAAGATGCCCCGCCAGATCTTGGCGCCGGAGGCGTCCCGGGAGGTGTACCGGGCGGCATTCCTGGAGGCTCGGCGGGCGGAGTGATTGGCGGTATCATTAGCTCGCAAGCGGCGAATATCCCGAAAGTGGCGACTCCGCAGCGCGTGCGCGTGTCGACGGGTGTAGCGACTGGTCTTCTGATCCGCAAAGTAACGCCGAATTATCCGCCACTGGCGAAGCAGGCTCGTATTCAGGGCTCAGTTGTGCTTCAGGCGGAAATCAGCAAAGATGGCACGATTCAGAATTTGCAGTTAATTAGTGGGCACCCCATGTTGGCGCCAGCGGCGATCGAGGCCGTGAAGCAATGGCGCTATAAGCCATACCTGCTCAATGGTGAGCCGGTGGCCGTGGAAACCCAAGTGGTAGTGAATTTCAGCTTGTCCGGAGGCTAGAACCTCCGGATCGGCTCTTGCTGGTTTAGAATTGCCGTTCTTGTTGGTAAGAGTCGCAGGTCTTGTGGCGCTTTCGGCCCTCCCCGTCCTACCTTTTCCTAGGCGGGAACCTTGGGTGGCTTGACACCCTAGGGCAACCCTGCACACTTTTTGTTTCTTTGCATCAAACGGTATTCGGGCCGTCGGCTGAAGACGCCCGGTTCGCTGCTGGCATCGCATGTGGATGCCAAGTAGGTGAAACCGGAGTCTTTTTGGCGTGGCCTTGCCCGGGCGATCTTTAGTTCGGCAAGCCGATTAGCTCCGGTGTCTAATACCGCAGGACGCACGGTTTTAGAAATGAAGTTGGAGACAAGGTTTAGAAACAGTTTGAGGAGGAGAAGCAACTCATGGTAGTGAACCTGGCAGCAGTCGCACTCTGCAATTTCCATCTTTTCGCCGCTTGGCTCTTTGACGAGGGCTCGGTCGGTTGGGACCCGATTTCGCTGTGGAAGCAAATGGGCATTCTGGCGAAGGTCGTGGTTATCATTCTGTTCATCATGTCGGGTTGGTCGATCGGCGTGATGATTGACCGCTGGATGGCTTTCAACGCCGCCCGCAATCAGTCCCGTTCGTTCGCTCCGGCAGTCGCGGGAGCGCTGCGCGAGGGAAAGATTGACGAAGCGATTAAAGTCGCCGAGCGCAACAAGAAGAGCCACCTGGCCAAGGTTGTCACGGCCGGCCTCATGGAATTCAAGGCCCACCAGGATAGCCCCGGCGAGATCCCTGGCGAGACTATTGAAGCTTCGAAGCGCGCTTTGGAGCGCACGGAAGCGATTGTCCATGCGGAACTGAAGCGTGGATTGGGCGGTCTGGCGACGATTGGTTCGACGGCTCCCTTCGTGGGACTGTTCGGAACGGTGGTCGGCATTTTGAACGCCTTCAACGGTATCGCGAAGGAAAAGGCAACCGGCTTGGCAGCGGTCGCCGGCGGTATTTCCGAAGCGCTCGTGACCACCGCGGTCGGCCTGTTCGTGGCGATTCCGGCCGTCATGATGTTCAACTATTTGACCGGTCGCGTGGAAGCGTTTGACGTGGAGATGGATAACTCGTCGAGCGAATTGATCGATTACTTCCTGAAGCGCCGGAGCATGCGCCGGTCCTAAGAACCCAGGTCTCAGGTCTCAGGACTTGAAGCTTAGGATGAGCGGATCGCAAACGTGAGTTGCTGAAGCGGCGCCGGTTTTACCGCCGGCGCCAGCTCTCCCTCCTCATCGTTGCAGTGCGGGGCTTAAGGCAAGCGCAGGCAGGAGACGGAATTCAATGTCATTATCGAAGCGAAATGAAGGGGCTAATGTCAGCTCCGACATCAACGTCACGCCGATGGTGGACGTGATGCTGGTGCTGCTGATCATCTTTATGGTGGTCACGCCCATGTTGCAACATGGCAAGCAGGTTGACATGGCTCAGGTCAACAATCCCGAGGACATGCACGACGCGGATAAGGAAGACGCGATTCAAGTGGCGGTGACTCGCGACGACCACGTCTTCCTGGGAACGGACCCGATTAATCCGGATGATTTAACCCAAAAGATCAAAGACAAGTTGGCGAACCGCACTGATAAAAGAGTTTTTCTAAAGGCGGATGCGCGGGCAAAGTTCGGATGGGTGGTCACGGTTGTGGACGACGTCAGAGCAGCGGGCGTGGATCAACTTGGGCTTTTAACGGAACAGAAGAAGAGCGGGTCATTTACTCCGCCACCGAGCGCAGCAACCCCAGCGCCCACGGGCGGGCAATAGCACGCCATAATACAGCAGTAGCAATACAGGAGATCGATCATGAGTATGGCAGTCGGCCCCAAAGGGGGCCAAAGCGCGAACATGAACGTAACACCGCTGATTGACGTGCTGCTGGTGCTGCTGATCATTTTCATGGTGATCACGCCGCTGACGCCAAAGGGACTGGATGCGCTGGTGCCACAGCCTCCGCCGCCCAATCAGAAGCAACCGCCGCCTACACCGGACCGAACGATCGTGGTGCAGTTGATCGATCACGGAGCCGGCAATCCTCCCGGACTGAAAATCAATCAGGACGAGGCGACGTGGGAGACCCTACAGGGCCGCTTGGAAGATATTTTTAAGACTCGCGCGGAAAAGGTGATGTTTGTGAAGGGCGACGATAACGTTCCCTTTGCGGACGTAGCCAACGTTATTGATATTGCACATTCGGCCGGCGTCGACAAAGTGGGATTGATCACAGCGAAAATCGAGGCGGGCGGCTAGAATCGGGTTCGACGATGAAGATGCCGGGCATATATGTCCGGCTCTTCTCTTCAGCTGTTTTACTCCGCAACAAGGAGATTCATAAAGCAATGAAAACTACCCAAAGACTGCTGGTGGTGATTGCCGCGGCCCTGGCGCTGCTGTCGAGCACTGCTTGCAGTAAACTTCAGGCGCGAGACCATCTCAACAAGGGTGTGCAGGCTTACAAGAACTCAAAGTTCGAGGACGCGATCGGCCACTTCCAAAAGGCTGTCGCCCTTGATCCTTCGCTGATCAACGCCCGTCTGTATTTGGCAACCGCCTATGCCCAGCAATACATTCCGGGTGCGGATACTCCGGACAACAACCATTTTGCCGAGCAGGCGATCGACTCGTACAAAGAAGTGCTGCAAGTCGATCCTAGAAATGTCAACAGCATTAAGGGGATTGCGTATTTGTATTTGCAGATGAAGAAATTTCCGCTGGCCAAGGAATACTACAAGAAGGCGTCGGATGTGGATCCAAACGATCCCGAACCGTACTATTCGGTAGCGGTCATTGACTGGACTCAAACCTATGTGCCCCGCCAGGAAGAGCGCGCGAAACTTGGCATGAAGCCAGACGATTCGCTTCCAGCCAAAGACAAGAAAGTCTGCGCCACGATGCGAGAAACCAATACCGGTAACGTGCAGGAAGGTATTGATAACTTGAATAAGGCGTTGAAGCTTCGTCCGGATTACGACGATGCGATGGCCTACATGAACCTGATGTATCGGGAACGTGCTGATATCGAATGCGATGATCCGGCGGCGCGCTCGGCCGATTTGAAGACGGCTGACGAGTGGGTTGATAAGACGATGGCCACCAAAAAAGCCAAAGCCGAAAAACAGCCCGGCGCAGGCGGAATCGTAATGGATCAGAAGCAATAACAACTTTATAACTTTGAACACCGGCCCCGTGCTTCTCAAGCGCGGGGCTTTTTCCTTTGGGGAGGCGGGTGATGCAACGGTTCTCAATCACACTGCCGAGTGCGTCACGGTCCTTAGTGATTTACGTCATACCTATCGCGACGGCCGCAGGTAGAATCAGGGCGGCGCGAATGTGCCTGGACGCGTGTATGTGGGATGTGGTCTAAGACGGAATGTTCAAGAAGATTCTGATTGCAAATCGGGGAGAGATTGCGGTGCGCATCATTCGCGCTTGCCGCGAGATGGGCGTCGCGACGGTTGCGGTCTATTCGGATGTCGATCGCGGAGCACTCCACGTGCGCAAGTCCGACGAAGCGTATCTCATCGGTCCGGCTCCAGCGGGAGAATCGTATTTGCGGATGGATAAGATCCTCGACGTTGCGAAACGTTCGGGCGCAGAGGCAATTCATCCTGGTTACGGATTCTTATCGGAGAACCCTAAGTTTGCGCAGGCATGCGGCGATGCAGGGGTCAAATTCATAGGGCCTACGCCGCACTCCATGAAATTGATGGGCTCGAAGACGAGCGCCCGGCAACAGATGGAAAAGGCAGGCGTGCCTTTTGTTCCAGGCACATCGCGCGGGCTCGCGTCTCCTGAAGAGGGTGAAGAAGTCGCCGAACGCATTGGCTATCCAGTGATGCTGAAGGCTGCGGCGGGCGGAGGCGGAAAGGGCATGCGCCTGGTGCATTCGCGGCAGGAACTTCGCTCGGGGTTGGAATCCGCGAAGAGCGAGGCGCAGCGCTCATTTGGCGACAGTGAAGTTTATATAGAGAAGGCAATCGTCAATCCTCGCCACATCGAGATGCAGGTGTTGGCGGACGAGCATGGCAACACGGTGTGGCTAGGCGAACGGGAGTGTTCGATCCAGCGGCGTCATCAGAAGGTTTTGGAGGAGGCACCGTCGCCGATTGTTGATCCGGAGATGCGGCGGAGTATGGGGGAAGTTGCCGTTAGAGTGGCGCGGGCGGCCGGCTACAAGAACGCAGGCACGGTGGAATTTCTGGTTGATCAGCAAAAGAATTTTTATTTCCTTGAGATGAACACCCGTTTGCAAGTGGAGCATCCGGTAACCGAGTTGACCACGGGATTCGACCTGGTGCATCTGCAAATCCGCATTGCCGCAGGCGAGAAACTGCCATTTTCACAGGCGGACGTGGGGATTCGCGGACACGCCATCGAATGCCGCATTTACGCTGAGGATCCGGATAACAATTACTTCCCGAGCCCAGGCAAGATCACGGTGCTGCTGCAACCATCGGGGCCTGGGATTCGGCGGGACAGCGGAATGTACGAGGGTTGGAATGTGCCGATGGATTACGATCCGTTGCTGGCCAAGTTGATTGGCTTTGGAACGGACCGGCAGCAGGCGATCATGCGGTTGCAGCGAGCGCTTTACGAATATTTCGTCGCTGGGATCAAGACTAACATTTCTCTCTTCCAACGAATTCTCGGTGATCCGGACTTTCAGGCTGCAAGAGTGGATACCGGTTTCCTCGATCGTCTTTTGGCAAAAGCGAATCCGGCTGTAAATTCGAGTAGGCCCCCGGAAGAGATTGAGGCGCTGGAGAAGATTGCGGCGATTGCGGCGGGAATGTTTGCTGTCTTGGATCCGGCGTCGTCTGTCGGCGAGAATGAGACTGCGGGCGGCGCGGGCGCGGCGCCACCTGCGGTTTCCAACTGGAGGCGGCAAGCACGTTCAGAAACGCTGCGCTGATTCGGGCATTTTAGGGAGCGTAGTTCCAATTATTCTCTTATGGTCTACGAAGTTATTGTCGGAGGGAAGGCGCATCGGCTCGAGCTGCAACGGAGTGCCGGCGGCGGATGGGAGTGCCAGTTCGATGGACAGGTTGTTCCCATCGATGCATTGATCCCACGTCGCGACGTTCTGTCGCTGTTGGTCGACGGACGGGCCTACGAGGTTAAACGGGAGCAAACCGCAACCGATCTCCACATGTGGGTGGGCAGTAGTCGCTTCGCGGTGGAGTTGCGGGATCCGCGTTCTCTACGCTCGCGCATGCAAGTGAGGGAGGACGACGCGGGACCGAAGAAGATACTCGCCCCCATGCCGGGAAGAGTTGTGCGTGTCTTGGTGGCGGAAAACTCCGAAGTCGAATCCGGTCAAGGGATCGTCGTGGTGGAAGCCATGAAAATGCAGAATGAGATCAAATCGCCCAAGAAGGGCATCGTGAAGAAGATATCGGCGATCCCTGGCGAGGCGGTGAACCCGGGCGATGTGTTGGCGATCGTGGAATGAGATGGTTAATTATGGGCTGGTTGGTAGGAGTCGCGCCGGAGTTATTCCCAGCAACTTTATACTCAACAAAGCCGATTGCGGCGATTGATCTTGGTAACTTCTGAATCGAGTACCTAAGTCATCTGAAAATGGCCGTGGCTTGCGCCTACTATTGATGAACACTTAGGGGTGCAATTTGAAGCTGCAGCGCTTGATCAGTTTCGCGACCTTGGGGATTTCAATTCTCACGTTGGTGCTGGTTCTAAAGCGTCCTGCGCCTGTGGCGGTGCCGCTTGCACCGGCTGCCGTGGCTGCCAATGCGCAGTCCTTTCAAGAAAAGGTGAACCAACTCGCGCTGCCGAAGACGCTCGGCGAGGCGGCAACCGAAGTGCGCGTGACGCCCGGGGAGTTATCCGCTGCTCTCTCGCAAGCTGCCGGAATGATGGCTGCGGCCCCGAGCCCCTCGGTCACAACTTCTTCTGGCAATCACTCCGGCGACGCCGTGCCGAGTACTTCGGCTGCCGGTCCGGCGATGGAGTTTCCCGGCGCGGTCCCGAACATCAAGGACTACCAGGTTTCCATGGATGGGGATATCGTTCGTGGTCAGTTCCTGACACAGATCGCGGGCAAAGACGTTTACCTCACGCTCGGCGGGCATCTCGGTTCGAAAGATGGTTATGCAACGTTTGATGCGACCGAGGTGAAAATTGGCGATCTCAGTGTGCCTGCTTCGCTAGTCAACGAGGTGTTGCAGAAAAAACTCGCTGAGCAGCGAGAACAACTCAAGCTTCCCAGCAATGTCAAAGGCATTAAGGTCGAAAATGGCGAACTGGTGCTCGAAGAGAAATAGGTTTTGAAAAAGAGCTGCGAGCTATTCGCACCCAGCACCCTGCAGAAAATGCCGCCACTCTTAAGTGGGTCACTTTGTAAAGCAAAATTTGCCCAGGGCACTACACCGCGGTTCCCTTTCCATAGAGTCTTCTAATATCCATCTAATGTCGTTCTAATCGATTCGGTTTTGAATCGTGAATATGACGACTTATCCGATGCAACCGAACTACGCAGACAACATTCTGGTGGCCAGTCCCAGTCCCGTGGTGAGGGAGAGAGTACTCAAGAGTCTGCGGTCGCCTTCGCGTCGTTTCGAGCAGGCGACTGGCGGCGCGGAGGCTCTGGTCCATCTGGAAAGTGGCGGATGGCAGATGCTCTTTCTCGATCGCCGACTGCCCGATCTAGACGCCGAGGAATTGGGACAGACGGTACGGCAGCGTTTTCCGGAAATCGAAGTGGTATTCCTCGACGCTGAGCGAAATGATGCCAGCGACTCTGGCGGGAAAGGGGAAGCTCGGCTCTTGGAAGTGTGCTCAACTTCTGAATCCAGAATTCATTCGCAAGTTCGCGACGATATGAGTCGCGATTCGGGTCCCTTCGCGCTGGGAGGTCCGCCGTTGGAACCAGCCTTACTGCAAACTGACGATTGCGTGCTCGGCTTCTCCGCGGTTTCCAGTCCGGCGCTAAACGCCACGCCACTGCCCGGAATGATCGGGAACGCGCGCGCCATGCAGCCTGTGTACCGGCTAGTTCGCCTGCTGGCGCCGCGCAACACAACGGTTCTGATCACAGGGCCAACTGGTTGCGGCAAGGAGGTGGTGGCGCGCGCGCTGCATCGCCTAAGCCTGCGATCGGAGCGTCCGTTCGCGGTGGTGAATTGCGCCGCTATACCCGAAACGATGCTGGAAGCTGAACTCTTTGGATACGCTCGCGGTGCATTTACCGGGGCGATGCAGTCCTATGCGGGGAGGATCCAGGCGGCGCAAGGAGGGACGCTTTTTCTCGACGAAATCGGCGAGATGCCGTTGAGCCTGCAACCCAAACTGCTGCGATTTCTCGAGCAGAAAGAACTGCAGCGCCTGGGCAGCGCTGAAGTAGTGCGGGTCGATGCCAGGGTGCTTTCCGCCACGAATGCACACTTGTTGACGTTGGTGCGGGAGGGAAAATTTCGCGAAGACTTGTATTACCGGCTCTGCGGTTTCCCGATCGAGATTCCGGCGTTACGCGAGCGGGTGGAAGACATCGGGCCACTGGGCGCGCATTTTCTGGAAAAATGCGCTGCGGGGGGACGCGTGCCGCAGTTGTCGGCCGCCGCACTGGAATTGTTGAAGGCGCACCCGTGGCCGGGCAACATTCGTGAGCTGCAGAACGTGATGGAGCGCGCGCTGATTCTTTCGGAAGAACAGGGCGTCGTGCGGCCGGAACATTTGCTGCTGGCAACGAACGGCGTCCTTCCATTGCAAGGAAGGTGCAGCGGGCCAATGGGTCATATTCCCTCGGAGCCGGCATAAGACCGTTATAAGGCAAATTATGCCGGGCTGGCATTGCTGTTGCAGGACAGTCTGTATGTCGACCAATTTTCCAACCGCCCGCGATTCCGGGCGCGAACCGGAGCATCCGTTAGCGCGCGCGTTTGCGTCCTTTACAGAGGCGGCGGGTTCGCTGGAGCGCACCTATGGGCAATTGCAAGGGCAGGTGGCTCATCTGCGCCAGGAACTCGAGGTTACCAACCGGGAGCTGGCATCGAGTCTGGAGGAAAACCATCGCATTCGCGAACGGTTACGGCGCATCGTGCAAGGACTGCCCTGCGGTGTTCTGGTGATCGAAGATGACGGCCGCATTTCGACCTTGAATCCGGAGGCGGCCCGCCTGTTGCATGGAACCTTCGAGGCGGCGGCAGCGCTGCCCGAAACCCTTGCGGTGGTCTTGGAGCGAGCGCGCATGACCGGCGAGGAAGTGGAATTACCGCTCGGCAATCTGAGGGCACCCGAGGAGCAACCATCGTCGAGCGCAGCGACTGCGGGATGGGTAGCGATCCGCCACGCCTGGCTGGAACAAAACCTGGCACCGGGCACATCGGTATTTATTCTGCGCGACGTAAGCGAGGCGAAAAAACTGGAACAGGATCGCGAGCATCTGCGGAGGCAGCAGGCGCTGGTGGAGATGTCGGCATTGCTGGCACATGAAATTCGCAATCCTCTGGGAAGCCTGGAACTTTTTGCCGGCCTGTTGGCCGAGGCGAATCTGGAGGGCGAAAGCCGGCGCTGGATTGAGCATGTGCAGGCCGGACTACGGACTCTTTCGGCCACGGTGAATAACGTGCTCCACCTGCACAACACGCCGCAGCCGGAGCTGGCCGAGATCGACGCCGGACAGTTGCTCGACTGGGCCTACGATTTCCTGTTGCCCCTCGCGAAACAAGCTCGGGTCGAAATGCAGATCATCAATGGTCTCAACGGCGTCGTGATTGACCGGCACCGGCTGGAGCAGGTTGTATTGAATCTTGCGCTGAACGCATTTCGCTTTATGCCTGGCGGGGGGTGGCTGAGTATTCGTGGATTGGATCCGGGAGGAGACTTGGTCGAGATCCTGGTGCGGGACACCGGTCCCGGCATCGTGGCGGAAGATCTGCCCCGAATTTTTGAGGCGGGATTCAGCACTCGTCCCGGAAGTTCTGGGCTTGGACTCGCGGTTTGTCAACGCATTCTGGAGCAGCATGGCGGCTCAATCGAAGTGGAGAGCCGCGCCGGGCACGGCGCCACTTTCCGGTTGCGGCTGCCTCGGCGCGCCCGGCCTGCTGCGACGCCTGAGCCAGTCAGCGAGGTGGCTTCCACCTGCACCCCAGTTCCGTTTGGACCGACTGAATGCGAATTACGAGGGAACCGATGAAGCGGCTCCTGATAGCGGACGATGACGCCGGGATGCGGGCGGCACTCGAAGCAAGATTTCTGCGCCGGGGATGGCGGGTGGATGTCGCCGTCAATGGCACGGAAGCACTGCAGAAATTTCGCGCGGGCGTGCATTCGCTCGTGATCACGGACGTGCGGATGCCGGGCCGAGACGGATTTGAGCTGATGCATGAGGTGCAGATGTCGTCGGCACGGACGGCGGTGATCCTGCTGACCGCCTATGGCTGCGTGCCCGACGCGGTCGAAGCCATGCGCAATGGAGCCTGCGACTACCTGGTGAAACCGGTCTGCTTCGAGAAGCTCGAACTGGCCGTCGAGCAGGTGCTGCGGCGCGCCGAAGACGCCGGTCGAGATACCGAGTCGCTGATCGGGCACTCTGGAGCGTGGCAGCAGGCGCTCGATTGCGCGCGGCAAGCGGCCGCGACCGATGCCGACATCCTGATCGAGGCGGAGAGCGGCACCGGCAAGGAACTGGTGGCCCGCCTCATTCACCGGCTCAGCCGCCGTAAAACAGGACCGTTTGTAGCGGTGAACTGCACCGCATTTCCGGAAGCCTTGCTCGAAAGCGAACTGTTTGGACATGCGCGGGGCGCATTCACGGGAGCGGTCGGCGCGAGGCCGGGCAAGTTCGAGATGGCAGACGGAGGCACACTGCTGCTCGACGAAGTGGGCGAGATGCCTCTGGCGCTGCAACCGAAGTTGCTGCGGGCGCTGCAAGAGCGCGAGTTTGATCGACTGGGATCGAATCAGACCGTGCGCGTCAATATACGTGTCATCGCCACGACAAACCGTCCCCTCGAAGCGGCGGTCGGGGAGGGCCGGTTCCGCGCCGATCTCTATTACCGGCTGAATGTGATTCCGATTTCTTTGCCGCCGTTGCGCGAACGGGCTGGTGATATTGCCGAGTTGGCGGAATACTTCATGGGAATGTATGCCGCACTCGGAAATCACGAAGGCCGAACGGCGGCGGTAGCGAAAGTTCGTTTGTCGCAAGAGTTGCTCGCGCGTATGGAAGACCATTCGTGGCCTGGCAACGTGCGGGAGCTCGCCAACTTTGTGCGGCGGGCGGTGGCCTTATCTCCCGGCGGAGAGATAGGAGTCGAAGCTCTCGAGCGCGGGAAAAACTCGAGCGGCAAGAACTTCTCTGCCGGGAATGTCAATCAACGGGCCGAACCCTGCTTGCCAGATTCGAATTCAACGGAACAGAAATTGCCCGCGTGGAAGCCGGGATTGTCGCTCGGTGAAATGGAGCGCCAACTGTTCGCGATGACGCTGGAATCGACGGGAGGAAATCGCGCGCGGGCGGCGCAGTTGCTCGGAGTGAGTTTGCGGACGGTACGTAATAAAGTCCGCGAGTTCGGCTTGCCGCAAAGGAACAGTTACGCGGGCAGCCTGCCGCGCGACAAGGAGCAATTATGTCCATGATCGATACCCCTCTGATGCGCGGACTGGAGCGCGTTCTCGATGTGAGCGCCTTCCGGCACCAGGTGATTGCCACAAACCTTGCGAATGTTGATACGCCTGGTTATTTGCGGATTGTGTTTGATGTCAGCCTGGTTTCGGCCGAGCATCTTACATTCCGAGAGTTCTTGCAACGCATTCCTGAGCAAACTTATATCGCCTCTTGTGATCTTGCGCCAGCCGATGCGAGCGCGGTTCTGCAGCTCGATCTTGCCATCGCCTTCCCGATTATCGACGTGATGCTCGGAGGCGAGGGCAAGGAGACCCAAATGACCCGCGACATCACCGAGATTGAGGAGCAGGTTCTCGAAGGCATCGTTCGTATCATGTGCCGCGAGTTGCAAACCAGCTGGAACGCGATCGCACTGGAATTCAAGTTTGGCCAGCGTCAACGAATGCTCCAGACGCAACGCCTGATGCCGCCCGAAGAAAAAAATCTTTGTCTGAGCTTTGAAATCAAAATGGCGGAAACCCGAGGCACTCTCAACATCGCCGTCCCTGCTGTCGTTTCGAACGCTTTGCTCCGGAAAATTTCGGCGGACTTCAATTATCAACGCCCTCGCAGCCCCATTGAATCGCGGCTGCAAATTCAAAAGAAAATGCTGAAATGCTTTTTCCCGGTTGAGCTCTCCATGCCGGGGTTGCAGGTTCCGCTGCAGAAGATCAGGGAAATAGTTCCCGGAGATCTGCTGGTTTTCGAGAAGAACGCTTCCGCTCTGGCGACCGTGATGGTGGGCGAAGTGAATCTATGTTCCGCTGCTCCCGTGCGCGTCGAGGCGCGGCGGGCCGCGCGCGTTCTCTCGATCGAGAATGGGCCTCGGACCGGAGGTGAGATGTGACTGACATTCCAAGTCCGACCACGGTGCCCAGCGTCCAGGCAGAACTTCGTCCTGAACTTCTCAAGTGGTACGAAGCCTGGAGGGGCTGCCTGCAGAGTGTCTTGGCGCAGGTTTCGGGACAGCCCAGCGTCTTCGAGATCTCCCCTCAGCCGCTGGCTGGCACTGCTTCCGATATCTGGTACACAGTCGTAGCGGGAGGCGCGCTCCACGGCGAGATGGTCTTGCATCTGACCGCGGACTCCGGTACACGACTCGCACAGAAGTTTCTCGGCGAGGCCGGGCCGGCGACTCCGGAAGCGCCGGGCGAACCGACTGCGGCGACCGAGATCACCTCCGACAACAAAGAAGCTTTGGAAGAGTTTCTGCGGCAGATTGCCGGCCTCGCGGCGACGGCGACGGGTGCGACCGCCGGTGGCGAGGTGAAGCTTTCGGTCGCTGCTGCCGCGGCGCCACCGTCCTGGAAATCGGATGCCGTCGTCTGCCTGCAAACTCGAAGCGAAGCAGGAACGTCCATTGCCGTTGAACTGCAGGTCAGTCCGGCTCTGGCAGCCGAGCTTCAGCCACGTGTCCCGCCCACATCGCCGCCGATGCAAACCACAGCGACCTCCGCGCCAGGGCCGTCTGTTCTCTCTTCGCCGTCTGCCGACGGTTATCGCAGGCTCATGGATGTCGGTCTTGATGTCAAACTGCGTTTTGGATCTCGACGAATGTTGCTGCGGGATGTGCTGGCCCTGAGCGCCGGCGTCGTCGTCGAACTCGATAATGCGCTCCATTCGCCGGTAGACCTCTTGCTCGACGGACGACTCATAGCCCAAGGCGACGTTGTCATCGTCGACGGCAAGTATGGACTCCGTATCACCGACGTTGTCGAGTCGGCGCCAAGTGTAAGCGCCGCGACGTAACTCTGCCGCGGCCGATGAGTTCGCCCATTTCAAGGACAATCTCCCATGGCCAATCCGTTCAAATCGCCCTCGTGGTCCGCCAAGTGGATCAATCGCTATAGAGCCGAAACTTCGCAGCCGCCTTGTGGACTGCTGTCTTGCTCGCGTTCGCGATCGCTGTGGCAGCTCTTGCGTGACCGGCATCGGCCAACCGGAACGTTCCTACAGGGTGTGTTTTATTGCCATCCTCAATGTTTGGAGACGGCACTTATGAGTCAACTTTCCCGGTTGCGGGCGACCGCTCCCGCTCCCCAGCCTCCGAACCGCATTCCGCTAGGGCTGCTGATGGTGGCCCGCGGCAAGCTTACCTATACGGAGGTTCGCGCCGCTCTCGAAGCCCAGCGCCGGGCACGTTACGGAAAGATCGGAGAATGGATCGAGAAACTCGGCTTCGCCACGGAACAGGAAGTCACGACTGCGCTCGCCGTGCAATGGGGATGCCCCGTCGCGACGTCGTACGATCTCTCGGCGCTCCCAACTCCGGAGAGCATCCCGCTCTCCATCCTCGAAGCTTTTCAAATACTGCCGCTGAATTACGTTGCTTCGACCAATACTCTCTACCTCGCATTCGGAGAACGGGTCGATCACGCTGCGCTTTACGCCATCGAAAAAATCCTGGATTGTCGAACGCAACCGTGCGTCGCGGGACACAAGAGAATCGCGCGTCAGCTTGACTCCTTGCGCCAGATGCCGCGCCCGGGCGACGTAGAATTCGGCCCCATGAACGATCTCGCGGAGATGGCTCGCATCGCCTCAAGCTACACTTCGCGGCTGAGTCCCGAACAAGTTCGGCTGAGCCGTATCGGGCGCTTCATCTGGCTTCGTCTCGATGTTGGGTCCAAACCCGGAAGCAACGGGACGAGCAACCAGTTCGCGCTGGCCCGGACCGGAGTGCGCTCGAGGTCGCGCTCGATCACGACCAACCTGGTGTTTCGGCTCGCCGCCGAGTCGTCTCGTCCACTGTCTTTTGCGCAACCTTTCCGCGATCTCCGTGCCGCTTCAGCGCCAGGAATCCGCTAGAGCCGCAGCCCGACAAAACAGGCGAACGCGGCGGACACACAAGGAGGACGGAAGGCACAAATGCCGGAAACACGCGAGGGGAAGTTGAAGTCGATTGAGGAAAACTATAGCGTCCGCTTAAACAACGGCACTGCCAATGCCAGCGTTATCGAAGCAAATAGCGAGAGGTAAATCATGTCGGGGATAATCGCCGCCAGGCCAGTTTCCTTCAAAAGCAGCGATTTGAATCCATGCACTGCATAGGTGAACGGATCGACTTTCGCAATCACCCGCAACCACGTCGGGAACGCCTCCACGGGGTAGATCGATCCACTGGGGAAAAAAAGAAGAGTATTCAAAATTCCAAACATGGCCCGCGGCACCAGTGGGTCTTCGACGCGCGCCATCAACAAGAACATCATCGAATTGAACGCAAGCGAGGTCAGCACGATCATCACCAACAACCCGAGTATTGTTTCCGCATGGAATATCGTTCCTACGCCCGCGATCAGCGATCCAACCAGCGTAATCACCACTCCGGTCATCACCGCCTTGATCGCGCCCGCTCCGTTCAATCCCAGGACCAGCTCTGCCTTGGTAATGGGAGTCACCAGATATCCTTCATGCACTCCGCGCGCTTTATCGTCGATGTAGAGCATTCCCCCGCCGATCATCACCGACACAAACATAGCCAGCGAGATCGATCCCGGCAGCAGGAATTTCATGTACTCGATGTACGGATATAGTTCCACTACTTCCAATGCTGTCTGCTGCAACAACCGAGGCGCCACATCCGGCTGATTCAATGCATTGGTCAGTTGCGTCATCTCGTCTTCGAATGTGGAACTCATGAAGTTGTCGCTGTTGTCCACAATCAGCGCAATCCGCGGATGGTTCTTCTCGTATACCAACTTCGAATACTGCGGCGGAATGATGACCGCTCCCTGAATCTTCCCGTTGCGTACGTCCTCCCGTGCTTGCACTTCGTCGTCATATGGGACTGCGATAAACGTCCGCATATTTGCCCGCACCGCGTCAAACGCCTCCTTGATGCGGATTGACTGTGTCCCGTGGTCTTCGTCCACCAGTCCCATCTTCGCGTCGCGGATCTTCCCACCAAACGCATTTCCCAGCACGATCAACTGCACGAGCGGCATTACCATCGATACCATCATCAGAGTCGGTGAGCGGAAAAACTTGCGCATCTCGCGCTCGATAATCGCCATCATGCGGTTCATGGGCGCAACCCTGGTCTCTGCGGCATCTGGTACCCATACGCTTTTACCAGTTCATCGCGCAATTGCCGCCCGGTGTAGTAGACAAACACATCGTCCAAGGTCGTGTTCTGTACGGTGAGCGTCTTTAGCGCCGCGCCGGCCACTACCGACATCTCGACGAGATCTGTCGTTGTGCCCGATCCATTTGCCGTCAGCACGCGGAACATGCCCGCACTCTCGTTTTGGACCGACGTTACTCCGGGCAGCGCTCGCAGCCGTTCTTCCCAATTGACGGGCGGATGCTCGAAGTGTGCCTCGATCACGTTCGATCCCGGCACACTGGCCTTTAACGCTTCCGGAGTATCCAGTGCCACGAGCTTTCCGTGATCCACAATCGCAATCCGATTACAGAGTCGGTCCGCCTCATCCATGTAGTGAGTAGTGATCAGAATGGTAAGCTGGCGCTTGGCTTTGATGTTCGTGAGCATCTCCCAAACGGCTACGCGCGACACCGGATCGAGCCCGGTGGTCGGTTCGTCCAGAAAAAAGATCTTGGGGCTGTGCACCAGTCCGCGCGCAATTTCTAGGCGTCGCCGCATCCCGCCCGATAAAGTTTTTGTTTGCGCGCCACGCCATTTGGTCAGGTCTACGGTTTCGAGAAGTTCGTCAATCGCCTCTTTCCTGCGTTTTGCCGGGACGTCGTAGAGCTTGGCATAGATATTCAGATTCTCTTCCACCGTCAAATCAAGGTCGCTCGTAAGAGCTTGAGGAATCACGCCAATGGTCCGACGAACGGCGTCCGGATCGCGTGCAACATCGTGTCCCGCGACTCGTGCCGCGCCTCCGGAGATTGGAATGAGGGTGGTCATCATCCGGATCAGCGTGGACTTTCCCGCGCCGTTCGGGCCCAACAATCCGAAAATCTCGCCTTCTTTCACAGCAAAGGAAATATCGTCGACTGCCGTGAACGCGCCGTACTGCTTGACGATGTGATCGACTTCGATCGCATTGGGAGCGCTGGCGGCAACTTCAACTTTGCTGAACTCAGCGGCTGGGGTGGTCGTACCGTTTGGTTGATCGACATCCGAAGTCATGGTTTCGCCGCTGCCTCCGCGCTGCTCGGTCCCGCCCCGGCCGTCGCCTTTAGCTGCGTTGGACTGACTAGGACCTCCGCCGTCATACCGGGGACGTAGGCGCCTTTCGGATTTTCCAGCCGGACTTTCAAAGCAATCGTTCGGATGTCTCTCTTCCGGCGCCCAACGTCGCGCTGCGTGGCGAAATCGGCTTCCGCTGCTTTGTAAAAGACCTTTCCCGGAACGACCGTTCCTCCGGGCAAGCGGACCCGCAGAGTGTCGCCGATTCCGATGTGATCGGAGTCGGTTTCGGGAATCGAGGCAAACGCCCAGGTATCGCTGAAGTCCACCACGGTTACGATGGCTTGGCCCGCGTTGACGACTTCGCCTTCGCGCGCGGCCCGGACGAGCACCGTCCCAGTCACCGGCGAATAAATTTTCGTGTAGCCCAACCGCACTTCCGATTCTTTCAATTGAGCGACGGCGTTATCGACTTGCGCCCGGGTTGACGCTACTGTGCTTTGCGCCGCGGTTGCCTGATTCGTACGCGCCAGCGCCGAATTCAAATCTCCCTGGCTCGCCGTCACTTGATCTTTGAGGGCTTGCACACTGGCTTCTTGCGCCTTGAGGTTCATCTCCGCCTGAACTCGGTCTTGCTCAGAGGCCACGCCCGCCTGCGCCAATCCAATCGTTCGACGGCTGTCGCTTTCCACGCGCGTTAGCGTTGCCTCGGCTTGCGCGAGTTGTGCACGAGCAGCGGCGAGCTTCGCCTGGGAATTTTCGACGTCACCCGAAGTCGAGCCCTTGGTTGACTGACGCGTGTATTCACTCTCACTGACTTTCGAGCGCATGCTGGTGATTGTGGCCGCGGCGGCGCGTTCTTCCGCTTCCAACTCGGATGGATCGAGTAATGCGATCAGATCACCCTGTTTAACCTGAGATCCCTCTTCGACCAGCAGCTTTTGGATACGCCCCTGAATCTGCGGACTCACTACAATTTGGTTCGCATCCACCGTGCCCACCAGGACCAGGTCGTTACCGCCGGGCGTCGAGAAGAAGTAGTAGGCCGAGGCGATCACTAGAATGATGCCGAGCGCTATCAGGAATTTATTCCGTGCGTTCATCGAAGATCTCCTTGCATCTTTACCCCGGAGCGGCGAGTGTCCACGCCCGTCCTTTCATCGCTGCGAAAGAGCGCTGCTGAAATAAACTCGAGAACAAACGCACGCCGCTCGCGAATCCGCGCTTCTGAAAGCGGGTCGATCTTCATCAGAGTTTTCATCAGCGGTGCTGCATTGAAATAAAATATGACCACAGCCACCATCGAAGGCAGGAAATCCATTGGATTGACCGTCCGAAACTCACCTTTGGCTGCTCCCTCTCGCAACACCACGACCAGCTTTTCAAAGACAGGCCGAAAGTATCGCTTAGCCACCCGCTGCATGTGAGTTGAGCGGTTGCCGCTGCGCATCCACTCCGCTTGCACCACGCGTGGAAATCGGGGATTCGCGGCGATGTAATCGAAGTAAGCGCCGAGATATTCCAGGATCTTGCGACGGGGAGTCAGGTTGCTTTCGAGCGCCGGCATCACTCGGGCGCGCATCCCGCTGAAAACATGGTCGAGCACTGCTTCGTAAAGGGAGTCCTTGTCGCGAAAATAGTAGTAAAGAAGAGCCTTATTCACTTTGGCGGCGCGGGCGATTGCATCCGTGCGAGCCCCGGCAATGCCGTTTTCGGCGAATTCCGCCACGGCGGCTTTTAGAATGGCCGCGCGGCTCTCTTCGGGGCGCCCTCGAGTCCCGAGCCGTATTGCGTCAATTGCAGGGAGAGCTGGCGAGCGTTTTCGTGGAAGAAGGCGCCTGCGGTCTAGGGGTTGCTTCATGTAATTAACCGGTTAGTTAGATTGTAGCTTCTGGCATCGCGCGACGCAAGTCCGAAAAAATGAGGGTGGCGCCCGCGATTCAGGCATCGGAAGCTCTTACTCCGACAACCCGCGGTCTATAATTGCGCGCGAGCCAGATGCTCAACCGGGGCCGCCATTATGACTTGTAAACATCGCGTCGTGTTCTGCTTCCTTTTTCTCGGGAGTGTTACGAGTGTCTTTTCACAGGACAGCATTTCGGGCTTCACTTCCTCTTCGGCAGCGCGAGAAGTCAAGGTGGAGCGGAGATTCAAGGCGATTCCCTCAACGGACGAAGCGCGCCGGCAACATCGCATCTTTACCGCCGAGCCTCATCTTGCGGGATCGAAACGCAATAATTACCTGGCTCGCTATGTCGCAGACGAATGGCGCAAGCAGGGGTTGGAGGACGTGGTCATCCACCGGTACGACGTGTATGCGACGATGCCGAAAAGCGCTTCGCTCGAGATGATCGCGCCAGTCGCGTATCGCGCCGGACTACGGGAAGAAGGCTATAGTGTCGACCCCGACACAAAGAATCCCCGCGTGAGTTCTGCGTGGAGCGGGATGTCGATCTCCGGAGAAGTGACCGCGCCCGTGGTTTACGCGCACAGCGGCAATCCAGAAGATTACGATTTGCTACGAAAGTGGGGGATCGACGTAAAGGGAAAGATCGTGCTGGTGCGGTACTCGAATCCGTATAGCTATCGCGGATTCAAAGCCCTGACGGCGCAGAATGAAGGAGCGGCGGCAATCTTGATTTATAGCGATCCTGCGGAAGATGGCTTCAAGAAGGGCAAAGCGTTTCCCGATGGACCATGGGGTCCGGAAAGTCACATACAACGAGGAGCGATTACGTACGACTTTATGGTTCCGGGCGATCCGCTCACGCCCGGGTGGGCATCGGTTCCGGGAGCGAAGCGAATCCCGCTGGAGCAGGCTGTTTCCGCGCCGAAGATTATGGCG
>JBEKPH010000069.1:0-25821 GCA_049520915.1 Terriglobales bacterium
CCGGTGAGCATTCCGCATCTGTACGATGGCATGAACAAGACCTTCTTCTTCTATTCGCAGGAATGGCGGCGTGATCGCGTGCCAGGGCAGAACTTCAATGTTGCGGTGCCCACTTGCGAGGAACGTGGTTTGACGGCCGGTGCGGGCGGTGTCGGTTGTACGGGGACGCAGGCTGCCTTCGGCGATTTCAGCGCCCTCTGCCCTGGAGTTGATTGTCCTCAGTATGTATATCCCTTACCGGGCGGAGGCCTATCGGCACCGCAGAATTTTCCTAACAACCAGGTTCCGATCGACCCATTGACAGTGCCTCTGTTGGCGTTTTTCCCGTATCCCACTTCAGTTCCCGCCCCAGGATATGGGAATTACACCGCAGGGTTTCCAAGCCCGACGAATTTCAGGGAAGAACTGTTCAAGATCGACCAGAATATCAATTCGAAGTGGCACGCCAACGTCCGCTACATTCACGATTCCTGGGACTCGGTGAGCCCGACTCCTTTATGGACTGACGCCACCAGTTATCCGACAATTCAGGACGCATACTCATCGCCCACAACCAGCCTGGTCATTCACCTCACTGGAACGATTACGCCAACTCTTCTAAACGAGTTTGTTGCGGGCTACTCCGCTAACCATATTGTGATGCAGAATGTGGGACCATCGCAGCGCCCCGCGGGATACGACCTGGGCTTGTTTCAGAATGGTTTTGGCGGGAACAGGTTACCGGGGTTCGTAATGAACGGAGGCAATCAATTTGCGGGCGGGGGAATCGGTCTGGACACCGGTTATGTTCCCAATGGGCCGGTAAATTCGAACCCGAGTTACACATACCGAGACAACGTCTCTAAGATTATTGGCAAACACAACCTAACAATTGGTGGATATTTCGTGGCATCTCAGAAGAATGAGATCCCGCAGGTGAATCCATCGGTAAATGGGCTGATCACTCTCGATACGAGCTTTAGCACGTCCAATTCCGCCTCAACCGGAAACCCGCTTGCGGATCTACTGTCCGGCAACCTTAGCAGCTTTCAACAGGCCAGCGGGCAGGGTAAGTATTATCTCCGCTACAAAATCTTCGAGCCGTATTTCCAGGATGACTGGCATGCCACCCCGCGGTTGACCTTGAACCTTGGCATGCGGATCAGTTTGTTTGGCACGGTGTACGGTAGATTGGATGTGCCGGGCGCAGGGATCCCATATAACTTCGATCCGGCAAAATATGATTTCACGCCGGGCGCGACCGTCATCAATCTGGATGGCACCGTCGGTGGGACCTACGTCAACCCCTATAACACTCTACCCGGGCTGAACGGTTCCTTTAATGGAATCGTGAAATGCGGGGCAGCAGGAATCCCAACGGGTTGCGCGCAGGGGCATTTGTTCAATCCCGCTCCGCGTCTTGGCTTCGCCTACGATCCATTTGGCGACGGGAAATGGGCGATTCGCGGTGGCTACGGCATCTTCTTCGAGCACACTAACGGCAACGAGGCGGTCGCTACCCAGTTGGAAGGCTCACCCCCGGGAGTACAAAATCCCTCACAGGGTCCAATAGGGTCCGTTTTCAATAGCAGCGGGCAGGTCGTAACTTCTGGCTATTCTCAGGTAGGCGCAAGCCTGAATGCGGCATTTCCAGAAAGTGGAATCGTATCGCTGCCGCAAAAGCAGATCTGGCCATACGTGCAGCAATTCCACTTCGATATCGAGCACCAACTGCCGGGGCATATCGTTGGCATCATCTCCTATGTGGGGAGCAAGGGAACTCACTTGGGGACGCACATTGATCTCAACCAGCTCAAATCGGTGGCTGATCAGGGGCTGACCAATCCGTACAAGCCCGGCGAGGCCATGGGCGTCAACGATTGCGCAAACGGAACCACCCCGAGTGGCGTCACCATTCTCGGTTACACGACGCCCGCTAATTTCAATCCTAATCTATCGCCGGCCGCCCAATACAGTGGAGTCGGTGTGAACATGTATGTCGCATGCGGCGGCAATGCGGCATTCTTCCGTCCTTATCTGGGCTATGGCACAATCCAGGCCAAGTTTAATGGAGCGTCGTCCTCATATAACGGGCTTGAGATGTCAGCACGAAAAACGGTGGGTGTACTTCAAATCAGTGCGTCCTATACCTACAGTCACTCGATTGACGATGCATCATCCGCTTCGGACTCGGGCTTCGTCGATTCCTACAACCTGAAAATCAATCGGGCCAGTTCCAATTTCGACCAGCGCCAGGTATTCACCGCGAGCTATATTTACGATCTGCCGTTCTTCAAGGGTGGTGGCCTGACCCATAAGCTCTTGGGAGGCTGGCAATACTCCGGTATTACTTCGTTTCAGACTGGATCGCCTTTTAGCGTTACCAATGGGGGCGCGACCAGCGCGACGGGGGTGGTGTCTGTCCCGGCTGACAACGCGGGCGTCGCCAATGGAGTCGGTACAGGGTCTCGTCCGGACCTGGTTGGCAACCCAAGTAAGGACTCAATCCCGGCGGGGTACGGCCCGAACGGCTTTGGCCCGCTTCTCGTGAATCCATCCGCCTTTGCTGCGCCCCAAGGACTGACCTTCGGCGATACGCCAAGAAACGATGCGCGGAACCCGCATCAAATTAACTTTGATATGGCGATCTACAAGCATTTCACAATCAACGAACGTGCGGCGTTCGAATTCCGCACCGAAGCGTTCAACGTTTTCAACCATACCGAGTGGGGCTATATTGCAGGTGGTGCAGGCTCAGCGGGTGGAAACGGTTCGTATACCGGTGGTAGTTCTTCGATCGGTTGCTATGGCGACAACGGTAGCGCCGGAGATCCCAGTTGCGTTAACGACCCCGCCAACCCCAATAATTTCTTGCGTCCCGGGGCGGCCCATAACGCACGCATCCTGCAACTGGCCTTGAAATTCATTTTCTAAAGAAGCCCGTTGCCGAAACGAAAAATCCTGGCTCCAAACGAGCCAGGATTTCTTGTTTGATGCGGCAACTATTGTTGCCGTGAAAAACGCCGCCTGCGCGCTCTACTCGGCCACCACCTCCTCTTTTCGAGCCCCGCCTAGTACGGCAAGCCCTTTTTCCAGGTCTGCGATCAAATCCTCTACGTGCTCGATTCCTACCGACAGGCGAATCATTTGTTCTGTCACGCCCATCTTCTTTAACACTGCGGGATCGATCAGGTAATGCGAGGTCAGCACCGGAATCGTCACCAGCGAATCGACGCTTCCCAGGCTTGGCGCGAGTGTGAATAGGTTCAACGACTCGGCTACGCGGCAAGCGTCCTCGCCACTGCCTTCCACCTCAAAGCTCAGAACGCCGCCAGCGCCTGCCATCTGCTTCTTCGCGATCGCGTAGTCGGTGTGTTGCGGCAGCATTGCATAATGCACTTTCCTAACATTGGGATGCTGGCTGAGAAATTCGGCAATCCGTAGCGCGGTTTCGTTTTGGCGTTCCACGCGCACGGCTAGCGTCTTGATCCCGCGCAGCAAGAGGAAGGCTGCATGCGGATCGATGCATCCGCCGAATGTGGTGCGCGCATGATGAATCTGTTCGATCAGATCGGCGCGCCCGGCCGCGATGCCGCACATGATGTCGGAGTGTCCGCCGAAATATTTTGTCCCGGAATGCAGGACCAGGTCGATGCCCCACTCGGCAGGACGGCAATTGATTGGAGTGGCGAAAGTTGAATCGATTGCCGAAACCAGCTTGTGCTTGCGCGCGAGGGCCGCAATCTTTTCCAGGTCGACGACCCGCACCGTAGGATTTGTCGGCGACTCAACGTAGACAACTTTTGTGTTGGGACGGATCGCCCGTTCGTGCTGCTCGATGTCGTTGGTGTCGACGAACGTCGTTTCGATTCCCAATTGCGGCAGCCACTTGGAAAAGAACTTGATGACTCCGCCGTAAATGTCGCGCTGCGCCACGATATGATCGCCCGCCTTCACCAGCGCGAGAATCGACGTCGTGATCGCGGCCATCCCCGAAGAGAAGAGCAGCGCGGCGTCGGCGCCTTCCAGTTGGGCGATTGCATTCTCGGGGACCGTGTTGGTGGCGTTGCCATAACGCGTGTAATAACGGTCCGAGGGAGTTGCGCGGACTTGCTCCTGCATGTCTGTGACTTCGAAAGTCGAGGTCTGGTAAATAGGCGCGACCAGGGGACCATTCTTCTTGTCGAGGCTGGTGCCACCGCGCACGGCCTCGGTTTCCTGCCGGAATTTATGCTTTGCCATGGTGAAATCTCCTATAGAGACGCGGCTTGCCGTGTCTGGCCCGATCTGCTGGCCCGAACTTGGTTGCTCGCGGAGACGGGGCAAGCCCCGTCTCTACACTGAATCTTTAACCGGCGCGGCGACCGGGGCGAGCCACTCCGCCGATCTCGCATGGCGGCCACTGATCACCTTGTCGAACTCGGCTTGCAGTTCGCGGGTAACGGGTCCGGCCTTGCCGTCTCCGATGACGCGGAAGTCAATTTCGCGTAGCGCCACAACTTCGGCTGCGGTTCCACAGACAAAAACTTCGTCAGCGATATAAAGCTGGTCGCGCGAAATCGGCTCCTCCACGACGGAGTAGCCGAAATCCCTCGCCAGCACGATCAGGCTGTCGCGCGTGATGCCTTCCAGAATTCCCGCGCGCGCCGGTGTCGAGATCACTTTCTTGCCGGCAACATTGCGAACGATAAAAAGATTTTCTCCGGTGCATTCGGCAACGTATCCATCGGGACCGAGCATGATCGCCTCGTCAAATCCTGCGCGCTGCGACTCAGTTTTGGCCAGAATCGAGCTGACATAATTTCCCGAGACCTTGGCCTTGGTCATCATGATATTGGGATGAAGCCGCGTGAAGGACGCAATATTGGCGCGGATCCCACGCTCTTTCGCCTCCGCGCCGAGAAACGCCGTCCACTCCCACACCGCGACCACGAAGCGCGGTTGGCCGGCCTCGACTGTCAAGCTCATTCCGCCGTCCAGATAAATCATGGGGCGGATGTAGCACGACGCGAACTCATTGGCTGCAATCGTCTGGTTGATGGCCAACTTCACCTGCTCGGCGGTCACTGGCAGTTCGCGAAAGCCGACGATATGGGCGGAATTGAGCAGGCGCTCCACATGTTCGTCGAGGCGGAAGACAGCCGGTCCTTGATCGGTCGAGTAGCAGCGGATTCCCTCAAACACCGCGAAACCGTATTGCACCGCGGCACTCACGAACGGAACCACACCTTCGCTGGCGGGCCTCAGGGCGTTGTCGATCCATATAAAACGAGCGGCGCTCATAGCTTCATGTTCCTTACTTCTGTGCTCAAGATGGAATATGTTTAGACTACCCGTGACGCTGGGCGGCGGCAAGACTCAAGCCTGAGTCTCGATCCGTTGGTTCTTCGGAAACGGGCAGCGTTGGCAAATCAGTCTTTGGGAGATCCTCCATGAAGAGAGCAGTAAAAAAGCGAGTTGCAAAAAAGAAGAGCGTGCAAACCAAAGTACGAAATGCATCCGGGAAGGGAAGCGCATCTCGAGCGAAAAGTTCCGCCAAGACAGTCGTGCTCAAGGGAACGGTCAAGGGGAAGGCCAAGAAACCCGCTACGGCGAAGGGCGAACTTCGTCACGTTCCGTGGAGTTCGGTCGCAATCGAGGCGTTGAATCCGCTGCTCGGACGACACTTTATTGTCGGAGGAGACATCATGCTTTCCCGCGTCCTGCTGAAAAAGGATGCGTCGTTCCCGAGCACAGCCACTATAACGAGCAAATCAGTTACGTTACGGAAGGCGCGCTGAAGTTCGCTATCGATGGGCGAGAGATCGTCGTGAGCGAAGGCGAGGTGTTAGCGATCCCACGAAACATGCCGCACCGGGTCGAAGCTCTTCGGGATAGCGTCAGCCTGGATATTTTCAATCCGCCGCGCGCCGATTGGATCAATAAAACCGACGCTTATTTGCGATAGATTTTGCCGCAAGGAAGAGAGGAAAGTTAGGTTGGGACATACGGAGAGGCTGTGCTAACATCTCCGGTTCGGAAAGTGCAGGAGATACTTTATGCGCCGCTGGCTCGCTTGCTTCGTCCAACTCTTGTTCATTAGCGCACTCTCGTTCTCCCAGGAACTGGCGAACCCGAGTCGCCACGTTTCGCAGACGGTGCCGGTCAGTTCGTCGCGAACCGAGCTTTCCGCCGAGCGTTCGCAGGCGGAGCATCCGGAGATCGCCCAGCCGTCCGCCTCTGGGTCGACAGCCCAGGGCAACTCCTGGCAGTTACTTACCACTTTGCCCGGAGTGATTATTCACGATATCTCTTTCGCTTCCGCAAAGGTTGGTTATGCCGTGGGTGAACAGGGTCAGGTTTGGAAAACAACCGACGGCGGAAGTAGCTGGTTGCAGCAAGCTCTAAGCAACGCGGGGAGCGATTACTTCTACGGCGTCGACGCTCTATCCAGTGAGAAGGTGATCATCACGGGCTTCTTCGATGGATCGAGCGGGGCTTATGGCGTTTTCCGCTGGACGGAAGACGGTGGTCGCGTCTGGAGCAGCGACCTGAGTCCCGGTCCCGAATGGTTGCAGCAAGTCCGGTTCGTGAAGGGAAAAGATGGCATCATGATGCCGCTGGGCCCGTCCGGCAGCGATCCGGAGACCACCGCCGAATACACGACCGATGGAGGCGCGGGCGTTTCCGATTGGGCGAGCGCGGTGGCGAACCCCTCGGGCGCTTGGTTTGCGCCGCAATTCTCGCTGCTCAACAACCTGCATGCGCGGGCGTCGGGTATCAATTTCTGCACCAGCCTTACCGGCGGTTCGGATTGGAGCTGCGGAAATTCTGTTGATTCTGTTTTCGACGGTCCCGTTTTCTTTCTGAACGACAAACACGGATGGGTTGGGGGCGGGGAAATTTCTCCGAATGTAGAAGGCTGGCTGCATTTCACGACGAACGGTGGCACCACTTGGAGCGGCCGCACGCTTGACGGACCGTGGCCGATCCGTTCGATATTGTTCTTGAACGGCAAGACAGGCTGGGCCGGGGGCGGCAACGTCTATACGAATGTCGGCGGCATGTACTTTACCACCGACGGCGGGAAGACGTGGTCCGTGGATGTCACGACCAACTCCGAGATGGGATCGTGCGCGGACAAGGCGATTCCCGGAGGCCACCATCAAATCTGGTGCGCCGGCTTTAACAGCAGCGCAGGTTTCTCAAGCGTGATTTACAGCACGACGTATTAGCGGAGACCGATTGCTGCGTTTTCGAACACTCCGTTAGCGCAATCCTTTCACCACGTACGCTTCCGACAGCACGCGCACATAAAGGTAGGCGTAGGCGTTGCCATCGGCCGAAAGATGGGGCGGAACGATGGAGGATACTCCGGCGCCCGTTTGTTCGCCAAAAGTCTTCCAGGGTTCCATCTTGCCGGTGTGTATGTTGACCCGTGAAACCAGCGCCGATTTCGCCCGGGCTTTTCTCGGAGCTACATAGACCGAGCCGCCGTCTTCAGTCCAACTAAGCAAGCCGTAGTTCGCGGGCAGTCCCGGGATCGCTTGAAATTTTCCTTCACCAATCGCCCAGATTCCAACCTTGCCATCGGGACCGCGCACAGCGATGTTTTTCCCATCTGGAGAAACTTCTCGCCCCGCGATTCCTTCGGGAGTGATGGGCTTCGAATCGCCAGTAGTGAGATCGACGAGGTAATCGCGGCCGCCGTGGCCGGGTTCAATGCCGGTGGTGAGCAAGTGCTTACCATCGGGCATAAAGCGCGCGCCCTGGTAGCTCACGTTATCGTGGGTCAGTTGGCGGCTTTCGCCGGCACCAGTCGGCACGAGACTGATCGGGCCGCCCTTCGCAGGCTTCGTCACCACCCATTTTCCGTCGGGAGAGATTGCACCCGCGACGCCGGTGCCGATGCGGGCCGGAGGAGATCCATCCGTATCACGCAAGAACACCGTGTAGTTCGGACCTCCGCCGTCGCCTTCTTCCTCGAACAATATCTTCTTGCCGTCGCGGCTGATGTCGCGCAGCTCCGACCATCCGAACCAGCCGAGTTCGACCTCTTCTTTAGCACCCGGCGCCTTGCCGCGAATTCCCAGCCGCTGGTGATTCGTGACTGCGAGCACGTCGTTATTCCGCGAATCTTCCAGCCACATGCCGCCCGGCACGTTCGTGATTGGGCGCAACTTTCCCGACAACGATACGGCGCAGGGATTCGAGGCGCTTCCTGTATTCGTCGACGTGAACCACACCTCGTCTCCTGCCGGAGACCAGAGAATTCCCTGCAGCGACGTCCAGCCCGAGGAAAGCTTGCGCTCTTTTCCCTGGCCATCCGCCGCGATCACTGCCAATGAACCTTCGTCGTCTCCATCGGGATTTTCATGATCGGCGAATGCGATCCACTTGCCATTGGGAGAAATTTTCGGATGACTGATCCAGTTAATCGTGTCGAGCAGAACTTTCCCGACAGGATACTCCAGCCGCCAATGATTGTTCTCCGGTATGTACCGGACCACGGCCATGTTGTCGCCATCGGCGGCGAAGTCCGCGTCGCCGACGTTATCCAGAACCTCGCGCGGCGTTCCTCCGCTGAGCGGAACGCGCGCCAGGGTGCCAGTGCGCGCATAGCCGCCGTGAAACTGCGTGTTCAGACGAATGGCCAACTCGCCGCCCTTTGAAATCGAGAGCAACTCGGCATCCTTGATGCCCAACTCGCGCGAACCAGGGTCGTCGGTGCGCGACATATAAAGCTGGTTGTCGCCGCCGTCCCAAGATGCGCTGTACACAATGCTGCCATCGGGAGTAAACCGGGCATTGCCGATGGAGCCAGTGCGAAATGTAATTTGCTGATACTCGGCCTGCGACTCGTGAACTCCGGCCTTGCCTGTCCACCACCCCATGCCATAGACGAGGGCGACGAGGACTACGCCCGACGCGATTCCGATCAGCAGTCTGCGGCGAGAAGGCGAAAATCCCGCAGCAGCGCCCGCCGACGCTACGCGCGCCGAGCTTCCGGAGAGGCCTGACAGATGCTCGAGGTCAAAAGCGATATCGCTGGCTGAGTGAAACCGCGACTCGGGATTCTTCTCCAAACAGTGCTGCACGATACGCTCGAGCGCCGGAGAAACACTGCGATTCGTCTCGGTCAGTTCAGGCGGATCTTCCTTCAAAATTGAACTCATCGTATCGGCGGGCGTCTCGCCGTGAAATGCGCGCTTGCCCGAGATCATCTCGTATAAAATTGCGCCAAAACTGAAGATGTCCGACCTCGGATCGAGAACCATCCCACGCACTTGTTCGGGAGACATGTATCCCGCTGTGCCCATCACGATTCCGGCTTCTGTGCCGCCGTGCGTAACGGTAGCCATCGAGGTTCCCGAAGAGGACGCGCCGGCGTCGACCTGGGTCAGCTTGGCTAAGCCGAAATCCAGAATCTTCACGCGACCATCTTTGGTCAGGAATAGATTGTCGGGCTTCAGATCGCGATGGATGATTCCTTTTTCATGCGCCGCTGCCAACCCGTGCGCAATCTGCAGCGCGTAGTCGAGCGTCTTGCGCAGTGCAATCGCTCCGCCCCGCAGACGGTCGCGCAATGTCTCGCCTTCGAGTAACTCCGAGACGACATAAGGCGAGCCATCGCTGGTTCCTATATCAAACACAGCCAGAATATTCGGATGATTTAGAGCCGCCGTGGCCAGCGCCTCTTGCTCGAAGCGTCGCATGCGATCGCTATCGAGCGAAAGCGCTGCCGGTAAGACTTTGATGGCAACGTCGCGCCGTAATCGCGAGTCGCGGGCGCGATAGACTTCGCCCATCCCGCCAGCGCCTAGAAGAGAGACAATTTCGTAAGGACCAAGCTTCGTGCCCGGGGCCAGATTCATGAGTGGGCGAAATTATACCGCACGGAACAGCCGTCAGCTTTTCAGCTGCGCCATCAACTCGCATAGGCAAAAAAAGGGACCGCTTGTGAGCAGTCCCGTTTGGGAGTGATTCAGTGTTGTCCTGGTTACTTGCCGGTTCCGGTCAGGGTTGAAATCTGCGGACTCCCGGGTGCGCTATCGCTGACTGACAAGGTTCCGGTTGCGGCGCCCGTCTGCGTCGGCGTGAAGACCACGCTGAACGTGCACTTGGACTTGGCAGCGAGACTCGACGAGCAGGTTGTCGTAGAAACACTAAAAGGTCCTGTCGTCGAAGCGCTGATGCCGGTCAAGGACACGGTCCCCAGGTTGTCGAGCGTAAATGTCTTTGCCGCGCTCGACGTCCCTACCGCAGTCTTCGGGAAGTTCGCTGACGCCGGCGTGAGCTTAGCTGCCACACCGCCCGTGCCGGAGAGAGCCACCGTTTGTGGACTTCCCGGAGCGTTGTCGGTAATTGTTAAGGTGCCAGTACGCGTTCCTGAAGCAGTCGGCGTAAAGGTTACTTCGATCTTGCAATTCTTTCCTGCCGCCAGCGTGCTGCCGCAAGGCTTCGTGCTGGCAGTCAAGGCGAAATCGCCGCTGGTAGCGATGCTGCTGATGTTCAGCGTCGCATTACCAGAGTTGGTCAGGACAACGGACTTCGTGGTGCCCGTTGAGCCGACAGCAACCGTGCCCCAAGTCAGCGAGGTTGTTGATAAGGTTACTTTGGGACCAGCGCTGGAGTTAACGGTTAAGGTGAGAGTCGTGGTGTGGGTCACGCTTCCTGCAACGCCGGTAATTGTCAGCGTGGACGTCCCGGTCGTAGCGGTGCCGCTAGCCGTGAGCGTCAGTGTGCTGGTCGTGGTTGTGGAACTCGGATTGAACGCCGCCGTCACTCCGCTGGGAAGGCCGGTAACGCTCAAGCTGACGCTGCTGTTGAAACCGTTCAGCGGAGTCACTGTGATGGTGCTGGTGCCGCTCGCACCCTGCAGGACGGTAACCGAACTCGGGTTGGCGCTCAGACTGAAATCAGGGCCCGGTACGACATTGATCACAATCGAGTTCGACGGGATGCCGTTCGCGATGACAGAAAGGTTGTAGCTTCCCGTGGCAAGTCCAGACGGCACATCGAACTCTGTCGTAACCGGTGTGCTGGGCGCGATGGAGTGTGTGGTTTCATTGTGAGTGGTAGCGTATAGAACAGTATTTGGCGAATTGGTCGGCGACAGGACCACCAATGGATAATTGGTCGTTCCCTGATAGTCGTCACCGTAGGCGCCGTCTCCCGACAAGCCATTGAGTTGGACGCCGGAGAGTTGGTTGTTGTACGAAGGGCTGCCGATCGATCCACTGATGGCGTTAATCGTTGGCGCGACTCCGGCAACGGTACCGGAAGCTGGCGTATAAATTTCCACCGTTCCCGAGAAGTCGGTAAACATGATCTGACCTGTTGGGAGCATCATCAGATGTCCAACGTACGAAGAGTCACCCGGGCAGTTTGCCGGATTAGAAGTGTTAGTTAGTTTACCGGTTTTCGGATCGTACTCGACAAACTGGCAACCGCTCAGGAACTTGCCGGGGCTTAACATCGCGAGCACTTTGCCGTTCGGTTCGAGCGCCGCAGGACCGTCGGCCTGATCCAAACCGCCGGCCGGTGTCGGACCAGCCGACCATGTGTTACTGGCAACGTCGTAGATAGCGGTGGCAACGATGTTTCCACCGAACTGAATCACCTGGTTGTTGTACATCAGTACCGCGGCGCCCAGTTCTTCATCGCCCGGATTGTAGAGAGGCACTGGGGTGTTGGGACCGCAAGACCAAACGCCTGTGCTTTGGTTGTAGAGTTCAGATCCCTGACTGCCGCCGCAGGAACTGCTCTTCGTGTCCACTGTGAGAACGAGGTCGTTGCTGAGCATCGTGTATCCCGACTCGTCGTTATTCTGCTGCAGGACCGAGCCGGTTTCCGTCCAGGAATTTGGGCCGTTAAACAAAGCAACCTGGTTCGAACAGCAGTCGGACTGCATGTAAGTGCCGTCGGCTAGAATCACGCTTTCAGCGTCGCCGACATTCGCCCAGCCAGTGGGCGGCTTGTTCGAGGTCCAGGTCAAGGTGTTTCCAGAGATCGTTCCGATTGCACCGAGAGTCGTCCATGCGTCTTGGCCGTTGTTGTATTCTCCACCTTCGACGACGACGGTTTTGCCATCCAGCAGAACCTGCGAGCCGAAGAACCACGGGGCGTACCCGCTGGGCAGCAATCCGCCAGAACTCCATGTGCCATTGACGTAGCTACCGGTAGAGTCGGGGGTAAGAATATGCCAGGCTCTCGAGTTTCCGTTTTGCTCTTCATGCACCAGGATGCGGCCGTCCCTGAGTTGCAGCATGGCTCCGAGGTTCACCCCGGGTTGGTTGGTTAATTTTGTCCAAGTCTGGGCGCTGGCAGTCGCAAGTACTGCGAACAGCATGGCGGACGTGATTGCGAGCTTTGCAAGTAATTTCAAAGGGATTCCCCTGGAAGCAGGTGTGAGAAGCAGCCTCTAACTCTATAGGGGTTTTCTCTATTTGTGTAGGCTGAAAAGATTCGCACCACAACCGCACTAATTTGCTTCTACGAGCCGCGCTAGTACTGATGAATACTGAGGAAAACTGAAGGACCATCGCGTTCAGCACGAACAGTCGCGACGAACGATCGTGGCACGCGAGTTTGTGAGCAGGTTGCGGGGTGGTGGCTCGGACTGAAGGCTGATCGCTCCACTACAATGTCAGCATGATTTCCATCCCTCGCATTTCTCTCGCAGCCCTTGTTGCCTGCGCTCTTCTGCCATCTGTTGACGCTCAATCCGCCGCACCGGCTATCACACATTGGCAGCGCGCCTCTAATACTCCGATTCTCTCGCCACAAGGCGACGGCTGGCAGTCTGCGGGAACCTTTAATCCCTCGGTTGTCTTCTTTCGCGGAAAATTCGTGATGCTCTACCGTGCGCAAGATCGCGCCGGAACTTCCCGCCTCGGATACGCCGATAGCACTGATGGCATTCATTTCCGTAGCCGTCCGCAGCCGGTCTTTTCGCCGGAGACGGACTACGAGAAAGACGGCGGCGTCGAAGATCCGCGCCTCGTCAAGTTCGGAAAAACCTTCTATCTCACTTACACGGGTTATAACAAGAAAGATGCCCAACTCTGCCTGGCCACTTCGAAAGATCTGATTCACTGGAAACGCGTGGGCGTGATTCTCCCTGCATATCAGGGCAAGTGGTACAAGTCGTGGACCAAGTCTGGAGCCATCGTCCCCGAGAAAATCAACGGCAAATACTGGATGTACTTTCACGGCATCAGTTCGGCCAAACTCGGCCAGGTCGGACTCGCCTACTCCACCGATCTCGTGCACTGGACCGAAGCGCTCGACCAACCCATCCTCGCCGCGCGACCCGGAAGTTTCGATTCGGCCGTGGTTGAGCCTGGTCCCGCGCCGATTCTCACTCCGAACGGCATTATTCTCGTCTACAACGGAGCCGACGATAACGCAGTGTACAGAACCGGATTCGCGATTTTCGATCGCAAAGATCCCAGCCATCTGCTCATGCGCACGAGTGAGCCGATATTTGCGCCGGAGAAAGATTGGGAGAAAGTGGGACAGGTTCCTAATGTCGTTTTTGTCGAGGGTGCGGCACCAGAGGGAAGTCACTATCTCTTCTATTACGGCGGCGCGGACAAATACATCGGCGTAGCTGAGGCCGACATCTCACCGGCGACAGCGCCGATCGCGGCCCACAAGTAAACAACCACAGGCGGCGACCAGCGGAGTTCGCAAGGGTTTGTGGGCGAAGTCTGGTTACCAGTAACCGGCTATGTACGGTAACGATTGGGCCATGGCCCCCACTCGAGTGCCATTCCACGATTTTCGTATAGGAGGTACTCTCCTAATTGAGCAGACTTCGGGGGAGGGCTGTTCGACTGAGCGCCCCATGACTCGCAAGAGTCTGGGGCGTTTTGTTTTGTGCGTGGGATTTGGGTTCCGAAGGCGGGGCGATGAGAGATAGGGCCGAGATCACTCTGCAGCATCGAGTGACGGCTGAAATGTCTAGGTCTCTTAACGATTCTCAATTCTCGGTTCTTAGTTCTCACTCTCCACCGGCGCTGCTTTGGGCGCTGGCAGTGCCTTCGCCGGTTTTCCTGGTTTTCCCGGAGTGGCAGGAGGACTTGGCGGAGCCGGGGGCACGACTGCTACTGTTCCCTTGCGAATCTCAATCCCACCTTTGTCGCAGTTGATCACCAGGCGCGGACCGTTCGTCCCGATCGATCCACTCGCGCTCGCATCTTTCTCGCGATTCTCAACTTTGATGGCGTCGAAATCGCTGTCGATTTCCCCTTCGCGCGTTCGCGCCTCGACTTTTACCGCGGTATTGGGAGGAATGGAAACGTGTACATCGCCCTTGCGATTATCGATCTGAATATTTCCTGGCTTGTACAGTCCAACTTCGACCGTGCCATTTTCGTCTTCTAAACGCAGATCGCCCGACAAGCCTTCGATCGAAATGTCTTTGGATCGCGTGGTCAAACGCATTGGCCCATATAACGAATCTGCGCGGAGGTCGCCCGAATCGAGATCGAACCGGCCATCGAGCCGCCCAAATTCCATTTCGGTCCGTGTCGAATGGAAAGTCACTCCGCTGCTCACGCGGACCAGTCGCACGCTCTCCTGAAACTCACCATTCAGGTGAACCGCTCCTTCCACATCTTCCACGGCAACTTCGTTCGAGCGGCCCTGAATTGTCAGATCGCCTTTCAAGTGCTGCACCCGGGCAGAACTCTCTTCCAGATTGAATGTGGCATTTCCGGTGTGATCGTTGAGATTGACCTCGCCCTTGTGGTGCGTGATATCAACGTTGCCGTTCATGCCACTGATCGTGATATCGCCACGCCGCGAAACGATAACGATGTCGGTGTTGCGGGGCACATAGACGTCCATATCGGTCGTCACGCTATGATCGCCGGCAGCGTGCGTCTCAGCGTCGAGCGTAACCACTTTGTCGACCACCGTTAGCTGCGGCTTGGTTTTGGAGTTGTAAGTGTCCGCATCTTCCTGCTTGTCGGCCCGGACTTTCTTGCGCACCGACACTTTCACGGTTTTGCCATCGCCTTCGTTGACGGTGATTGTGCCCCGGTCATCGTTGATATGCAGGCTGCCGCCGGCCGGAATTTCCTGGGTCAAATCGTCGCTATAGTCAAACGTCGATCCGCCAAAAATGTCGTCGAGACCCTCGTCATCGCCCAGTTGAATATGTTCGCCAAGGCTCTTCCAATCCAGACGCGCTGCTTGCGTGGCAATCAGGCCTGCGCCAATCAGAAACACCAGCAGGAAAACGCCGCCGACTCCGATCCCGCGCACACGCTGACCCATGCGCTTCGCCTGCTCGTATTCGATCAGCTTGATGACGCCCCACAGAATCAGCAGCGCCGGCCAGAAGCGCGCAAACAGACGTCCCAGACTATGAATGTCGAGGATGCCCATCGTTCCCAAAAGAAACAGCACTCCCATCAGAATCAGGACCACCGGCCCGGCGATAGAACGGTGCGGAGGCGGCGGTGGAACCACGGGTGGCATCGGCGTCATGATCGGAGTTGAAGTCGGGCTACCCACGGTTCACCTCGTTGGTCGGCGGAGCTGTCGGATCGATAGGAACCAGCGAAGTCGTTGAAACCACACTGGGTGGAACTGGAGGCATCGGCCCTCCCGGTGGATACGTGCCCTCGATCGGCCCTACGTGTCCCTCCGTTGATGCGCTGCCTTGCAGCAGTTTTACGCCGCCAATGACCAGCAGAATGACTGGCCACGTGTGGTTGAAGCCAAGATTTTCCACCCGCAAGCTCTCCAGCAGAAACAAGAAGCCAACTGTCAGGAGAATCGATGGGCCCATAATTTTGCGCGTCCGGCAGCGAGCGCAGGGGCACCCCGCACAGCCTCCGGGCAGCATGCCCCAGTTGCGCGCGAAAAGCCATCCGCCAATGCCAATCAAAATCAAAGGCCAAAAGCGATCGATGCCGAACTCCACTCCCATGGTGTTCAGCAGAAAAAGCACGCCCAACAAAATGAGCACGATCGCGCCGATCGGAATCTTATTGGTTTCGATCTTTGCGCCGCCGCTGAACGTGGACGCCAATCCAAAGGGATCCGGTATCGGCTGCGCTGTCTGAATTGCCTTGGCGGTCCGTACCGAGTCGATAATTTGATAGACGTAGAAGAATGCGATGCCAAGGGCGCAGACGAGAGTAGGAGCGGTACCGTGGCTGGCGCTCACTCCAACAATCAGCAGGGTCATTACTGCCAGATGCGCCAACCCTTTCGCATATTGCCCCGAGTACACTGCTCCCACGCCAAAGGGAAAGAATCCTGCCAGAATTCCCGCGACCGTAGGATTTGGTCCCGAAACCGGACCCGGTGCTACCTTCAGACCGAGCCCCTGGTCCATGAACTGCTGATAAGGTGTTTGCGGAGGAGGCAGAGGAGGCGTTTCCATCTTCGCTCCCAGGCAATCCTCGCAATAAATAACGCCCCGCACGGGACGCGTGCAATTCGCGCACAGTGCCTTCCCGCAAGTGCGGCAATAGGCCACTGCTGACGCATCAGCATGATTGGCGCAGTTCATACAAACCTCCGATTCGTGGTCACAGGCACGGCAGGTTTTGCTCGCCTCACCCCATCACGCAAAAGCGGCGCGTTGGGGTCCCCGGCCTGCAGCGCGGCCAAAATCGGCTGGCTGTAATCCTGGGAATAGTTACGGTCCTGTCTCTGTTCTGGTGCTCCACTTGTGTTGTTCTTGTTGCGATTGTCTTTCTGCTCCGAAGGTACGGGTTCCGCGGGAGTGTTGGCCCGTTTCAGTTCGCGCACCTTCGACTCGATTTCATACACAAAGCGAATATTGTCGTAATACTGCACCACCTTGATCTGCGCATCATTGTAAGCATGCCGCAAAGCCGACGGCCGTAAATCTACCTTAGCCACATCCTTCGGTTTCACGCCCGCCGCGCTCAAGGCCAGCGAGAACGAAAAGAAGATCATCCCGAACGACATGACGAACCGGGGCTGGCGAACAAACGCCGCTGCCGGAGTGAAGAACGAGTCCCACCCCTCGCGCAGCCGCTCCCAGAATGGAGTGCTTCGCCCGTCCGCGCGCGCCGTTCTAGAACTCAGCACGCCGCTCGTAGCTGCCAGAATGTTATGCACCAGGTAGGCCGGAGGCTCGACGATTTCGAGGCTGCGTAGCCATTCCCGTCCCGATTGCACCTCGGCAAACAAGGGACCGCAAGTCGGACAAATCCGCCGGTGCGCCTCGAAGTTCGCTTTCTGGGTCGTGCTCCGAGTCGAGCTAAGTTGCCCTTCGCCGACTTCCCCAAGCTCGGCGTCGATGGCCTCGCTCAGCCAGGCGTCGAACTCCGCACACTCCATGGGGACCCCTCGGCTGGCCCGGTCCAGGCCTTCCAGGTTGTGCGTCCCGTCTTTTCTTTCCTCTGGCATCACATCACCTGCTTATATGTACGTTGTAGGAGGCGTGCTAGTTCCGCTCGTCCCCGGTTAATTCGTGACTTTACGGTACCCTCTGGGACCCGTAAAGCCGTGGCAATTTCCCGATAGTCCATGTCCTGTAGATCCCTCAGAATGACCGCCTCGCGGAGCTCCGGAGACAGCTTTTGCAGCGCCGAATGCACCATATCCCGCGTCTCGCGGCTCTGGACGGCCGTATCCGGAGCCGCTCCCCGGTCGGCGATTTGCTCGCTTAGAGGCTGGGCGTCCTCATGTTCGGCAGGCGCCGTATCCAGGGAATCCGTGATTCGATCCCCCTTCGACTTCCGAAAGTGGTCCACCAGCAGGTTGCGCGTGATCGTAGTGACCCAGGTCATAAACGCACCCTTACCCGAGTCATAGGTATTCAAGGTGCGGTACATCTTGATAAAGACCTCTTGGGTAAGGTCTTGGGCGTTTTCCGCATCCCCGGCAAAGCGGTAGCAGACGTTATAAATCCGCCGGTGATAGCGCTGAACGATCTCTTCCCAAGCCGCCGCGTCGCCACTAATGCAGCGACGGACCAGCAATCCGACAACCTGGGCATCATCCAAAAGCAACTCCGAGTGTTGGGTATGGGGAGGGTGACTCGTCCCGTTCTAGCCGAGCCTAGCTCGGCCCCCAATCGTCGCTCCCACCGATCAGAACAGCCTATCCCACCCCTTCTGCTGAAATGGGAGTCCTTCGGGGGCAGACGCTGCTGCCTTCAACAGCACAACAGGAATACGTTTCTGTAGCGGAGGAAGTTCCCCAGAATCATAAAGGTAGCGATTGTAACAGGAGAGATAGCAACATCGGTCAGACCGGTGGACGAAACCGCTGGCGCGGGTTCTCGCAACAGCCCGTTTCGGGATGGCGTCCAGGCTCGGCGAAGATACAGCAAGAGCCTCAGGAAAACGTGCAATATTGAACAGACGCGGGATCGCTTACTCGATAGAGTGTGGGAATCATAAGGAGAGTGATGTGAAGGAGGCGCCATCCCTTCCCCGGCGTAAGAAGTATGACGTGCGGCTGACTCCTCTGGTGGTGCAGTTCTCTGACTCCGGTCGGACGGCTGCACCGCATCTCTCGGAAGCACCAGATCAAGCCGTTCCTCCTGGTCGGACCGACGTGGCGTGCCCCGCCGTTCCTCCCAAGGACGACATCGTCGGGTGGCCTGGCGAAATGCCCGTCGAACCTCCAGATTTTGCTGCTTACCCTCTCGACTCTTCGGCGAACTTCTAGAACCCGCGTCCAGCCGCGTTGCAATGTTGCTGCTAAAAAATGAAGGTGAACCCCCGTGAGGTTGAGTCAGCAGAAATCGCTCACGACTCAGAGGGCCCACCTTTCTCGGACAATATCGGTGCGGCGTTGCGTTACAGCACAACGAAAACCGCGACCCGAACGCCGGGATGAAGCAAATCGAATAGGAAATACTCTCCATCGATGTAGTCGATGTAACAGTCGTCGGTATACGCCCAGCCTTCCGGCCAAGCATCCACCAACTGAAAGCCGTAACCGCCGTATTGGAATTGCGGCTGCCCCTGCACGATTACAGTCCTTGCGCTAAAAGTATGGCTGCGGCCAAACTGAGCGCGGAACTTGTCGTCGGGGATGTGCCCACCCTTGCCCGCAGGCCCGGCATTCCCCGCCTTTTCCGGATGTCCTTGCGCCTGCGGCTGCGCGCGATCCATCGGCTGGTCCGGATGCTCTTGTCCTTGGGGCTTCATCTGGTCGTGCGACTCTTTTTGCTCCTGCTTTTGATCCTGTTTCGGTTCCTGCTTCTCTTGTTTTGAGGGTTTGGATTCGTCCTGCTTTGGTTCGGGCTTCGCCTCTTCCTTCTGGGCGGGTTTGTCCTGAGGCTTTTCGTCCTGTGCGCAGACAAAAGCGGAACATCCGACTAGCACTGAGACAATCGCCAGACTCAGAAAACGGGAAGTTCGCATGTGCATTCCTCCAATGCAATCCTCTATGGCTCTAATCCTTGCCGCCCGTCTGTTCATAGAACGGGTCACGGGATTGCTGATTTGAGATGCGGGGGTTCCCGAAATCTGAATTACGGGTGAACTTGTAGACGTTAACCTAAGAAGCTGTAGAGTTCGGAAGCTGTAGGTTCGACGCTGGGAGGACGCGAACGTGGGCCCCTTTTTGCCCGCCCCGCCTAGCGGACGCTTCACCCCTGCTGAAATTTCATTTAAAGTGGCAGCGCAACGAAGAGCACACTTTGCGCCGGTTTGCTTTTATTTTTCTGCGAACATTTTGAGTTCCGAAATCACCACCATGACCCCGAGTTTTGACATGAATGGCGTTGCGCGGCTCGAGTCTGGCGTGCGGACTGAAAACTAAGTAACTGTGGAACCCAAGGAAGCAGGTGAGCGATGAGCGAAGTGGAACATGTTCTCGAAATCCGCAATGTAATTGGGGAGGGACCTGTTTGGCATTCGCAAGAAGGTTGTCTCTATTGGGTGAACTTCATCGAGCAGTTTCAAATCCTGCGCTTCTCTCCGCCAACAAAGGGCGTCGAGATATTTGAAACGGGCATGCCAGTGATGGCGTTGGGAATTCGGAAGGCGGGCGGGTTTATCGCTGCGACCGCCAAGGGAATCGCCGCTTGGGACACGCGACGCGAACTGTTTGAGCCACTCTGCGATCCGCTCGCCGGGCGGCAGGGTTTTCGTTTCAACGATGCGGCGACCGATAGCGAAGGCAGATTTTGGGTAGGTACGTTGAACGATGCCAATCCTAAGGGGCCGGATGGTGAGTTGTTTTGTGTTTCGGGCGACGGCTCTACTCGGGTAATGGATAAAGATATTACCGTGGCCAATGGAATCGGTTGGAGTCCGAATCGAAAGATCATGTATTTCACCGATTCTTTTCGCTACAGCATCTATGCCTACGACTATGTAGCCGAAACCGGAATGATCGCAAATCGCCGGACGTTCGTACAGACAAGTCCTGAAGCCGGGATACCGGATGGATTAACGGTGGACAGTGAAGGCTTCGTGTGGAGCGCCTACTGTGGAGGCTGGAAGGTGATTCGCTATAACCCGGACGGCCAGGTGGACCGAGAGTACAGGCTGCCTGTAGCCAACCCCACAAGTTGTGCATTTGGGGGCGAGCGACTGGATGAGCTATACATTACCTCGGCCGCTTTGGGGCTAAGCAAGGAGCAAAAGCAACAGCATCCCCAGTCGGGCGACCTATTTCGCTTGCGAGCGGGCATTACCGGGATGGATGAGCCGCGTTTTGCGGGATGATCAGATTTCGCGCAAGAGGGGGCCTGGGTTCGAGTATTGCTTTTCCTCGTCTGGTGGATGCTGCGGATCTATATGTTGTCGCACCCCGCCCTCCTCTTCATATCGAAATCAGAGGGATTGGATTGGTGAAATGACATACGACGGCAACCACTCTCGGATAGTTGCTGGAGCGGAGAAAGTAGTCGGCCAAGACTACCTCGCTCCCTCAGACTTTGGTCGTTTCTGCATTCCCGATGACCTGATCTAGCGCAGGCTCGCTGACAGTCTCGTCGGAAGTTGTGAACATTGCCAACAGGCTTGCGACATCGGGATCAGTAGCGGCGCGAGCCGCGAGCCGGCGGTGAACTTCCTCGGGCAAAGGCATGGTTTTATCTCCTACCCGAAGCTTAAGAGTCCCGAGTTTTGAGAACTGTTTCATATTGCTCACTCCGAGAAATTGGACAAAACTTTTGGACGTCAGTTCTGCAAAATCCCCTTCGTGTGGCGAGATACATGGCAAAACTTCCCAGCCCGTGACCGTGAAATTTGAGCGGCATTAAAGGCTTCGAGAGCGCGATTCTCCCGACGAGTACCCGCAGGATCGTTGACATTCGGCAGTCCCCCGTGACAGACTTCCTCGCTCCTCCGGCAGGAAGCAGGGCTGATCCATGACCGACCGTATTCGGTTCATCACCCACCAGGGCAAGCAGATTCTTTTGGTAGACCTATCAACGTGCTTGGCTGGCGAGGTCGCAGAGATTCTCCGGGCGCTTCCCGACGTTGTGACCGCCCGTCCGCTCGGTTCAGTCTTGGCGCTCACCGATTTCTCGGGAGCAACTTTCGACGCGGAAGGTATCCGTGTCTTGAAAGAGACCGCGACCTTTGACAAGCCTTTCGTCAAGAAATCGGCATTTGTGGGAACGCTCAATCTTCCTAATGGATTCACCGAGGACGTGAGCAACTTCTCTGGCCGCGAATTCCCCACTTTTCATACTCGCAATGAGGCTCTGGCATGGTTGGCGAAGGACTGAAATGAATGGGGTGTCAGTCAAGTTGTTCCCCACTCCGATCCTCCCGTTTGTTCTTAGCTCCGCTCAGATAAGCCCACGAGTGCCGCGAGATGCACTTAGGAGCCATAGTCGAAGACCGCGTGGCAGGATAGCCTCGGAATCGAGCAGACTTCGGGGGAGGGCTGTTCGACGAGCGTCCCGCAACTCAAAACAGAGTCGCTGGGGCGTTTTCGTTTTGGGGTCGCCGGAAATTCGAAACATTTTCAGAGGTCGCTTCCCAAGGTGACCTTCGTTTGTTTGAACACGTCTCTCGTCAGCTAGGATATTTGCGAGGTGCAAAGGTTGCGAAGCAAGGGTAATCCAAATTGGGGCAAGCTTAGCGGAGACATCCCCAATACACCGACTTCGTTTGAGGAGATGGTGCGGAGATTGAATCTTTCAGAGAAGGAATATCGGAATTCGATTCCGTTGAAGGAATGGGCTAAAAAGCATAAAGACAGCAAGTATGTTCCCCAAGATTTGCTGGAGGCGTGGGGGATCGAGTCGAAGCTCTAATCCCAGATATTCTCCGCAGCGTACCGTCATTTACCTGACCCTCACTCGTTGGCATTCTGGCCCATTTACCGAATCACATTACTCCCATTCGATCTGCCGTAATTTTGGAATGTGCGGGCGGTACCGACTCGCGCGGCTTAGTTATTTACGCAACCAATATCGGCATGTCTTTTCACTATCTACCCAAATTGAAGAATAGCTCTATACCGATGGACATGACCGCCTCGAAAGAAGCGGTGACGCTGCATACTCTGGACTAGCAGAACACGACTGCCAAGACGACGGCGAGTAGCAACTTGCCGACTCCGAACTCGGGTGTTTTCGAGGGGTATGGCCCGTCGTCTTTACAGAAGTTGCCATCAAGAATTACTTTCGCACCTGCCGCTGGAGTTCAGATGATATTTTTGCTCTTATCCTCGTTCAGTGATCCATCATTGCTTTGGTGGACGCCCCGATAATGTTCTTGAAACATGTTCTCCATTTTGTCGCGGCGTTCTCCTGCCGCTCCCTCGACGAATCTACCGTCGAAAACCACGTTTTTGCACGCCGAGCATCCACCGACTATCGGCATACCAGCCGTCTCCTTGTAGATTCTTAGCGTTGCTTTATCCACTCCAGTGAAATTGCCCGGCAAGGTCAACTTGTTTCCTCATTTCTCCGAGAGGAAGAATTAAGTTCGTTTGCGAGATCGTTTAGAGGTTGCATCCATCCTCGCTCGATTCCCCATCTGTGAAAGCTGATCTGCTTTCAAGGTTAGTTGGCTTTGCGGACTTCGTCTGAGCTTAAGTGCTCAGAACGCTAAAAGGGGCGCGAGTCGTCAACCGTAGAAATGTCTCCCGCGAGGCGCGAATAAATCTGAAGAACTGGTCGTTTTGGCACAGTCTCGGAACTGAGAGTTAGTCATACTCTTGATGACCGTCGCAGATGAAGGTGGATTGCCTGCTCTCCTTGAATCTGGTGCGAGTGCCGAGCTGCTCTACCGTCCGGCGTAGTAAAGACTATGAAAACGAAGACATGGACGGTTGTCACCAACACGGGCAAGCAAGCAAGCCTTGAGTCCGGCCTTGAGAAAACGGAAGTTCAAAAGCCGCCGCACATCAGCGCCAGAGAGTTTGTTCACTGGCTAGCGCCCGATAGCCATATTGATGACGCTTCTTTGGGATCACTGTTCAAGCTCTAAGAAGTTTTTGCTTTTTTTCCAGACGTCACAGAATAGTGAGCGAGCCTCGACCTTTTCCGGGGCTGATGAGTCCGTGCTGTTCCATCGCCTTGATGGTATTGCGATTGGCCGACAGAGGGCGTACTTCTTCATTATCTTTCAACACGCTGCCTGATTGGGTTGCCGACGAGCGAATCAGTTTCAAGCTGATACGTCGGCACACATTCCTGAAAGTAGATATACAGTAAATTTGCTTCTTAATGTGCCCTTACTGCCGGACTGCCGGCACTTCTGCCGAAATTTCGGCACGGCGCTCGCTCTATTCCGTATGCCTACCCACATTCTATGGGGATCTGCGAGCTTAAATGTCTGGAACCCAGCGTGCGCGAAAGAGCGCCAACTGCCCCAACCATGCGTCACAGCCAATCCGCACTAACCGGCCAGTATTTTGTCAACCGCTCGTTCAACTTTCGTACGCGACAATGTATGTCGCGAGGTTAGCCGAGCACCAAGCAACTTCAATCGAGCACGAAGCAACTATGGTAAGCAACTATGGTATAGAATGCCTACGTTTAGAAATTGGCAGGGGTACGCTTTATGGATGAACCCACGCCCACCGTTTTCGTAGTCGAGGACGATCCCTCCGTTCGACAACTGATCAAGCGCCTTCTGGAATCAGTGCGTTTGCAAGTCAAGGTATTTAGGAGTGCAGAGGAGTTGTGGCCGATCAATCGAGTTGATGGACCCAGTTGCTTGGTGCTCGACATCAGGTTACCGGGAATTAGCGGACTCGAATTGCAGCGTAACTTGGCCAAGGCCAACATTCATATTCCGATCATCTTTATAACAGGGCACGGCGATATTCCTATGACGGTGGAGGCGATGAAAGCGGGGGCGGTCGAGTTTCTCATCAAGCCATTTCGCAATCAAGATTTGCTGGATGCGGTGCACAAAGCATTGGAGATGGATCGAGCCGGACGGCAGAACGAAACGGAGACTGCCGTTTTGCAACAGCGGTTCGAGTCGCTGACGCCACGAGAGCAGTCAGTCCTGGCAATGGTGGTATCGGGCATGCTCAACAAGCAGATCGCGAGCGAAATTGGAACCACCGAAAACACGGTGAAAGCGCATCGCAGCCATGTGATGGAAAAGATGGAGGCGCCATCCCTGGCTGAGTTGGTAAGAATGGCTGGACGACTCCAGATTCGATTCCCAAAAGCCTCATAATCGAATGAAGACATCAGCAAGAGCGTTCCGGCTCCCTAGCTATTCAACACGCACTTCGGTTCATTCCATAAAATGACTTCGTTTGTTTATTCCGCCGCCGATTCCAAGACGGTCGGGATGTGCCCGCGCACCCACTCCAGCGCAACTCCGCCGCGTAAAAGTGTGCAATTTTGAACAGACCGCGCGGTGCGCCGTCGCTATACTGTAGCCTTCTTCGGGTCAAAAAGGGTTCACTGCCAATTCTTTATTGAACCAATATTCTGAGGCGAGTCCGACCTCCATATATTCCAGTATATTCCAGTTATCCGTAGGCAAATTAGACGTTGACGCAAGGTCGCCTCTCAGAAGCGGGCAAACCGCCCCGCACGCCCAATGATCAAGTCATGACCATAGTCCGCGACCAAGACCGCATGTTTCAAGACCCGGACCTGTTTCGCACGTTGCTGGACCAATCGACCGATGCCATTGAGGTTGTTGATCCTGAGACTCTGCGTTTACTGGACGTGAATCAGACGGCATGTGTGCAACTTGGCTACAGCCGGGAAGAGATGCTGTCGATGTCGATCTTTGATCTCGACCCGAACCTCGATGAAGACGCTCGCGCTCGCGTGGAGCAACAGTTGCGAGAGTCCGGATATGCGATGTTTGAGACGGAACACCGACGCAAAGATGGATCGACATTTCCGGTGGAAGTGAATTATCGAAAGGTGCAACGAGAAAGGGTGTATGGGGTGGTCTTGGCGCGGGACATCACGGCTCGAAAACGAGCCGCGGAGGCACTGCGAGTCGCACAAACGGAGCTTGCCCACGTCACTCGCGTACTGGCGATTGGAGAATTAGTCGCTTCCATCGCTCATGAAGTGAACCAGCCACTAACCGCGATCCTCACCACCAGCAATGTTGTTCGACGTGAGATGCAAGGTAGGCTACCGAATCTGGACGAAGTACAGGAAGCTATTACAGAAATTGCGGAGGACGCCCTCCGGATCAAGGACATCATTTCGCGAGTACGGGCGCTCGTGAAGAAGGACTTTTCTGACCGGGTCGAACTGAATGTCAATTATGTGATTCGAGAAGCGGCGCTTGTGGTGAGTCACGAGGCAACACGCAATCATGTCCATATGCGGCTCGATCTCGGCATTAACTTGCCGGGTGTAGTGGGGGATCGAGTGCAGTTGCAGCAGGTAATAATCAACTTGGCCATGAACGGCATCGATGCTATGCACGCCGATATCGGCCGAACCCGGGA
>JBEKPH010000070.1:0-25349 GCA_049520915.1 Terriglobales bacterium
ATTGTTATGAGCGGAGTCGCGCCAGCGAAAGGTGACTTGGTCATCGGCCATCGAGACAAGTCGGTGGTTGGAGATGGCGACGCGATGGGTGTAGTGGCCTAAGTAACAGAGCGCATGCTCGGTGACGTGACCGGCCCAATTTGTACCAGGTGGAATGAGAGAGAATCCACTTGGAGGAAAAGCGGGTCATGCCCATCCAGAGGTACAAACCAGAGCAGATCGTGACGATGCTGCGGCAGATTGAAGTTGGCATCGCGAACGGAAAAACCACCCCCCAAGCCTGCAAAGAAGCCGGCATCACGGTGCAGACGTTCTATCGCTGGCGCAAGGAATACGGTGGTCTGAAGATGGACCAGGCAAAGCGGCTGAAGGAACTGGAAAAAGAAAACGGCAAGTTGAAGCGGCTGGTGGCGGAGCTGTCGTTGGACAAGCAGATCCTGAAGGATATTGCGGAGGGAAACTTCTAAGCCCGGAGCGACGTCGGTGCGCCGTGGAGCATGCCCGCGAGGAATATGAAGTGAGTGAGCGGCGGGCGTGCCGAGTGGTGAGGCAGTGGCGAGGGACACAGCGCTACTTGCCGCTGCGGCGCGCGGACGAAGACGAGCTGACACAGGCGATCCTGGCTCTGGCCGCGCAGTATGGGCGGTACGGCTACCGGCGCATCACGGTGTTGTTGCGGAGCGCGGGGTGGCAAGTAGGCAAGGATCGAGTGCAGCGGATCTGGCGACGCGAAGGGCTGAAAGTGCCGCAGAAGCAACGGGCGCGAGGACGGTTGTGGCTGGGGGATGGCTCGTGTGTGCGGTTGCGTCCTGAGTACGCGAATCACGTGTGGAGCTACGATTTTGTGAAAGCCATGACGCACGATGGACGGGCGCTGCGGATTCTGGTGGTGATCGACGAGTACACGCGGGAATGTTTGGCGTTGCGAGTAGCGCGGTGTTTGGGAAGTTTGCAGGTGATCGAAACGTTGGCCGATGTGATGTTGGTGCGCGGGATCCCGGAGCACATTCGTTCGGACAATGGGCCGGAGTTCATTGCCGAAGAGTTGCGGAAGTGGCTGTCGAAGCTGGGCACGAAGACGTTGTACATCGAGCCGGGGAGTCCGTGGGAGAACGGGTACTGTGAGAGTTTCAACGGCAAGCTGAGAGATGAGTTTTTGAACGGCGAGATTTTCTATTCACTGAAGGAGGCACAGATTCTGACGGAGCGATGGCGAGTGGAATACAACACGGAACGGCCACACTCGGCGCTGGGTTACAGGCCACCGGCACCGCAAACCATCCTTCCAAACCCGGGGCATGGAGATGTGGAAAACAAAACCCGTTTTCCACATCTCCACACCCCCGGCGACGACGGCTACGGACTAAGGTCGAACAAGGAGTTACACTAACATTCCGCTTGGTACAAAACATCGGTCAGGTCACGCTTTGTCCAGCATTAACGGACGAAAACAGGCCGTGGAAAAGACAGAGTATGGAAAGCCATGCACAATCCAGATTTCGGTTCACGAAAACTCTGCTGCTCTCCAGCCTCCGTAGATGGTCGAATGATCTCTGTCGGGAAAGCCTGGAATAGACTGAATTTAGGCAGGAGCAGAGGCCAGCAAGGCGCGGGTCTCGGCGACAACGCGATCCTGGAACTTCAGATCGCGCATCTGCTCCGAGCCGAGCATCGGATGACCTTTTTCGTCATAGTAGACCCCGGACTTCCCTGATTCATCCGTCAATATCTTTGCTATGACACGCGCCGCCCGCTCTGGCGTGCTCCTGTATTTGGAGAAAGGAGGTAATAACGTGAGAACCTGACCAAACACGAAACGAAGAACAATATTCGCATCGCGGGCAAGACCGGTTCCCGGAGTGATCCCGGGCTCTACAGAGTTGAAGCGCAATCTGGGGGTTTCGCGTGCAAACGCCAGTGCCACCGCAAGAAGGCACTGCTTTGACGTGGCGTAGGCGTCCGCGCCTGGCAAACTGGACCCGCCTTGCTTCCACTCGCCCCGAGCGCTAGCTTCTGCGGATATATAGCGTCCGCCACGCATCCCTAATACTTTGGCTGGCTTACGTTCTGGGTCTTCCACGGCGGAGACGACGAACGTGACGTTTGCTCCGTCAGGAAAGTGAGCAACAAGCGCCTCGGTCAATGCGAATGGTCCCAGATGATTCGTGGCAAACGTCAAATCCCAGCCTTGAGCGCTCTTGGATGGACGCATCGGAGAGATTCCAGCGTTGTTGAGTAGCCCCGCGATCGGAAGTTCGAGCGCGATGATCTCCGCAGACGCGCGCCGAACGCTGGCAATATCCGACAAGTCGCACACGACCGACACGGCGCGCCCGCCTTTTTGCTCGATTGCATTCTGTAATTCGTTGAGCTTTTCGGGATCACGACCAACCAGAATGAGTAGGCCATGCTTGGCTACCTCAAATGCAGTTGCCCGGCCGATGCCAGAGGTCGGACCAGTAATGATGTATGCCCTGCGTTCTATGTGTTTGTCGTTGAAAGCGTCCATCGTTATTTCTCCTTTTGAATGCCTGTCTAGTCAGTCAATACACGATCTGAAAATCAGGCCACCATCCTCCATAAGGCATCAAAACCTTCCCTGCAATGCTTCTTGGCGTTTGCCGGGTCTTGGGTCATGAAGTCTATGGTTGATTCCGCCACAGAGTTCATGAGCGTGAAAACGAAGGCTATTGAAATTTTGCGCATCGGGCCGGTGGCGCAAACCTGTTTCATGAGCTCTGCGGTGCTCGCCATCCCTTTGCTAGCCGCAGCACGGGTTGCAGGTGTGATTACATCGGATACACCAAGCTGAGCCAGCGCTCTTCGCTTCTCGGAGGACATCAGCGCCCAATCCGTCCAGTTCTGCCAGATCTGAAACACCTGCTTTTGGAGATCGTCGCTTTCTCGAACGTTCTTCAGGGCGTTGGAAGCCATCTCTAGCTTCAATTCAAGATAAAGAGCGTTGAAAAGGTCGGACTTTGTCGGGAAATAGGTGAAGAGTGAGCCGTTCGCGATACCAGCCGCTTTAGCGATCCCCGCCGTCGGTGCACTCAATCCTTGGGTCACAATAATACGAGTCGCAGCAGCCAGGATGGCGCTTCGCTTGTCGTCACTCCTTGGCCTAGGCATTCACCAAGCATATTGGTAAGCGTCCAGTCAGTCAAGTAATACATCATCAGATGGAGGCCTCCGCAACGGTCTAAGCTACTACGACCCTTTGCAGCCTCAAACGAGTGATCCAAACTCCGTAGCGTACGATTCTTGTCGTTTGGTGTAGTGACCCCAACTTCATCTTGGCAAATCGGTGCCTGGCGGTGGCCTCGCCCTCGACGGATTCAGATGGGTCGCAGCTTCCTTATGCTTCTTCCTCCCTGTCCGGGTTCTCAGCCGTGTCTTCCGCGGCAGGTTCACCGCCGAGCTCAAGCAGCTTCTGCTCCAAGGCAAGCTCCAGTTCCACGGCTCGCTCCAGGCACTCGCAGCACCAGAACGCTTCGGGCGCTTGCTGAGGCAGCTCTTCACCAAGGACTGGGTTGTCTACGCCAAGCCGCCCTTCGGTGGTGCCGAGCACGTCCTCCACTACCTGGCCCGCTACACCCACTGTGTAGCGATCTCAAACCATCGCCTCATCAGCTTCAAGGACGATCAAGTCTCCTTCCGTTGGAAGGACTACGCAGCTGGCTGCAAGCACAAGGTCATGACGGTCTCAGCAGACGAGTTCCTGCGGCGCTTCCTCAACCACGTCCTGCCAAAAGGCCTAGTTCGCATCCGCCACTTCGGCCTCTTCGCCAACCGCAAGCGGTCCGCTTCGCTGCTGCGTTGCCGCGTGCTGCTCAACGCCGCCGCTCCGCCGCCACAGTCTGCGCCCACATCCCAGATCAAGTGCCCACTCTGCTCTGAGCTCATGCTTGTGATCGAACGCTTCACCAGTCTCCAGGTTCTGTCTGCACAGCCGAGTACCGCACCGATCAAGCCCCGGCTCGATAGTTCCTGAACCACCATGACCAAGGCCGCCCTCAACCCGGTCTGCCAAAGCTGTGCTCACGCACGCGACGCATCCTCGCGCTTACTCCTATCAAAACAGCCTCAGAACCGGCCCGCTTCAGCTACCGAACACATCCTTGCTGTGGGCCCGTCGCAACATCCCATGCCTTCGAGGCTTCGCAGAGCTCAGGAAAAGAAGCCGTCACGGCCGAGATCGCTCATTCAAATCCCATATCCATTCACCGCATCCGCCACGCCACCGGCTTCCTTCAAACGACCCTATCAAAACTGCCCCGACAGTCTGCTCAACAGGTCCAGCTTCGTGCGCGGGGCAGCCCTGATAGGGTACTAACGTTTGTCGTTACTTATGCGAGAGAACATGGTCTACGTTGTGAGATGGACCTGCTACTTTGCTGCGCTTGTCAGCCATTGGTTGAAGGCGGCGAGCGTACCGTCGGGATCTTCCTCCTGGGCTACGTGACCGTCACCGGGGAGTATGACGAGCTTGCTGCCCGCAATGCGCTGGTGGAACTGCTCAGCGTCAGGACTTGCCGGAATCATCGTGTCGTTTGAGCCCCATAGAATAAGGGTCTGCACCTTGACCTGATTAATAGAAGCTGTGTCTTCATGCCCAATGGACGCGCGTAACGTCTGCCCCAGCGCTTTTCTATTACCCTCGCGACGAGTGAGGTCGTAGTAGCGGTCTACCGTTTCATCCGTGAGCTTAGATGGGTCGCCATAGGAAATTTCCGCGCCCTTGCGTACCTGAGACTTCGGCAGAATGTGACGGGTAATGAAGTCCATCTTCGGGTTCATTGCCATCTGAAGACCTTGTGGCAGAGGGACCGAGCGAGGGTAGCCGGCAGGAGATATCAGGACAAGCCTCGCTACTCGACCAGGATGCGCGACCGAGAAAAGCCATGCCATCTGCCCGCCAGAGGAGTTGCCGACAAGGATTACCGGGCCGTTCACTCCAAGCTGGTCAAGCAGGCGGCCAAGAAAGCCGGAGTAGTAGTCCATGCTGTAATCTCCGCTGGAGTTTGGACCGGTAAGTCCGAACCCGGGCCGATCGAACCGGATGACGCGGTGCGTGGCCTTCAATTGACTCGCCCAGCCGTCCCAGGTCTGAAGGCTTGAACCGGTTCCATGCAGCAACACGATCGGTATGGGATCGTCGCGGCGACCTTCATCCCGGACGTGGACCTGCATACCATCGAGCGTCACAAACTGTGAGGGCGGCTGAGCCCAGCGCGGCTTCAAGGCGTCGACCGGCAGATCGGACTTCCAGACGCTGCCGACCATTACCACGATCCCCAGAACCACAACCATGGCGATTCCAACCATGATCCTAAGCATACGGAGGCTCCATTGCATGGGCACGGATTTCTAGACGATTGGCTGCCGGCATGGGGGTTCGACCGTTCAAGGTGGTTTCTTTCATTGACCTCTGCTCGTATCTTTCTCACCTGGTTTCCAAGTGATACCGAGATACTATGGAACCAGCGGCAGGCCGCACAAGAAGGCACTTTGAAGAAACCAAGTCACCTCAAGGTCCCCACCCGGCAGAGATGCATCACCAGCTTCAGCGATCTGCCTCCTGAAGTGTGTCATTCGGTCAGTGACGTGCTTGCGCGGGTTGGGGATAAGTGGTCGATCCTGGTGATTGCCATGCTGGCGCGAGGCACGCTGCGATTCAGCGAGCTCAAACGCAGCCTCGGGTCGATATCGCAAAAAGTTCTGACGACAACGCTGCGCGGGCTGGAGCGCGATGGGTATCTCACACGGAAGGTTACGCCAACCATACCTCCGCGAGTGGATTACGAGCTGACGGAGCTAGGCCGTGACGCTCTCGGTCCAGTCACCGCTCTCGCAGAATGGGCTATCTTGACGCGGAAGCGCGTCGAAGCTGCGCGGGCGAAGTTCGACCGGAATGAGCACGCGGGCTGAACCTGTAGGGGATCAATACCGCTACGTCATCCTTGTGAACGCGGCGATTGCCCCACGATTCACTGCTAAAATCCCACCCTCTGATGACGTTGAACCGAAGCATCAGCCATAAAACGCATTTGAACTGCGTAGGCATTCTTCCAGTTAGAAATTCACTTCGGTATGGGAGTACCCGCCGCTTGATGTTTGAGTAGGTTGGCAAATATCTCAAACTGGTCGGTTGCAAGGTAATCGACACCTAGCGATATGGCAGCCCTCCAGCGATCCTCAGCGGCACTTTGGGAGGGAAAGTTGTATTGCCGAAACCAGCCAAACTCCGACTGCTGCGCTACCGTGGCCCCATCGAGGGTGTAAAAGCGGATCCAGAGTCCTTGAGTGTGAGCATGAGCAACGAGACGCTGCAATCTGGACGCAGTGTCCGGTGACCATTGGCCAGCTTTGCTTTGACCTTCAGGCTCGACGACAGTCCAGGGATTGTTCCACCAACGACGGTAGTTCGAAGCTGGTTCGATCTCGATGACGTCTGCTGCTGCACCGAGGTCTCGCATGTTGGTATGAACTGCGCCGAAGGTCAGCAACTGATCGCCGGGAGCGAGTCGATCATAGAACGCTGCTTGCTGCTGGTCAGAGGGTCCATTCAGCACCAGAATTGGGCCCACGGTCAGCGATCCCACCGCTCCACCGGTTGTCTTCGTCGCTTTGGTGAGCCAAGCCTGATGACGCTGAAGAATGGCCCAGACTGCCTGCAACAATTCAGGTTCCTCACTCTTGAAATCCTGGTTCAAAGTGATGATCGGCCAGTTCGAGTGATCCTTCGATTTCAAAGCCATCTCTACGGCCGGCTTTACGTGATCGAAAAAATATTTGTCAAAGTCCGGCTCGACACCAGTGAGCTGGCCGCCTTTGGTAAGGACCGTGTGCTGCGCTCCATGTCCAACAACCACCCGTCCGGGTTCGGTACTTGTCGCTGGATACCAATTGAGATCTTGCTCAATGGCGATTGGAAGACCTGTGGCTAAAGCTCGGTCTATCCGATCTGCCCAGCGACCATCGTAGGGATGGCAGTTGTGTGCATCCGTCACTGTTCGTCGGCCGGGAAGGTAAGACGCTTGTGGCCAGGCCTTTTCTCCGGCCGCCGATATGAGCGTTACCACAATGAAACTAAATATCAGGAGTGGCTTGGGAGGCAGGTTGCAAGAATCGATATCATCGGTCACTATTGCTTGTCCTTTGTAACAATGATTTGGGTTTTGCCGATAATTTGAAACGCGGGCGCGCCGATCAGCGGCTCCGCGCTTTGTCAGAAGGAGTAACGCAAAGCAACCTGAGCAACGCGCATCGGCTTAGCTGTCCCATTCAGGGCTCCAAAGGTAGTGCTGGTTATGGCGACCGAGCCAGGCAACGAGAGTTGGATGATTGAGCGCATTGAAGCTTTCGAGCCTGAATTGAAGATGCTGCTCTTTAGTAATCGCGAACGATTTGCCGAGACCAAGGTCCAGTGAGTCCAGAGCGGGTTGACGCACGGCCGCTCTTCCGCCGATGCCATAGACGCCGACGCCAGGTTGGACAAAGCAGGCGGTGTTGAACCATTCGGAACGGCTGCGGGTAAAACCCTTGGTCGGATCGCAGACCTTCTGGGCCAGAAAGGTTCCGATACTGCTCGTATCGGCGTCGTTGATCGCAGTGATGGTGACGGGCAAACCGGTTCCGTAACGGTAGATACCGTTAATCTCCCAGCCGCCAAGGACTGCGTCGACGGCGCGCGGGCTCGAGTTCAGGAAGCGCTGTCCCCGCCCAAACGGAAGCCGGGATATCGTGGCCAAATTTAACTGGTTGGTACGGTCCCAAGCGGCTTCGGCGTAGTAGTCGGACGGTTGATTGTAGTTCTCGATGGTATTGCGGTCCCCATCGGAGATGTTCATACTTTTTGACCATGTATAGCTGCTGATGATGCGAGTGCCACCGGGCAGACGCGCATCGAATTTGCTGACCAGCGCGTTGTTGTTCGAGGACGCGATGTTGTACTGGCCGAAGACATCTCCGGCGTAGCTGTAAGGGCGGATGGTAAGTTCGGAACTTCCGGCAGCCGCCGCGATGGGCTGATTGGCGTTGACTCGGACAGAGGCGTGCCTACCCACTTGGCCCGTGTAACCGACCTCCAGGGAGAACTTGTCGGCGAAGGTGTGCTGTACGAGCAGGTTGTACTCCTCAGCATAGGGGTCCGGCATGGAGAGCGCGAGGGTTTGAGGGACGATCCCGGCTGCTGAAGGGTTCGCTGAGAAGACCGTCTCGATCGAGGTTGGAGCTTTCTGCGTGAAGGTCAGGCTCTGCGTGATGAAGTTGGGCGGGTGCGCAATCAGAAATTGAAGATAGTTGTAGGGTGAGCCCGCGTAGTAGATTCCAAAACCGCCATGAATGGCCGTATTCTTCTCCGGAGAATAGGCGAAGCCGATGCGGGGCGAGAGCTCCCTGTAGTTCGTCTTCCAGGTGCCGGGGATCGTCTGGTTGCTGGGCAGATCGTAGATGCTCGACTGGCCGTTCTTGTCATTTGGTGGATTCTCGAAGTCGTATCGAACGCCGAGGTTCAGCGTAAGGCTCGGCAGAACGCGCCAGTCATCCTGGGCGTAGCCTGCTACCTGCCACTCGCGGAAGTATCCAACCGAGACACCCGTTGCTCCCGCCGCCGACGAGGGGAAACCCAGCAGCAGATCTGCGAATGCGCTGGCCAGTGCCTTACGAGTGCCACTAACGTACTGTGCCGTCATGGTGGCATTGAAGCTGTAGTAGCCGTCGTTCTGAATAACCCAGTTGCCGTTGAACTGCGTACGGACAAATTCACCGCCAAGGAAGATGCTATGTTTGCCGATCTGGTAGTTGGCCTCGTCCGCGTATTGAAAACGGTTCTGGGTCGCTCCCTGGGGAGCATAGCGGTTTCCGACCGTCGTGGCGCTGCCGACGTCAAAGAACGAGGTGACTCCGAGGGTTGGCGGCGTCCACTGCGAAGGGGCCGGTGAAAGGTTCTGGAGACCAAACTCCTGATAATAGGGTTGCGACCCAGCGCCAAGAACATCGGAGAACAGGATGGAGCGGTTATACCCGGCCCTCGCGGTATTCACTAGGCTGGATGAGAAGACGTGTGTTTCTTCAACGAAGGCGTTTACACCGCTTACCTGCGAGATATTGCCATAAAGAGTGGGCATGAACGAAGGGGTTGTGGTTGGGGATTTGCTGTAGCCACCTGCCGCATAGAGTTGGTCTTTGGACGAGATGGTCCAGTCCGTACGTGCAAGGTATTGGTCCAGGTCGCTGACCGTTTTCACGGGGGTCTGATAGTTGATGTTCAGAGACGTATTGAACGGGATATTACTGTGTGGGACGTAGGTGAGGAACTTCGTCGCGAAGGGGTCGATGCGAGTTGTAGGAATGGCATTGGAACCCGTAGTCGCAAGAAAGCTCTTGTTTGTGCTTTTTCCGCTCACGTACGTTAGAGGATCGTAAAGCGTCACAGTATCGGCACCGAAGTCCCCATTTCGCTCCGCATCGGTAGGTACGGGGGTCGTGACATACGACGAGTTGCTATCCCGGAGACCTTCGTAGCTTCCGAAGAAAAATAGTTTGTTGCGAAGGATCGGTCCACCGAAGGTTCCGCCAAACAAGTTGTAACGCAGCGGCGTCTTCACCTGTGCAGCGCCGGTGAGGTTGTAGTTCTGCGCATTAAGGTCGTCGTTCTGCAGGAAGTCGAAAGCAGAGCCGTGGAAGGCGTTCGTGCCCCCTCGCGTGATGATGTTTACGACGCTGGGTTGCATGTACCGGGCATCCGCATTGTTCGTAATCAAAGTCATCTGCTGAATGGCATCGACCGACGCAAGGATGTTGGCCGACTGGGTAAACAACGCCATATTCTCTACGCCGTCCTGCAGGTAGCCGGTTTGCGAATCCAGGCCACCCCCAATATTGAGCTGGTTGGCCGTCGTGCCAAAGGACTGAGCCGAGGAGGTATTGACGGACGGGTCCGAAGCCGATTGCACACCGGGAGCGAGCAATGCGAGAGACAAGGGATTGCGGCCATTCGTCGGCAGCGCGGTCAGATCCTGCGAATCCAGGCCTAGCCGCAACTCATGAGAATCACGCTCCAATTCAAGCCCCCCCTGGGCGGTTACCTTAATCTGGACTTCTACTCCGCCCGGCTTGAGCGAGAAATCCTGGGAGGAGGTAGCTCCGCCATTGACGGGCACCTGAACTGAGGTGGCGCCGAAACCCGCGGCAACGACTCGAATGTCATACGTACCGGAAGAGAGCGACGGCAACACATAGAGGCCGGACGAATTTGTGCGGGTGACGCGGGCGACCTGCGTGGCGGAGTTCGTAGCGGTCACTTCAGCGGCTGGAAGGGCTGCGCCCGAAGCATCGAGCACCCGCCCGGTCACCGTGCCGAGATCAACCTGGGCATGCGCGGTGACTACGGGCCACAGGAGGAAAAGGAGGAGAAAAAAGCAAAATGCTAAGGAAGAGAATGGCGCGATTGGACGCGCGAATGACTGATGCTTAGGGAACTGAATCGGCCTCACGGAATGGCGCATATTGATCTAAATCTCCAGATCGCGTGGATGAATGTCAGATCGCGAACTGTGTTTACCTTGCGGGGCCGCGCTCAGGCCTTCAAGGGATGAGAGGTGAGCGGGTCGCCGAAATCCGGTGAGGCGATTTCATCACCTTCTGCATCTGATTGATTCCATAGGGGTAGATGCTGCTATTTTGGAGCGAATCGGCTTGTGAAAATTCCGTGAAGACCAAAATATATACAACGTTTACACTCTGACCGTACATTTGAACAAACAAGTTGAATGCCTCTTGCGGTGCGATCCCTCTCATTCGGAGCGGATTCCCGTAAGTCCGTATTCAGATCGGCGATCATGTCAGCCCTCGGTGCATCGGAAACTAGAGTTACGCTGAAGGATCAGGAAGACGACACGCTGCCCGATCAGGCGTTGCTGCGGAAATAAAATCTAGCGTGCTACTCGAAGAGGTCCAAATCGACAGTGAACGAACTCTGTCCATCCTTCCTCCGTCTGCAATCAAGGTCACGATCAACAACCCAGGAACAAACAGGCTCGAAGCTCTGGTATCCGCCCTGAAACGAGCGCGTTTTGAATGCAGGATAGAAGCGAAACCGAAATCAAAACCCAAAGAGGTTTGATGAAATGAATGAGTCAATAGAGGATTCCGGACGGCCCGGAAGCGATCAGCGAGTTCAAAAATAGAATGTAAGAACGCATTCGCATTCATCCGTTACAGCCTTCATAAATAAGGAACAATCCCGAAATGCGTTTGCAGGGGAGCAGTCTGAATCCTTGCAAACGCGCTCACCGTCCATTTGTGGCTGTCTGGGCTTGCGGTATGCCGGGATTGAAGCCGCGAGTCGATACAGTCGGTCTGGAGGCGGCGGCGCGATGCCTAGACCGCCTGCGTGATCCAACGGCGCGAACTGCCCTGCTGGTTTGGATCATCGCCCATGGCGCCATGCACCTTCGTGGCAAGCACAACATTCTGGCAACGGCCCTTGAGCGCTTTGCCGACAATCTCCTCCGATTCGTCGTTGCTGTACCTGTCCGCGGTGTCGATGAAGTTGATGCCGGAATCGAGGGCCTTGTGGATGATGCGGATGCAATCGTCGTGATCGGCGTTTGCGATGCCCCCGAACATCATCGCTGCCCAGGCAGTAGGGGCTTACCTTTATGCCGGCGCGGCCCAGAGTGCGATATTTCATAAGAATCTCCTTCCGCCTGGACGTGTACAGCAGATGTTTGCGATCACAGAAAACCTCACGAACCCTACATTCAAGACCGGCGCAATCTGCTTTGCAGGTAAAGCCGCGTTAGGTCCCGAAACTCCGTCGAGATTCCAGACTTGGAAGCAACGAGCGTTTGGTTTGTAGCGACGGCCTTTGCCTGGAGCAAAACGACAACGGCAATATCTTTCGCAGATTCACGTGTGAGCGCAGGGGTGTGCGCCATCAAGCATTGAATGATGCGTCGCAGTACAGAGGCGCGCAGCTGCTTCCGCTTCTCTGACCATTCCGCACCAGAATCGAGAAGTTTCTTGTAGCCCGGGCGGGCGAATAACGTGCACAGTAGAGACATTAGCTGGTCCGCGAAAGCATCAACGGAGAGCGTATGTACCTGCGCTTGAAATTGATCGAAAGCGACGGTCATAAATTCGCGGCCATGATCCAGCAACGTGTCAGCCACGCTTTCTATGTTTGGGAAAAAGCGGTAGAGAGAGCCGATTTTCGTCCCTGACCTTTCGGCGATCTCGGCCATCGTAGTGCCGTCGAAACCTTTCTCATCGATGAGAGCTGCCGCAGCCTTCAGAATGGCGGCAACTCGAAGCCTGCCGTTGTTGCGTTGGGGCGCCTGGGGGTCTCGGGCTTTTGGGGCTGTTGCACTAAGCGAGCACATGCTCAAATATTACTACCGGAAGCGGCGAGAATCGAAGATGGATAGCGCCAGCTCCGTAACCGGACCGCTTTTTCATCAGGATGTGCCTCTATTCCTTAGCTGCGAGGGACCAGCTGCGCGGTGCGAAGCGAGAATGGTCACGAAGATCATCGTGAAGAGCGTCACGACCGCCATTGGGCCGACGATGCCAGTTACATGCCATATTGTGCCCGTGGCGTCCTTTACCGCGCGATCCCGATTGACGGCGAAGTCAACCAAAACATTTATGCCCATGACACCGTAGAGAATAATCGGGGGAAAGGTGTCGAAGTATCCACGGGGTTTCGCAATCTGCTTGTTCGCGAATCTGAGATAAAGCGCGAAACATTGGAAAAAGAGGTAGGTGACAAGCCACCAGCCGAGGAAATTGGTCTCAGGCACGCCAAAATATCTTCCGCCCTGTTCCCAGACCCAGGTCTGGCGTACTGTCGAAGCCTCAGCGTCGGTCACAAGATCCCACATGGTCATCACTGCTCCCGCAATGATGGGGAGCAGGATGATGTTGGCCGCTCTTCGAAGTCTACGATCTGCGTCGTCGAGCAGAGTCAAGGCGATGCTCCAGCAGATAAAGCCAAAGCTCGCATAAACGGGCGCGATAAACAATGGGACAAGGAAGAGTTTCGGGCCAATCGTATAGTGGTAATGGCCGAACGGAAATCCCGTCAGCACGCTGAGATTTTCGAAGATACTCGATATGACCATCGCTGCCAGCCAGTAGACTAAGGTGCCTCTTGCTCCATAGCGGCCGATCCCGAGGATGAGGGCGATGGGAATCGAGACCAGGGGCAGCACCGGCGGAATCCAGCCAAGCACGGGTATGCCAACGAGGGCCCAGAAGACGCCGACGGCGACGCACAACCAGCACACCATGGACTGCCAAAACGTTGAAGACTTGCTCACGGAAACCTCCTGCAATACTGGATCACCTCTGCATAAGAGGCCTGCCTGCTCAGAAGAAGAATGGAACTGTTTTATCGGAATGGGAGAAGCTGCTTTGACTCAACCATCTCTGAGTCGAAGCGGATGACGGAGCCGCTATCGGTTGGACTCATGTCGGTTTCAGTGGGTCGATTGAGGCAGCATCGTTGCCAACAGCGCGCGCGTCTCGGCGACAACGCGATCCTGGAACTCCGGCTCGCGCGCGGTGATGGAGGGGATCTTGGGATTCCCTCGTTGGTCGTAATACGTCCCTGTCTTTACAGATGGGTCGGTCAGGAGTCTGGTGATGACTTGCGCGGCTTTCTTTGGCGTGTTGAGAGAATCCACGAAGTGCATAAACAGCGGCACGAGTAATGGCGCAATGTACCCGGCTATAAAGCGCACAAATGGCGGAGCATTTCTACTAAGCCCGGTGCTGATGTTGATGCCGGGCTCGATAGCATTGAAGCGCAGCCGGTGGTTTTCACTGCCGAGCGCGAGTGCTGCTGCCAGAATCGCTTGTTTGGACGTTGCATACGCATCGAAGCCGGCATTTTTTGAGCCGCCTGGCTTCCAACGACCTTCAGCGCTGTCCAACGCTGAAAGGTAGCGTCCTCCACAAAAGCCGGTGCGCTTAGCAGAGGGACGATCGGGATCTTCTGTTCCCGAAGTGACGAACAGCACACTCGCGCCGTCTGGCAATGACGGCGTCAGCGCTTCCGTGAGTGCGAATGGCCCAATATAGTTCGTCGCAAACGTCACATCCCAACCCTGAGCATTCTTCGCTGGAGGCCTTTGCATTATGCCGGCGTTGTTGACTAAACCTGCGACCGGAAGATGCAAAGCTATAATTTCCTCGGCGGCACGCTTCACGCTCGAAAGATTCGAGAGGTCGCAGACGACCGTCATCGCGCGATGGCCCTGTTTCTCTATGCGCTTCTGGACATGGTCGAGTCTCTCAGCGTCCCGTCCTACGAGAACAACTGTGCCGCGCTTTGCCAGCTCAAGTGCGGTGGCGAGACCTATGCCTGAAGTGGGGCCCGTGACGATGTACGCTTTTTCGGTTGTATCTGTGTGCATGGCTTGTCCTTTCTTCTTCGCCCTCGTCCGATGACTACTTTCCCATTGCTGTGAGACTTGTGCTGTTGGAACTTTCTGTCGCGGGAGCTTGTGCGAGTACATACTCAAATAGTACATTTATGCGAGCGATTGCTCAAGTAACGATATGAGGTTTTCGCACACAAAGGGAGATTCGATGAATCGTCGTCAATTTGTCACAGCAACGGGGATGATGGCCGGAGCAAGCGTTGTCCCGGCCTCTAGGGGTCAATCCATTCAAAGGTCATCACGTGGTCTACAGGACACCCCGAACAATGGCAAGGCGGTCAGCATTCCCGTGGGAACTTCCACCGCCTTCACCACGTTCACTCCAGTCGTCCTCCCCGTTCCTCAACGTCCAGTCGATCTTGAGTTGAAGGTCTCTGCTCCAGCAAGTGGCCGCAGTCTCCCCATCGTCCTGCTGTCGCATGGACATGGGAACTCGAATTATCTTTCTTCGCTGAATGGCTATGCCCCGCTTGCGAATTTCTATGCTTCCCACGGATTCGTGACTATCCAACCTACCCATCTTGATTCCAAGGCGCTTGGGCTCCCCCAAAATGGTCCTGAAGGACCCTTGTTCTCGCGTTCTCGCGTGCAGGACATGAAGCAGATTATGGACAAGCTGGATGTGATCGAATCGACTGTCCTTGGACTGCAAGGGCGTTTGGATCACAAACGCATAGCGGTCATTGGCCATTCTGCTGGCGGACAAACAGCTGCGATGCTGATGGGGCTGCGCCTGACAGATCCAGACAATGGGGAGGTTTCCAACTTGATTGACTCTCGAATTAAGGCTGGTGTCTTGCTGTCTGCTCCCGGCAATGGGGGAGCCGATCTTAGTCCCAGCGCGTTGAAGTTTTTCCGGTCTTATCTCAAGCCCGACTTCTCTTCGATGGTCACTCCGACACTCGTGGTCTACGGAGATCAAGACGTCGATGTCGAACATCACCTCACCGTGCGAGGCCCAGACTGGCATGCTGATCCCTACGTTCTGAGCGGAGGGCCAAAGTGCTTGCTGACGCTCTATGGCGCAAAACACAATCTCGGCGGAATATCTGGATTCGACGCGGCTGAAGCGACGGATGAAAATCCTCAGCGGGTCGCCGCTGTTCAGAGGCTCACCTGGGCCTATTTGCGGTCGGCCCTCTATCGTGGCGATTCATCATGGGCAAATGCTCGTAGCGCCTTTGCAGGGATGAACGACATCGGAGAGATTGAATGCAAAGGTGAACAGAGTTCGTAATTGGGAGTAGATCGTTGCCGTGCGGCAGATGTCGATCGACTTCGGAGGCTCTGGAACATGCTGCTAGGCAGAGCGTATTACCTCTCAGCCATGACCGCTAAGTAAATGGCCGCAGCCGAGAACGCAAAGACCGAGTAGTTCAGGGGGGAATGGATGCCTTCGACACACGTCATCGCGAGTGCAGACGTACCCGTAAGAAGAGCGGTGAGCAAAGCGGTCTAACGCAGCCGAAAGCCGACCAGCAGCGCGATACCGAGAACGAGCTCGGCCGATGTGGCAGACCAGCCGAGCACCGGCACGAGCGAAGGAGGACACCAGGGATTGAGCGTCTTTGTGTAAGCGAGGAAATTTCTGAATGTTCCCCAGGCGACCTGCGGAGTTCCACGGTGTCCCCAAAGTCCGAAGCGATCAGCTACTGCTGAAAGCAAGCCGCTCGACAGGCCAAGACGGAGCAGGACCTCTGCAACTTTGCTTGTCCTGCACGAGGCCGCCCAGCTATCCAGGCTGAACGAACGTACACGCAGTTCAACGCTCATCGAACAGGCGCCTTCGCGAGCCATTCCAACCCACGCGGCGCGAATCCGAAGACGCGTTTTGCTTTGGCGTTCGAGGCTCCCACTAGCTTTGTTCCATAGAACACGGCATCGTCACCTGAAGTTTTGCGCGCCTCTTCCACCGTCACGGTAGCGGGCGGCGGTGCACCCAGTGAGGCTGCGAAGGCAGGCAGCCACACTTTGACTTCGGTGGGGTCATCATCCACGATGTCGAAGACGCCCACTGGAAGAGACAGAGCTGCGACCGTCGCCTCGACTGCATCCTCGACGTGAATCCATGACCACACCGCAGACCCTTCTCCAATGATCGGGTATTGGTGTTGTCTTACGATCTCGGCATATCCTCCTTCGGGGGCATACCAGGTACCGGGACCGTAGAAAAATCCGTAGCGAAGAATCACTGAATCGATAGGTGCAGCCGTAAGCCGACGTTCCAGTTCCGTGTACATTTTGGAGCTACCTGCAACGCCCGGGCTTGCGTGGACTGCCAAGGAAGACCGTTCGTTGGCCAGTCCATGATCTGAGGTGAGAAAGAAGGCGCTCGACTGCTGGATGTACCGGTTCACCCCGAAACTCTGCGCTGCACGCAGAAGGTTGCCTGGGCAATGTAGGAAAAGAAGTGATTGATGCCGAAGATCGCACCGGGGAATGGGTTCACCCAATAGTTTTCGAGCAGGCAGCAAATGATGAGCTTCAACAGAAAATTGGTAAGGTCGCCCAGATGGACATGATCCTGATGGAGCCGGAAGGTCATGCCGGTGGTGCTCCGGTTGATGGACATGCTCACCAAAGTGAAGAGAGCGATACAGCTTAGCTCGGTAAGACCGAGCTGGGTCAGCGCACCGCCGTTCTGTGTGGTGAGGTTCGTCAGATTGTTGGTGAACTGATACAGCCAATCGACGCCGGAACTGGCGGAAGGAAGGGCCTGCGCTAACACAAGAATGGATGCCATATCGCTCTCTCAATCGTGGGTTGTGGTTGGGTTAGGGAAGGTAGGTCGTCCAGGTACTACCTTCATTCGCAGCGCTCACATCGTTCGTGGAGCGCTGCTGCTGAACGAACGCTGCCGTGTTCATGTCCTCCGCAGCCGCGTTGCGGCGTTCCATGTTGGCGACGGTCATCTGTCCAGCAAGGCAGACCTGCAAGCTGCCCTGGGACTGCATTTCCGACATCCGCTGGCCTTCTGCGGCGTTCAGGAGATTGAGCTGCTGGACCTCCGCGTTGGTCGAGTCGCTGTTGTCGAACTGGCTGGACATCAGCGAGCTATTAGCCGTGAGGCTCGTTGTCCTGCCCGAACGGTACTGACCCATAGCCGTGAGGCAGTCGGGCGAAACGCCGTCCGAAGTTTCGATCATGGCGAGCTGTGACATCCGGGAACTGCCGAGTTGCTGTCCAGCAAGGTAGGTGCTGGCATTGCTGTTCATCGGGACCGTGGCCGTCTGCCAACCGGTCAGCGATGCACTCGGGTTGTTAGAGTTCAGCGCAATCTTGATGCCGGCCGTTTCGCCGAACATGCTGGCTACGTTCACGTTCTCAAGAGCATGGAGTTCGGTTTGCCACACTTGTTTCGCAGAAAAATGCGTGATGTTGTTCTTCAGCATGTTGTACTGCGATTCCAGTGTGGTGAGTTGCGATACAAGGCTGCGGGAGCCAGAGGTTCAGGCCAAGCAGGCCGTGACATGGGCGCGCGATCATGTCTTCGAGAGATCGGCTGTGGAGGACCGCCGCGCGATCCTTGAAACAGCGCTGGTGCGCGGCATGGGAGAGACAACGTACACCCAGCTCCGGCAGGAGTTCGAGCGCCGGATCGAGGCCGGGGAGTTCCGGGAAGTCTCGCACGTTGGCGCTGGCAGACAGTACACAACCGCCGTGATGGTACGCATGGAGCGTGAGATCGTTAGTTGGATGCAGGAAGGCAATCGGCGCAACTACAGCGATCCCATGCTGGTCTCACCGCAAGTGCGCATCTCGACGAGAGACCGCCACCCGGAGTTGAATACTTCGCAGCGTCAGGCGGTAAACGAGATCTTTCTTTCCCGGGAGAAGATTGTCGGTTTGGATGGCATCGCAGGCGCAGGCAAGACAACAACTCTATCCGTGATCCGCGAAGGCGCGGAGGCCGAGGGCTACAGAGTGGAAGGTTTCGCGCCAACGTCTCGCGCGGCGCAGAAGCTCGGGGAAGCAGGCATGGAGACATCCACACTACAGAAGCATCTGGTACGTGGACAGCAGCCGGATACCGGCGAGAAACGGCTCTACGTAATCGACGAATCCTCTCTGGCATCGACCAGGCAGGTGCATGAGTTTCTGGACCGACTCCATCCGGATGACCGTGTTTTGCTCGTCGGCGACCGGCGGCAACATGAGGCGGTCGAAGCCGGGCAGCCCTTCGCACAGCTTCAGGACGCCGGTATGAAGACGGTAAAGCTCGAAGAGATCGTGCGCCAAAAAGACCCAGACCTGAAGCAGGTAGTCGAGCAGCTTGCACGGGGCGAGGTGCGCGAAGCAATACAGAATCTTGACCGCCAGGGCCGGGTCCATGAAATTCAAGGCCACGACGAGCGCATCGCCGCTATCGCGCAGGAGTACGCAAAATCGCCGGAAAACACGCTGGTGATTTCTCCCGATAATCGCTCTCGCATGGAGATCAACGAGCGCGTCCATGTGGAATTGCAGCGGAGTGGCATCGTTAGCATCGAGGAGCACCGCATCAGGACGCTAGTGCCGCGCCAAGACCTCACCGGCGCGGACCGCACATGGGCCGAGCGCTATCAGGTGGGGGACGTGTTGCGCTATTCGCGCGCATCGAAAGAGACCGGCATCGGGAAAGGTGAGTACGCACAAGTGAAGAGCATCGACGCGCCAAGAAACCGGCTGACAGTCGAACTGCAGGACGGCACGCAGCGAACGTACGATCCGCGCCGACAGCAGGGAGTCTCGGTCTTTCGGGAGGAGATGCGGAGTTTTTCAGTGGACGACCACATCCAATTCACCGCACCGGCCAACGACCTCAGAGTTGCAAACCGCGAGTTGGGAACCATCGAAACCGTCGAGGGAGATGGCCGGCTGCGCTTGAAGATGGACGGTGGTCGTGCGGTCGAGCTTGATACACACAAGCGTCCGCATCTCGACTACGGCTATGCCATGACCAGCCACTCCAGCCAGGGGCAGACTGCCGACCGTGTCCTCATTCACGTGGACACCGAGTTGGGCGCGAAGGACCTGCTCAACAGCCGCATGGCCTACGTTTCCGTCTCGCGTGGACGCTATGACGCGCAGATTTACACGAATAATGCACAGACGCTTGGGCAAGAACTCAGCCGCGACGTGTCCCATTCTCCTGCGATTCAGCAAGAGCCAGGAGCGCACAAGATAGAACCACAAGCCACGCACACGAATCACATCAGTCAGGGTTTCGGTCTAGGTCTGTGATGCAGGATTCACGAATGACATGCCCCGGATAGCCAGAGCATAGCCGAGGCCCGGCCAGTGTCAAGGCCGCGCTTCGCGCGCCGCCTTCGCGGTCGAAGAGCCTTGACACTGGCCTTTGCGCCTCGGCTTATCATTCAGCTATCCGGGGGATGTCAGATTTCTAGTTCTACGAATCGGACTCCGCCCAAAGTTGAACCGCTGTCGATGGCAATTGTCCTCTTAGACATCGAGACAGTGCAAAAAACCGCTGTCCTGTCGGGAAGATCTGGCACTTGAGAAAGACATGTTCAAACAAGCATTCTCTTACGAGCATGAGAATCATTACTTATAGCGACCTGCATCTTGAATTTGGCTCGGGCTGGATGTTGCCCCCGGCGGTGCACGGAGATGTCATGATCCTTGCAGGCGATATCGTCACGCTCAGGGATTATGGGCCGCTCGACCAGATTCTGCGGAAGTGGAAGAAACCAGTTCTCTATGTGACGGGAAACCACGAATATTACACGCGGCGGCCAATGAACGAAGAGAACAATAGATTCAAGGCCTGGCTCGAAGACAGACATCCGCATGTGAAACTGCTGCTTGATGAAGAGGTCAGCATCGGCGGCGTCAATTTCTTCGGCGGCACGATGTGGACGGATTTCAACGACGGCGATTTGCGCGCCATGGAGACCGCCCGCTCTCAAATGAATGATTACCGCCTCATCTATAACCCCGACGAAACGCCTTTCACGCCAAGAGATTCGATTGCGCTACATAAAAACTTCGCGTCGAAATTGCTGAAGTGGTTTGGCAAGAATCTAAGTGGTCCGCGCGTGGTTATCAGCCATAATGCGCCGGTCATCAATCCCAACTCCAACTTCAAGGGCGGCCCTCTCACGCCGGCGTTCAATTCCCTGGACATGGTGGAGATCATTGGGGCCCACCAGCCGGCCCTCTGGGTGTATGGCCATACGCATGAATGCGACGATCAGATGATCGGCCGGACCCGGATCATTTCAAATCAGCTGGGATATCCTGGCAACTCTGGTGGTTTTGAATGCAAGGATTTTGATGAAGCGGGTCTGCCAGTCGAGGTAGCGAAACGCCTCTTCCGTTGAAGGCCCCGATGTGAGTAAAGAATCTTCCTTGATTCAGCCGATCTTCCGCCACCAGTTCACCCGACGTTGGAAGTTTGGCTGAGGTCAACCACTTAAGCGCGGCATCCTCGTAGGCACTGATGACTGCATTGCGCTCCAAGCCCGAGCTCCGCGGATCGTCCAATGGAAATGCGCGGGCTGCGACCGGAAGCATCCCGCGGTTCAGCACTTCGTTCAGCCTTTTCTGGCTAAGAAATAGAGCGCTTAGATTAAGCATTTTGGCACGGCCCGACAGGAGTATCTATCATAACCGCAGGCCTGATGCGACCGCGATTCCTGAAAGGTTAATCTGTGGTGATCGGGACCACTCTGTCGCATCCGAACACTTCATTGCGAATGATAACGTCCTTTATAAATTACCCATTCGAACCGGCCAATAAGCGCGATTCAAATCATGCTACCAACAGCAGGCTTACAGGCGAACTACCCAACGTTAACGATGCAATCTTGCGCGTAGGGAGGCCGCTTAGCGTCCCGATCCCTTCATCATCTGTGAGAACAAGCATCGTGGAGTTTTTCTGCAAGAGACTTCGAACAGCGGGCCCGAGGTCCGTGCTACCTGTGCCTCTCTTGGACAAAATGCTGACAAGGCTGCTGCCTGCACTAGACCCTTCTGCTACCAAATGGTCATCCACGGTGGCGATTCGTGTCACGCCCGTTTGACTAATCAGATCAGTCATAGAAGCGCGCCCCGGGGCGCTATCGATAATCGTGCTCATCGATCCGGAGATATCAACCACCAGTAGCTCTGGCTTTACTCCAGCAATGGCACGCATCGCACCTTTCAAATCGGCGCGCGGACGTGGTTCCCCGACTATTTTCCTGACGATTTTGCAGAATTCTTCTTGACCCTTTGGTTCTTCTGGGTGGACCTGTCCGAGCGCAGTGCAGCGCGAACGACGATCCGGCGCCACCGCCTGAAGAACCGTATCGCTCACATGCCCATAATTAGTTAGGATGATCCGGGCGCTCGTGAGCGCGGCGGCATAGTCGTTAAGCGCATCCGAAAAATTTCGGGTTGATGAGCGTTTGTAGTGCTTGCATTCCACGGCCAACGGACAGGTAGGATTCTCCGTGGTCCACAGAGAATAATCCGGTTGAGCACCGGCTGAGCGTCCGTGTCCGACCGGATTTACCAAAGCAACCCTGCGCTCGCTGTAGATTTCAAGCGGGGGGTCGGCAGAAACGACGCTTGCCATAAGAGTTTCCCGAAATGCGAATTCCAGCTTGCCATTTTCATGATGAAGCTCGATTTGATGGCCTGCCATAGCCTTCAAAAGAAGAGTTAGAACCCATGCGCTGTAAAGCTCATATCGCCTCTGCCATGCGGGTAGCGAAAGGATCTCTTCGAGATCGCGCATATCGATGTCATATCGCATGCGGCGCCGGGGTAGACCTCCAAACTGATTGGCCAGTCCTTTCCTGACCAGAGATTGCTGAGCGGCTGTTGCCTGTTCGTATGCGGCAAGGTCCAGGAGCCGGCCCCTGATCCAGAAGTCGCTTTCAAATTGACCCAGGCCGGCTGCACTCCAGAAATCACCTCCACTGTCAGATGCGCGCCACTTTCGCCTGAGTTCGTCTGCTCCCCCTGCGATCGTCCGGATTGCAGAGTAAATCTCCGTGAGCAGCGCCGCGACATCCCCTACCGGCCCTTCGTCAGACAAGACACGATTTACGGTCCCAGGCAAATCGAGGTATATCCCACGTTCGTAGGCGGCCAGCCAGTTCGTGAGCTCGCGATCTTTTACGCGCGGCTCCGGCTGACGAAAGTCCCATTCTGGTTTCTGATTCGGGTCCTCTGGTCTCGTAGGATAGAAGTGCTTACGCAGTTCCCAGAGATCCGAATACGTAAGCACCGGAACCATCCTCGCCCCTGGCCTGGTGCGTTCAGTCGTCTTGAGCCATTGCCTGAAGGCGTCGAGATTGACTTCAAGTTTCTCGTCTTCCTCTCCCAGCACCAGCACCCAATTCACAGGACCTTCGCTTGCTCCCGCCGCCTCGAAGTATTCCAGAAGATCGCGCATCATCCCCACAAACGGAGTGATAACTCCGAAGAATGCATTCACGAAGCCCGTAACTGTTGTGTTTGTCAAAGCGTCATCCAGATCGAAAGACTCCGGATTGAGCCGGCTCTTTAGCATTTCGACCAAGGACGAATCGCGCCCTTCCGGCTCGATTCCACCTTTATTGACCAACCACGACCAGGCAGATTTGGCATCACGATGTGTTTCAGACTTTTCGGTCCTCTATTGCACTTCGCAGCGGTAATTGCTATCCAAGACCCGCTCCCGGAAGGAACGACAGGCTTGGGTTATCGGACCAAGGCGCTCTTTGAATTAACTTCGTACTTTTCCTGCGTCATTATCGAACCGAGAAAATCATCGTCCAGCAATTTGAGGATGAGCCATCGCCTGTTTGGATTTGCCTCGAATAACAGCTTCTCTTGGCCGTTTTCATTCACGATCTGGACCTCAAGGCGAAATTCGTTGATCGTGCGCCGAATGTCCTGGATAGTTACGCGGTTCAAGTACGGCTTGCGGGCAATCTGGGCAAGCTTTGCCATCATCTGCATCTGCCCCGTCCCCGCCGCCCGGAATGCGTCGGCGTTGCTTATCGGGATTAAGTCAAGGATCGTGGTGACGGTGTCGTTGGCCTGAGCCCGCAGCAGCTCGAAATACTTGAAAATCCTCTGGAATGCAGAAACGTTGTAAATAAACAGATAGCCGCCCCAGCTGAAGCAATCAACCTGGCGGTCGAAGAGAAATATCTTGGTATCTACTTTGTCATAGTGGCCGCGGCTTAGCAGCGCGGCGAAGCCGGCCCGCCGAGTCAATTCTTTTTTGGGGCTGTAGGTCCGGAAAAAGACAGCACGCCGCTGTGCATTTGGGCTCACCACAATGGCATAGAAACGTAGATGGTCCACAATCTCGTCCTGCTCCCGGAATATCTCTGCTTCCTGCACTTGCGAGATCTGGCCTACGAGCTCCGCTATCGCTTCATTCTGCTCTAGGTCAATATAGGCGAGCTCGTTCCACTCAGGAGTGTATCCCGGATCATATGGCCGCAGGACAATGTTTTCGTCCGGCCTAGCGCTTCGAGCCGCCGCGAGAAACTCAGTCGCGAGATCCTGGCGCAGGTTCAGCCTCTGTAGGACTACATTCTGCTCCGGCTCTGCCGCCACGAGAACACTAACTGGCGGGTCGCCGTCGAGTGCTGGTCGGAGGGTTTCTATTGCTTGTTGCGGCGGCATCAGCGTTTCTCCAGCAGAACATAATCGCCAACCGAAATGGCATCTATCTCCGAACCTACACGGATATACGATCGCTTGCAGACCAGTGCGGTTGTCTTTCCGTTGCTGTCTTCGATTTCGAAAATGTGATAACCCGCTATGTTCAATACCGGATTCGTGTGAATCATATTCGAGTTTACGTAGAGCAGGCCGATGACGCAGAGCACTACTCCCAAAGAGATCGCATCGGTTGGATCGTTAAGCTTCACAGCCAGAAATGGCAACAGATAGGTCACGATGTAACTCATCGCATCCCCGTCGCGCGAGATGACGGACGAAACGGCAACCTTGTCTGCGGAGAGCTTCCGTACGACGTGCAGAAAGATAAAGAGTACCAGTACTGAAAGAAGAGCGATCGCTGCAAGGGCGATAGCCAAGCTACGACTATCCTTCCACCCTCGCACCGCTATGATTAAGAAAAGCGGCGCGTAGGAACTCAGGAACAGGATCAGCCTAGTCAGTACATTCGGCATCACTTACTCACGTCGTTAGAATTACAGCTGCAAGGCCTATCATCGTACGGCCCCCAAGCCAAGTGGTGAAACATTGAATTGTAGGCTGCCTTGCTGATAGCCCAACCAGGCCACCAGACGTGTAACCGTCTCCGAAGGCCGACGACTCTAGCCTTCAGGATTGGCAGCGTAGGTATAGTTGCGTGTCGCGATCTTTGGATTCGCCGGCTTTCCCCTACAAGAAGCGAAGAAGGCAGTCAACGCTCCCACCCTCTTCCATCCCAGCAAGACGAACGATTTTCCGTCGCCAAATTGTCCGTCCAGAAGCACGTCCGACGGCCCTTTCTTGCCAGGTGACTTTCGTGGTTTTTCCCCGTGGCGAATGATCATGATCGGTGGTCCAGCCAAAAGTTCTAATCCTTGAAAGGCAAACACCGTGTTTGCGACTTTGCGAGTTTCGTGTAAGAGGTAAAACTGCGCTGGGTGACGTCGTTCTAGACCGTAGCCTGCATCCAGAACTTCAGCTGCGCCGTCTTGATATTCCCCTGTGGGTCGAAGTACCAGTTCAGCCAATCGTCCGGCTTCGTCTTTAGGTTTGCGTCTGCGCTCGTTCCCTGGTTCACCGTCCACCGCCAGGAAAAGTGATCGTACACGTCCAATACATGCGTCGCGTATGACTGTTGCACGCGCGAGATCGTCGGCTGGGACTTGAGTCTGCGCTGCCGCACCGAAGAAGCTTTGGCGGCGCTCAACCGCGCCGTTCTGGAGGTTTTGCCTTTCGGTTCTCGTGGAACGG
>JBEKPH010000071.1:0-24474 GCA_049520915.1 Terriglobales bacterium
CAAAGGCTTTCTAATAAGTAAAAACAAAACCGCGAGACTCAGCGCCGTGAGAGGGCATCGCTGACCTCGGATACCGTAAGTGTCTCTTGACAACGCCGACAAGGTTATAGAGGGTGGCCCCGGTCTCCACACTGTTCTTCGCCGACATCACCTAACTGGGGGTGCCCCACTTCTCGCGCTTTTCGAGAAGTGGGCTTTCACTCTCCGATTACCAATTCCGATTGTCAATCATTGACAATCCTTGCCATACATGCAATTCTGGCTTTCGGAACGGACCGGATCTCGTCATGCCGATAAACATCAATCTCACCCCGCAACTCGAAAAACTAGTCCGCCAGAAAGTCTCCTCCGGACGTTACAACTCCGCCAGCGAAGTCGTGCGCGAGGCATTGCGCCTCATGGAATCCCAAGACGAGTTGCGCTCGCTAAAACTAGAGCAATTGCGCCGCGACATTCGCGACGGTTTGGATAGTGGCTCCGCTCGCCCCTGGAGCGCAGCCGAAATGAAACGCGAAGGCCGCAAGCTTCTCAAAAGCCGATCCGCAGCCGCGAAGTAGATGCCTAGTTTAGTCCTGCGCCCCCGTGCTCTGGCCGATCTCGCGGAGATTTGGGCATACATCGCGGGACTTTCTGCATGGCAGCCCCGATCGAGCGGACGCTTTTGTCGATCTGGTGGATAGCAAGTTCCAAGCGCTTTCCCGCAGGCCCGGTCTGGGCCGACGCCGGACAGAGCTAAATCCAGACATCCGAAGTCTCGCTGTAGGGCGCTATGTGGTTTTCTGCTTGCCAATTTCTCGTGGAATCGAAGTCGTTCGCGTGCTTCACGGTTCCCGTGACATCGAGTCAGTATTTACCAAGGAGGAATAGACCTCCAGACCTTTTACCCTCCCAACCGAGGGTGCCCCAAGTCTAGCGATTTTCCAAACCTGACATTTCACCATCGAGCGCAGGCCGCTTTCTCTGAAATAATCAATCTCCAAAGCCAGCGATAATGGGGAAGTCCAGGAACTCAGACGAATATCTCCCATGAGCGACCGCGTTACCCTCGAGATCTGCGTAGATTCGCCTCAATCCGCCCTCTCCGCCCAGCGCGGCGGAGCCGACCGCCTCGAACTCTGCGCCTCTCTTTTCGATGGAGGCACAACTCCAAGCGTCGGCATGATCGCCACCGTCCGAAGTCTTGTCAAAATTGATCTCCACATAATGATCCGCCCTCGCAGCGGAGACTTCTGCTACTCCGCCGATGAATTCGCCGCCATGCAGCGCGATATCGCCATGGCCAAGCAACTCCGGGCCGACGGCATCGCCTTCGGCATCCTCAACGCCGACGGAACCGTAGACGCCGCTCGCTGCCGCGAATTGCTGCACCATACTCGGCCTCTGAAAGCCACCTTCCATCGCGCCTTCGATATGTCTCGCGACCTGCCCCAATCGTTGGAGGACATCATCGCTTTGGGCTTCGATCGCGTCCTCACCTCCGGCGGAGAACAGAAGGTACACGATGCCATTCCAGTCATCCGGCGGCTGGGCGAGATCGCCGCAAACCGAATCGCGTTGATGATCGGCTCCGGCATTCGCTCCGACAACGCACGAGAACTCATCTCCCAGACCGGAGTGCGCGAACTTCACGCCAGTGCGCGTCACATCGAAACCAGCGCCATGCAATTTCGCAACGAAAAGATCCGCATGGGAACCTTGCCCGACCAGGAATATCAACGTGCCGTCGTTGACGAAGAAGAGGTCCGCCGCCTCGTGCGCGCCATTTCAGCGACGGCCGAGCAATTCCGTTAACATAAGAAGTCACGCGCCCGGAGCTGAACTCGGCACAAATTTAAGAACGGCGTTTCAAACGCATTCTAAGTCGCAGAACTTGAACTCTTTAACAAAATGAAAATCGGTGTCCTGGCCCTGCAAGGCGATTTCGATGCCCACCGCCGCCGTCTCGAAGAACTCGGCGCGGAAGTCGTCCTCGTCAAGAAACCCGAGCAACTGAATGATCTCGATGGATTGGTCATCCCCGGCGGCGAGTCCGGCACATTTTTGAAGTTATTAGGAAACGAAGGGTTCGCTAAGCTCAAAGACTTCGTCCTCGCCAAGCCGACCTTTGGCACCTGCGCCGGATGTATCCTGCTCGCCACCGACGTCGAAAATCCCAAGCAAGCCGGATTAGGCGCCCTCGATATCACCGTCCGCCGCAACGCCTACGGACGCCAGATCGATAGTTCCATCCGCGAGGGCCAGTTTCTCAACCATCCCATCGAAATGGTTTTCATCCGCGCCCCGAAGATCGAACGCACCGGCCAAGGCGTCGAAGTGATTGCGACGGAAGGCAACGATCCGGTTCTCGTCCGCAAAGGCAAGACGCTAGCCGCCACATTTCATCCCGAACTCAGCGACGACCCGCGCGTCCACCAATATTTCTTGGATTTGATCGGCAACGGCAAGAGAGCAGAACAACAAAAGAAGTAAGAGACTTTTTGGAGTTGCGAGTTGCGGCATTTAGCCGGCTATCGCCGACACTCCGCCGTCATACCCAAACTCCACTCTCTTGTCGCAACCGCGCGATGTCCTTCGTCGGCGCTCTCCCGAAGAAGCGGCTGTATTCCCGGCTGAACTGCGAAGCGCTGAGATACCCCACACGCTGGCTCGCCGCACCCGCGTCCGCCGCCGTCGACAGCATGAGACGCCGTGCCTCCTGCAGGCGCAGCACTTTCTGATAGTGCAAAGGGCTCATCGCAGTAACCGACTTAAAGTGCTCGTGGAAGGACGACACACTCATATGGACGAGTCCGGCGAGGTCCTCGACCCTGATCGGTTGGGAGAAGTTAGCGCGCAGCCATGAAATCGCTTTCGCGACACGGTCGACGCTCGATTCCGCAAATCCCATTTGCGCCACGCGAGCCCCAATTGGGCTCCGCAGGAGCCGGATCAAAATCTCATCCATCACCAGCGGCGCGAGCAGTTCGGCGTCCCCCGGCTGTCCCAGACATTCCATTAACCGGGTGGCTCCACTCACGATCCCCGCTTCGGCGGGAGTCATGTACACCGCTCGCCTCTCTTGCACCGGAGGCAGGCCATGCGGATACACCTTCAACACCAGTTCCGCAATCTTGCGCGGATCCAAGTCCAACCTCAAGGAAAGGTAAGGCGCGGCGTGGCTCGCTTGCGTGATCTGCGCGACCACTGGCAGGGCTACCGAGAACACGATCATGCGCGTCCCGTCGTACTCGAAGAACTCCTGCCCCACGATCACGCTCTTCGCTCCTTGTGCGACGATGCACAAAGAAGGCACGCTGATCGCGTGAACACATTCCGTGTTAACCCGCGAGAAACGACTAGCGTGCAACCCTGTGACGCGCAGCTCAAAACTCCCGTCATGCGGCGCGTAAGCGGCTATCAACCGGGCGAGTGTGGCCGTGTCTGGTGAATCGGCACCCGCAACCTCGTCTCGGCGCCGCAGTGTCGCAATTTTGCCGTTGGTTCTCACGAATTCGAGACTACCTCCTCCGCAATCCTCGCAGCTCTCATTGCACCTGGACAACAACAGCCACATCGAACTTCGAATAGTACTTCTTCACGTCGCCCGCCCCGTACTTGCCTCGAAATTTCTCCACCACGGACGACACCTGCGCCGCGTCAGTTACAGGAACAGCCTCGACTTCACTCTCTGCGCCGCCCACGCCGATGCGCATCGTAGGATTCTTGACGACATTCTGGTACCACTGTGTATCCGACCCCTTCACCGGCAGCAAATACAGCCTCTCGTCCTCAAGCACAAACCAGATCGGAATCGAAATGGCCCGTCCCGATTTTCTGCCCGTCACCGTGATGTTAGTTTCGCTCGCTCGGGCAAGCCGGGCTTTAAGAGCTTCGTTGCGCATAGCCGTGTCGGTCATCTAGATTTTCTCTACTTTCCGGCCGTCCTGTTGGGTCGAAATTGTTAGGCGCGATACTGTTCATCGCTGACGTGCTCCATCCAGTCCACCACCTTACCGTCCTTCTTCTCTTGAATGGCGATGTGCGTCATCGCCGTAGTCGGCGTAGCCCCGTGCCAATGTTTCTCGCCCGGCGCGAACCACACCACGTCTCCCGGACGAATCTCCTCAATCGGTCCGCCCCAATGCTGTGCCCAGCCGCAACCGGCCGTCACGATCAGCGTCTGACCCAGTGGATGTGTATGCCACGCCGTCCGCGCTCCCGGCTCAAACGTCACGCTCGCGCCCTGCACAAAAGCCGGATCTGGCGCCTGAAAAAGCGGATCAATCCGCACCGTCCCCGTGAACCACTCCGCCGGACCCTTGCCGGGAGGTTGCGTGCCAACTTTCTTAATTTCCATTTCTTCGCATCCTTTTCCTCGAGTCACCTCTACGACTTGAGCGACGCCATGTCGATCGAGAAGCGGTATTTCACATCGGACTTCAACAGCCTCTCGTAAGCCTCGTTCACCTTCTGGATCGGGATCACCTCGACATCGGAAGTAATGCCATGCTTTCCGCAGAAGTCGAGCATCTCCTGCGTTTCCGCAATCCCGCCAATGGGAGAGCCCGAAAGGCTGCGCCGCGCCATGATCAATCCGAATGCGGAAACAGCAAGTGGCTTCTCCGGCGCGCCCACCAGCGTGATATTGCCATCGCGCCGCAGCAGACTAATGTAAGCGTTAATGTCGTGATCGGCCGAGACCGCGTCGAGAATGAAATCGAAGCTGCTGACGTGCTTCTCCATCTCGTTCGCATTCTTCGAAATAACGACTTCGTCCGCGCCCAGTCGGAGAGCATCATCTCTCTTGTTTGGAGAAGTTGTGAACACCACAACGTGCGCTCCCAGCGCGTGCGCAAACTTCACGCCCATGTGGCCCAGTCCACCGAGCCCGACCACGCCCACTTTCCTGCCCTTCGCCACGCCCCAGTGCCGCATCGGCGAGTAAGTTGTGATCCCGGCGCACAGCAACGGAGCCGTTCCCGCCAGACTGAGATTCGACGGCACCTTCAGAACGAAGCGCTGGTCGACGACAATGCTGTCGGAATAACCGCCGTACGTCACGCCGCCCAGATGCTTGTCGGGAAAGTTATAGGTAAGCGTGAAGTTGGGGCAAAACTGCTCCATCCCCGCCTTGCACTCCGGGCACGTGCGGTCCGAGTCGACCATGCATCCAACCGCGGCCAAGTCGCCGGCCTTGAACTTCGACACCGCCGAGCCCACCTTGGTCACGCGTCCAACGATTTCGTGTCCCGGAACGCAGGGATACACGGTCGGCATCACGTCCTTCCACTCGTTCCGAACCTGGTGAAGGTCAGAGTGACAAATACCGCAGAATAGAATCTCAATCTGCACGTCGTCTTCGTTTGGATCGCGCCGCGCGATCGTGGTCGACGCCAGCGGCGATTTCTCGCTAGTTGCAGAATAAGCTTTCGCTTTGTACATATTTCCTTTCAGAGTTCGGACTAAAGTCCGTATCAGAGTTCCAAACAAAAGTTCGTATTAAAGCCCAGTCATCTTCTCAACCGCTTCCGGGTATCGTGCCCCTTCCACCTTGATCTTTGACGAAGCAGTTTCAATCTCGCGCGAATCGTCAGGTGTAAGCTCGACGGCAACCGCCCCGATATTTTCTTCCAAACGACCCAGCTTCGTCGTACCCGGAATCGGAACAATCCACGGCTTCTGTGACAGCAGCCAAGCCAACGCGATCTGAGCCGGAGTCGCCTTTTTCCGTTGCGCAATCGTCCCCAGCAGATCCACCAGCGCCTGGTTCGCCTTCAGTGCCTCCGGCGTAAAGCGCGGCAGCGTACTCCGGAAATCCGTCTTATCGAACGTCGTGTTCTCGTCCATCTTCCCCGTCAGAAATCCCTTGCCCAGCGGGCTATACGGCACGAATCCAATCCCCAGTTCCTCCAGCGTCGGCAGCACCTCTGCCTCAGGACCCCGCGTCCACAGCGAATATTCACTTTGCACCGCTGTTACTGGCTGCACCGCGTGTGCCCGGCGAATCGTCTTCGCTCCCGCTTCCGAAAGCCCGAAATGCTTCACCTTACCTTCTTGAATCAACTCCTTCACTGCTCCGGCAACATCTTCAATCGGAACCTTCGGATCGACACGGTGCTGATAGAAGAGATCGATCGCATCGACCTTCAGTCGCTTAAGCGAAGCTTCCGCGACCTGCTTAATCCGCTCCGAGCTGCTATCCGGACCAACAAAACCGGGGCTTCCATCCTCCTTGAGCTTGAATCCGAACTTGGTCGCGATCACCACTTTCCCGCGGAACGGCGCGAGACCTTCGCCCACGAGCTCCTCATTCGTGAACGGACCATACACTTCCGCCGTATCGAAAAACGTGACGCCGCGTTCCACCGCCGCGCGGAGCAACGAAATCATCTCCTGCTTGTCTTTCGCTGGGCCATAAGAAAAGCTCATTCCCATGCACCCCAAGCCGAGAGCCGAAACTTCCAAATTGCTTTTTCCAAGTTTGCGCTTTTGCATCGCTTCTCCTATGCTGCGAATTCCGTCTGCCTCACCCGTATCACCACCCCAAGCATAGTTTCTGGCTCTCTCAACCGCTTGCCTATTTCAACGAACTTCTTGCCCGATTCTCCGAACCCCTGCGCGGTAGCTCCTTCTCCAAGCCACTTCTTAGGATCCTCGGAACGCGGCGCAACCTGAGCCGCAACCAGCAGAAACGAGTCCCGCCGCCGATTCTCTCAACTACCGCTTGAGACTTTCCGCCTTCTCGTGCCATTCTGGTACCCATGGCTTCTCCCGCCACCATCGCGCCCTACATCGAATTCAAAGATGTCTCCAAGGCCTTTGGAGACCGCGTCATCCTCCAGAATGTCAGCTTCGATGTCATGCCCGGAGAAATGGTCTGCATTCTCGGCCGCAGCGGCGTCGGCAAATCCGTCTCGCTCCACAACATCATGGGTTTCCTCAAGCCCGATTCCGGCCGCGTCATCGTCGCCTCCCAGGACATCACCGACTACAACGAAGTCCAACTCGAGGAGATCCGCAAGAAAGTCACCATGGTCTTCCAGAACGGCGCCCTATTCGACTCCTTGTCCGTGGGCGAAAATGTTGCCTTTCCGCTGCGTGAAAAGCGCGAGCTTTCCGAAGAGCAGATTCTCCAGGTCGTCGACGGTCTGCTCGAAATGGTCGGTGTTAAAGAGATGCGCGACCTGCTGCCCTCCGACCTCTCGACCGGAATGAAGCGCTCCGTGGCCATCGCGCGTGCCCTCGCCGCTCAACCGGAGTGCGTGCTCTACGACGAGCCCACCACGATGGTCGATCCCCTCATGGGAAACCTGCTTGGCGATCTCATCGCCCGCCTCAAATTACAGCTTCACCTGACATCCGTGGTCGTTACCCATGACATGCGGCTCGCGAAAAAATTGGCCGACCGCCTCGTCTTTCTCCACGAAGGCCGCGCCATTTTCTTCGGCCCCTATAAAGACATGGAAAAATCAAACGAGCCCATCATCCACGAATTTCTGGAATTGGACGAACTAAAGCTGGAAGCCTAGAAGCCTTGGATTTATTGCTGAGACCTGACGTCTGAGACCTAAGACCTGACAGCTGAGACCTGCTCCTCAAAACCCTTGCTGCACCAATTCCTCAACCGTAAGCGAACTCTCTCCGCTCTCGCCCTTCATCATCTTCTCGACATACTTGGCGATCACGTCCGCTTCCAGGTTTACCGGATCTCCCGGCTTCAGCGATCCAAGGTTCGTCATTTCGACCGTATGCGGAATGATGGCGACACTGCACCGTCGTCCTTCCAGTTTGGCAACGGTCAGGCTGATGCCTTCAATCGAAATCGATCCCTTATAAACCGTGTACTTCTCAATCTCCGCCGGAAGTTCAATATGAAGCCACCAGTTTTCGGATTTCGCAATCCGCTCCAGGCCGATCAGCCTGCCCACGCCATCGACGTGCCCCTGCACAATATGTCCCCCAAAACGCGCGTCGGCCTTCATCGGGAGTTCGAGGTTAACCAGCGCCCCCTCGTGTATCCGCGAGAATGAAGTTCGTACCCACGTCTCCGGCGCCAAATCAGCGCAAAACGATTTCGCTTTAATATCGAGCGCAGTCAGACAGACCCCGCTCACCGACACGCTGTGGCCTGTGCCCAACTCTTTCGGAGTGTTCGCCGCTTCGACCGTAATCCGCCGGTTCTCGCCCCGTTGCTCAATCTTGACGACCTTCCCGACCTCTTCAACAATTCCAGTAAACACAAATCCATCTCCTATGCTCACGCATTCGCCGCGTACGGATCGTGCAAATACCCCTCGACCGCAAAGTCTTCTCCAAAACGATGCAACTCGAACTTCTGCACCCGCTGCGGCTTCCCGCGCAAATCTTCTCCCGCGATGAAAGGAACGGCCGCCCCGCCCAGAATCGTCGGCGCGTAATAAAGGAACACCTTGTCCACTTCTCCCGAAGCCAAAGCCGCTCCATTCACCAACGCGCCGCCCTCAAGCAGCACGCTGGTGATTTCCATCTCCGCCAAGGCCCGCACAATCGCCGAAAAATCAGGACGCGCCTCCGCATTCGACGCTGCCACTTGCACCACGCGGATGCCTTTCGCCTCCAGCGCCTTTTGCCCTTCCTGCTCCGCGGTTGAGCACAGGACGAGCACATCGTTCTCCGCCGTCTGAATCACTCGCGACGTAATGGGAATTCGTAAATATGAATCGAGAATCACGCGCAGCAGTTTGCGGCGCCGCGGCAACCCGCTCCGGTCGGTCAGCAGGGGATCGTCCGCCATCACCGTTCCCACGCCCACCATAATCGCGTCGCTTTGATGGCGCAGCTTTTGCACATGCGCTCGCGCCACTTCGCCCGTAATCCAGTGGTAGCCGCTGTGCGCGCCCTCCGCCGCCGGAGTCGCCGACCCCGGTTGCACCCCCGGTTTTGTGGCGTCGGCAATCTTTCCATCCAGCGTCATCGCCGACTTCAGCGTGACCAGCGGCTTTCCTCGCAGGATGTACTTGGCAAAATTTTCGTTCAGCTTCTTCGCTTCCGCCTGCAGGCAGCCGACTTCGACCTTCACTCCCGCCGCACGCAGTCTGCCGAATCCTTGTCCCGCCACTCGAGGATTCGGATCTTCCATGCAGCACACGACCCGTCCGATTCCAGCCGCAATGACTGCATCCGCGCAAGGAGCTGTGCGTCCCTGATGCGAACAAGGTTCGAGATTCAAGTAGAGTGTTCCCCCACGGGCCGCGCCACCCGCCTGCTCCAGCGCGAGCACCTCGGCGTGTTTCACGCCGTCATAGGTGTGCGTACCCGACCCGACTTCGCGGCCCGACGCGTCGATCACAACTGCGCCCACCGCGGGATTCGGCGACGCCAGCCCTACTCCCGCGCGCGCTAACTCCAGCGCTTTTCGTATGTGTTGTTCGTCAATGGTCATAAGAACGCTTTTAGCTCCGGGCTATTAGCCATTAGCTAGAAGCCAAGAGCTAAAAGCCAAGAGCTAAAAGCCAAGAGCTTCTTTACGCAAACAACGATTCCACGAACTCCTTTGGATCGAACGGCAAGAGATCGCCGGCTTTCTCGCCAACGCCTACAAAGCGGACCGGCAGTCCCAGTTCCCGCGTGATCGCCACGACTACGCCACCTTTGGCCGTGCCATCGAGCTTCGTCAACACAATCCCCGTCACTCCCGACGATTGCGTGAACTGTCTCGCCTGCTGCAGTCCATTCTGTCCGGTCGTCGCATCCATCACCAGCAAAGTCTCATGCGGAGCGCCCGGTACGATCCGTTGCGCCGTACGTTTCATCTTTTCCAGTTCGGCCATCAGATTTTGCTTGGTATGCAACCGCCCCGCCGTATCGACGATCACATAGTCCATCTTCCGCGCCGTCGCCGCCTGCAACGCATCGAACAGCGCCGCCGATGGATCCCCTCCTGCCCGGGTTTTGATTACCTCCGTCCCCGTCCGCTGTCCCCAAATTTCCAGTTGCTCAATCGCCGCCGCTCGAAATGTGTCCGCCGCGCACAGCAACACCGTCTTGCCCTGACCGCGAAAAACTTGCGCCAATTTTCCAATCGTAGTCGTCTTGCCTGCGCCGTTCACCCCCACCACCATAATCACTTCAGGTGTCCCATCGACCTTCGTCACCGGACGCGACGTAGTTGCAGTAAGAATCGAGAGCAACTCTTCCTTCAACAGCCGTTTGAGTTCGCCGACATCCTTGATCTGCTTCCGATCCGCTTTTTCGCGAAGTTTTTCCAGCACTTCATGCGTGGTGGTGGTACCGAGATCGGCCCCGATCAGCGTCATTTCCAGATCGTCCAGCGTTGAGCGGTCGATTTCTTTGCCGATTGAAACCACATCTTCGATGCGCTCCGCCAGGTTCTCGCGTGTTCGCGAGACCGCCTCTTTCATGCGCTCGATAAAACTAGGCTTTTTCTCTTCGTCCAGGCTGCCAAAAAGGGTTTGAATCATGAGGTGTCCAAATCGATTATAGGCGAATCGTCTGGAGGGTATTACGAATCAGGTGCGCGAAATGTGCGAAACCAGCGGATCAGCCGGCGAGAGTTGCGCATGACTCGCTGGAGCCCGAGCAGGCTCCGGCGCTGCGATTGTCGCTGTTGGTTTCGGAATGCGAATATCTCCCCGATAAAACACCGCCATCAGCGCTGTAACCGCTCCCGGGTCCAGCCGCTGTCCGGAAAGATTCTCAATGATTCGCAGAGCTTCAATCGGATCATGCGCCTTCTGGTAAGGACGGTTCGTTGTCAACGCGTCAAAAGTGTCGGCAACCGCGATCACCCGCGCCAGCAGCGGAATCTGATCGCCCTTCAGTCCGTAAGGATATCCCCGCCCGTTCAGCGCTTCGTGATGCAATTCGATTCCCGGCAGCATCTCCCGCAACTGCGGCACCGGCCGCAGAATGTTTGCGCCTTTGGTGGTGTGCGTCTTCATGATCTCGAATTCTTCCGGCGTCAACGCGCCTGGTTTTTTCAGAATCCGATCTTCAATTCCAATCTTGCCCACATCGTGCAACTGCGCAGAAATTCGCAGGATCTCCAGAAATCCCGGATCCAGCCCCATCTCCGTCGCAATCATCAGCGAATACTTGGTGACCCGATCCGAGTGGCCGCGCGTGTACGGATCTTTTTCGTCGACCGCGCCCGCCAGCATCTGGATCGAACCCATAAACAGGTTCTTGTTCTCGTCCGCCGCCCGCTTCAAGTCTTCGACGAACTGCTCCAGCTCTTCCGACATCGTGTTGAATGTCGCGGCCAGTTCGCCGATTTCCGTGCGCGTCTTAATGTGTACGCGCTGCGAGAAATCGCCGCGCGCGATGGCCTGACTCGACTGGGTCAGTACCCGCAGCGGACTGGTGATTCGCCGCGCCGAAAAAATGCTCAGCCCCACGCTCCCAAACACCGCCAGCCACGCCAGCAATCGCCCCGTGCGCTGCATCTCATAAATCCCGCGATACGCGTCGTCCCGCGGCTTTTGCACCACCACCGCCCAATCCAGCGAAGTAACCGGACTATACGTCCCCAGCATCTCTGTGGCGTCTTTTCCGGTGCCAACCGTAAATTCACGCGTCGCCGCCAGCTGCGCCTTCGAGCCTCCTCCGACAAAACTCCGGACGATGTCGAAATGGCTCATATCCTGTCCTGTCGCATACTGCGTCGTAGCCGCCGCCACCAGCCTGCCCTGGCTGTCGACAACGTACGGCATCAGCCCGCTCATACTCACTTGCTGCAGTCGCCGGATCAAATAATCCATGTCTACGACCGACGCGATCATTCCCAGAAATCGCTTGTCGTACATGATCGGAGAACTCACCAGCATCACGGTCCGCGCCGATTTCCCTCCGCCCACCACCAGCGGTTGTCCGCTGTAAGCCCGTCCCTCGCGCGCGGCCTGATAAGCGCGCTCCAGTTCGCGCTGCAAGAATGCGTCCGGCTCGATGCGTCCCGCCGAAACTCCCTTGGCATCGGCGTTCAGCAGCGTCGCATAGGCGATGTCATTCGACGAAGAAACAAAATTCTCGAGCATCGCCCGCAGTTCGGGCGTCAGCAAAATCTGATTGCTGGGATCATTCCCGCTCGGGTTCGCCAGCATCATTACCTGGATCGATGACGACAAGTTCGCCAGCATAATGTGCAGCGCTTCCTGATGCTGCGAAATGTCGTCCGCCAAAGACCGCGTCACCGTGTTTTGCAGCAGCATTTCGTTCGTCTTCAGACGAACCTGGTTCATCGTTTCGATCTGCGCCGAATAGAAATACATGGGCAGGACGCTGATCGCCAGCAGCACGCCAAGGATGACGTACAGCAGCGGGATGCGCGCGGGAATCGGTAGCTTCAACGGCAAAAGGCAGTCCTGGCGGCCCAACCGCAAGCATATGTTGGCTTCGGCCTGCTTCTATTTTAGGGTGGTCGGCCCCGCTGCCCTCAGGTGCTCAAAGTACACCTGTCCGTTACTGAAGTACCCCGTTGCCCCATACGCGGTAACCATCCCGGTGACCCCGTCATCCAACTTTCGCTTGCCTTCCCGGTAAAGACCATGGTTGGTCGAAGATGCCGGACGAGGACGCGAGACGAGGATGCGAACCGCCGCTCGAGCCCAATTTCCGGCCGACGGTTTATAATTCCAGCCAAGCCAGTCCGCAGGGGTATTCTATGCGCTCCTTCCAGGTTTCCCGCTTTTGCTGCCGGACGTTCACCACCACTCTCCTCCTTGCCTCCTGTTCGCTCGCCGGAAATACTCCGTCGACGAAAATGTCTCCCAAGACGCGCGAAGAGGTTCTCCACGCCTTCAACGAAGAACTGGTCTACATCCGCACCAATTTCCCCATGGGCAAGACTGGCCTAAAGCTAAAGGACGGCAATGTCACTCCCACCGGCGACGATCTGAAACACCTGATGGCTCTCTGGGGACCAGCCGCCAAACCCGGCGATCGGGCGGTTATTAGCGATGTCGCCATCAAGCCCGATCACATCCGTTTCGAGATCAACGGCGGCCCCATCAAGCGCCAAAAGTGGTACCAGCATATTCAGATTCAGGGCACTGGCTCGACTCCCATCGCTCCCTCCGATCCATCCGCCAACGCCCGCGGTTCCTTCGTCGATCTTTACTTCGAAAAATACGTCCCCGAGATGACCGGACCCGAACTCAAGCAACTGCTCCGTCCCGTCTTCGATTTCGACGCGAAAACTCCGCTTGAAGCCTATCTCGAAACCGTTAGCCCCCAGGTCAAAGAGGCAATCAAGAACCACCACGTCCTCGTCGGGATGAACCGCGAAATGGTCATCTACGCCAAGGGCCGCGCCCCGAAGAAGATTCGCGAAACCGCCGACGATGTCGAGTGGGAGGAATGGATCTACGGCACGCCTCCGCAAGATGTCGATTTTGTGCGCCTCGTGGGCGACGAAGTCGTGCGCGTCGAAACCATGAAGGTCGACGGCCAGAAAGTCGTGCGCGCCGACAAAGAAATCGATCTCGGCCAGACAGCCACCGTGGCGAAGAAGCAGGAAGAACGTCCAGTCAATGCTCCAACCCTGCGCCGCCCCGGAGAAGAAATGCCGGAATCGGCCCCTGCCAATCCATCCAACACGGCGCCCATCGCCCCCCAGCCAGTTCCCAGTGGACCCGGCAACGACCCTTCGGGTCCGAATTGGAATTCGTCCCCTCAGCCCACCACAGATTGAACTAGCTCAGCACGCCTGTGTAGAGACGGGGCTCGCCCCGTCTTGCGCCGGTTCCTGCACCCTCCCTGATACCCTCGGCCCTCGACCTCGCACGCCGCAACCTTCTACACTATTCCTGTGAAGATCGCTCTCGGCCAGATCAATCCCACCGTTGGGGATTTCTCCGGCAACGCCGCCAAGATCATCCAGTTCTCCCAACAGGCGCGAAACTCTGGCGCCGCCCTCATTCTCTTCCCGGAACTCGCCGTATCCGGCTATCCTCCCCTCGATCTCGTCGAACGCCGCTCCTTCGTCACCCGCAGCCGTTCCACCGCCGAGAAAATTGCCGCCGAAACGCAGGGCATCGCCGTCATCTGCGGCATGGTCACTCCCGCTCAGGCCGATTCCGGCAAGACCGTCATGAACTCCGCCGCCTTGCTGCGCGATGGCCGCATCGATTTCGTTCAGTCCAAGATGCTCCTTCCCACTTATGACGTCTTCGATGAAAGCCGAAATTTCGCTCCCGCTAAAAGCCAGCAACTCTTCCAGTTTTCCGGCAGCCAGATTGCGTTGACCATCTGTGAAGACGCCTGGAATGACAAGCGCTTCTGGAATCGCCAACTCTACGGCGTCGACCCAGTCGAAGAGCTGGTGCGCGCTGGCGGCAACGTCGTCCTCAACATCTCCGCCTCTCCCTTTTGGCTCGGGAAGCGCGAACTTCGCCGCGACATGCTCGCCTCGATCGCTCGCAATCAGAAAGTGCCGGTCGCCATGGTCAATCAGGTCGGCGGCAACGACAGCCTCGTTTTCGACGGATCCAGCATGGTCATCGGTCCGGACGGTCAGATTCTCGCGCAGGCGAAGTCCTTCGAAGAAGACTTGATCTATTTCGATTCCGAAAAATTCACCGGCGACATGCACCCCCAGATCGCCGGAGAAGAAGCCAGCGCCTACGAGGCCCTCGTCCTCGGAACCCGCGATTACGTTCACAAGTGCGGCTTTCAAAAAGCCATCATCGGACTCAGCGGCGGCATCGATTCCGCTCTCACCGCCTCCATCGCCGTCGACGCCCTGGGTCACGAGAACGTCATCGGAGTAGGCATGCCCGGCCCTTATTCTTCCGAAGGTTCCATCGAAGACGCCCGCCATCTCGCGCAAAATCTCAAAATTCGCTTCGAACTGCTCTCTATCAACGACATCTATCAATCCGCGCGCCAGACCCTTTCCCCGGTCTTCGCCGGCCTTGCTCCCGACGTAACCGAAGAAAATATCCAGTCCCGCGCTCGCGGAATGCTCTTGATGGCTCTCTCCAATAAACTCGGAGCGCTCGTTCTCTCGACCGGAAACAAGAGCGAACTCGCCGTAGGCTACTGCACCCTCTACGGCGACATGGTCGGCGGACTCGCCGTCATCTCCGATGTTCCGAAGACCCTCGTCTATCGCCTCGCCGCGTACGTAAACTCGCGCAGCAAAGTCATTCCCGAGGCGACTATCGAAAAACCTCCGTCCGCCGAACTCCGCCCCGACCAGAAAGACTCCGATTCTCTCCCTCCCTACGATGTCCTCGACGCCATTCTCGAAGACTTCGTAGAAGAATCTTCCTCCGTCGACCAGATCGCCCGCGTCCACAATCTCGATCCCGATCTCGTCCGCCGCGTGATTCGCATGATCGAGCGCAGCGAATACAAGCGCCAGCAAGCCGCCCCCGGAATCAAAATCTCCGCCAAAGCCTTCGGCTACGGTCGCCGCTTCCCCATAGCCGCCAAGTCCGAATTCTAGAACTGGTCTCAAATGGTTTGTGGAAGGGCACGGCTTCAGCCGTGCCACACTGATCTACATATAAGGCGGGCCTTAGCCTCTGTGGGCCAAGTCGTCAGCCCCGCAGACTTTTCCCCGAAATGACAACTCCCCCACTTTTTGTAACAATCAACTTCCAATCGAAAGCCGAATCGAATTCAAACTATGAACTCCATGCCTCGCAAGTTTTTCTTCCCCACATCCTGCGCCATCGCCTTGCTCTCTGTCCTCGTCTCCGCCCAGTCCGCGCCCACACTCAAGACCAGGCCCGCTGCCAAGCCCGCAGCCGCAGCCGCATCTTCAGCCCCAACCTCTCTCCCAACGGAAGACACCGTCAACTCGTTCCTCTTCCAGATGTTCGGCTACGACGCAACCGTGACCTGGAAGGTCAACGACATTAAGCCATCCGAAGTGCCCGGCTTGGCCGAAGTCTCGATCGTCGTCACCAATGCGCAGGGCTCGAATCCAAATCGCCTGCTCGTTAGCTCCGATGGCAAGCACGCCATCACCGGAGACGTTCTCCCCTTCGGCGCCAAGCCCTTTGCCGATGCCCGCGCCAAGCTCGAAAAGGCTGTCAACGGCCCAGCTAAAGGACCCGAGAAAGCTCAAGTCACGATCGTCGAGTTCAGCGATATGCAGTGTCCGCACTGCGCCAAAGCCGCGCCCGCCATCGAGCAACTTCTCGCCCAGGAGCCCGACGTACGTTTTATTTTTCAGAATTTTCCCCTGCCCATGCACAATTGGGCCGAGAAAGCTGCAGGATACGTCGACTGCGTAGGCCGCGCCTCCAATGATGCTGTCTGGAAATTTGTTCAGAAAACCTTTGAAGATCAGGCCAACATCACTGAAGCAAATCTGGACGAAAAACTGAAAGCAATCGCGACCGCCGCCGGCACCAACGCCGATCAAGTCTCCGCCTGCGCCATCAAGCCCGAAACCAAAGCCCGCATCGAGGCCTCTCTCGCGCTCGGCAAGTCCGTAGGCGTTACCGGCACGCCCACCCTCTTCATCAACGGACGCAACGTTCCCGGGGGAGCTCCTGTCGATCTGCTAAAAAAGATTGTTGATTTCCAAGCCAGCCAAGAAAAGGCCGACAAATAAAACGGATATCGCTTTAGAGCTTCGTGTCGGGATATCGCTTTAGCGATATAGAAAGTCGCCTCAAATCAGACGCCCCTTTAGGGGCTGTGGTCACTCGACGACTTACCTGCCCAGGTAGATTTCCGGCGCATCCGCCCGATCCGGCGTGCGCACCACATAAGGCGTAATCAAAATCAGCAACTCGTCTTCTTCATCCTGCTTCCCATTCTGCGATGTCAGCACCCCAAACCCCGGAATGCTCGAAAACCCCGGCAGCCCGTTCAAACTTCGCTGGTCCGATTCCGTGACCATCCCCGCGACTACCGCCTCTTCGCCTTCCTTCAGCAGAATCCCACCTTTGAACTCGCGATTCAAAATGTCAGGAATGCCATTCGTGTTCGTCGTTCCCAACGTGCGTAGCTGCATCTCCAGTTCCAGCGCCACATCCGAATTGTTGTGTACCAGCGGTTTCGCCTTCAGTGTCAGCCCGATGTCCTCATAATTCACCGATGGAAACGGTGCCGTGTACGACGAATTGCCCACCACCGACGCGATCGCCGCATTGTTAAAAACCGGCGCAAAACTGGCATTCAGAATCGGATAGCGCGACCCCAGCTTGAACGTCCCTTCCTTCTCCTGCGAAACCCGCAGTTGCACATGCTCCAGCGCCCGCACCGAACTCTCGTTCATCGACAACACCGGTGCAAACTGATCGAGACTCAGTCCCATAAACGTGAGCCCGCCGCCGAACGTCGCCAGCGGCTGGCTGAAAATCGAACCCGCCTGACTCTGGAGTTGCGCGATCAACGCCGCAATCGTCTGGTTTCCCGCCTGGTTAATGCCTCCGGACGCGATCAGCTGATTGATCAGCTGTTGTATATTCTGCCCGCCCAGCGCCGCCAGCGCCGACACCGGAATGTTGTACAAGTTGAAAGTATCCGGCACATGCAGCCCAATCTGGCGCGCATAGGTATGGCTGACCTGAAATACTTTCAGATCGAGCACCACCTCCGGCCGCGGACCGTTCAGCTGACCAAAAAATTCCGTTGCGGCCTGCAATTGCGCTCGTGGCCCGCGAATCGTGATCGTGCTCGAGGAAGCGTTTAAGCTCACGAACTTAAACTCAAACAGCGTCCTCATCGAGTTCATCAGTTCTTGTAGTTCCTGCGGAGATCCCGCCCCCGGAACATAAAACGTCCGCAGCCCCATGCGGTCGAACAGCCGGTGATTCTCGGGATTATCAGCGCACGCGAAAAGCACCGTATCCTCGATCGCCACTGTGAAGGTCTTTGTAACCTCGTCCACCGCTTGCATCGCAGTATTGAAATCGGCGTTCTCGATATCGAAACGAACTCGCCGGCTGGGAAACGTGTCATCAAACACCACCGTCAGCCCGTAACTCGCCGCCACCGCCGTCAGCAATCCGCGCGAGTCGCCGCGATAGTGGAAATCCTGCCGCCCATTAATCGGCTTCGCCGCGAGCGCATCCGAACTATCCACTAACTGCGGAGGACTCGCCGTCCGCACCGCCACCGGACCCAGCGCGTCATTCACCCGCTGCTGCGCAAACTCATTTTGCGGATCGAGATTCAGCGCAGTCCGAAACTCCGCCATTGCCTCGACCTGCCGTCCCGCCAGCAAGTCATTGTTACCATTTTCCAGGTGCATCCCGGCCAGGCGCTGCCGCGTCATCTCCCGCGCCGTCAGATATTCGACATTTTGCGGCACCAGCCGTGCCGCGTCCTGAAACTCATATAAAGCCTCATCCAGACTCTGCGCTTGTTCCAGCTTCAACCCCCGCGCAAACGCCTTGCGCGCCGAACTCAGATCCTTCCTGTCGCCATAACACTTCGGAGCGCTCCCCGTATTCGAGCACAGTTGTACCGACGCGGTCGCAGGCGGACCCACAGAAGTCGGAGGAACAGACACAGGCACAGGCTCGTCCGTGGCCAGGCACACGCCCGCCAGCAACAACCAAACGCCTGAGCACAACCATCGCATAGGAACTACTATAGAATGCCCCGTCCCCGCTGTCTTGCAAGCGAATACTCAATAGGGAACCCCTCGTAACAGAGATAAGAGCTCGTGCTGCGAGATTGTGGTCGGATTGTGTGGTCAGAACGCGGGGTTAGATTGTGTGGTGGCGGGCATTCTTGCCGGCTGCGTGCGCCAACAGTCGCTTGTGTGCCAAGTGCGTAATCATCAATCTAAGTCATTGATTCTATAGCTCGAAGAAGGAAAAATGAGCGCCGCGGATATCGGAGCAGGCACCGACGCCCTGCCTCTGCTGAGAACTGACCACTGAGAACTGACAACTGCCTATCGCAGCATCACCCGTTCCATCTTTCGCGCCCGTCCCGTCTCGTCGTCGCACTCGACCACGACGGCGCACAAGCGCACGTCATTATTCGCCGCTTCAAAGCGTGCTGGCATGCCGTTGAGAAAACGCTCGATGACCAGTTCTTTCTTCACTCCGATCACGCTGTCGTAAGGCCCGGTCATACCCACGTCCGTGATGTAGGCGGTTCCCTTCGGCAGTACCGTTTCGTCGGCTGTAGGGATATGCGTATGCGTCCCCACCAGGGCCGTCACGCGCCCGTCCAGGTACCAGCCGAAAGCGACTTTCTCCGACGTGGCCTCGGCATGAAAGTCCACAAATATGATCTTCGCCTTGATCTGCTCCAGCAGCCGATCGGCATAGCGAAAGGGATCGTCATTCGAAGCCATGAACACGCGCCCCTGCAGGTTCATCACCGCGTACGCGACGCCATCCTTCTGGCCTTCGTAGACGCCCCAACCCGGCAGGTTCGGGGAGAAATTGGCAGGCCGCAACAGCCGTCGCGCCGGGCTATGCGGATTGCCATCCGCCATCTGGAAATACTCGATGATCTCACGCTTATCCCAGACGTGGTTGCCCGTGGTCATTACGTCAATGTTGAGATCGAAAAGTTCCTCGGCCAGCGCCGGCGTGATGCCGAATCCCGCCGCCGCATTTTCGCAATTGGCAATCACCAGATCGATCGCGTACTGCTTACGAAGCTCCGGCAGTCGGTCTTTCACAATCGTGCGTCCCGGCCGCCCAAAAATGTCGCCGATAAAAAGAATTTTCAAAATGAGGTCTCAGGTCTTCGGTCTCAGCTCTCAGAAGTTGGCTTGGATGCGAGATGCGTGCCAACGCTTCGCTTCAGAAATGCTGCGATTGCACGTGCCCACGATGGCCGATCGTTTCGCAGCCACACGCATCGCGCAAAGCCAATTTCGATGGTATCACGCTGAAAACCCGCTACTGGACGCTGATCTCCGCCGTCTTCAGAAAGTCGTAATTTCCCGAGGGATTCAAACTCACGTTCCGCACCCGCCGCGTATGCACCAGCACATTGTCGAGGTACCACAAGTTGATCGCCGGAACATCGTTGGCGAGAATCTCCTGCACCCCCGCGTACAGATGAGCCCGAACACTCTGGTCGGTTTCGCGCCTCGCCTGTTCGATCAGACTGTCCACCCGCGGATTGGAATAGAAACCGCGATTCGTTCCATTGGGAGGAAATCGCGACGAACTGAACGTCTCGAAAATGTCCGGATCGTCGTTTCCGCCGATCCAGCGCAGCGAATACACCTGAAACGCGCCTCGCGTCACATCGGCAAAAAACGTGGCGAACTCGAACGTCCGTATGTCGAGAACGATTCCCACCTCGCGGAACTGCTGCTGCAAAACCGCCGCCAACAGCCGCGTCGATTCTTCCGTCGAAGTCTTCATCGTGAGATGAAAGCGCACGCCATTCTGTGCGGGATAACCCGCCGCGTCCAAAATCTGTCGGGCCTTTTCGGGGTCGTGAGCAAAAGCCGTCGCATCGCGATCGTAAGCCCAGCTTTGCACCGGAAGAATATTCGAAGCCGGTTCCGCAAATCCGCGCCACAAATATTGCAACAACGGACCGCGATCGATGGCACAAGCGATCGCTTGTCGAACGCGAACGTCGCGCAGCAAAGGATCGCGTGTATTGAACCCGATGTACGAGAGAATCGTTCCCGGCCCGCGCTCGATCTGCAACTGCGGCTCTTTCTCCAAGGCCACAACCGTATCAGGCGTGATCGCGTTGATCGCAAGATCGGCGCTTCCTTTGCGCAACTCGAGCGCCCGTGTTGTTGGGTCCGGAATCACCGCGAAGCGCACGCGCCCGAGTCGCGGCTTCGCGCCCCAGTATTGATCGTTGCGCTCGACAATGATTTCCTTGTCCTGCTCGGCGCTTACAAACTTGAAAGGCCCCGATCCAATCGGCGTCCGCGTCACTTCATCGAGCGCTCCATAAGGCACAATGCCAATCGCGCCCTCCGACAGATTCCACAGCAGGCTAGCGTATGGCTCTTTCAAATGGAAGATCACCGTCGCCTCATCGGGCGCATCGACGTGATCCACAAAACGAAACGCCCCCGACTTCGGGCTGCGAATCTTGCCCTGCAACAACGAATCGAACGTCCACTTCACATCGCGCGAAGTAAGCGGCTGGCCATTGTGAAAAGCGACACCGCGATGCAAGTGAAAGATGTAGGTCAACGGATCGGGATTTTCCCATCGCTCCGCCAGACCCGGCTGCACGCTGAAATGTTCGTCGCGCGTCAGCAGGGCGTCGAACAAAAGTTCGTCAATCCGCTCCGATTGCCCATCAACTCCAACCCGAGGATCGAGATTCGTCGGACTGCTCTCAATAATCATCACCAGCGTATTCGGATCCGGAGCCTGTGAGCAGGAAAGGAGCGTCACAAGGCAAAGGGCGAGTAGGAAAGATAAGATTGTCATCCCGAGCGAAGCGAGGGATCTCGTTCTCCTCTGCTCTGGCATCACTTCACGCATGCGAGATCTTTCCCAGAATCGCCGCTCGCTTCGCTCCCGTCGCCGACGGAACATTGCTCGGCCGCCGATGCCAGGTCTCGTGCGCCATCACAGCAAACGCCACCGCTTCTTTCGCCTCGGCAGGAAGGCCGAACTCGTCCGAAAAATGCAGCTCAATGCCAAGCGGAGCGATCTCGTTCCGCAACATCGCCATCAGCGTCGCGTTCTTCGTACCTCCGCCCGAAACAATCATCTGGCAGCCACTTTTCACGCGGCGAGTCGCGCCGCCGCGAAGCCCGAATCGCGGCAGCACGAACCTCTGCACCGCGTCCGTAATCGCTCGCGCCGTAAGCGCCGTCGCGGTCGCCACGACATCCGGTTTGCTCGCACCGTGGCAAATCTGCAGCAGCCGGCTGACATATTCGCTCCCAAATTCTTCCCGCCCCGCCGTTCGCGGCGGTTTCTGTCGAAAGAACTTCGCTCGCAGCAACTGCGCCACGACGCCATCCAGCACGCGTCCCGATCCAGCAACTGCGCCATCGCGATCGAAAGGTTTATGAAACAGCTCTTCCATCGCCGCATCCATCACCATGTTGCCAGGCCCTGTATCGAACGCCACGACCTGCGCCGCAGATGCGCCCGCGGGAATCGCCGTCAGATTCGCAATGCCGCCGATGTTCTGTGCGATACGCGCAATGCGGCCATCCCGATAGGCAAAGTAATCAAGGAAGGGAACCAACGGAGCGCCCGTCCCACCCGCCGCCATATCCGCCGGCCGAAAATCGGAAACAACCGGAACTCCCAGACGCGCCGCGATCACCGCGCCTTCGCCCGTCTGCCACGTCACCGCCAACTTTCGTCCCAGAAAGCGCTCAGGCGTCCCTTGGTGATAAAGCGTCTGTCCGTGACAACCGACCAAGTCAACTTTCACACGATACTTGCGCGCCGTCTTCTCCACAGCCTCCGCGTACAACTCGCCCAGAAGAAAATTTAGCCGTGCCAAGTCCGCGACCCGCGCCAGTTCCGCATTCATCATCTCCAGAATCGTCCGCCGAACCGCCGCGGGGAATTGATATTCGCTATGCCCAAGCAATGTGAAACCAGAATGCCAATTCGCGTGTGGAGACCGGCCGTGTGGGGACGGGCGTCTCGCCCGTCCGCTTTCCCCCGCGAACCGAACCAGCGCCACGTTGATTCCATCCGCCGAGGTTCCGCTCATCACTCCGGCCACAATCATCCGCGTTCCTTCTTACTGTCTGTCTGCCTACGATCAGCGCGGCCGAGCGCAGCCAGTCGAACTTCTTCGCCGAACTCCCACAACCTGCGCGAAAGTCGCTCCGCCTTCGGCGCACTGCGCGATGGCCCCTTCCCCTTGAGAAAAACGCCGAGAAGCTTTTTCCGCATCCTCTGATTCCGCTTCACAGCCTCGTCAACACATGTCGCAAACCTGCGATCCCGTTCCACTTCACGCACCAAAGCTTCATACGCCCGCACAATCATCTCTTCCTGGTGACAGATCAGCGCCAGATTTCCACCGGCGCGAATGTGCCGCACTGCAATCTCCTCGATCGGAGCAAACTTGAGCACCGCTCCCATCTCCAGGTCGTCGGAGGCGATCAACCCGTTGTAGCCAACCTTCTTGCGCAGGATGTCCGTAATCCATTTCTTCGACAACGAAGCCGGCGTGGGATCCGCCGTAACCTGCGGATAAGCAGCATGCGAAACCATGACGAAGGGCATCGCCGCACGCAACATCCGAAAGGGATAGATGTCCTCCGCCCACATCTTCTTGAGCGGCTTTTCGATCACCGGCAGTTCGTGATGGCTGTCGAGATTGCCCTCGCCCAACCCAGGGAAGTGCTTGCCGCACCCCAACACGCCCGCGTCGCGCAATCCAGTTAGAAACTCGCGCGCATAAACAACGACCCGCTTCGGATCCTCCGAAACTGCCCGCGAACTGAGCACCGAACGCGAAGCCTGGCGGGTCAAGTCAAGGACCGGAGCAAAATTTACATTGAACCCAAGGGCGCGGCAGTTCTCGCCAATCACGCTTCCATGCTTGCGAAAGAGCGCGCGGCTGCCCGTGGCAAAGACTTCCGCCGGAGAAGGTGCTGCCCCCAGCGCTTTCCGAAAACGATCGACTGTACCTCCCTCGAGATCGACGCAAGTAAACAGCGGAGTCGCAACCTGCTTCTGGCATTCCCGCAGAAGCGCATGTGTCTGCTCGGCACCCTCGATATTGCGCGCAAACAGAATCACCCCCGCCGGTTGAATCTTCCCAAGCAGGGAAGCCAGCCGCGGAGACATCTCGGTTCCATCGAAGCCGATGATTAGAAGCTGGCCGATATTTGGTTTCAAGTCGCTCATCGTTAGAGGAGTTCCGAAAGCTTCTCTTGCATGAAAGAGCTATTCGGATCTGGGTTGCGTCCCAAATAGCCAATGGCTAAGGTTCGCGACGGGTCGAAGATCTGCTGGTTTGCGACGAACGCGATTGCGCGACCGCTGCCATCCTCGATGTACCAGCGAGCCGGGGACTCACCTCTAGTTGCGGGACGGAGCAGCATGGGAGCGGCATCATCAAGCTTCCCGCCCCGAGCGATGCCTTCGTACCACGGTTTGTCGCACTTCAGTTTCCAATCAAGGAGTTCACTGTCACCGATAAGCCCAAGCTTGCGAGATTGTTTCGGAAAGATTACGGAATGTACCGCACACTCGCGGAGAACCGGTGTCGTGACTTCGATCTCGTCCCACAGCAAGTAGCCAGCGGGAACGCCAGTCTTGAGATTTGCGCGGGACATTTCCGCATCAATTATGTTGGCCTGCGACCAATCCCAAGCCAGAAAGTCCGGCACAGGACGATGCTTCTTTGAACAGTCGTACTTCGCGTACGCCTCAATTACAACTCGGCGCTCGATATGCTGCTTCCGAATCGTAGGGAAAGGCGGGATGTTCGGTCTTACTTGCACTTTTCGTGATCCGTGTGTTTTGCCCCGCGCTCGGCGTCTCGGCGGTGAGATTTCTTTCTTCAGCTCCGCCAGCAAGTTTAGCGTCTCTAGAGCAATTAGCCAGTTCAAATCCAACTCGCCCGAGTTATTTTTCTGCTAACTTGTTCGCCGGAGGG
>JBEKPH010000072.1:0-24108 GCA_049520915.1 Terriglobales bacterium
AAATTCCGGTTCGGAATCGCTTGCAGAATCGCCGCCGACTCTTCGCCAGTCGCCGTATTGCACGACATCTCATTCTCCAAAAGCAGAATAAGATCCTCTTTGGCGCAACGCTCAGCGGCTTGCCGCAATTTCGCGTTGATCGCAGCCCGATACGGCTTAGGATCGTCCAACCGCCAAAAATCAAAGCAGCGAATGCGGTCGGTGTCGAAAGACTTACAGAGCCTGATGCAACGATCCAGCAGCTTATCCTGCGCGGCCGCGTCGAAATCCGCGTGAAATTGATCACGCGTTTCACTCTGCGAAGAACGCGGAGCTCCCGGCCAATCTGTCTTGAAAAGCGGGCTCGCGATATCGGTCACTCGCAATTTGTGTTCCACCAGAATCTTGCGAGCGTCCTCGATTTGTTTTGCTGAGAGCTCGGTTACGTTCTTATCCCACATGGAACGCAGTTCGATCCAGCGCAGCCCGAAGTCGACAGAAACAATCTGGCAAGCCTTTTCGAAGTCCTGCGTGATCTCGTCATTGATTACCGACAAGCGAAAGGGACACGCGCCAGCATGAGCCGCCGTCGACCCCTGCAAGGACGCAGCGGTCTGCCGCGCGAGAGCAAGAGAAGGAACAGCTGCGCCGAGTCCTGCCAGCCCCAATCCCTCCAGCATTCTGCGACGTGTGAACTGCATGAACTGTGCCTCCTCACAATGAGATGCCCGGCTGGGCGATTATTTTAGGCGACTTTCCATGCGCGCGTACTACTGGTTAACGCCGCTGGCGAGAAAGCCGCCATCAACGACCAGCGTTTGACCTGTAACGAACGACGCGGCATCCGACGCGAGATAGACCGCCGCTCCGACAAGTTCCTCATTCTTCCCGAAGCGCGCCATGGGCGTTCGCATCAGCAACTCATGCCCACGCGGCGTGTTGTCGAGAAGATTGGCATTCATGGCCGTGTGGAAGACCCCGGGCGCGATCGCATTCACCGTCACGCCGTTCTTCGACCACTCCACCGCGAGGGACCGCGTGAGCGAGACCACCGCCGCCTTGCTGGCCGCGTAAGCCGCAACTTCGCTGAGCGCGACGAAGCTGTTGAGCGAAGCAATGTTGATGATCCGCCCCTGGCCCCGCTTCAGCATGTGAGCGCCGAAAATCTGGCAAGCGCGCAGTGTCCCAGTAAGGTTCGTGTCGAGGATCTCCGCCCATTCTTCCACCGCCAGAGTGAGCGTAGGCGCGCGCTTGATCTTTCCGGCGCAGTTGATCAGGATGTCTACTTTCCCGAAGCGTTCCAGCGCCGCGGCCGACAGCGCTGCAAGCGAGTCGCGCTTGCGAACATCGCAACACTGTCTCAGAGTCCGTCGTCCCCGTCTCTCGATTTCAAAAGCCGTTTCGTCGACTTGCTCCTGTCGACGAGCGGAGGCAATAACATCCGCTCCCGCATCCGCGAGGCCGAGGCTCAAAACGCGGCCGATCCCGGTTGTGCCTCCCACTACCACGGCGGTTTTGTTTTCCAGGCTCAGAATGTTGGTTGGCATTCGCTGTTTTCTTTTTTGCACGAATAGTGAATCGGAATCAGTATAGGAGGACGTTCGAGCCGATGCGAATGCGCCGCGCCGGCATCGCAGGGTGCGTAGGTCACTTCTCTTCTGCTCAAGACACCCATGTAGCGTCAGCCAACTCTACTTTCTTCAGTCCGGGCGCCAGCCAGTAAAGAATGGCGAGAGCCAGCAGATACGCGCTGGCCGCGATGGCGAATAGGCTGGTATAGCTGTGCGTCAGTTGCAGAACATGACCTGCGAAGAAAGCGAAGAGCGCACTGCCGGCGGATCCCGCCATCCCGCCAATCCCGACCACGGAACCGACCGCACTCCCCGGAAACATGTCCGACGCAGTGGTGAATAAATTGGCGGACCATCCCTGATGCGCGCCAGCAGCGAGGCTGATGAGCGCGATCGCCGTCCACACCGACCTCACGCTCGTAGCGGTATAGATGGGAACGACGAGACAGGCGCAAGCGAGCATGGCCGTCAGACGCGCGCCATTGGGCGAAAATCCCATGCGGCGAAAGGGTGACGGCAACCACCCTCCACCGACGCTGCCGATTGCCGACACGTTATAAACGATGATGAGGGGCAGACCCAGATGCGAAAGATTGAGATTAAATTTATCGCTGAAGTACGATGGCAGCCAGAATAGATAGAAATACCAGATCGGATCGGTCAGGAACTTTGCCATCGCAAACGCCCAGGTTTGACGGAAGCCTAATAATCGCCGCCACGGCACAGCGGGTCCCATCTCGATGGCGGCCTCCCTATAGACGTAGCGCAGTTCTCGGCCCACTTCTTGGCGCGGTTCTTGGACAACGAGCGACGCGTGCCTACCCGGCCGGCGATAGCGGAGATACCACCACAGAATCCAGAGAGCACTGAACAGACCCGTCGTCAGAAACGCGATGTGCCATCCGTAGCGCAGCGTCACCCAGGGCACGATGAGGGGAGCGAGAATCGCACCAACGTTCGCTCCGGAGTTGAACAGGCCGGTGGCGAGTGCGCGCTCGTTCTGCGGAAACCACTCCGCGATCGTTTTAATCGCAGCCGGAAAGTTGCCGGACTCGCCGAGGCCGAGACAGAAGCGGGCCATGCCGAACTCCAGCGCCGTGCTGGCAAGCGCGTGGCCCATGGCCGAGACGCTCCAGACAGCCATCACCACCATGTAGCCAATGCGCGTCCCTAGTTTGTCGATCAGGCGTCCGGCGGCGAGCAAGCCAATGGCGTACGCGATTTGAAAAGCATCGACGATGTAGCCGTAGTTGATCTCAGTTAAACCAATGCTGTGTTCGAGAGTAGGCTTAAGGATGGCAATCACCTGCCGGTCCATGTAATTGATCGACGTAGCGGCGAAGAGCATGGCACACACGGTCCAGCGCACGCGTCCCAAACCGGCACTGTGAGGAGGCGCGACAGTCGGCTCAGAAGATTCGTCGCTTTTCGTACCGTCACCGTAAGAGGTCGTATCCGCCACTTTCCGCTCCCGCATTTATTTCTAGAGTCGATACGCCTTTTTGACCAAACCGTAGGCCAGCTCGTGCGCCACCTCGAGCGCCTCGTCTTCATCCAGACGATGCTCGGCAACAAGCTTCGCCAGAAACGAGCAATCCACTCTCCGCGCCACATCATGTCGCGCCGGAATCGACAGGAACGCCCGCGTATCGTCGTTGAAACCCACGGTGTTGTAGAAGCCCGCCGTCTCCGTTACCTGCTCCCGAAAACGCATCATCCCCTCCGGACTATCATGGAACCACCACGGCGGTCCCAGCCGCAAACAAGGATAGTGCCCCGCCAGCGGCGCCAGTTCCCGGCTGTAAGCCGACTCGTCGAGGGTAAAAAGAATAATAGTGAGATTCGGCTCGTTGCCAAATTCGTCCAGCAAAGGACGCAACGCGTCCACATAATTAGTCGGCGTCGGAATGTCGGCGCCCACGTCCCGGCCATAGCGCTCGTAGAGCTTGCGATTGTGGTTCCGCGCGCTGCCAGGATGAATCTGCATAACCAGCCCGTCGTCCAGGCTCATGCGCGCCATTTCCGTTAGCATCTGGGCGCGGAATAATTCCTGCTGCTGGGCATCAGCTTTGCCCTTTAAAACGCGGCCAAACAACTCGGTCGCATCGGCGGTCGAGAGATTCGCAGTGCGCGCCGTCGGATGCCCGTGGTCGGTTGCAGTACAGCCCATTTCGCGGAAACGGATCCGCGTTCCCCGCAGCGCCTGCAAATAGCCAGACCAGGTTGCTGTGTTTTCCGAGGTCTGCTCCCCAAGCTTCTTGATATTTTCAGAAAATCCCGCGAATTCTGGATCGACCACCCCGTCCGGTCGAAACGTGGGAACAATCCGCCCCCCCCAGCCGGATTCGCGAATCACCCTATGATCGCCTAGCGAATCGAGCGGAGAATCCGTGGTCGCCAGTACTTCCAGATTGAAGCGCGCATAGAGGGCGCGAGGCAGGAACTCCGGCGCCTCTAATTTTTCTACAATCGAGTCGAAATAAAGATCCGCGGTCTCTTCCGACAACCGCTGATCAAGTCCGAAAAGTTCCTGGAAAACCAAGTCCAGCCACAGCCGCGTCGGCGTCCCGCGAAACAGATAGTAATGCCTCGCGAAAATGCGCCAGACCTTCCGAGCGTCTTTCGGCTGCGCCTGTCCAATTTCGAGATTGTCGAGCGAAACACCCCGGCTGTAGAGCATCCGAAAAATGTAGTGATCCGGCTGTACGAGTAGTTCGGTCGGGCCGGGGAACGGTTCATTCTTCGCAAACCAGGACGCCTGCGTATGCCCATGCGGGCTGACTATGGGGAGGGCCCGCACGTTCTCGTAGAGAGTCTTCGCAATCTGCCGCGTGCCGGGATCGGCGGGAAACAGACGGTCTGGATGGATCAGCATGACTCCGGCTCAACCTCTTCGCTACGCATTTTGCTACGTAGAGCGAATGCGAGATAGGAACAGCGCTGCGCGTCTGACATCCAGCATACACGGAGTGTTTCGAAGCCGTTTCGCAGCCCTTCCGGACGAGGATAAGAAGCAATTTTCGCCGTGGACAGCTGGCCCGATTGTGGCATCTAAGAGGAGGTTCCAAATGCTATCGAATTCTGTAAGGAGGAACAGCAATGGCGCATTACGGACGTTTAGGGAATTTCCAGTTTGCAGAAGCAGCCGACGACATACGCGGAAGCAGTCTTTATGGACAAGACGATGAGAAGCTGGGCAAGATCGCCGATGTCATTTTTGATCATTCAACCGGAAACATCAGCTACGTTGTAGTCGACACCGGCGGCTGGCTAAAGACGAAAGACTTCCTCGTGCCCGCCGACCGCATTCAGGCCTCGACTAAGCATGAGAAGGACTTCGCGTCGACTTTGACCAAGCAGCAGGTTGAGAGTTTTCCGCCCTACAACCCCAAAGATCTCGAATCGGAGCACGATTGGGCCGAATACGAAGGCCGCTACCGCTCGAAGTGGGACACAGGTCCCGTGATGCATCGCGAGGGAACGGATCGGAACATCACACCGACCACCCAGCAAATGGAAGGCAACCGGTCTTCTGCTGAGGCTGCGGGAATTCGTCCCAGGGGAGTGACCGGCAACGCAGGACTCGACGAGGCGTCTCTACGCGCTGCCAGCATCTCGACCGGGCGCATCGTTCCGGCGGGTCAAGATTCGGTGGTGATCAGCAGCAGTGCGTCAGGCATCGGGCCGCGATACGACACCTTTCAAGCCCGTCTGCGCGAACGCCGCAGGGAGGCTGCTACGGGCTGCGTGAGCTGCACAATAGGCTCCGCAGAAGGAAGAGATGAGTTGAAAGAGGCGGTCTAGTCTTTGTAGCTCGGTGCCCCAGGTTCGTGCCCGTTCTTCAGGGCACGAACCTGGGTCCTCCAAACCCTGCCTGTCGGCGTGCGGAGTCTTTTTCCGCAACCCCTTTTCGTCTTTCCGATAAGACAACCATCCCTAAGGGCTACAGCGGCGATAAATCGTCGTCATTGTTCTCGAGCTTCTTGCCACGAATCATTCTTCTCTCCAAAAAACTCTGTGCCAAGTCTCTTCCCCCCACCCCAAAAGCGATGGCCAAGCCCAGCATGAGCGCCCCGAAGGCGATACCGAAAGCCAGCAGCATAGTCTGTTCGGCGATGCCCAGCTCTTCAAAGAAAATCGACAATACAAAAACGATGATGATGCTCCGAACCGACAGGCTCAACAGCCGAGGCGAAGGGACATTCGCGTTTACCGCCGCCAACAGTGTCGCGCGCGAAAAGAAGCTGGCAGCCAGCAGTCCGAAAAACAGAATGAACATCGCTACGACCAGGCGCGGCAGGAAGAAAAAGAAGCGGGCGACCTGCTCCTGCAGCCCGAAGATGCCGAGCACACTCACACCGAGCAGAATGAAACCCAACCATGCTACCCAGAAGCCGAAACGGCTGACCATTTCGGTTGCCGAAGGCAAAGCGGCCTTGCTCAACAATTGTGAGGCGCCCGCGTTTTCTGAAAGCTTGTCAAAACGGGCCAACCGCAGAATGCTACGCAGAACCACCTTTACGACGTAGGCGATCAGCCAGCCCACGACCGCGATGATCACCATCACGATAAAGCGAGGAAGGAAGTGCGCAAAACCTCGCGCGATCTCGTGCAGGGCCTGCGTTAGTTCGCCGACGATCATTTCCCGCATATTTGCCTCACTCTCTAAACACTCCACATCTGCTGGAGATATGGTTTCAACCGCTCGAATTCAAGACACAAGTTTTCGATGTTGTTCTCGACGTCACCGGCCGAAGCGTTCCGATTCTCGGTAATAAAAGTGAACGCCCTTCCACGAAAGAGCGGCGCCATCGCCTGAATAATATGGTCGCGGTTGATCACCGATTTGCGGTACGACGCCGCAAATTCGTACACCGTCTTCACCCACAACTCGGCTGGATAATCGAATTCCTCTTCTCCCAGGCGAGCGATCCGCTGAAGTTCGGCCAAGGTATCCGGAACGAGAATGGACTGAAACACGGACTCCAGTTCATTGACGCCGTTCGCAAACATCTCCCGCAAGCGTTTCCGATTCACCCGCAACGACCCCTGGCACTCTTCGTGCTCGGCCTCGTTGGTGGGGATAGCCTGGAACCCGCTGGCCACACTCCAAACCGAAAAGTCCGGCTCCAACGCGGAGAAGAGCGCGCCCACGGTTTCCCGCAGCACGGGCACCAGGTCGGCGGCACGCCGCTCGGTATGAATTTTTTCTCCCAGGTACGACTGGCAAATGCGATATTTCCCGGTAATCGCGGCCAAGGTCAAGCGCAGTTCGGCGCCCGCCCCATCGTCCCACCGATTTTGCGCCAGAAATTGCGTAGCCAGACGTCCAGAAAATCCGAACTCGATCGAATACGGTTCGCGGATCTTCGCCCCGTAGACAGCCCGCGCCATCGGATAGAGCAAATTGGTCACAAGCAAGCCGTCAAACTTCTGCCGGCAGTAAGTTGGGGCCACGAGATCGAATCCGTCGCTATAAACGGGACGCAGAAGCGTCGAGAGCCACGCCGGCTCAACGTTCGTGGACTCGGGCGACATCAACACACACGCTTTGGCGCGGAGCAATTCCGCCGCGGCCAGAATCGTCCGCAACGCGATGCCGTGTTCCGCGTTGTGGTCGCAGTCGGTCGTGATCGAGTGCAACGTCCGCAGCGCATTCAGATTCGATCCCGGCCGCATGTCATCGATCGAAATGCCAGTAACCAGTTCCGTCGTGCCGTCGCGCGACCCGGCATCGACGTTGATAATTACCGCCCGTTCCCTCGGAAAGCCGCGCAGCAAGCCGCTCTGAATGGTGCTGACAATCGACCCGATCGTCTTGGCGTTATTGTGAGTGGGCAGTCCCACGAGGATGTCCACCTCGCCGACGTTGATCAACTGGCGAACAAAATCGTCGGTAAGAAAGCTCTCCTCTGCCAAATTTATCTCCGTCCAAAGGGCGCTGCACTATGACAATGGCGCGCGTTAGCGCACATTAGAACTCGTCTGACAAATGGTTTTGGGAAGGGAACGGCTTCTAGCCGTGCCGTTTTCACCCGACAAAAAACGCGGGCTTTAGCCCCTGAGGGACCACACTTTGCCCCCGGAAAAACATTTTCTAAGATCAGTTCCAGTCCTCTGATAACTTCATTCATTTCAAATCCGTCTCAATCGAAACCAGTAAAACTGGTAAGCCCCCAGCGTCAGCAAATAAGGAAGATCTCCAACCCGCGGAAACATATTCCTGCCAAACATCTCAATTGGAATACTTCCCTTATACGCGCGCAAATCCAGCTCCACGGCTTGTGCGGAGCTCGAAAGATTGTTGACCACCAGCACCGCTTCTTTATCCAGCCGCCGCACATAAGCCAGAATGCGATGGTTCGCCGGATACAGAAACTCAATCGATCCCCGCCCGAAAACCGCGGTCGAAGCGCGCACGTTGATGATGCTCTTCATCCAGTTCAGCAGCGAGTGTTCGCTCGCCTTTTGCGACAACACATTCACCGCCGGATAGCCGTACACCGGATCCTGAATCAGCGGGGCATACAGACGCTCTTGAGGAGCGGCAGAAAATCCCGCATTCACGCCTCCATTCCACTGCATTGGCGTCCGCACCCCATTTCGATCGCCCAAATTAATGTTGTCGCCCATCCCGATTTCATCGCCGTAATAAATGATGGGAGTGCCCGGCAATGACATCAGCATCCCGTTCATCAGCTCGATTCGCCGCCGGTCGTTCGAGAGCAACGGAGCCAGCCGCCGCCGTATGCCGAGGTTCAGCCGCATCGTCTTACTCTCGGCATACGTGTCGTACATGTAATCGCGCTCCAGGTCCGTCACCATTTCAAGCGTGAGCTCGTCGTGATTGCGGAGAAACAGCGACCACTGGCAAGCAGGCGGAATCTGCGGCGTCTGCTGCAGGATTTCTGTAATCGGCTTGCGGTCTTCCAGCTTCAGCCCCATAAACATTCTGGGCATCAGCGGAAAATGAAATGCCATGTGAAATTCGTCGGAGTCTCCAAAATAAGGCCGCAGATCGGTCGGCCACTGGTTGGCCTCGGCAAGAAGCATCCTGCCCGGAAAACTCTCATCCATCTTGCGGCGCAGTTCCTTGAGCACCGCATGCGTCTCCGGCAGATTCTCGCAATTCGTGCCTTCTCGTTCCACGAGATATGGGACGGCATCAAGCCGGAAGGCATCGACTCCCATCTCCAGCCAGAACTTCATCACCTGCCACATCTGCTCGCGCACCGCAGGGTTGTCATAGTTCAAATCAGGCTGGTGACTGAAAAATCGGTGCCAATAAAACGCCTTTGAAATCGGGTCCCACGCCCAGTTCGATTTTTCCGTATCGAGAAAAATAATCCGGGCGCCCTTATAAGGAATGTCCGTATCGCTCCACACATACCAGTCGCGCCGTGGATTGTCGCGCGAACTCCGCGACTCTTGAAACCAGGGATGCTGATCCGAGGTGTGATTCGACACCAACTCGATTATGATCCGAATGCCCCGCTCGTGAGCCGAGGCCAGCAGTTTGCGGAAATCGTCGAGCGTCCCGTAGCTCGGATGCACCGAATTGTAGTCCGCGATGTCGTAGCCATCATCGCGCAAGGGCGAAGGAAAAAATGGCATCAGCCAGATCGCGTTCGCGCCCAACTCCTGCACGTAGTCGAGCTTCTCTTCGAGCCCCTGAAAGTCGCCAATCCCGTCGCCGTTGCTGTCGCAGAAAGTCCGGACGTGGATCTGATAGATGACGGCATCCTTATACCAAAGCGCGTCCCGGTTGATCGGCAAAACTCAAGCCTCCTGCGGCGATTTCAACCTCGATAAAGAGGCGAGTCGCAAGTTTATATGATCCAGCAGGCTGACGATCTACAGTGTTCTTGCAGGTTGGTCTCGGAGATTCCGGAACGGTTCGTATCAGGGTATCGCTTCAGCGATACCGGAATCCGTTTCCAGTCAGACGCCCCTTTAGGGGCTGCCGCCGCACGACGAACTTTTTCAGCCAAGTCTTTTAAGAGATCGCGAGCCCCACCCGGATTTGCGCAACAATTTCTTCGGCCGAACGATCCACGTCGACAATGACAGCGTCGTGCGGTTCTTCCAGTGTCGCCAACTGGCTCTCCAGCATCTTTTCCGTCATGAAATGCCCTACACGAGCATGCAGCCGCCGATGCAACAGCTCCCGACCTCCTTTGAGATAAACAAACTTGACTTCGGGCCCGGTGCGCAGCATTTCCCGATACTCCCGCTTCAGCGCCGAGCACGCCAGCACCGCATTCTTCCCTTCCGCGATCCATCCCGCAATCAGTCCGCGCAAAGTTTCGAGCCAGGGCGCGCGCTCGGCGTCGGTCAGGGGAATTCCATTCGTCATCTTCTGGATGTTCGCCGCGGAATGGTAGTCGTCCGCATCGGCAAACTCCCATCCCAGTTGCCGGGACAGGAGTTGTCCAACCGTTGTCTTCCCTGCCCCCGAAACCCCGATCAGTACGATAACCAAACTGCCTCCGCCGGCAACCATCCTAATACGTCTTCGCTCGCCGTAGGACAGCCTCAGCGTTGCTAAATTATCGAAGTTTATTCACCGTGACTTCCACTTGAAATTGCCGCTTCGAGTTGGGATCATCAACGCTCCCAATGATCATCGGCTTGCCCAGCACCGCCAAAGTACTGCCGCTGATCTTGAGTTGCCGGATAACCGGATGAGTATCGTGCCCCTGCGCCTGTTCTGGAATCGCAAAATTGCTCATGTCCGTATGCACGAACACCTCGACCTGCCCGTTGCGGGATTGCATCCGGCCTGCAATGTCTGTGCCGACGTCAATGTATTCAACTTGTCCCTCCTTGCCCTCAAGCGGAACGCGCGTCCCAATCTTTAGCTCGTTGGAGTCGTTCCCATTCAGGTTCATCGAATACTGCCGGGTGTTGATCTTCTTCCCATCCTCCAACTCATTGATCGAGAAATCGAGCCGGTACGCTTCCACCAGTTTCGGTGAATCCTGCGCTGCGGCCTTCGGGGCTTCGCTGGATTGCTGCGCCGCGACCCTGCCCACGCCACCGCCGGCCGCGAGCGCCACGAGTAGCGCGCTCACCGCAAACGTTCTTGTCATTCTTATTTTTGTCATTACCTTCTCCTTAATAGATTGCTCTGGTTAACAAAATCACTTCTCGCCGAATTTCTATTCGGAACTCTGCTTCGACGCCTCCGCCGCTTCCTCCAAACTATCTTGCAGACTCGCCGCCGCTCTCGCTTTTGCGACCAACTCCGCCGTCTCCGGATACCTCTCGACGTAGCTCGCCAGAATCCTTTCCTGTTCGCTCAACGGTCGCGGCGACGGAAACTGTTCAAGTTTCGGTTGCGCCGCAAGAATTGCTGTATGCTCCGTCGCCCGATGCGAACGCGACTCCTTTCCACTGACCGTCGACTTACCACCTACACCCGACTTTTCCATCGCGAACGCGGGATAGTCGGTATCGATTTCCTCATGCGGCAGCGCTCGAATCTGCGGAGGCCGCGGGGGCGAGACCGCGATCGCTCCGCTATCCGGCCGTTTCCACGAAACAGTGCCGGCACCAGCCACGACCACGGCCGCTGCAAGCGCGCCAACCGCAACCGGCAGCCACCCGCTCGTCCATCCTCTTCGAGCGGATTCGCGCTCTCCCCGCAGATTGGCCAACACTCTTTGTTCGAGCCCGTCCCGCGGCTCAATCGCCGCATACTGCGCAAGCGCCGCCTCTAACTCGCCGCTCAACTCGCCCCGCTCCCATCCGGCACCTCGCGCATTTAGGTCGTGTTTTTCGTCTTCCATGATGTCTCCCCTACCTCCTGCTTCCCTGCACCGTCATTCTTTCCTGAAGCAGTCGCCGTGCCCGAAACACGCGCGACCGCACAGCCGCCTCGCTGATTCCGAGCGTCGCCGCAACCTCCGCCGGAGACATCTCTTCCAAAGTCGAAAGAATCAACGGCTGGCGCAGCTTCCTCGGCAGCGCAGCGATCAGTTTCTCCAGCCATCCACTCACTTGCGAACTCCGCAGCATCTCGTAGGCTGGCGTCTCGGCAGACATCTCCGCCGGCGCCTCTTCGTCAAACTCCACTTCCTGACGCCGTCCCCGTTTTCGACTGCGGTCCACCGCAACCCGCCACGCAATGCGCGCCAGCCACGTCTTCGGATTCTCCACCGCTTCCAGCCTGTGCCCGTAACGCAGAACTCGCAGAAACGTCTCCTGTGTGGCATCCTCGGCGTCGGGATGGCTGCGCAACACCGCATACGCAATGCGGTAAATCAGCCGCGCATGTTGCCGGACGAATTCCTCCAACAGCTCGTCCCGGCTTCGCGCCAGCTCGCCTGACACACGTTCTGTCGCCACCGATGCTTTCGCCACACATTCTTTCGACACGATGCCGGCGGTCTCGGTCAAAATTGCCTCTCCCACCATCGGTTGCCCGCCCTCATTCCCGGCCTCACCATAGAAGACCGCCTCCAATCCCGCCGCGTTCAGGAATCTTCTGGAGAACGAAAAAATAGTCATCCATTGCGCCGAATGCGCCCCGTTTCAACGCCCAATCCTCTGTGTGTAACGCCGAAAATGTCGGTTTTCGCCCTACATTGAGGCGGATTCAAAGGCTCTGACGGTCAACTCGTCCGCAGAGGTCTCTAGTTCCTACTAGTGTTACGTAGGTAACCTGCCCCTTCTTTTGCGATATTTTCCGTGATATAACGCCGTTAGCTGCTCATCAGGCTTTGGGCTGGAAATTGCGTGGGTTTCAGCTTTTTTTTGCAACGCAAAGCATGGGCAGAGGAGGCATCGTGTCCGAAGCACGTACCGGTAAAAGGTTTCCGCTGCATTTGCCGATCAAGATTCATAAGGAAGATACGGCGGGTGAAACACTCAACGGCATGACCGGCGATCTTAGCGCCGCTGGGGTTTACATCCGCGCCGACGCCTCGTTGGAAGTCGGCTCACCTGTAGAGTTTGAAATTACGCTGCCGCCAGAGGTCACCGGCGGCAAAGAAGATGTCGTCATTCAATGCCGCGGCCGCGTGGTGCGGACCGATGAGCCTGCCAACGCCGCCTCCGGAGATAACCGGGGCGTCGCTTGCGTAATCGATTCTTACGAATTCGTGCGAAACAGTTAACCGGGAGCGACCGATGCTGAAACTCATACTGGCGGATAATCAGGCGATTTTTCGCGCTGGCATCGCCAAAGTATTGGCGGTAGAAGACGAGATGCGGATTGTCGCGCAGGCACAAACTTCAGAGCAGATGTTCATGGCGCTCGACAAGTTTCGCGCTGCCGTTCTCATCATTGCCGGAGGTTTTCACTCCGACTTCAACGCGGTGCTCTCCGCCGCAAACAAGAACAAGACGAGAGTTGTCGTCCTCGCCGACACGGGCGAGAGCGCGCAGCGCTACATGGCCGCCGGAGCGCATGGCGTGGTCTATCGCAACGTCACCAGCCCGGCGCTCGTCGATTGCGTCCGCAAAATTGCCCGCGGCGAAAACTGGGTCCAGGACATGGCCGTGCCCAGCGAGTTGACCGAAAACGATATGGTCGGATTGCGCGTCCGCGATCGCTTAACCGCCAAGGAACTGCGCATTGTCGCCCTCATCGTCCAGGGCTACAAGAACAAAGAAATTGCCACGCAGTTGGGTACGACCGAACAGGTCATCAAAAACTACCTGCGCAATGTCTACGACAAAATCGGCGTTTCCGACCGCCTCGAACTGGCGTTGTTCACCATCCACCACCGCATCCTGAACGAGGCTGCGGCGGCAACGGCCGCGGCGGCGATCCCACAGTCGGCACCCAGCCCCAGCATCAGTAACTAAATCGGCTTCGCTGAAAATACAGAAGGCCGCCTTCGGGCGGCCTTTTACTTTCTACGCAGCAAACTCCAGCCTCTCGCCATCCTCGCGCCCGCCTCTTGAAAGCCCGGCAAATCAACCTTACTCCGACTCCTTAGACCCCAATCCCGCCCGACTCAGCAACCGTCGCAGCGATCTCTCGCCTCCCGATCCGTGCTGTGTATCCACGATCTTGCCCTCGCGATCGACCACCACGTAAATCGGATAGCGATTCGCTGCATACATGGCGGCAAGATTCGTATCTCCCGTCATCACGATGTGGCACCTCCGCGGATGGTCTTTCAAATACTGCTGCACAACCTTCTTCGACTCCGCCACGTCGACCGCGATCACAACCAGTCCCTTGTCCGCAAATTCCGTGGTGAGATCGTTCACCACCCCTTCTTCCCCCTTGCAGTACGGGCACCACGTCGTCCAGAACTGAAAGAGCACAACCTTGCCCTTAGTCGATTCGTTGGTGAACTGTTCGCCGGCGAGCGTCTTGGCATGAAAGCGGGGCGCGGTCTCCCGCTCGTCTTCGACGACAATCTCGCGGTGAACGTTTTGCGCCAGAGCCGATGCGGCGATCAACCGCACCGCGAAGACACAGACCAGAACCAGTTTGGATTTCCCTAACATGGCCCGAAACTATAACACGGTTTCGAGAGAACCGCGGTGACACGAGTTACCGGAAGTTTTCCAGTAACATGATGTGACTTTCTTCTTCTCCGGGCTGATCAAACAGCACCGACTTACCATCGTGAGTGGCAGTTAACCAGAAGGGCGCCTTCTCGAGAACAGCAAGATTCCGAACCGATTGCTTGGAGAAATCGTAGAGCTTAACTGTAGGGATGCGATCGATTCCCGAATCATCCAGCGCCACGAACAGCAGGCCATTCTCGACCAGCGTCCACGCGCCCCAATCGAGGGGACGGGCGCCTGGATAAATCGGCGTCTCCTCGCCCCCCGCAACCGGCACTCGCCAGATTTCCGGGTTTTCGTAGTTATGTTTGGCGTAATAGAGATATTCCCCGTCGGGTGCTTCAATCGAAGCAAAGCCGCCTTGTTTCGTAACCTGCACCAGAGTGCCCCCCGACGCAGGTATCTTCCAAACTTGCCAATCGCCGGTGCGATTCGAAGCGAAATACACCCATTTCCCATCGCTCGACCAACTCGGCACGTTGTTGCTGAAGTTATCCTGCACCAGCGATCGCGCCGTTCCTCCGTCCGCATTGACCACAAACACCGAGCGCGCTTCCTGCCAGGAACGGCCAAGACCAACATCGAATGCAATCTCTTTTCCGTCAGGAGACCAGCGTGGCGCTCCGGCCGTTCCCATCGCCGTCACCTGGATCAGATTCTGTCCGTTGCGGTCACATGCCCAGATGTCCAACGCGCCGGTGCGGTCCGACTGAAATGCGATCTTCCGGCCATCAGGAGAAATTTGCTGTCCTGCGTTCTCCCCGCCCGCAGAAGTCAGCAGACTTCTCGCATTCTGTCCCGGAGGGTCGAGGTCCAACTGATCGACGCTTCGCGCGCTGCTGAAGAGTTCGAAAGCAAGCCGGAAGCCGCGCTTCGAAGCCGCCGGATTCCAAACTGCGCCTTTCCGAATCAAAGCTGGCACACCCCCCACCGCAGGGACTCGCCACAAACCGCCCATCTCGCCATCCGATTGAGCGGCGAAGAGAATCGATTGACCATCCGGCGTCCATGAAGGCGAACCTTGTATACGCACCGGCTGGGGAGTCAGGCGGCGAAGTTCTCCGCCCTCCGCCGGCATGATCATGATGCTGCCACTGCGAACGAAAGCGATCTGATTTCCGTCGGGCGAAAATGCCGGCCCCCAATCTTCATCGCCTTCCGCTGGCGCAGTCAGCGGACGAGCCACATGACTCTCGTTAGTCAGCAGAAAAATCGCCGGCCGCCCCTGTTTTCCCCTCGATGTGAACGCAATCGTCTCGCCATCAGGAGACCAGTCGATCTCCGATTGAATCAGCGGAGTTTGATAAAGCAATTGCGCCTCCCCGCCATGAATGGAAACTTGATAGATCCCGCGTCCGCCGTCCGACAATCGCGAGAACGCCACATTCCGCCCGTCGGGGGACCATACTGGACGGTGATCCCCCACGTTGCTCGTGAGCTGAACCAGTTCTTCGCCACCCACTTGTTTGATCCAGATCCCCGAATTTCCCGGCACGAAGCTATCGCGGTGAAATGCCACGTGCGTCCCATCGGGTGAAAATGCGGCCTGGCTCGTGCGGTCGGCAAGGCCCGTGAGCGGAGTCAGCATGCCCGGAGAAGCGGTCTCCGCTGCGCGCTTTGCCCTGTCTTCCTTCCAGGAATGCAGAACATTTGCGAACTGCCATGCCGCCAAAACGACTGCAGCCGCTACCAGCGCGAAACGAAGCCAACTCAGACTCTTGCGCCGTGCCGGATCGAGAGCCGTAGGAGCAACAACTTCTGACACCACGCGGCCCGAAGCCCGACCCTCCATCGCAGGAAGAATAGCCGCCGCCGCCAGATCCGAAGCCGCGACTGGGGTCCGCGTCTCGTTCGCCGTCTCCGCAACGCCAGCAGGCACGACCTTTTCCACCAGCGCAATAAACCGGTAACCGCGCCTGGGAAGCGTCTCAATATACTTAGGATCTTCCGCCGAATCGCACAAAGCATCCCGCAGCTTGTTCACCGCCGCGTTCAGGCCGTGGTTGAAATCAACAAACGTGTCGCCCGGCCACAACAGCTCCCGGAGTTCCTCCCGCGTCACCAGCTGCCCGGGCCGCCTTACCAACACCGTCAGAATCTCGAACGGCTGGCCGACCAGTTTGATCCTCGTCCCGTGCTTCCACAGCTCGTGCGTGTGGAGATCGGCCTCGTAGGCGCCAAACCGCAGCCGGTTCGGGTCGATGATGTCCATCATTTCAAGCTCACACTCACACGTTGATATACGTTCGCCCTTGCCAGATGTTCCACAAACCCACGTGTAATGAGCATTTTAATGGATGACCTTCGAAGTGCGCATAAATGAGAAGGATTGCATTGTGATATCGGCGCGCCACAGGCAGTTTGCACTCATCGACCCCGGAGAGCCGACGATTGCACAAGATCGCAGCAGAAGTCGCCAGCGATCAATCCGCCCGGTCGAAGGAGAATTATGAAAAAGAACGATGCCCAAAGACTTGTGATTTCCTTCGTGTTCCTTCGTGCCCTTGGTGGTAGAGGCCTTCGCAAATTGAGCCCCTTCGGCTTGGTGCTGATGGGGTTCGCATTAGCCGCCTTCGCCGCCGACCACTCCAACTCGAATACCATCAGCCGCTTAGACGAGTGCAGCCTGGCAATCGTTACCCGGCAGCCCGCCGGATCCGCTCATCTCTGCGATCCCAAGACCGTTCGTAGCCTCGCTCAGCATGGACACATCTACGAACAAAATCAGATGGGGATGGTCTCCATGCTCGCCATCGGCCCCGACTATTCTCCCGCCGAGGCCCTGCAGTGGTTCGAGCATTCTGCCAGCAAAGGCTACGCGCCGGCGCAGGTGAACTTGGCCGTGATGTACATCAACGGATGGGGCACTCCTCAAAATTACGGAGCCGCTTTGCATTGGCTCCTCGAGGCCGCTCACCAGAAATACGCACGCGCCTACTACAACCTTGGCATCCTCTACCGGCAAGGCAAAGGCGTCCCCGCCAACCCATCCGAAGCCGCCCGCTACTTTCGCCTCGGCGCCGACGCCGGAGACTCTGGCGCCGAGACGAATCTGGGATACATGTATGACAACGGTCTCGGCTTAGCCAAAGACATGGCAGCCGCCGTGACTTGCTATCGCAAAGCCGCCGACCGCGGCAATGCACTCGCGCAAAACAATCTCGCGGATCTCTACCTCCGCGGCGAAGGCGTTCCGCAAGACGATACGAAGGCCTTTCGTCTCTTCCAGCAAGCCGCCGCACAAGGACAAACCGGCGCCCGCATCAAACTCGCCTATCTCTACGCCAACGGCCGAGGCGTCGGGAAAGATCTCGTCACCGCCGATAGCTGGATCACCGCCGCCGCTACCGCCGGCGATCCGCGCGGCGTTGACCTCCAGCACGCAATCGAAAAACAACTCTCCGCTAGTCAGATTTCCGAAGCTAAAGACGCCGCCAGGAAATTAACCGCGGAAGGCGACGCCGAACTTTCAGCGCGAGTCCTGCAACCGTGATCGGAGGATAGAGATGGACACGGAGGGTGTGGATGGATTGAGAGTCTGGAAGGGGATTTCAGTGTGGGGACGGGCGACCCGCCCGTCCCCACTCATTGCTAGCGAATCAGATTTTTTCGCCGACGCTCTTCGCCTGCGTGAAAAGATACAAGTAATCCGGCCCACCCGACTTCGAATCCGTCCCCGACATATTGAACCCGCCAAACGGATGTGCTCCGACCATGGCTCCTGTGCATTTGCGATTCAGATACAAGTTGCCGACATGGAATTCCCGCACCGCGCGATCCAGCTTCTCGCGCGACGAAGAATACACCGCCCCCGTCAGCCCGAACTCCGTATCATTCGCAATCTCCAGCGCATGATCGAAGTTCCGCGACTTGATCACCGCCAGCACCGGACCAAAGATTTCTTCCTGCTCCAGCGTCGACTTCGCCGGAATGTCAGCAATCACCGTCGGCTGAACGAAATATCCCTCCCCCGCATCCGTGGCGCGCGCGCCTCCCGTAATCAGTCGCCCGTCTTTCTTCCCAACTTCGATGTACCGGAGAATGTCGTTCATCGATCCTTCGTTAATCACCGCCGCCATCCCCGGATTCAACGTCGGGTCGCCAATCGTGATCTTTTCGACGCGCGCCTTCAGCTTCTCCAAAAACTTGTCGTAAATCCGCTCATCGATAATCGCACGCGAGCAAGCCGAGCACTTCTGCCCCTGAAAGCCGAACGCCGCTTGCGCCACACCCTCCACCGCCGAATCAATATCCGCATCGGCATCGACGATGATCGCGTCTTTGCCGCCCATCTCCAGCACGGTCCGTTTGATCCACAGCTGTCCCTTTTGCTGCTGCGCGGCCGTCTGGTTGATGTGCAATCCAACTTCACGCGATCCCGTGAACGCGATATACCGAATCTTTCCGTGAGCCACCAGCGCGTCACCAAAACTCGCGCCGCCTCCCGGACAAAAATTCACCACGCCTTCTGGCATCCCGCATTCTTCCAGCAACTCCACAAACTTCGCGGCAATCGTCGGAGAATCGCTCGACGGCTTCAACACCACCGTATTCCCGCTGACAATCGACGCCACTGTCATTCCCGCCATGATCGCGCAGGCGAAATTCCATGGCGGAATCACCGCTCCCACGCCCAGCGGAATGTAGCTCAGCGTGTCGCGCTCGCCCGGCAGTTGCACCGACGGCTCAGCCTTCGCAAACCGCAGCGCCTCGCGCGCGTAGTACTCGCAGAAATCGATCGTCTCCGAAATATCGGCATCGGCCTCAAGCCAGTTCTTCGATACCTCGAACACCAGCCAAGCCATGTATTCCAGTTTGCGCTCGCGCATCACGTCAGCCACGCGGAACAGCAGCGACGCGCGCTCTTGCGCCGACGTCTGGCTCCAGTGCGTGAACGCCGCCAAAGCCGCCTGCACCGCCGGCTCAACGTGCTCCTTGCCCGCCTTCTGGTGAACGCCCACCACCTCCGACGGCTTGGCCGGATTGATCGACCGAATCTTCTCCCCCGTCTTAATCCGCTTGCCGCCGATCACGAGATCGTATTCGCGCCCCAGCTGTCCGCGTACCCTTTCAATCGCAGACCGCATCTTCCGGACGTTGTCTTCTCGCGTGAAATCGACAAACGCCTCATTCTTAAACGGAGCTTGATGAAGTCGAACCTGCAGACGCGGCGGGGCTTCCGTGGTAGCCATAAAAGATCCTTTCAGGATGGAACACTAGATTTTGCGCAGATGATCGCAGCTTTTTAATTTTACACCGCGCCAAGCCAAACTCGAGCCGCACCATCTTCCCTGTCGACCTCAACTCGCCGAGGGTGCGCCGTCCTTGTCGCGCCTTCTGCGACAGAGCTTGCCCTGAGCGAAGTCGAAGGGAGGGGATTTTGACTGCATTCCGTCACCGCAACCAGCCGTCTTGGCAACCTTCCGCGCTCTTTCGGCCTCACACTGCAGGCCCACTCGTCTGACTCGCCCATTGCGTCTCTCAGCCTCGAGCTTTGGGACCTCAGTGTCGAGGAGTTGCCCCATGCAGTACCCTCTCGTTCCATTCCGTCGCCAACGCCAGTTCTCTCTTGCCTTCCTGGCCGCGGCGTTTGTTTCACTGGCTGTCCTCGCCTGCCCAGCGCAGGCTCAAACCTACACCCTGCTCTACAACTTCCCCGGAGGATCGAAAGGCCTCCAGCCGGGCAGTTTCGTTGTCACCTCAAATGGCTCCATCCTGGGAGAAGCGTCTTACAACAATTGCTCCTGCGCTCTTCTCTATAACTACAGCAATGGCAAAGAAACCGTCCTACACCGCTTTTCCGAGCCGCAGGGTTACCAGGAGGAAGTCCCGCAAGGTTTGCTGCTCAGCACAAACGGCGACACGCTTTACGGAACCACAATGTACGGTGGAAGCCGTAGCGATACTTGCGATCCCAGTCTCGGATGCGGCATCGCCTTCTCCTATGACCTGACCACCAGTAAATACAAGCTGATGCACGAATTCAAGAACCTACCCAAAGATGGCGCTGGCCCAGTCGGAACGCAGGCGCTCGACTCCTCCGGCAATCTTTACGGAGTCACCTTCGGAGGAGGAACTAACGGCAACGGCGCCTTCTATGAGATCACCGCCGCCGGCGCCGAGAAAGTTCTCTATTCCTTCGGAAATGCTCCCGACGGCGCGCACCCCGGTTCGGGACCGATCAGCTACGGCGGAAATTACTACGGCGTCACCATCGATGGCGGTGCCAACACTTGCTATAACGGCAGCTGCGGCACCATCTTCAAAATCACCCCCGCAGGAAAAGAAACCGTTCTCTACAACTTTACAGGCGGAAGTGACGGCCTCAATCCTTATGAGTTAATCGGAGACTCCAAGGGCAATTTCTACGGTATCTCCAAAACTCAAGACAACACGACGGCCGCGATCTTCGAGATCAACTCCGCCGGAGCTTTCTCCATTGCCTACAACGGATCCTACGTCTCCCAGATGGGCTACATCATCATGGGAACGAACGGCAGCCTCTATGTATCCTCCAGTGGAGGCGATCCTTCCTGCACTCCCAATGGATGCGGACAAGTCCTTGAGTTGACGCCCACCGGCGGCGGCAACGGAACCGTCACGGTTCTCCACCAGTTCGACAACACCGATGGCTCCCTCCTCAATCCCTTCGAGGACCTTGTATTCGACGGCGGCGTTCTCTATGGCACAACAAACTACGGCGGCCCAACCAACAACGGCGTGATCTACAAACTGAACCCCTAATCAAAACTTAGGATGGCTCATTTCAAAACCCGAGGGTGCCCCGTCCAAGCTCCGCTTGGGCGGGTCTTTCTACCGCTGGCGCCAAAGTAGACCGTCGGGACGGACTCCGCTGCGGTGCCCCAAGCCCGCCCTGAGCTTGTCGAAGGGTTCGTGCCCGTTCGTCAGGGCACGAACTTAGATGCATCTCAGTCTGAGGAGCCCAGCGCTATCTCTTCACTGGTTCGGGGCCGACTGCCAACGGATTAAGAGGGAAAGCGACGGCTCCAGAAACAGCACCGTGCGCATTCGAGGATGGCTCCGCCGATTTCAAACCTGCCAAATAGAGCGAGCACGAGACCGTCAGAATCGCCATTCCCCATGGAATGAGCGGGCTCACCCAAAACACTGACGGCCTCCCGCGGATCAGAAATACCCAAGCGAACACAATGCACAACGACAGGGCTGCCGAGAGCACGTTGCGGGGATTACGCGAACGCAGATTCCAGACGAAAGCAGCGAAGGGAAATGCGGTGATGACATCCACGAGATAATGCTCGCCCGTCACCATGGTTGCCAGAATTGTTGTCATGGCGAAAAATCCCGCGATCCAGCGATGCGATCGTCGGTCCGAGCAAATAAAGAACACGAGCAATGCCCAAACGACGTGCAACGAAGGCAGAGCATTCCGAGGCCACTTCGGATCAACTAATGACAGATTGAATAGTTTGGATGTATCCGACAGGTTCCCGCAGAATCCCCGGCACTCTCCCGCGAAGTGATCTGTTCCGAGCAGATACACAGGTCCGCTCGCAGGCAGCACGGCGTAGAACACAGCCCCTGACATTGCCAAAGCAAATACCAGGGGAATGTAGAGTAGCGATCTTCGGCTTCGCAAATGAACAACATAAGCCAGTGCCATGGCGAGAGGGAGCGAATCGTAGACAGCGCCGAATAGCGAAACACTGTGAAGGTGGTCTGCTACATGTCTCAACCAAATGCTCGCCTGGAATCCGAAGCTGCCGTCAACGGACAAGAGATAATAGTCGTAGGTTCGCAAATCCAAGTAGGCGCGATGTCCGCCCGCGATGCTGAAACCGAAAAACTTCTGGATGAAACCTGGGGCAATCGTTCTGACGCCGTAGGTATTCATCAATCCAAAAGCGGCCTGCAATAATCCCGGCAGTGGCGCCCAACGGGATCCTTCCCTCCACTTCAAACAAGCTAACGAAATTACGAGTGGCCCTGAACAAAGACTGAACAGCAGCGCCCATTCCCCCCACGAGGCGTAGGCGACAACCATCACAGTAGCAAAAGTAATTCCTAGCAGCACATTCCGCATTAATGAATCATCCCCACATTCCACTTAGTCGTACTGTGACTTGCGTCACTGGCCGGAGTGACGTCGATCGGAACGTTGTCGGCCCGGTGGCCCACTCTCTTTATCCTACTTCTCCAGAAACGGAATCGCCCGCACCAAAATCGCCGCCTCCTCGCACCCCGACGCCTGATGTCCGCAATCCCCGTTAAGTTCCAGCAAATCCGCGCCAAGTAACTTAGCAAACTCACGCGCCGGCCCCGGAGTAACCACGTGATCGTTAGTCGCGACCACCACCAGCACCTTCGCTTTAACAGCCGCAGCCGCTTTCTCCATCGATCCTTCGTGTGCGGACCCGCCGAATCTGTCCGAGACATCCAGCGACATCATCGCCTCCATCTGCCGTATGTGATCGTTCGCGTCCATCGCCGGCTTTTGTGTTTCCTGGTCGAGGAACTCCGCGACTTTCTCGCGCGTCAATTCCTGGTTGCGCCGTTGCGGAGTCTCCCCCATCAGCACCCAGAATTCGGCGAATAGACGTTTTGCAGGATTTTCTTTGTACTCGCCGTTATTCCAGGACGCGTCGCTCTTGATCGCATCGATCTCCATCTGCCACAGCACGAGGTCGTAAGCAGCGAGTCGCGGCGAACCCACAATCGGTATCGCCTTATCCATGAAGTCGGGATACGACACGATCCACTGGAAAGTCTGCATCCCCCCCATCGAGATTCCCACGACGGCTTTGAGGTGATGGATGCCGAGTTGGTTGAGCAGTTCATGCTGGCTGTTGACCATGTCGCGCATCGTGATCATCGGAAACTGCATCCGCGGCTGCAGCGGGCTGTTCGAGGGCGACGACGAAACTCCATTCGCCAGCGCGTCGACCAGAATGACGAAATATTTTGTAGGATCGGCCAGCTTTCCCGGAGCGGCCTGCCCCATGAGTTGCTCCGAGACGCCCGAAGCCCATGTCGGAAACAGAATCGCGTTCGATTTTTCGGGATTGAGGTGTCCGAACGTGCGGTACCCGATCCGGCAATCCAGGATGATTTGTCCGTTGACCAGTTTGAACGCGCCCAGGTTCGCGAATTGCAGTTCGCCGTCTTTGACCTGAGCCGACGCCCGGCCTTGACCTTCGACAACGAATGGAAGCAACAGAACGAAGAGTAAGAACAAAATTCTTGAACAAAAAAATGAGTTTTTCATCGCGAGGGAATTGTAGCGCGCACATGACGCCAGGATCGTCCCTCCTTCCCAGCCGCGCTCGCCCTGACAGAAATGGTTTGACTTAAGCCCGACCCCGCCCGACCATAAAAGAGGAACCCTAGAGCGGAACATTAGCGGGTTGGTTTGCAGCACTGGTTTACAGCGGTTGGTTTACTGAGAACTGACAACTGAGAACTGGTTTCCTAAGTCCTTATTCTAGAATATTTTGCATATAAGTCCTTTAAACTCAAAGATCTGGCGAGACGACCGACCCTAAATCCATGATTCTAAAAGATCGAAAAATAAAAAAATCGGACTCGACCAGACCTAGGGCGGCAATGTTCCCCGGAGTTTGTTCCAAGAGCCAAAAGCTAAGAGCTAAGAGCTAAGAGCTGATGGGCTTTGCACTCTAACTCTTCTCTGCACATAAACTTATCATCCTGCACAAAAACTCCGGACTAGACCGTTGTGGGACATTCGATTTTCAGGCTATAGCTTATATTTCTCTCCCTCATCGTGTCTTGGAGATTCGCCAATTTCTCCCCCACCAGCAGAATATCTTCCCATTCCTTCGTGCCTTTCCTGATGCCGGATGGAGTGCCGCAAGATATACAGTCCCGCTCCAGTAGAGGAGCTAGGCTCGCGGCCTCGTTAATTGGAACGACCGTAAACGACTTACAGTTCTTGCACGATATCTTTACGGCTTTGAAATCCTCCGGGGAAACAAAGCATACCTTTTCGATAGTCATAATCGCCTCCCTACCCTCGTTCTTGCTAGTACGT
>JBEKPH010000073.1:0-24074 GCA_049520915.1 Terriglobales bacterium
GTTTTACGCCCATAGACGAGCAGGTCAAAATCTCGCAAGAGCTGCGTGTAATGTTCAAGTACTTCGCCATCGTCGGGGGGTTTGAATTTGGTATGGTCGCAGCAGCCATCCACAGTAAGGTTGATTGCGTAGGTTACATTTCTCATTTGATTATCCTGATCCGCGCGTATTGTAGCAGCGCCGGTGCGCCCTTTTCACAGTCCCAAAACTAGCCGACAGACGGGATGGGTAGCGGCCTTATCGGACAACTGGTCGCAACCGATGCCAAAGCATTGAGCGATACCTTCGTCTAATTGTTTTTCCTTTTCTCGTCAGGCTTAATCGGTAGCAGATACGAGTGCAAAAGAACGAGGAATCATTGGATGAGCACCGTTCATCGGAATTGGAGACGTCAATGAGCAACGTACAAATCGACCAGAAGAGCTATGAGATGCCCCCGAAGGAAGGAATCAGCGTCGCGTGTTTTCTCACCGTCGCCGACCTCGAGCGATCGGCTCGCTGGTACGAGAAGGTCTTCGGCGCTCGCATTCTGAGCATGGGTGACGGCAACGCGCCTCCGTACCTTCAGCTGGCGAATATCTGGATGATTCTGAACGTCGGCGGCGGCCCCACCCCGGATAAGCCGACGGTCACGCTCAGCGTCCCCGACCCGAATCACATCAACAGCTTTATGAATTTTCGCGTTGCGGATATTCAAGCCTGCTACGAATTATGGAAAAGTCGAGGAGCCGAGTTCCTCACGCCGCCGATACCCAAGTACGGCGAGATACGCTGCTATGTCCGCGATCCTGACGGCTACATCATCGAGGTCGGACAGAGCACTACCCTCACCTACGGTTAACGTCGGACGTTTAATATCGTAAGGCGAATACTCGGTCCGCCATGGGGTGCGGACTGAAACGTTTGCAGAAGTTCGCTCGAGGAGCGCCTGACTAAGTCGAATCATGAACCGCTTCGAAGGACACGGTGAAAGGGCACGGCTTCAGCCGTGCCGCTAAAACCTGCTACAGAAGCGGCTTTAGCCGCTGGGGGCCAGCATTCGCTGGAGAGGGGTAAGAGATGGATTGGAAACGGTTGGTCCAGTTTGCATTGCTCGGTAGCAGTGACTTGGAACAATATGCCATCCTGCTGGTGCGCGTTTCGATCGGGCTGTTCTTCGCCATCTCCGGGGGAAACAAATTGTTTGTCGCTGGCGGCACGAAGCCTGTTTACGACACGCTCGTTCAGGCCAAAGTCCCGTTTCCTCGCCAGACAGCCTACTTCGTGGCGGGTGTCGAGTTCCTTGGCGGATCCCTGATCACCATCGGATTTCTTTCGAGCCCGGCCTGCGCCGCGTTATTGATCGATATGATTGTTGCGACCTTGACGAGCGCGATTGCCACCTTGCCCAAAGGACTTTCGCCTCTCAGTTGGCTCGACGACCTCCTCTACCTTCCGGAAGTCCTGTACGTGCTCTTCTTTATCTGGTTGATCTGCTCCGGTCCGGGAAAGTTCAGTGTCGACTACTGGCTCGCCGGCAAGTTACTGAGTTGATCGATCGACGAAGCAGTCTGTTGCGGGACAAACCGCGTAGCCCCGGAGGGGAGAGAAATAATACGGCGATGCTATTGGACGCGAGTGCCAATCACTAACGCATGTTTTCGTCACGATACTGAGGTAAGCGTCATCACGGACATCAACTCACCCTCCGTATGACGATGGGATCTGATTAAAATACGAAAGCTGTGCCCACCTCCAGAGGTGGCCAGCGAATCATCACCAGGATCTTTGAAATTGAATGCGCCGAATTCTTTATTTCGGAACTCTGGAGCTAACTGTTTTAATAGTAATTCTTTTGTTACTACCCCCCCCCGGGGGGGTGGGGTAACAAAGCCAAAGCAACACCAATCCATCGCGCGCGGTGCGGTTTCGCATGGAGCGCCACCCAGTTCGGCGTGTCCGGCAAATTCCGTGTCCGGCAAATTCAGGGAGGCTAGTTCAGCAGCGATTGCCAGTTGGCTGGCACCCTTCCCGCGGGTCCAGGAGCGGGCTGATTTTTCGGATGCGAGTGCGGGGGAAGCAACTCCACACCCTTCACCGTGATCATGGCCTGCTTCTCGTAATCGTAAAACCAATCCTCACCCGGTTCGAAGCTGGCGATGATCGGATGCCCTGTCGCTGCGGCATGCTTGGACGCATGCTGATTGGGAGAACTGTCACAGCATCCGATGTGCCCACACTCGGCACACCGGCGGAGATGAAACCACCAACCTTTCGGCGACGCCAGGCACTCCACACACCCGTCGCCACTTGGCTTCGAAGCGAGGTTGATTCCGCGGTGATCTTTCTTCATTTCGTCTCTTCCCTCGGACGTTGCATGTCCAGCAAAAGTTTAAGCCACCAGCAAGATCTTACCCGTGGCGCCTTTTTCTGCCGCCGCTTGAGCCTCGGCCGCTTCACTGAGTGGCAGTTTCTGGCTAATCGGGATTACCAGCTTGCCATCTCGCACCGCTTCGGCCATGAACTCAAGCGTTTTCCTGTCGAATTTCGAGAATACATGCTCCACCTTTACAGATGGGTACTTCGCGGCGTTCTGCGGCGCATCGACGACCGATGCATATACTCCTCCCGGCTTGACCTTGGCGATCAGCTTCTCGGCGGTTCTTCCGCCGACCGTATCCGCGACCGCATCGAGCGGCGGAAGATTCGCAATCGCGGTGTCGTCGTCGGTTGCGACGACCTGATCCGCACCGACATTCTTCACCTCATCCGCCTGCCTCTTCAAAACTCCCGCGATCACTGTGGCTCCGCGTGCCTTCGCAGTGAATACCGCCGAACGCCCGACATTTCCAACAGCACCTACGACGAGAACCGTCTGGCCCGCTTTGATTTCCGTAGCGGAGAGGAGCTGGTTGCCGGTCACCGTCACCAGCGGCAGCGCCGCCGCCAGGATCAAATCGAGCCCCTTAGGGATCTTTGCCAAGACCGCTGCCTTCACGACACAAAGCTCGGCGTAAGTATTGTCCGCCATAGCGAACACCTGGTCACCGACGGAAAATCCTTCCACTCCCGGCCCAATCTTGACCACGGTCCCCGCGATGTCCACTCCTATGAGTCCCGGAAACTGGAGAGGATAAAAGTCCTTCGTCAATCCAGCACGCCGCTTGTAGTCGATCGGATTCACGCTCGTAGCAGCGACCCGCACCAGCACTTCGCCCGGACCCGCCACCGGATCAGGGTACTCCTCGAACTTCAATACTTCCGGACCACCATATTCGCGAACAACGATTGCTTTCATATTTCATCTCCGTGTACGCTGCGCAAACAGTCACCAAAGAACGTTGGATGCGCGAAGCTAGAATTCGGCTGTGGATTCTTAGCTCTGCGCCCGGCGTTCGCGCGTCCCAGCGCCTTTGGCGGCCGCCTCTCTTCTATCCTTTTGAGGATGAATGCCCAAGTCGTGCCATACATTTCCGCGAGGTTGACGTCGTAGTACTTTGCAGCTTTTTCGATGTTCGCGAATGCCAACGCACGATCGGCATCGGAGACGTCGGTAACTTGATCGAACCGCACGACCGCGTTACGCACATGTTGTGCGTCGGTCAGCGGTTCTTTACGCTGCTTCGGAAAGGCGTAGACGCTGTCGGGTAAATCGCTCTGCGTCGTCAGCCGTCCGTGTTTCTCGTGAGGTTTCCACGTCGCTTCTGGCATATCTTTGCCATCCTTTCTCTAACCGCCTGCGATTGGACGATTACACCCGAGGTGTTCCGGCGAATCAATTGGACGATGGTATTGGCGATACCTTGGTATCGGGCCCCGGTGGAGGAAAGCACGCACCGCTCTATGCCCATCCCACACGTTGGTGGTAATCGATACGTTCGTCCAATAGATTCGTCATCGCGATTCTGGCTTAATCAAGGAAGAGGGCCGGCGATACGTAAGAATCTGGCCCGCGATTTGGTAAGGAATATAAGGAGAAAATATGTCAACCCTGCGTGTGTCTCCGAGCAATGAACCGAGTAGCGGCGTTAGCGCCGCGAGAGTAGACATGAAGTTCGAGGCGGTCGTGATCCCCGTCGAGGAGGTTGACCGCTCGAAGGAGTTCTACACCAAACTCGGGTGGCGACTCGACGCTGACTTCCACTTTGACAACGGCTTCCGGGTCGTTCAGTTTACGCCTCCCGGCTCAGGGTGCTCGGTTCAGTTTGGCACGAAGATTACATCGGCCCCTCCGGGATCGGCCCAAGGCCTTTACCTGATCGTCTCCGATATTGCGGCTGCGGGCAAAGATCTCGTCGCACGCGGTATCGAGGTGAGTGAGGTGTTCCACCCCGGAACGCCAGGCGCTCAGTTCCAGATCGACGGCAGCGGCCGCATCGGTGGGCCCGCACCCGAGCATGCCACCTACAACTCGTTCGCCACGTTTCGTGATCCCGACGGCAATGGATGGCTGTTTCAGGAAGTCACAACGCGGATACCTGGCCGAGGGCTCAGTAATTTGGATGTCGCGACGCTGACCGAGCTCTTGCAAGAGGCTGAGAAGCACCACAGCGAATACGAACCTACCGCTCCGAAGCACCAGTGGTCGGCCTGGTATGCCGCCTACATTGTCGCGCGTCAGGACGGCAAGACCCCCGAAGAGGCAGCCAAAGACGGCAAGATCCACATAGAGGGGGCAGACTAACCGATCCAACGAAGCACTTCGACGCAATTATTGTTGGGACGGGGCAGGCGGGCCCGTCCCTGGCGGTTCGGTTTGCGGGTGCTGGCAAAACCGTCGCTCTCATCGAACTGCGACATGCGTAACGCCCAGCGTTGAGGCCATTTTCACCAAGCCGGCGAGGGAGCCGGCTTTCATCTTTTCCATCACCTTGCCGCGGTGCGCCTTTACGGTGATCTCGCTGATACCCATTTCGCCGCCGACCTGTTTATTCAAGAAGCCAGAGACCACCAACGCCATAACCTGCCGCTCGCGAGGAGTGAGTGACGCGTGACGCTCCCGGAGCGCTTGCATATCAGCCCGGCAGCTCAGAACAGCTCGACTGCGTTCCAGGGCTTGGCCGATAGCACCGAGCAATACATCATCGCTGAATGGTTTCGTTAAAAATTCGACGGCGCCAGCTTTCATAGCTTGCACTGTCTTCGGCACATCACCGTGGCCGGTGATAAAAATAATTGGTATATCAATCCGTTCCGTAGCAATGCGTTCTTGCAGTTCGAGGCCACTAAGCCCTGGAAGAGAAATGTCAAGAATGAGACAGCTTGGAACGGGGACCCGTGGATGGTCGAGGAATTCTTGTGCAGAGGCGAATATCTCCGGCTGCCAGCCTTCGTGGCTGATCAAAAGCTCCAGAGATTCGCGAACCGAAATATCGTCGTCAACAACGAACACGATTGATGTTGAGACTGCCATGCGCGACGACCCCAATTGACTTGCAAACTCGCACGTTGCGTTCATTTATTCCCCACAGTCAACAGAGTGCCGAGCTCTCACTTCGAGTGAAGCGCCAAATTAACGGCCTCGAGCAGAGCCGTGTCGCTGAATGGTTTGAACAGGCACGCGATTGCACCCTGTTCGAGTACTTGCGGGCGAACAGTCTCTTCTCGTTGAGCGGTAATGAAGACAATCGGAATCTCTTGCCGGCGAAGTCTTAGTTCCTGCTGAAGCTCCGGTCCGCTCATTCCCGGCATGGCAACATCGAGGATCAGGCAACGGGTCTGTTCGAGACAGTCGGAGGCAAGAAACTCTTCCGCGGATGAGAATGCACGGGCTGCAAAGCCGAACTCGCCAAGGAGGTCGGGCAGCGATTCGCGGACGGACTCGTCGTCATCAACGACCGACACCAATCGAAGTTCAGCAGCACGCCTTTCGTGGCGCAATTCCATGAGACGAGAATGCGCTTCGCGTGGCAGGGCGTCCATTAGACTTTGGTATTGGTTTCGGCGCAGGCTCAAGCGGCGGCCGAGCGTGACCTCCACGGATATCTCATGCAGCATCCGACGCGGAGGGCATTCGAGGGGCGCGAGTACTGTCGCTCGTCAAGCCCTCCGGTTTGCGGGGGATAGAAAACGAAAACGTAACTCCCGGACCGGTATTCGGCGTCACCCACAGTCGGCCATGATGACGTTCGATAATAGAACGGCTGACCGACAATCCGATTCCCATACCCTCACTCTTCGTCGTGTAGAAGGCTTCGAAAAGCCTATCGGCAGCATGAGGTTCGAAGCCGACTCCAACATCCGCCACGCTGAGGCGCACCCGGTCATTATCATCTGATTGAGTTCGAATCAGTAAGTCCCTTGGACGATCATCAATGGTACTCATGGCATCCGAAGCATTGCGGAGCAGGTTCAAAATGACCTGCTGGAGCTGGACGCGATCGCCTGTGACCAGCGGGAGGTCGTCGGCAAGTTCCGGCCGGAGGATCACACGGCTTTTCTGAAGTTCGCTCAATGACAGCGCAATTACCTCTCGCGTAGCCTCATTCAGGTCCATCGACTGGGCCGTGGCCGATTTCTTGATAAAGAGCGCACGCAATCGTGTGATCACCTCAGAGGCTCGGTTGCCATCGCGAATCGTGCGCCGTACGGTTTCGCGCGCTCCCTCGACATTGGGAGGGTCGGAGGCCAGCATGCGAAGGCAGGTGCTGGCATTGGTGATGATGCCCGACAGCGGCTGGTTGACCTCGTGTGCGATGGACGCCGTCAATACTCCAAGGCTCGTAACCCTGGTCACCTGTGAGAGCGCCGTTCGGGCTTTGCTGAGTGCCTCTTCGGAGGAACGGCGTTCTGTCACGTCCTGAACTGCGCCGATGTACTCCAGTTGGCCGTGATCGCCCCGAATGTGAGCGGCGGCGTGCACATACTTGACCGCGCCGTCCGGCATCTGCAAGCGGAACTCGAGTCGCACATCGCTGCGGTCGCGGCGAGATCGCTCAATGTGTTCCTGGAACAGTGATAAATCTTCAGGGTGGATTCGAGTAGCGATCAGTTCAAAGGTCACCTGCGCATCCCGGTCAATCTGGAAGATGCGGTAAAGTTGCTCTGACCAGGTGATTTCGTCTGTCGGTACCAGCCAGGAGAAACTGCCGATTCGACTAAGGTGCTGGGCTTCCGCGAGAAACGCCTCGCTGCGCCGTAGTTCCTGCTCCGCCCGTTTGCGTTCCGTAATGTCGCGCAGATAGCCGGTGAAGGACGGCGGCCCTTCCAAAGGAATGCGTGCGATTGCCAGCTCGACGGGGAACTCGCTTCCGTCAGCACGGACTGCCGTCATCTCGATGCGTTTCCCAAGCACTCGCGCCTCGCCCGTGGCCAAGTAGCGCGCAAAGCCCTGCCGATGCTTCTCGCGCATTGACGGTGGAATGATGATGTCTGCCAGATGCTTTCCCAAGACTTCGTCCCGCCGGTGGCCGAAGGTGCGCTCCGCTGGCGGATTGAACTCAGTGATACAGCCCTCGTGATCGATCGTCACAATGCAGTCGAGCGCCGAGTCCACGATCGCTGCTTTGCGGACCTCACTGCGCTTCAGTTCCATCTCCTCTTGCCAGAGTTTCTCTTCCACCAGTCTGCGTTCAGCGAGTTCCCTCTTGAGCTCTTCGTTGGCGGCGGCAAGTTCGGCAGTCCGTTGCACGACCCGTTGATCAAGTTCGCTGGCAACCCGCTTCTGTTGGCTCAGAAGCCGTGCCTCTTGAAGCCCGATGGATGCCTGATTCGCCGCTACGCTCAGAAGAAGTGTCTCCGTCTGCCGCGGAAAATCCGTCCGCTCAGCAGCTGCCACAATTACGCCGAGTTCGCCTTGTAACCCCAGTGGCAGAGGCACGATCGAGACGTCTCCCTCGCCCATAAGGTTGCGAAGCGGTGAAGGCCATTTCCGGGAGTCGTTTTTGAAACACTGGCTGAGCGCTTCGCAGATCTCGTGCGGCGAAGGCATCGATGTTCGCGGCTCGGCGAGCCGGACGATCTCAACGGGCGCCCCGCCAACTGGATCTGTCAATCTCACGGAAATTAGGTCCAAGCGCAGCATGCGCATGAGCGCATCGAGCAAGGTATGGAGAACCTGAGACGGATCGCCGCCACTCCAGATGGCGGGGAGAGCAAGCAGGCTAATAAGATCATTGATGCACCGTTGAAGGTGCTTGACTTCGCCAGAAGCAAGTTCGGGTTGACCTTCCATATCAGGCAGCCGTAGAGGACGAGGTAGACCGCATGGCCCGACGCTGGCGGACCTCGCCCCGGAATTCCTCGGGCGGAACGTAGAACGGATTCCGGTGCAAGAGGCCGCCGATGATGATCATCGGATGCGTCCGCATTATGTCGATCACCGTGTCGCCTCCAAATTTGCCGAGTTGGTAGGTGCAGATCACCGCGTCCTCATGACTACGCCACACATTATTCACGCGCGATTCGAATTCAACGAGATCGTCAATGTAAGACCGATCTTCAATCGCCCAGTCCATCCGACAGCAAATGCGGCTCAGCGGGAATCTATCCTTGGAATTGCCGCTCGCCATCTGCTCGAACGCTGCCAGCATTCGATCCTGATCAAAACGGCCGTCTCGAATGTAAGCTTCGGTATTGATCCGAACCTCCAATTGCCCACTCTGCTCGGCGGCCGCTGGGTCGATTCCGACCGCAGCCAACCGTTGCAGATGGTCGTAACGTTGATCCGGATTCACGACGTGAACCGCCTTGTCGCCGCACCCGAACCCGTCCTTAATGAAGGGAAGCAGCACTCGATACTCTTCGTCGTCGCTATTGAAAAATGCGCAAACATGACGTACTTCGCCGAGTTCGGAGCCTGCAAGGGAAATCGGTGCTGCGGTCTTCTTCATGTGTTCTCCTCGCGTTGGCGTCGCCCGCAAAGCAGGGTTCAATGCTGCCCAACTCATTCCGTTCATTACATCCGCCCGGCTTCAGGACCAGCTCGCCGCCTACTCCGGCAAAATACTCGAAGGATAGTGTGTGCGAACTTCACGTCTTGACCAATCACTACGACGGTGAATATGGCCGTTACGCCGCCGCATTCGCTGCAGGTGCGGGGCGGAGCCTCGCGGCCATTTTCACCAGGTCGGCAAGAGAGTCGGCCTTCATCTTCTGCATCACCTTACCTCGGTGTGCCTTCACCGTGATCTCGCTGATACCAAGCTGCCCACCGACCTGTTTATTCAAAAGGCCCGAGACCACCAACGCCATAACTTGCCGTTCGCGCTGGGATAGTGACGCGTACCGGTCTCGGAGTACCCGCATCTCCGCCTCGTGACCGAGCGCAGCGTGGCTGCGTGCGAGGGCCGCCCGAATGGCAGTCAACAGCACGTCATCGTTGAATGGCTTCGTCAAGAATTCGACAGCTCCTGCCTTCATGGCTTGGACCGTCATGGGCACATCGCCGTAGCCGGTGATGAAGATGATCGGCATATCCGTGCGATCACCGGCGACGAGTCGTTGGAGGTCTAGGCCGTTAAGACCAGGAAGAGAAACGTCAAGTACAAGGCAGTTCGGAATATGAACTCGCGGGTAGTCCAGAAATTCTTGCGCGGAAGCGAACATCGTCGGCTGCCAGCCTTCACAGCGAATCAATAATTCCAACGACTCGCGCACGGAGACGTCGTCGTCGACAACGAACACGATCGGCGCAACATCTGACATGGGTCAACCCCATTCTTGCTTATGATTGGCTGAAAACGCCCCACCGATCAGGGGATTCTATCAGAGATTTCCTCATCTGCCTTGGAGGATACGAAACCGTTATTTCGATCCGAAAGCGCCGACACCAGCCCGAACTCACGCGGATCAGCGGCGTTTTCGGTCCCATCCGCAAGGTGCTGAGAGGTTCAGTCCGTGAGGATGAAGAAAGGTGGCAAGCGCTCATTGGCAGCAGAGCCGATACCAAAGTATCGACAATACCATCGTCCAATTGTTCATCTCCCACGCTTCTGTTCTGATTGCTCGCGTCGACCGAATTCAATCGGAATCCTCACAACCAGGAACAGGAGAAGGAACCTGAAAATAGTGATGGTGCTCACTTCGCACGACACACTTGGCAACACTGGGCTTAAGACCGTCTTCCAGGATTGCTGCCGCGAACGCCACAGTCAAAAAGCACATTGGAAGGAGGACATTGCATGAGAGGAATCGCTTACTTGCTGGTCGCGGTTGCAGCGGTGGCTAGCGTGGTCGCCGACTCGGCACTCGCATCTGGACGTGCCGATGGAGAGGCTGCTCCGATCTTCGGAATCAAGATTCCTCCGGGATACCGCGACTGGGGGTTGATTTCTGTAGCGCACGAAGAAGGCAATCTGAACGATCTGCGCGCCCTTCTCGGCAACGATGTAGCCATCCAGGCGTACCGGGAGGGGAAGCTGCCGTTCCCGGACGGCACCATCATTGCCAGGCTGGCCTGGAGTTATGTTCCGTCCGAGGAAAACAACAAAGTCTTTGGCCGCGTCCAATCGTTCGTGCCCGGTTCCGCCACGAATGTTCAGTTCATGGTCAAGGACTCAAGAAAATATGCCGCAACGGGCGGCTGGGGGTTTGCTCAATTCAAAGACGGCAACCCTGCCGACGAGGCGCTGCTTAAAACCTGTTTCCCGTGCCACGAGCCTGTCAAAGGTCGCGACTTTGTCTTCACACGTTACGCGCCCTGATAGAGGAGAATCCCATGAACCCAGACGAATCGTTTGACAATTCGACGTATGCAGACCAGATCCACATGGCCGAACGTGAGTTGGCGTCGTTCATCGGCGCGGTGACGGAGGTGTTCGGTCCAGAACAGGCGCGGCTCTCCGCCGATGACTGGCTTGACGAATCTGAGTTAATGGATAGCCCGCCTCGATCCACGAGTCGCGATTGGCGAGCAGTCACAGTTGCGGCCTCGGCTCGATTGGCAAGTCGGCTGACTGTTGCACGAGATCATCGCGCGCTCGCCCCGTCGACTGATACCAAAGTATCGCCAATACTATCGTCCAATTGTTTCGCCCCTGCGCTTCTGGTGTGATGCGTTGATCGCAGCGGATGCAATCGGAAATGCGCGAGAAGAAAAATCCACCATGTTAGGACTGCCGATTTCAGTTTACCGAAGCATATTGAATGGAGGAACCATCATGAGACGCTTCACGTTTGTCTTGGTCGCAGTTGCAACAATGGCCAGCCTTGTCACCCTCATCGCGCCTGCCCCAGGCCACGCGGATGGGCAACCCGCCCCGCCCTTCGTGACTGAAATCCCGCATGGGTACCGCGACTGGAGGTGGATTTCCTCGGCCCATGAAGCAGGCAACCTCAACAGTTTAGGAGCCGTCTTGGGCAACGATGTAGCGATCAAAGCCTATCGCGAGGGCAAACTCCCTTACCCGGACGGATCAATCATTGCCGCTTTGCATTACCATCACGTCTCGTCGGACGAAAACAACAAAGTCTTTGGCCAAGCCCAATCTTTCGTTCCCGGCGCCCCTACGAACGTTCAATTTATGGTCAAGGACTCAACCAAGTACGCCGCAACCGGCGGCTGGGGGTTCGGTCATTTTGCAGACGGCAAACCAGGCGATGCGGCGTTCATGAAAACCTGCTTCCCCTGCCACGAGAAGACCAAAGCGACCGATCTTGTCTTTACTCGTTATGCACCTTGATGCTGAGAACCAGAGCAGAAAGGAATGAGACGACGGCGCGAAGCAGCATCCCCGCGTGCGCGCTCAACGGGTTGGCGGTGGCTCGAGAACATCTGGGGTCGCTCGGCAAGGTTACGCAGGTCGTCCGGCTAGGGCGTCGGTAGCTACTTCGGGAGAGGGACGCGATCTGCCGTTGGGCCGCCGCACCAGGCACGATCTGCAGAACTGGCGGCCGCCTGAGCGTGAACGGAGCTAAGCGAATGCACATTTTTATGTCTCCCCGTTTAGATTCACGCTTGCAGCTCTGCCACATGAAACTGGTGGTTGCTGTAACGCTTGCATCATTTCAATTGTTCGCACGGGTCAACGGAAAGGAACAACCCATGAAACACTCGACGCTCTATCGCACCACACAGATCGACGGGCTCTCCATTTTCTACAGAGAGGCCGGTTCGAAAGACGCGCCGACCATTCTGCTGCTGCATGGACTTCCGTCATCGTCGCGCATGTTCGAGCCGCTCTTCTCCAGGCTCTCTGATCGCTATCATCTGGTCGCTCCTGATTACCCTGGCTTCGGGCACAGCGACTGGCCGGATCCGAAAACATTTGCGTACACGTTCGATCACTACGCCGAGATCATGAATCATTTCACTGAGGCGCTCGGACTCTCGCACTACACGCTCTACATGCAGGACTATGGTGGGCCAGTGGGTTTCCGCATGGTCCTAGCGCACCCGGAGCGCGTGGAAGCTCTCATTGTTCAAGATGCGGTCGCGCATAACGAAGGCCTCGGGGCAAATTGGAAAACGCGGCGCGCCTTTTGGGCAGATCGAGTTCCGAACGAAAGTGCGCTGCGCACAAATTTGCTTTCGTTGGCGACAACGCGTGCCCGTCATGTCGGAGACGATCCGAATGTGGAACGCCACGACCCCGATCTCTGGACCGACGAATTCTATTTTCTCAACCAGCCCGGGCAGGCTGAAATTCAAAGCGATTTGTTCTACGACTATCGAACCAATGTGGACGCGTACCCGAAATGGCAAGCGTGGATGCGCGAGAAGCAACCGCCCCTGCTCGTGATTTGGGGCAAGTATGAAAGCTCGTTCGACTCCGGCGAACCGGAGCGCTACCGGAAGGATGTGCCGAAGGCTGAAATCCACGTTGTCGACGGTGGTCATTTCGCGTTGGACACAGCGGCGGATCAGATCGCCGCGTTGGTGCAAGGATTCGTCGGTTCTTCCCGCGAAGGGGGCGTGGCGCGTCGGGCGGGATGAAGCCGCTTTGAGAGGGCCAGTGACGCAACCGTGAAATGGAGTTCGAACTTTTGAAGCGAAAGGTTATGCATGTCGGGCAAGAAAACAGCAATCATAACCGGAGCATTGGGGGGTATTGGCGCGGGTTTAGTGGAAGGGTTTCTGAGAGAAGGTTACAACGTCGTCGCGACGTCTCGTGAAGCCAATCGAAATTCGACTACCTCGGGCAGCCTGGTTCTGCTCGATGGCGATATCGGCAAACAGCAAACTGCTGCCGATGCTGTCGAGGCGGCAATCAACAACTTCGGAACGATCGATGTTTTGGTGAATAACGCTGGCATCTTCCTGACCAAGCCTTTCACTGACTTCACTACCGAGGACTTCGACGCTCTTGTCTCCATTAATCTGCTTGGATTCTTCTACATTACTCAGCGCACCGTAAAAGAGATGCTGAAACAGAAATCGGGGTGCGTTGTGAGCATCACTGCGGCACTTGCCGATCGTCCGATCGCCGGCGAAAATGGCTCCGTTTCGATGATTACGAAGGGCGGCTTGAATTCAGCAACTCAGAATCTTGCAATCGAATATGCAAAAGATGGTATTCGCTTTAATGCCGTAGCCCCCGGCGTTGTGGATACACCAATGCACCGGAATGCTCCCAACGACTCGGCGCTGCAGCCGACAGATCAGCCAACTATGAAAAAGGCGACGGTACAAGATATTGTCGATGCCGTTCTTTACCTGGCACAGGCAGGTCATGTGAGCGGAGAGATTCTCCACGTGGATGGCGCCGCTCCGGCTCGTCGTTGGTAGAAAATAACGTAGAAAATAAAAAGACTCTAACCACACGCTCGACTTCGACGAGGTATGAATGCCCCGATTGCTGTCAGTAAATGTCGGCCTTCCGCGCGACGTGACATGGAACGGCAAAACGGTCCGAACGTCAGTCTGGAAATCTCCAGTTGACGGACGGCGAATGGTGCGCAAGCTCGACATCGATGGTGACGCGCAAGCCGATCTCGCCGGTCACGGCGGGGAGCACCGCGCCGTATTTGTCTACCAGATGGATTCTTACCATTACTGGGAGAGCTTTCTGGGCCGCAGCGATTTCACTTTCGGGCAGTTCGGAGAGAACTTCACCGTCGAGGGACTTCCTGACAACGAGGTGTGCATCGGCGATCGATACCGTATCGGTGGCGCTGAATTTGAAGTGACGCAGCCACGCGTGACGTGCTACCGCGTCGGCATCCGCATGAACGAGCCTCGTATGCCAGCCCTGCTCGTAGCGCATCACAGACCAGGATTCTACTTTCGCGTGCTGCAAGAAGGAGAAGTTGGTGCAGGCGATGTCATTGTAAAAATCGCCGATGGTCCAGAAAAGATCACGGTGGCGGACATTGACGCCCTTCTGTATTTGCCAGGAGCATCCAGCGAGCAACTGCAACGCGCACTGCGGATTCCTGCACTTAGCATGGGTTGGCGGAGTTCGTTCCAGGCAATGCTCCAACAAGACTTGAGCTCCAACACTACGGTGGGGAATCCGGGACTCGCCAATGAAGAACAAGCACCAGCGTGGCCCGGCTTTCGAAAGATGCGAGTCGCGAATATTCATAAGGAAAGCGATAGCGTAACTTCCTTCACTCTGGCGCCGATCGACGGGCAACTTCTTCCTGTCTGCCAGGCAGGTCAATTTGTTGTTTTGCGGCTGCAAGTTGATCCGGATCCGGGCAAACCGCCCGTCCTGCGTAGCTATTCGCTGTCCGATCTGCCGGCAGCCGATCATTTCCGCATCAGCGTCAAGAGCGAATTGAACGGGATCGGAAGTACATTTCTGTGCAACCGTGCGCAACCAGGCGATCTATTAGATGTCAGTGCGCCGCGAGGAAGCTTTACTCTGCGTCCCAGGCAGAATCCTGCAGTTCTCCTAAGCGCTGGAGTGGGTGCAACGCCCGTGATGTCGATGCTGCACTCACTCGCCGCTGAAAGATCGCAACGAGAGATCTGGTGGATCTTTGGGGCGCGCAATCGCGCCGACCATCCATTTGCAGAAGAATCGCGTTCATTACTGAAGCAACTCTCTCGAGGACGAGAATACATCGTGTACAGCAGGCCCGCTGCAACCGACCGAGTCGGAGCAGACTTCGATGCTCCGGGGCACATTGACGCAGCTTTGCTGGAGAGAATCGGCGTGTCAAAGGGTAGTGACTTCTATCTGTGTGGCCCTACTTCATTCTTGCAGAATATGCGCGACGGCCTCGGAAACTGGGGTGTGCCCGCCGGGAATGTGCACGCGGAAATCTTCGGTGCGCTTGAGAGCATTACCCCTGGTATGGCGCAGGTTGTTCACACTCCTCACCTGCCACAAGGGCCGCCCGGATCTGGCCCCTCAGTCTCATTCGCGCGTAGCGGAATTACCGCCGCTTGGGATCCGAGATTCGCGAGTTTGCTTGAACTGGCGGAAGCGTGCGACGTTCCGGTCCGATGGTCGTGCCGGACTGGAGTCTGTCATACCTGCATGACCGGTCTGATTAGCGGATCGATTACTTATAATCCCGAACCGCTCGAGAGGCCCGCTCCCGGGAACGTGTTGGTATGCTGTTCCCAACCAACTGCGGGTGTCACTCTGGATCTTTGAGAGAAAGACGAAGATCTTTGAGAGAAACAGGAGGAGTTCAATCATGCGTTCTGATATTGTGCCGGGAGGCATTTTCCCCAACTACGAACTGCCCGATCACACGGGCACGCTGCGCAAGCTCAGCGAGCTACAGGGCGACGATCCGCTAATCCTTACGCTCGCGCGCGGCCACTATTGCCCCAAGGAGCACCAGCAGCATCTGGAACTCGCGGCGTTCTATCCCAAGATCGCGGTTGCGTACACTCAGATCGCCACGATCGCAACCGACGATCACCACACTCTTCAGGAATTCCGTGCGTCAGTCGGAGCCCAGTGGACTTTCCTTTCGGACTCCGAGCGAACCATTCAGAAGGATCTCGACATCCAGGAGTACACCGACCCCGAGCACAATCCGATGATCCCGCATACGCTCGTGCTCAAGCCGGGCCTCGTGATCTACAGTATCTATAACGGCTACTGGTTCTGGGGGCGTCCATCGGTCATCGATCTTTGGCACGACCTGCGGGCCGTGACGAGTGAAGTCCGCCCCGACTGGGATCTGAGTACCCCTGGGCTCCGCGAGTCTTGGGACGCGGGTGACTTCTCGCGTTTCCACGGGTGGAACAAGCGGGCCACAACGCCTCTGTAAGAAATGGATCGCATCGCTGCCGGGAGAGACGTGAGGACGGAAAAACTGTGTCAATGACGCCATTAACGACAGAGCAGAATGCGGCGAATGGTTTCTTAGCGTCACCTGCGGAAAGTGAAATTCAGTCGGGAGATCCACTCCCGATTGGAGGTACACATCAACAAGGAGACGGAGTCAATTTCGTTTTGTTCAGCCGTCACGCGACCCGTGTTCACTTGGAGCTCTACCAGCATCCTGACGATTCTTCTCCCATGAGGAGCATTGATTTGGATCCAATGCGTCATCGGACCGGTGACATTTGGCACGTTTGGGTGCGAGGCATTCCCGTGGGACAACTCTATGGTTATCGCATCGAAGGACCTTATCAACCGGAAGGAGGCCATCGCTTCAACCCACACAAGTTGCTTCTGGATCCCTATGCAAGAGCAATCGCCGGGGTCAGGAATTGGGATTTTGTGGCCGCTCGCGGCTACGATTCCTCCAGCAAACTCACGGACTTAAGTATTTCGACTGTTGATAACGCTGGCATCACGCCGAAATGCATTTTTACGAGCGATCATTTCGATTGGGAGACTGATTCGCCTCCAAAACATTCCGCCTCTGATACGGTCATTTACGAGACCCATGTTCGCGGTTTCACGATCCATCCTAGTTCGGGGGTGGTGCGCCCCGGAACCTTCGCCGGGCTGACCGAAAAGATCCCTTATCTCCAAGGACTGGGAGTGACCGCCATTGAGCTGATGCCGGTTCTCGAGTTTAACGAAAATGAATCGCAGCGGCTGAATCCGATCACAGGAGAGAAACTCAAGAACTACTGGGGCTACAATCCAGTCGCCTACTTCGCTCCCAAGCAGTCCTACAGCTTCGAAGGATTGCACTGGCGGCAGACAGTGGAATTCCGAGAGATGGTGAAGGCCTTTCACCGCGCCGGCATCGAAGTGATCCTGGACATCGTCTTGAACCATACAGCTGAGAACGATGAACTAGGGCCCACGATCTGCCTGCGCGGCATTGAGAACTCTATCTTCTATATGTTGCAAGAGGACCGACGCCGGTACTACAAGGATTTTACTGGCGTGGGCAATACGCTGAATGCCAACCACCCTGTCGTAAGAGAGTTCGTCACGAGCGTGCTTCGTTACTGGGTCATGAACATGCACGTTGACGGGTTTCGCTTTGACCTCGCTTCCGTCCTGGGCCGGGATGAGCATGGGAACATTCTGCGCGAGGCTCCGCTTCTCGAAGGCATTGCCGAGGATCCCATCCTGCGCGACGTAAAGATTATCGCGGAAGCTTGGGACGCGGGCGGTGCCTATCAGGTGGGTGATTTTTCCACCAAGCGCTGGACGGAATGGAACGGCCGTTTCCGTGACGATGTGCGCCGCTTCTGGACGGGCGACCCAGGAATGATGGGATTGTTTGCCAATCGCATCTGTGGAAGCTCGGATTTGTACCGGGGATCCGGCAAGGGACCTGGAAACAGCTTAAACTTTGTGACTTCTCATGACGGATTTACCCTGAACGACTTGGTCAGCTACAAGCAGAAGCACAATCACGAAAATGGCGAGTTCAACCGTGACGGAACCGATGCCAACTACAGCGACAATTGCGGCGTGGAAGGGCCGAGCCAGGATCCCGATGTCGAGAGCATACGCAGCCGCTTGATCAAGAATTTCCTGTTAACCCTGTTTATCTCTCGGGGCGTTCCGATGTTGCTCGGCGGCGATGAATTTCGCCGAACCCAGCGCGGCAATAACAATGCTTACTGCCAGGACAACGAAGTGAGCTGGTTTGACTGGAGCCTGCCCGAAAAGCACAAAGAGATCGAGCGCTTCACTCGGGGAATGATCGCTTTTCGCCGAGCCCATCCTGTTTTACGAAGAGAAACTTTCTACGCGGATGAAGACATAAAGTGGTTCGGGCCAAACGGCGCCCCTCCCGACTGGGCGGACCAGCGGCAGAAATCCTTTGCGTGTTTGATTCTGGGGCAGACAGAACCCGACTTGTTCCTTCTGTTTAACGCCGATACCAGATCAGTTGATTTTTCCATTCCTGCCGTGCTGACCGGCAAGATCTGGCGTTTGGCGGTCGATACTTCCCGATCCGCTCCTGACGATCTCTTCGACCCTGGGAAAGAGCCCTCCCTCCAAGGCCAAATCGGTTTTCGGCTCGAACCTCGATCAAGCGCAATTCTCTTGACGGATGGCGAGGAGGTGCCGCATGACAATTAACCCTGCTGCCGGGAAGCCGGCTGACCCATCCATCCTTGTTAACGTTCCGAAGCTCGTCACAACCTATTACGAGCTACGGCCTGATCCGAGCGATCCCAGACAGCGGGTTGTCTTCGGTACGTCCGGCCATCGAGGATCTGCTCTCGACGTGGCGTTCAACGAATGGCACATCCTGGCCATCACTCAGGCGATTTGTGAATACCGCAAACTCCAGAACATTGACGGGCCGCTGTTCCTTGGGATAGACACTCATGCTCTGTCGGAGCCGGCGTTTGCGAGCGCGCTGGGAGTGCTTGCGGCAAACAACATCGAAGTCATGCTCTCCGAAGGCACACCCTACACCCCGACCCCAGCTGTCTCCCACGCGATTCTGGTTTACAACCGCGCACGAAAGTCAGGACTCGCCGACGGCATCGTGATCACGCCGTCTCACAATCCCCCCGATGACGGGGGCTTTAAATACGATCCCCCGCATGGAGGACCGGCGGATTCAAGCGTGACTTCGTGGATTGAATCAAAAGCTAACGATTTTCTCGAGCGTGGCCTCGACGGTGTTAAGCGCGCGCAGTTTGCCAAAGCGCTTCGTGCCCCCACAACGCACAAACACGACTTCTTGAGCGCGTATGTCGCCGATCTCAACAGTGTTGTCGACATGACTGCGGTGCGCGACGCGAAGATCAAGCTCGGCGTGGATCCCCTTGGGGGAGCGGGCATTGACTATTGGCCGCGGATTGCCGAGCAGTATGGCCTCGATCTGACGATCGTGAACAAGTCCGTTGATCCGACGTTTCGCTTCATGACCGTGGATTGGGACGGAAAGATTCGCATGGATCCTTCTTCGCCTTACGCGATGCAGAGGCTCATCGCATTAAAAGACAAGTTCGATATTGCGTTTGCCAGCGATACCGATCACGATCGCCACGGCATCGTGACCAAAGGAAGCGGGCTGCTGCCTCCGAATCACTACCTTTCAGTGTGCATCAGCTATTTGTTCGCGAATCGGCCCAATTGGGATGAGGACGTTGCCGTCGGCAAGACAGTAGTGAGCAGCAGCATGATCGATCATGTCAGCGATCGCCTGAGTCGGAGGCTTTACGAAGTTCCGGTGGGTTTTAAGTGGTTTGTCGAAGGATTGCTCTCCGGCCGTTTGGGTTTTGGCGGCGAGGAGAGCGCCGGTTCCTCCTTTCTCCGGCGCGACGGCAGCGTATGGACCACGGATAAAGACGGGATCATTCCTTGTTTACTGTCAGCGGAAATTACGGCGCGTGTGGGCAAAGATCCGGGAGAGATTTATCGTGAGCTCACTCGAGAACTGGGAGATCCCGTCTACGAACGCATCGATGCTCCCGCTACTCCCGAACAAAAAACCGTTCTGGCAAAATTATCCCCGTCCGACATTCGCGCTACCGAAGTTGCTGGTCAGCCGATCCAAAAGATTCTGACTACTGCTCCAGGAGACGGCAATCCAATTGGAGGAATCAAAGTAATTGCTAAGGACGGCTGGTTTGCAGCACGTCCTTCAGGCACGGAGGAAATCTACAAAATTTACGCTGAGAGTTTCCTCGGTCAGAGCCATCTTCGACAGATCGAGGAAGAAGCCCAGACCATCGTTTCGGAAACGCTGGCTCGCAGCGCCCATGCGGCTTGAGCCGACAAGCTTGATTCGATAAGCAGGATGAGGAGTTTGTTTATGAGTAGCTCGAAAATCATTGATCGTCCAATCAATGACCGTCCCCTCGATACCGCCATCTCAGATGCCCTTACGGACCTAGCCTTAGATCTCAGATGGTCGTTCAATCACTCGGCGGACCAACTGTGGGAGCGACTTGATCCCGAACTATGGGAACTGACCCACAATCCCTGGGTTCTGCTGCAAACCGTCTCCCGAGAAAAACTGCAAAGTGTTGCGTCCGACCCAGGATTTCAAAAACTCCTGGCCGATCTCCACCGCGAAAAAATTTTTGCCGAAGAGTCGGAAGCGTGGTTTCAAAAAGCGCATCCGCGTTCGGGCGTGTCGACGATTGCCTATTTCTCGATGGAGTTCATGTTGAGCGAAGCGCTGCCGATTTATTCTGGCGGACTCGGCAACGTTGCGGGCGATCAGCTCAAAGCCGCAAGCAACCTGGGCGTCCCGGTGACCGGAATTGGTTTGCTCTACCAACAAGGCTATTTCCGGCAGGAAATTGATGCACAAGGCCATCAGCAAGCTTTGTATCCATTCAATGATCCGGGCCAGCTTCCGATTCGACCGGTGCGCGAGCCGAACGGCGAATGGCTGCGCCTAGTCATCGCTTTGCCTGGCTTTAAATTGTGGATCAGAATCTGGCAAGTACAGGTGGGCCGGGCCAAATTGTACTTGCTTGATACAAACGATCCGGCGAACCCACCGTCTTACCGCGGCATTACGACTGAACTATACGGAGGTGGTCCGGAGTTGCGGTTGAGACAAGAGTTGGTCCTCGGTATTGGAGGCTGGCGGCTTCTGCGAGCCTTGGGACTGCAACCCGAGGTCTGCCATCTCAATGAAGGCCACGCCGCATTCGCGGTGCTGGAACGCGCGCGTTCCTACATGGAAGATAATGGCAAGCCATTCGACGTCGCGCTTAGCGTCACCCGTGCCGGCAACCTTTTTACGACCCACACTCCCGTGGAAGCGGGCTTCGACCGCTTTGCTCCCAGCCTGATTGAGCGATATCTCAGCAAGTATGCCGAAGAAAAACTGTCGATTTCGGTCGACGAGCTTCTGGCGTTGGGGCGACGCGATCGCCAAGACTCGGCTGAACCGTTCAATATGGCCTACTTGGCGATCCGCGGCAGCGGCGCCATCAACGGCGTCAGCAAATTGCATGGTCAAGTGAGCCGACGACTCTTCCAGCCTCTCTTTCCCAGGTGGCCCGAAAAAGAGGTGCCGGTAACGCACGTGACCAACGGAGTTCACACTCCAACCTGGGACTCTTCTGAAGCAGACCACTTGTGGGAACTTTCCTGCGGAAAACAATGCTGGTACGGAACACTGGCAGACACAGGAAATAATATTCGGGCAGCCAGCGATTCCGACCTCTGGCAACTCCGCGCAGATAGCCGTAAGAATCTCGTTGAGTACGTCCGAAGACTTTACGGCCGTCAATTAGCGGCTCGGGGAGCGTCGCCGGAAGACCTCGCGCATGCCGCATTGATCCTCGATGACAATGTTTTGACTTTGGGATTTGCCCGTCGCTTTGCCACGTACAAACGCCCGAACCTCCTTCTGCACGATCCGGCGCGGCTTGTGAACATTCTGATGAATCGAGAGCACCCTGTTCAACTGGTACTTGCGGGCAAGGCTCATCCCCAGGATGCCGAGGGGCAAGAAATGATTCGGCAGTGGTTTGAGTTTGCTCGCCGCCCTGAAGTTCGATCCCGCGTAGTTTTCCTTTCGGATTACGACGTTCTGATGGCAGAGCATCTGGTTCAGGGCGTGGACGTCTGGGTGAACACTCCGCGCCGGCCCTGGGAAGCAAGCGGCACAAGCGGCATGAAGGTGCTGGTGAACGGCGGGTTAAATCTTTCGGAACTCGATGGCTGGTGGGCGGAGGCGTATTCCCCGGAAGTGGGTTGGGCGATCGGAGATGGGCGCGAACATGGGGATGACCCTTCCTGGGACGCAGCCGATGCTGAAAGTCTTTATGCGGTACTCGAACGAGAGGTTATCCCAGAGTTCTATGCCCGCGACGAGCATGGAATTCCACGCGGCTGGGTTGCCCGCATGCGCGAAAGTATGGCCCGCTTAACTCCGACCTTTTCGACCAATCGCGCGGTCCGGCAATATACCGAAGAACACTACCTCTCGGCGGCGGCAGCTTTTCGCCAGCGCGCCGAGAATCGAGGTTCGGCAGGAGCCGATCTCGTCGCATGGCAGGCCGAGTTGGCGAAACATTGGTCAGCGCTGCGATTCGGCCCCGCGACCGTCGAGAAACAGGGCGAGCGATATGTATTTCACGTTCAGGTTTTTCTTGATGATATCGATCCCGATGCCGTGAGCATCGAACTCTACGCGGACTCGCATAAAGACGACGACCCAATCACGGAAACTATGACTCGTGGCGAACGCCTGGTCGGAGCGACAAGTGCATTCACCTACAGTGCTTCTGTTCCGACGAGTCGCCCGGTTGCCGACTACACGCCCCGCCTCGTTCCGCAGCACGTTGGAGCGTTCGTGCCGCTTGAGGCTCCTTTCATTCTGTGGCACGAAGCACCATCCTGGCGGTGAATTTGAGATTCGCTGCGACGCCATTAGGAACGCATTGCATTCGCAGGATTGTAACGATTGATCAGACAACGGGAGCGCATCTGGGATCACTCCCGCGGATCCAAAATCGGAGGAACCACGATGCCCGACGAATCTCGACCGCCCGATAAGCAACAATCGCTGGAGCTCGCCACTGATTTTCTGGGAGAGAACCGGCATGAGTTCGTAGCAAGACTGGCATACAAGCTTTGGACACAAAGGGGACGCCCTCTCGGTTCACCGGACGTCGACTGGTTCGCCGCGGAACAGGCTGTGTACGCGTCGTTAGCGGCGTCGGGGATGATCACCCCATCCCCGAATGACCCGCATAACATGAGAGAAAAGATTTACCGCTAGCCGATTTTCGGCGGAGGCCACTCTAGAACCCTCAAGAATGGAAGAGTTGTTTCCTCCATGCTACGACCGTGTTTGTCGCGGACGAACCCCTACCGCTCCATAACCGTTCAATCCGCTTGCAAAGCGAGTGGCACGATCCAATCCAAGAGTCGTATCCCCGATAGGGTCCGGCCTCGTGGCTACGCTCGTGGTAGACGGCGTTCTGGTAGATGACGACGATCTGCCATTCGACGTCGCTGTGACGAGCGAGTCGCGTGCGGACTCCCCCATACCGATAGAGGCAGTTCCGATGGAGTCTTTAATTCCAGACGAGAAGGTGCCGGAATTCTGTCCTTCTCTTTTGTGAAAGCCCGATCTACGGCGTCGAAAAAGTCTTCCATTAACACAGTGACACCCGAATCCTCAGGCCGACTTCCGTCGTTCGACAGGTGCAGTCAATCGCCATTTACCATCCTTGATCCTAACCTCATCCCGCTTCAATATCTCAGTGAGTGCCTCGCCTACCTCGGTACCGCTGGCTCCGTGCTTCACCGTTCTAAAGTAAATCTCGGAGAAGTGGCTGTCGGGCTGCTCTCGAAGCTCTTCCCGGACGTGATTCAAAACATCCTTCATATCCATCGGACAGTATCCTTTCGTGGGGAAACGCCAAGAGACGATGAGGTAGAGTGCAGTAGGATGCAGCGATTCAAAGGGGAACGGCTGATTCTGTTACTGCGCAGACAGCGGGAAGGCTGCGGTCACCCAACTTCCCATGAGGGGAGCGACTAACCTGGCAGCGCCCTTTTTCTTTCACAATTTCGACGCTAGCAGTCGTCGGATCGCCTGTATGTAAGGAAACGCCGGACGCGCCGCGGATTGCGGGCGCTCATTTCGGAAAATGTGCGCCAGCGGCTCTAACTCAACACGCGGGGGCGAGAAATATCGGGTAGACCGCTTAGGTTGGCTGGCAAGGTGATCTGGAAGATTGCACCATAGAAACCCGGCTCAGCCCACAAACGACCGCCGTGGGACTCAACAATCGAGCGACTGATCGACAATCCCATCCCGATGCCCTGCGGTTTGGTCGTAAAGAACGGTTCAAAGATACGGTCTACTTGATCCGCGTTGAGACCGATTCCGGTGTC
>JBEKPH010000074.1:0-57053 GCA_049520915.1 Terriglobales bacterium
TCCGGACGCCCCGCAACCGTTAGCAATTGCAGAAGGCGTATGCACTTTCCCATGTTCTCGGCCCCGATCCGGCGCGTTTTGCCCGCACGGTAAATCTCTTCCAGACCTTTGTGTCGGAAGCCGCCAATCATGCTCTCATTGTAAATTAAAAGGTTGACACATGTCAACTAAATAGTTGTCTGAGTGTTCTCGGATGTGGAACGACTTTACAGCTTGCGGCGGGAACTCGGTTTTCGGCTCGCGTTTGGGTGGCACAACGGTTCAGGCTCTATAACCCGATTGTTTCGCCAACGGCGTTGAGCCCTGCGAATGCCTGTCAGACCGCTTGGCAGCTGCTTACAGGTGGCCGAATTCACTCTACCGCTTCAAGCGCCCAATCAAATACAGCACCAGCGAAAGCACCACGCTAATCAAAATCGACGTCGCCAGCGGAAAATAGAATGTTGTGTTTTTTCCCCGGTAAAGAATATCTCCCGGCAACCGCCCCAGCGGCACTCCTGTCCGCCCCACCAGCAGGACGATCCCGCCAATCACTACCAACGCCACACCCAGCCCGATCAGCAACCGTCCCATCTCTAGCATGCTTTCGAGTTTAATCCTCTACCGCTCGACCTCAAGCTCCAGTTCCGGCTCAGCCATCGCCTTCGGCTTCTCCAGGCGCGCGGGGTGTCCTGCTGGGGCCAGCGGTAGCGGCCTCGCCACCCGCGCCTGCTGCGCCACCGGCTTCGCTATCTGCTTATGCGGAGCATCTTCGCTCATATCCGCCAACTGCAACCGTAGGTTTCCGGGATTCGTCGCATACGACAATCCCGTCTCCAAATCGACCGTTCCGGCCCGCACCAGCTTTTCGATTTCTCCGTCGAAATGCTGCATGCCCTCCGTGTCGCCATCGATCATCGCCTCCAGCAGCGTCTTGCCCTCGACCTCGCCCTTCTCCAGATACTCGCGCGTGCGTAACGTCGCCTTCAGAATCTCGATCGCCGCGACCCGCCCGCCACCTTCTTTTTGCGGAATCAGACGCTGCGAAATGATGTAGCGGAAGCTTTTCGCCAGCCGCCCTCGAATCCCGTTCTGCTCCGACATGGGAAACACGCCGACCACGCGCTCCACCGTCTTCGAGGCGTCAATCGTATGCAAGGTCGATAGCACCAGGTGTCCTGTTTCCGCGGCTTCCAGCGCGATTTCAATCGTCTCCTTGTCTCGCATCTCACCCACCAGAATCACCTTCGGAGCCTGCCGCAGGGCCGCGCGCAACGCCAACGCAAAGCTGGGCGTATCGCTGTGCAGCTCTCGCTGGTGGATGATCGACTTCTTGTGCCTGTGCAGAAACTCAATCGGATCCTCAATCGTCAGGATGTGATACGCCTTCGTCTCGTTGATCCGATCGAGCACGGCCGCCAGCGTCGACGACTTTCCCGACCCCGTCGGCCCCGTCACCAGCACCACGCCGTTCTTCACACTGGCAACCTCCGCCAGTTGCGGCGGCAGCTTTAAGTCCTCAAATGTTGGAATACCGCTCGGAATCACCCGCATCACCACGGCATAGGTTCCACGCTGCACAAAAACATTCACGCGAAAGCGCGTCTTGCCCGGAATGCTGTATGAAATGTCGCACGATCCGTGCGCCCGTAACGTCTCCGTCGCCTGTGGATTCACCCCTATCAGTTCCTCGGATATCCGCCGCGTGTCCTCGGGCGTCAGCATCAGCAGCCCCGGTATCTTCACCGGAATCAACTCCCCGCTCACCTCGACATGGGGCAAACTTCCGGGCGAAAGAATCAGATCGCTCACCCGGGCTGAAACACGCAGCATGGCGAGCAATAATCCCTGCGTCGGAATGACTTGTTTTGCAACGGTTGGTGCTGCGGCAGAAGCTGGCTTAATGCCTGCTGGACTTACTGGTGAATCCAAAATGCGCTCCTTCGTTCTTGGAGAAGCTTACGTTCTCTGAGCGGCGCATCTCAAGTAACCTCGGTCCCGCATGCGACCGTGTCTTCGGTTCTCTTTTCTTTCTGCGCCTCCACCTGCTTGCATGCTTCTCGTGCGAAAGAATCCTTGGCCGCCGCAAGCGTGGCTTCAAGCCCGACGGCACTTCTCCCCCTTCGCACATCGGTCGTATGGGAAGAATTCTGGGACGCCGATCACCGCGCATCGCCGCCATCCGCGCGTATATTGCTAGGCAGACGCCATGCATAGACGCCGTTTCCTTTCCGGAACCCTCTGCGCCGCTGCCATCGCCGCACTGGCGCCTAAGCAGTCCGCCTGGGCCGAAAGCTTACGAACGTTAGGCACCGCGCCTATGATCGCGTCACTCGCCGCTCCCAATCCGGGTCACAACCTCAACCGCCATCGCTTCGGAGTCAACTACACACCGTCCAAGAATTGGTGGTTCTGTTGGAACGACTGGAACGCCGATCCCATCCGGCGCGATCTCGACGCCATTGCCGCGCTCGGCGCCGATCATCTCCGCATCCTCCTCATCTGGCCCTACTTTCAACCCAATCCCAAGTGGGTCAGCCCGCTTCACCTCGAACGTCTTGACCAGTTGCTCAGCCTCATGGCCGAGCGCCATCTCGATGCCGTCGTCACTGTCTTTACCGGACAACTCAGCGGTTGGTATTTCCTTCCTCCCTTCAACAAGCCCGCTACCGCTTTTTACACCGACCCCATGATGTGGCAGGCGCAAGAATTTTTTATTCGCGAGCTTGGCTGGGTGATGTCCTCGAAAAACAACGTCATCGGCTTCGACGTTGGCAACGAAATCAACACCTGCTGGAGCACCGACCCCGCCACCGGCGACTTGTGGATGGCCAAGCTTTTCGCGCTGATGCAAGAGGTCCATCCCCAAGGCCTTCACGTCAACGGAGTCGATGAACTTCCCTGGTTCGAGTCCAACACTTTCTCGCCACAGGCGCTCGTCGCCCGCCCGCTGCCCGTGATGCACTGCTACCCGTATTGGTCGGGATCTTTGAAGTACGGCGGTCCGATGGACCCACCGAGCATCAAGCTACTGGCCGCGATGGCAAGCTTGATCCGATCCTATGCGGGAACCGATTCCAATGCCCAATCCAAGCCCGTCTGGGCCGAAGAGTTCAACACCTGCATCGAATCTCTCGATCAAAAACAGAATGCAGAATGGCTGGAGAAATCCGTCCAGGCCGCAATCGCCTCTGGCGTCGGCTGGTTCACCTACTGGGACAGTCACGACGTCGACCGCAAATTCGATTTCAATCCCCTCGAGTACAGCCTCGGCCTGCTGACCAATGACGGCAAGGTGAAAGAACAAGGACGTGTCTTCAAGCAACTCGCCGACGCCTATCGCGGCAAGCCCGTCGTCTATCCCAACCGGCCGTTGCCGCCGCCGCCCGCCAACCGTACCCAGGAAAGCAGCTGGCGCTGGATGCTCGATTGGATGGGCTGGAAGCCAAGCTAAGTCGCGAAACTGACCCTCAACTTAAAAATGTAGGTTCGAAGATAAAGTTCGACTAAACCTCGACACATGCCGATTCTGCAAACCCCACGCCTCATCTTGCGGGAGTTCACTCCCGGCGACATCGACCCCTTGGCCAAAGTTCTGGGCGATCCCGATGCGATGCTCTACTACCCCGAACCTTACGATCGTGCCGGAGTTGAGCAATGGATCACCCGGAACATCCTGCGCTACCGAAACGATGGCGTAGGCCTCTGGGCGATGGAGTTGATCGCAACGCGTGAACTCATCGGCGACTGCGGAATCGTTCGCCAGCAAGTCGACGGCGACGAGCTGTACGAAATTGGATACCACGTCCGCCGCGACCACTGGCGCCACGGCTACGCGACCGAGGCAGCCAGAGCCTGCCGCGACTGGGCCTTTGCGCATCTCCAAACCGATCGGTTGATCTCCCTGATCCGTCCTGAAAATATTGCTTCTCGCCGCGTTGCCGAACGGATAGGTATGTCCTTCTGGAAAGAAGTAACCTGGCGCGGCCTGACCCACTCCCTCTATTCCGTCGCGAAATAGCAGTCTGGCGGCGCGTTTGGCCTCTAACCCCTTCGCCGTGGCGCCTTAAACCACCCGACCACCCACACTCCCGCTACACCCTCACGCCTCGCCAAAACCCTAAAGTTCCTTCGCGAGTTGCCCGAAGTAAATGATTTGCGGAAAAGAATCAGCACGGAGCAGTTTGCCCAGATTTCGCTCGTCCAGATTTCGTTGGAGGGAAAATGAAACATGCCTTCGTACTACCGGCTCTCACTTTATTCGCGGGGATGGGTCTGGCTGCCTGTCTTATGTCGCCGCCCTCTTCATATGCCCAATCAGCCGAAGCTGCTTCCTCGGCTCAGCCCGACAGCAACCAGCAACTGCTGCAACGGATTAACGATCTCGAAGCCAAGGTGAAGCAACTCGAGCAAAAGCAATCCGTGCCACCTGCGCCCATCGCCGTAGCTCCTGCCCCGGAGGCTCCCGCTCCGGTCGAAATGCCAACCGTGAACGAGGTCGCTCCTCGCCTCAAGCTCGCGATCTTCGGCGACGTCGGAGCGCAGGGCTACAACGGCTCTGATACTTCGTTCTTCTTTGGCTCGTTCGACATGTTCATGACGGCGCGCTTGTCGAACAAGGTTTCCGTGCTGGGAGAAGTCCTGTTCCTGCCAGATATTACCGATAACAGCATTGGCGTAGACATTGAGCGGCTGCTGTTGCGATACCGCCACAATGACTACTTCATGGCGTCGGTTGGACGTTACAACACGTGGGTTGGCTACTACAACACTGCGTTTAACAAGGGCGAGTTTCTGGAGACTTCGACGGATCGTCCCTTCATATACGCCTTCGACGATTTTGGCGGAGTGCTTCCCATGCAAGACCTTGGCGTAAGTATAACGGGCAAGATTCCCTCCGGAAAACTGGGACTCAACTACGTGGTGGAAGCGGGTAATGGCCGCGCCTGGGGGACGAACGTGGAGCCAGCGCAGAACCGCCAGGATGGGAATACTAGCAAATCTATCAACGGAGGGCTGTTCATGCGGCCTGACAAATTCTCCGGTCTGCAATTGGGATTTTCTGCCCGCCATGACAACCTGACGATCCCCGGCCCGGCGGTTCACGAAACCATTGTCACGGCCCATGCTGTCTTCATCAACAGCAAATACGAAATCCTCAACGAGGCCGTACTCGACAGGCACACGCTGCCGATAGGCCCCGCATTCAACACCACCGGCTTCTATAGCCAGTTCTCACGAGCATTCCGCGCCTATCGCCCTTATTTCCGTTACGAGTACTTCAATGCTCCTAGTAATGATCCCGTCTACGCCTACGCTAATCAGAACGACTACGCACCAGCCAATTTCTCGGGATTCGTGGGAAGACTTAACGGCCCTTCGGTCGGAATTCGCTATGACTTCAACGATCATGCCGCGCTCAAGTTTCAGTACGACCGATTCTCTCTGCGAGATCTGCCGAGCGAAAACGGCCTGACTTCTCAGATTGCATTCACTTTCTAACGGAGATCGCGATGAAAAAAAACATAGGCACTCTACCTCTGTCTACCACATTGGCAATCTCTGGCGTTGCGATCCTGGCGCTCGCAGCCGGCTTCTGGATGACGTTTGCCGCTCCCTCCGCCGAGGCGGCTGGCGATCCCATCGTTGTGATCGTAAACGCCTCGAATCCGGTGGATAGTCTCAGCCTGGCGGAACTGAAGAAGCTCTTTCTCTCTGACCGCAGCCGTTGGGACACCGGAAAAGCCGTTGCGCCCGTCATGCTCGCTCCCGGCGCGCCCGAGCGCGTTTCCTTTCTAAAAACCGTCTGCGGCATGAACGACGCTGAACTCGGAAAATATTTCATGCAGGCCGCCTTCACTGGAAAGTCGGCAACTCCTCCCAAAGAGGTCGGTAGCTCGAGTGCCGTCAAGAGCTTTGTCGCCTCTTCTCCCGGCGCCATTGGCTTTGTCAAAGCCTTGGATTTTCACGGCGATGGCAGCGAGGGCGGCATTAAAGCGCTCAAGATTGACGGCACCGCGGCCGGCGATGCTGGCTACAAACTCAAGATGTAGCACTTGACGCCCGCACTGGAGTCAGGAAGGCAGCACAATGCGAATCACCATCAAAATCAAGCTCTACGGTCTAACCTTGTGCGGATTGATGTTCGTCGCCGCCGTCAGCGCCACCGGATATTGGGGCATCACTTCGGTCCAGAAGACCACCGTTGAAGTCGCCTCCACCGGATCGGCCATCCGCAACCATATCGAGGCCGGGGTCTACAACGATTTGACCCGGGCCGACATCTCCGCCGTCTTCACCGGCAAAGGCGACGACCAGCAGAATGCCGTGGAGGAATTTGCCCAGCACAGTAAGCTGTTGCTCGACCGCATCGCCAAGGCCCGCGATTTTGCCACCGACCCAGCCAGCCAGTCCATGCTCGATTATGAAAAACAGTTAAGTCAAAACTATGTTGCTGCCGGAACGTCCCTCAGCGACGCCATCGTTCATAATCCTGCCACCGCTCCCAGCCTGCTCGGACCCTACATGGGTCTGTACAAAGAGCTGCAAGGCAAAATCGAAGAGACCAGCGACCAGTTAGGAAAGAGCGCCAAACAGGCCGAAGTCACGGCGGGCCAGAAAGCGGCTCGCGCCACGCGTTCCATGTTCCTGATCTGCGGATTGTCGCTTCTGATGCTCTTCGTCGGCAGCTTTACCCTGGTGCGCGCGATCGCAAGTTCTCTTTCCCGCCTAACCATGATGATTCAGGATATCGCCGAGGGCGAAGGCGATATCACCAAGCGCCTCGAAGCAGCGGGCAGCTTCGGCAACGACGAACTCGGCGAGGTCAGCCGCCTCTTCAATCTCTTCATGGATAAATTGCAGGAAATTCTTCGCGGTGTCGCGGTTCATACTCACAAACTCGCGGCCTCCAGCGAGCAACTACTTGAGGCGAGCCAGCAGATCACCGTTAATTCCAAGGAGACTGCCGCACAGTCCAACTCCGTCTCCCGCGTCACGCAACTGGTCAGTCAAAACCTCCAGAGCCTTTCGGCGGGCGCCGGCGAGATGACGTCCACCATAAAAAGCATCGCGACCAACACCAACGAAGCGGCCCGCGTCGCCTCTTCTGCCGTCGGCGCTGCCCAGACTGCCAATGCCACTGTCGCCAAGCTCGGCCACTCCAGCGCCGAAATTGGCGAAGTCATCAAGGTCATCACCTCCATTGCCCAGCAAACTAACTTGCTCGCTCTAAATGCGACCATCGAGGCTGCCCGCGCGGGAGAAGCCGGCAAAGGCTTCGCCGTTGTCGCCAATGAGGTCAAAGAACTCGCGAAGCAGACCGCCAAAGCCACCGAAGACATCAGCCACAAAATCACCGCCATTCAGGCCGACACCAAAGGCGCTGTCTCCGCCATCGCCACCGTCGGCGGCGTCATTAACCAGATCAACGAAATTTCCTCCACCATCGCGGCCGCCGTCGAAGAGCAGAGCGCGACGACCAATGAGATGACGCGCAATGCCGGCGAAGCCGCTACCGGAGCCGCAGATATTTCCGCCAACATCGCGGCCGTAGCGCAAGCGGCAGAAGGCACGTCAACCCGCGCCCGTGACTCCGAAATGGCCGCGCAAGAGATGGCTGAAGTCGCAGCCCACCTGAGCTCCCTGATGCGCCAGTTCAAGATTGAGCGCGCCCGCCGCGTTGAGGTCTCCCTCCCCGTCACGCTCACGGCGTCCGACGATTCAGGACAGCCCCTTGAACAGGAAGTCATGGTGATGAATGTCAGCACTTCCGGAGCGCTCCTCACCGGCGTCCGCGGAAAGCTTCGGCAAGGCAGCTACATTTCTCTCACGCGTTCCAACAAAACCGAAAAGTTCCTGGTGGCGTGGGTGGGAGCAGAGCACACTTCTGAAGCGGGTCGGCTCGGCGTTTCTGCGGTCAATCCCGCCGCGGCGTTTTGGAGCGATGTCATCGATTTGGAGTTGGGTACGTCTGGCGTCAACCACAGCGCCTCCGAGAAAGATGCAGTCAAACCCCTCGCCATGGCGCATCGAGCCTAGGCTCCTGCGCCTCACCTTGTGCCCTCTCCGCACAATGCTTCCGTTGTATGGGGTATCGGAGTCGAGGGGTATCTCGTTACTAACCAATTATTACTCACAGGTTAAACGTGCCTGCGCGCGCCGCACACGCCCAAACCGTACGCTAAACTCAAGCCGGGGCCACTCCGCAGCATGCGCAAGGCGACAATTTTGTTTAACCCCAACTCGGGCCGGCGCGGGCGCGACGCCGAGCTCAATCACGCTATCGGAATCATCCAGTCCGCCGGCGTCCGCACCGAACTCACCGTCTGCCGCTCCAGCCAAGAAGCCACCGACAACGCCCGCTGCGCCGTCGCCGACGGCAGCGACACCGTCTTTGCCTGCGGAGGCGACGGCACCATCCACGACGTCATCCAGGGACTCGCCAATACTCCCGTTGCGCTCGCTATTCTCCCTTTCGGCACGGCCAATGCCCTTGCTCACGATCTCAAAATCCCCCTGCGCCCCTCTGCCGCCGCTGAAGTCGCCATCGAGGGCAAAAGCACAATTCGTCGCATCTCCCTCGGCCAGGTCGAGTACGAAGACTTCCACGGCAAAACGGCCTCCCGCTACTTCACCGTCGCCGCCGGCATCGGAGTCGATGCGCACCTCTTCTACAACCTCAATGCGCATCTCAAGAAACGCGGCGGAATGGCCGCCTACTACTTCAAAGCCTGGCAGCTCTGGGCGACCTACAACATGCGCCGATTCGAAGTTGAATATTCCAACGGCTCCGGACATAAAGAGACTGCGCAACTCACCGAACTGCTCGCGGTAAGAATCCGCTTCTTCGGAAACATCCTCCGCGAACTCGTCCCCGGAGCCTCCCTCGATTGCAACGATCTCCGCGCCGTCATGTGCCGCACCGCCAGCCGCAACGCTTACCTGCAATACGTCGCCGGAGCCCTGGTTGGCCGCCACTGGAACGTGAAAGGCATCGACCTCGTCAGCTGCTCCGAGATCGCCTGCAAGCTGCCGCCGAATGAAGACGCCGCCGGAGTCGAGACGCGTCCGCACAAAAGCGCCCGAGTCTATGTCGAAGCCGACGGAGAACTCTTGGGCCGCCTTCCGGCGCGTATGACCATGCAGCCAGACGCGTTGTCGCTAGTAGTGCCGAGCTAGATTGTTCGTGTATTTACTTATATGTGTGGTGGCGGGGCTTCGCCCCGTCCGGCAGCGAACTTTGGACCCCGCCCGCTGTATCATTAAACGAGCCCATGCCCACTGGACGCCAAGGTTCCATCCGCCTCTTTCGATTTTCCGGAATCGACGTCTTCCTTCACTGGTCGTGGTTCTTATTGGCGTATTACGAAATCAACGCTCGCAAAGGCGACTATTCCTCGATCGGCTGGAATATCGCAGAATACCTCGCGCTGTTTCTCATCGTGACTCTTCACGAGTTTGGCCACGCGCTAGCCTGCAGACAAGTCGGCGGAGAGGCAGATCGCATCGTGCTCTGGCCGCTCGGCGGAGTCGCCTATGTGAATCCGCCACAACGTCCCGGTGCCACGTTATGGAGCATCGCCGCCGGGCCCCTGGTGAACGTTGCCCTCATTCCTATCCTCTTGGGCATTGGTTACATGAGCCGGTCGTTTGGTTGGTACACAGCGGTCCCCGACCTTCACATTTTCCTGAGAGCGGTCGCATGGATTAACTTTGGCCTTCTTGTATTTAACATCCTTCCCATCTACCCGCTCGACGGCGGCCAGATTCTTCGCGCCCTGCTGTGGTTCGTGATCGGACGCGCTCACAGCCTGCTGGTCGCAACTGTTCTGGGATTCGTCGGCGTCGCGGCATTCATCGGCCTCGCTCTTTGGACGCAGACCGTATGGTATGGAGTGCTCGCCGTCTTCATGTTGATGAATTGCTGGAGCGGCTTGCAACACGCCCGCGCCCTCTTGAAGTTTGCGAAGTTGCCCCGCAGATTCGGATTCGCCTGTCCCTCTTGCCAGTCGAGCCCGCCGATCGGCGAATATTGGAAGTGCGGCAAGTGCGGCCAGGTCTTCGACAGTTTTCAAACCGGAGCGGTCTGTCCGCATTGCTCAACGCAATATGCGGGAACCAAGTGCCTCGATTGCGGCGCCATGCATCCGATGAGCGAATGGGCTGGCCACACTGTTCATGAAGCTTCGACCGTTCCGGCTTCGACAATTTAATTAGCTTGTCTGTCGTAGCGAGCCTTTTACTTAGCAACCCGCCTTCCTTCGTGCGCTCCCTGGTAAAGGCCTTTGCCTCTGCCGTGCGCTAAACTCAATGAGCCCGTGGAACCCGTCACTCACTTTCTTTTCGGCGCCGCCATGGGCCGCGCCGGACTCAACCGCAAGACTGCGCTCGCCACTGCCACGCTCACCCTCGCCGCCGAAGCCCCCGACCTCGACGTCCTCAGCCGCTTCGGAGGCTCCGCCTTCGGCCTGAATCATCACCGCGGCTTTACCCATTCCTTCCTCGGAGTCCCGCTCGTCGCCGCCGCTGTCGTCGCCTTCATCTACCTCATCTGGCGCTTGCGCGGCCGCAAAACGCGCAATCCCAATCTTCCTCCGCGCTGGGGAGTGCTCTTCGCCTTCGCCTGCCTCGCCGGTGTGAGCCACATTTTGCTCGACTACACCACCGCCTACGGAGTCCGCCCTTTCTGGCCGTTCTCTGAGCGCTGGATCTCCTGGGACATCGTCTTCATCGTCGAGCCCATTCTTCTTGTCGCTCTCGTTCTGGGATTGATCCTTCCCAGCCTGTTTTCGCTCATCAACGAAGAAATCGGCGCACGCAACAAAGGCCCACATCCGCCGCTGAAGGGAAAGCTCGCTGCCACGCTCGCTCTTCTCGTCGTCTTCGCCTACTGGGGTCTGTGTGACTACGAGCATCGCCGCGCTTTGGCCGCGCTTGCATCGAGCGACTATCGGGGCTCCAATGCGCTCCGCGTTTCCGCTTATCCCTACATCACCAACCCTTTTCGCTGGCACGGCGTTGTCGAAACCACGAACTTCCTTGCCACCATGGACGTCGATTCCCTCACTCCCGAAGTCGATCCCGCCGCCCAAATGCAAGTTCGCTACAAGCCCGAAGAAACACCCGTTACGCTCGCAGCCAAGCGAACCTATCTCGGACGCGTCTACCTGAGTTGGGCCGCTTATCCCTTGATCGAGACGGAAGATCTCGCCCACGATCCCGTGAACAACACCCAAGCCGCCTATGCTGTCCATTTCCGCGATCTACGCTACGCCTACCCCGGATCGACGCGAACCACTCTCGGAGCTGTAGTCTTTCTGACTCAAGACCTGAAAGTCGTCGAAGAACGAGTCGGAGGGGGAAGCAGCAGTCGAAGCACTAAGTAAGCTTGCGGCTGAGCGCCTGCCAGGAGAAGCCCCGCTACTTCAGCCCCTCGACCAGATACAGATCTGCGAGCATCCGGTGGTAGCCGAAGACACAGCTCTTCGCGTCCGGCGTCATCAGGATGGGTCCGATGGTTTCGACGCCCGCCGGATCGGAAGGCATGAGTTGCTTCCAAAGGGTCCGTTGCCCAGTGCGCAGATCCAGACGGTCGACTTTCGCCGGCAACTCGCCGGGCTGATAAATGTAGAGTGAGCCGCCGTCGGCGCTGAACGTAATTGGCTGCTCTCCAGGATTCAATCCCGGAATCACGCGCGGCTCGCCGCCCGCGACCGCATATAGATATCCTTTTTGGTCGGGCCCGATTCCAGCCACCAACTGTCCATCGGGAGAGACGACGAAGGACGTGCCACTCACACCTTCTGGCGTAATCGGGTCGCTCTTCCCAGACGCCACATCGCGGACGTAGAGTTTCACACCCTTGCCAGGTTCGTTGCCCGAAAATAAAACGCGCTTCCCGTCTGGGAACCAGCGGGCCCACGAGTGATTGATATTGTCTTTGGTGATGCTCTTCGCCTCGCCAGCGCCCGTGGTCAGCAGGTTGAGCTGCGAGGGAGAATCCTGGGTCTGCGCAATCACCGCTTTGCCGTCAGGAGACAGCGCGACCGCTCCCCCTTCGCCCAGCAGCACAGCCGGAGATCCGTCAGTTTTGCGAATGTAGACCGCATACGACAAGCCCCCGGACTTCGAATAATCCAGTGAGCCGCCACCGCCCTCTTCATCAAACAGCAGCGTCTTGCCGTCAGCCGAAATATCGGCCGGATAGGTGTAGTCGAGCCACGAGAGATCATGCTGTTTCGAATCGTCGGCGCTCATGCCGATCAATTCGCGACGCCAGCTCGCCCGCATGAGCAGTACGCGTCCATCTTTGAAAATGTCGAAAATCATGACCGCGCCCGGCAGCCGGAGCACCATGCGCTCTTTGCCGCCCAACGTGGTCGCGTAGAGAGTTCGGTCAACGCCAGACTTGCTCGCCGTGAACCAGACCTCCCTGCCGTCCGGAGACCAGGCTACGCCCTGGATCGTGAACCATTCGCCCGACAGATTCTTCTTTTTGCCCGCCATGTCAACCACCGCGAGCGAACCGCTGTCGTCCCCTTGCACCGGATGATCGATGAACGCGATCATGTCGCCCTTCGGAGAGACGCGCGGGTGGCCAATCCATCCGCCGGTCTCATATAACGGATGGCCGATTGGATATTCCAGCCGATTGCGCCCTCCCATATCGCGAACCACGGCGAGGCTGTTGCCATCCGCCGCCCAATCGGCCCACTGCACTTGTTCCAGCACTTCTCGCGGAGCACCACCGACCAACGGAGCACGCGCCAGCGTTCCCATATTGACCCACGTTCCGATCGCCTTACTGTTGAGCAGGACGGCCATCTCCGACGCCGAAGATACCGAAACGAGTTGGGTGCGAGTCAGCCCCATGGAACGCGCTTCCGGAGCCTCAGGCCGAGCGGTAAACACATCCACCGGGCCGCCCTGCCAGGCAGCGCTGTAGAGAATCGTCTGGCCGTCCGGAGCGAAGCGCGCGGAACGGATACTGCCACGCCGGAATGTGAGTTGGCGGTAGATCGGCGGTGCCAATGGTGTCGCACCGAAATAGACCTTTCCCCCATACACACCCGCCACCAGCGCCAGCAGGATTGCGGAGACGACGACCACTCGCGTCCGCAGGGACTTGCCGCGATCGGCCGCAGCGGCCGCTGCCAGGGGTGACGACGCCGACGAGGATGACGAGGACAAAAAGGACGATGGAGACGACGTGCGGCTTGCGGACGAAGACTCCTGATTGGTGTCCGTCACCACCGAGGTTCGGGACGAATCGATCGACCGTTTCAAGCGCTTCAGGTCGGCGCGCAATTCAGCCGCACTCTGGCAGCGCAGATCGCGATCCTTTTCGAGCGCCTTGCTGATAGTTTCTTCCAGCTTCAGAGGAATCTCGGGGCGCAATCGCGTAGTTGTGGTCGGCGCGCGATTCAGAATCGCGTCCGTAATCACCGCCGAGGTTTCGCCGCGAAAGGGCACCACCCCGGTCGCCATTTCGTAAAGCACAACTCCGAACGAGAACAAATCCGTGCGCCCGTCGAGTTCCTTCCCGCGCAGTTGCTCGGGAGACATATAAGCCACCGTACCCACGGCAGTACCAGGACTGGTCAAATCCAGATCGCGCACGTCGGCCCGCGTCTGCGAATCGTCGAGAACGGATCGGCTGGGGCGGGCGATCTTCGCCAATCCGAAATCGAGCACCTTCGCGTGCCCGCGATCCGTCACAAAAATGTTTGCCGGCTTGATATCGCGGTGGACAATACCTTTGCTGTGCGCGGCATCCAGCGCATCGGCAACCTCGATACCCAGGCCCAGCAGGTTTTCCAACTCCAGCGGCTTGCCCTGGATGAGATGCTTCAAGGTTTGGCCGCTCAGGCACTCCATCACGATGAACAAATGCCCTTCGTGCTCACCGATTTCGTGAATGGTGCAAATGTTGGGATGGTTCAGCGACGATGCGGCACGGGCTTCTCGCCGGAAACGCTCGAGCGCCTGGGGATCTTGCGAAGCCTCTTCGGGAAGAAATTTCAGGGCGACAAAGCGGCCCAATGCGGTGTCTTCCGCTTTGTAGACGACGCCCATCCCCCCGCCGCCGAGCAATTCCAGAATGCGGTAATGGGAAACCGTTTTTCCGATCATCGTGGTTGGGGCATGTTCCGACTATGTACCCAGCGTTTTCGGGGGAAGCCGAGGCGACCCATCTTAGGGGTTACCGGGTGATGCCGTCAATCGCCCACTTTGAGATTCGGGTTCGGCGTGCCGCCCCAAGAAACCGAAACTAAATCCGCGTTCCACTGTCGCTTGACCGCTAGTATCCGCTCGCGCAACAATCCTAATTACGTCTTATTTGAGGTGATCATGCTGGCTTATCTATTTGTCATTTTTGCCGTTATTGCGCGCATGCCGTTTATGCCGCATCCCTGGAACTTCACGCCCGTCGCCGCCGCCCTGCTTTACTTCGGAGCGCGCGGTTCGAAGCGCCAGCTTTGGATCCCCTTTGCCCTCTTGGCCGTTTCCGATGTGATCCTCACCAAGTTCGTCTACTCGTATACCTTTTCCTGGGATCACTTCGTCACGTGGGCGTGGTATGCCGCGATTCTTTGGCTGGGCACACAGCTGCGCGAAAACTCAAGCTGGCTGCGCGTCGCCGGAGCCGCCTTGGCTAGCTCCGTCTCTTTCTTTGTGGTCAGTAATTTTGCCGTCTGGGCCTGCTGGAGCATGTATCCCAAGACACTTGCTGGACTCATGACCTGCTACGCCGCTGGGATCCCGTTCTTCCGCCGAGGAGTCGCCGGCGATCTGCTCTTCACCGCCGTTATGTTCGGATTGCCGGCTGTTGCCACAGCACTTGCGCGCTCCAGCCACAAGCCGCAAGGCACCGCCGCCGCATAGATCAACCGACTCGGTAGAAAGAAGAGACGAGGTTGTGTGGCTACCTTGTGTGGGGACCGCCCCCTCGTGAGCCTGCCCTGAGCGGAGCCGAAGGGTCCAAGCCGAGCGTGGCTCGGCTGCGTCGTTTCGCCCGCCGCCGGATTGCCCAGCCCAGCACGACCGCTCCCAATCCCAGCAGAATCCACACAAAGTGGTGCGCGAAAAGACTTCCCGTCGCCGTCACGATCTGCGGACCGAACCATATCGTCAACAGCGCTTCAATCAGAAAGCGCACAAACCGGCCCGCAAAAATCGCCAGCAGAAAACGCCCGAAATTCATCTCGAAAGCCGCTGCCGCCAGAACCACTGCCTTGAACGGAGTCGGCGGCGGCAGCATCGCCGGAAACATCAGCGCCCAGAATTCATGACGATCGAACGACTCGTGGATTTTCTCGAAGCGCGCCGGCGAAAGCCGCTTCCGCAACAGTACCTCGCCTCCCGCATAACCGATGGCGTAGATCACGATACTTCCGAGTGCCGACCCGGCCGAGGCGAGCAGCACATATAGAAGGAACCGCGCGCGGTCATTGTAAACGTAGCCGACAAAAATTGCGTCCAGCGGCATGCCCATGAACGAGCCATCCACCGCCGCAAACGCGAGCATTCCCCACGGACCGAGCGGCGCCAGGACATGCTTGATCCAGTCGCCATATGCGTGGATGAAATGTTTGATCTTGTTCAAATGGATAAGGTCAGTTTACTGGATATCGGAAGCGTCGTTCGTCGTTCGCTACTCGCTGTTCGCAAAATGGTTTCAATCGACGGTCGGGGACGTCGATCGTATCGGCCCACCGGAGAGTGCCACGTCGCGAACGACCAGCCAGCGACGTGTCCTCTCACCCATGCGCCGTCCGCCCCGCAACCAACTCCAGCGCATGCGGCAACAGATCGATCACTGCTTCCAGCGACTCCGCGGCTCCGGCAGGATTCCCCGGCAGATTCAAAATCAGGCTCGTTCCGCGCACCCCGCAAACGGCGCGACTGAGCGCGGCGAAGCGCGTCTTCTGCATCCCTTGCAAGCGCATCTGCTCCGCAATGCCTTCGACCAGACGCTCGCAAACGGCGATGGTCGCCTCTGGCGTCACGTCGCGCGGAGCAATCCCCGTCCCGCCCGTCGTCACCACCAGCCGGGCCGAGCCGCACAATTCAATCAGTTTGTCTTGGATCGCGGCGCGCTCATCGGCGATCACACTGCGCACCACCACTTGAAAATTACGTCTGGCCAACGTCTCCGCCACCGCCGGCCCCGAGAGATCAATTTTTTCGCCGCGCGAACACGAATCGCTCACCGTCAACACGGCCGCCCGTGTCTTATCGGTGACAGCGGCCTCAGGTATCGAGGAGGACATCTTCACCCTCGTTCGCCGCGTCACGCTGTGCTTCGTCCAGCAACCGCAAACCTTCCATCAGCAGACCCTGGGTGTTGAGCGTCGTGGACTCCTGCGACGACTTGCCGTTGAAATCCACCTGGAAATTCCCTTCGGTCCAGCGCAGTACTTTGAAAACCGCCTCATCTCCCGTAATCGATCCATAGGCGGCGTGTTTCGCCTGCCCTTGGCTGAAGTAGATCTCGCATTTATCGTCGCCGTTGGTCATGGTCAGCGAACAACTCTTCCGCCCCATCTCCAGCGACTGCACGAGATCGATCACATTCATCTGCGACAAACTGCCGCGCAGGATGCCGTCCGTCGACGCCGCCTTGCTCAGTTTCTCCAGTGCGATCCGGTCGATTACGCGCTTGATCTTGTGCGTGGCGTCTTTCAGGAAGAACGGCTTTTCCAGATAGTCTTCAATCGCATCCTGCACCGACAGCCGTTCGCTGATGTCAGCCTTGCTAGCCATCAGAATTACAGCAATCCCCGACGTCGCGGGACGGCTCTTCAATTTCTCCAGCAACTGGCGTCCGTCCATCCCCGGCATGCGGTAGTCGCAGATCATCACATCCGGCAAATCATCGACGGCCTTCAGCAGCGCATCGGCAGCGTCGGTCGCCACCGTGACTACTCCCATCGCTGCGAGCGACTGCTGAAGCATCCCAAGCACCATCGGGTTGTCATCCACCAGCAGAATTTTGACGTCGCTTGCCATGATCGACTCGCCTACGGCTGTTTCCGCTTGCCGCTTCGTTTGTAGTCTCCGCTCTTGCCGCCGGACTTCCGCTCCAGCACGACTTCCCGAATCTCGATGCCCTTATCGAGCGCCTTGCACATGTCGTACACCGTCAGCGCCGCCACGCTCGCCGCGACCAGCGCTTCCATTTCTACGCCGGTCTCCGCCGTGGTCTTTACTTTTGTGGCAACAGAAACGCCATTCTCGCACACGCGTAGGGTCACAGCAATGTGCGACAGCGGCACAGGATGGCACATCGGAATCAGCTCCGACGTCCGTTTCGCCGCCATAATCCCAGAGGTCCGCGCGACCTCCAGCGGATCACCCTTCGGATTCTGCGGCAGAGCCCGCAACACCTCCGCTGACATCGCTACAAACGCGCTGGCCTCAGCCTCACGCACCGTTCGCGGTTTCGCCGACACGTCCACCATCCGCGCCTGGCCGTCCGCGTTGTAGTGGGAAAGTTGGGAACGCTTTTTCGCCATGCCTTAAACAGGGTATCGTACTCCGCTTGGGCTCGTGGCCTAGTCGTGAAAGTAAATTGGTCTTGAGAACAGCCGCAACACGCTCTCGTTCAACCCGGATGTAAAATCTGGCGGTGAGACGTGACCATGAACGAAATGAAATCAAGGCTGAGAACATTACGCCTTCTTCAGGCAGCATTCATAGCAGTGATCCCGATCGTCGCATGCATAACGGAGATTTTGTTTGATCGCGGCAACAGTGAATGGACGTGGCGGCACTCGCTGGCTGTGGGTCTTGCACTTTGGTCGGCTCTAGCAGGGTTTCGCCTCCGCCGTCGACTACTGCATCGCTCCGAATCTCCACTGGCAGACGACCCTTCTAATCCGAAAGCGCTTAGACAGTGGCAAGCAGGTCAAATCATTGGAATGGCATTTGCCGAAAGTATTGTTTGGTGGGGATTGACATTGCGGATGGTCTTCGGTGGTACCTTTTGGCAAGCGGCGCTATTTTATGCAACTGGCTTATTTCTACTGCTTCTCTGGACGCCGAGGGCGATTGCGGGTTTTTCGGACTGAAAGCTGAGAGCTGTTTTTTGAAAAGGCTCACCGCATCAACAGCGGCACCCACTCTCCCGCCTCGATTCTGTCGCGATCCGGAGGAATCACCACATAGCAATTCGCCCGTGCCAGCGTCGCGATGTCGCCCGATCCTTGCCATCGCGCCAACTCGACCTCGGCATTCTCAAACTCCCCTGAAAGAATCGCCGGCAAGAATCTCTTGAGCCCCGTCTTGGTCTTGATCTCTGATTTCAGCCGCGCCCGAAGAAAGATCAGCGGCAACGGTGCTAACCCAGCCAGCGCTTCAACCATCGGCCTCGCGAACAGTTCGAACGTGACCATGGTCGAAACCGGATTGCCGGGCAGCCCAAAGAAATAAGTCGGGTTGTGTTGCGCGGGCGCCCTCGCCCGAGTGTCCGCGCCATTTTCACTGCCTGCGAGCGCGAGAATGCCCGCACTACACGACCCAAAAACCACCGGACGCCCCGGTTGAATCTCCGCTCCCGTGAAGTAAAACTCGGCCGATAGCTGAGTCAGAACTTGCTCCACCAAATCGTACTTCCCCATCGAAACGCCGCCCGTCAGCAACAGCAAATCCTCGCAACCTTCGAGGTTCGTCGGGAGCGATCGCGAGCCGTGCCGGCTCGCCGCCTGCATTTTGAATCTGCGCTGAGAGCGAATAGGAATTGGAATTCCGAATCTGCGCCGCTCCCGGACTTGCGCTGATCTCCACCAGTTCGTCGCCCGTCGAAAGCACCGCCACGCGAGGCTTCCGAAAAACCTGCACGCGGTCTTTCCCCACGGACGCCGCAATCGCAATACTCGCGTGATCCAGCCGTCGCCCACTGCCCAGCAGCACCTGTCCCGCCAGAGCCTCGGCGCCGCGTGGAACAAAATTTTCTCCGGTCTGAACGCTGCGCTGAATCTTGACCGAGTTCCCGTTCACGGACGTGTATTCGACCATGACCACCGCGTCAGCCCCCGGCGGCAAAGGGGCTCCGGTCATGATCGACACGGCCTGCCCGGTTTTCAGATCGCCGTCTTCCCACAATCCGCCTGCCTTGATTTCTCCGACCAGATCGAGGCGGGCGGGCGTCCGCTCAACATCGCCGGCGCGGACAGCGAACCCGTCGCGCGTGGCCCTAGGGAACGGCGGGAAATCGCGGTCGGCGAGAACCGACTCGGCGAGCACTCGCTCACGCGCCGCAAGGAGGTCGACCGATTCGATTGCCGGTGGAGCGACTTGCGCGGCGTGCTGCTCCACGATGTGCCGCGCCAACTCAAAGCTCACAACGCTTGCCGGAGACATGCAGGAATGATACCCGCGAGAGGCAACTACTAGCTGTGAGATGAGGGATTTTCGGTGTAGCGCCGGCACTCAAGGGCGAGTAGATCAGTTTCTCGCGAGTTCTTGCCCCAGCACCGTCGCGTTGCTCGCAAAACAAAGCCCGGTTTCGAGATCCACCAGTCCTGAGCGGACCAGTTTGGCAATCTCGCCGTCGAAGTGTTGCATGCCCTCGTTTTCGCTGGCCTTGATGGCGTCCAGAAGCGTGCGTCCCGGCCGTTCGCCTTGTTCCACGCAGTCGCGTGTGCGTGTATTCGATTTCAGAATCTCCACCACCGGAACCCGATCGCCCCCTGTGGCCGAAAACTGCCCCAAAATGCGATCGATGGTTTTCGAAGCATCGACGGTGTGCAAGCTGGAAAGAACCAGATGACCGTTTTCCGCCGCCTCTAAAAGAATCTCCAGCGTGTCGCGGTCGCGAATCTCCCCCACCATAATCACCCGCGGCGCCTGACGCAGAGCGGCCCGCAGCGCCAGCGCAAAATTCGGCGCGTCGCTGTGCAGCTCGCGCTGGTGAACCGTGGATTTCTTGTGCTTGTGTAGAAATTCAATCGGATCTTCGACCGTCAGAACGTGATAGCAATATTCGCTATTGATGCGGTCAATCAGCGCGGCCAGCGTCGAAGACTTGCCCGACCCGGTGCCGCCGGTCACCAGGATGATGCCGTTCCGAACCTTCGCTGCCTCGTCCAGTTGGGCTGGCAGGTGCAGCGAACGAAACGTCGGAATGACAGTCGGAATGACGCGCATCACGATGGCGCAACTGCCCCGCTGGATAAAAACATTGACTCGGAAGCGAGCCATGCCCGGCAATCCGTAAGAAATGTCGCAGGATCCCTGCTCGCGCAGCGTATTGATCGCCTGTTTGTTGGCACCGATCAGGTCAGCGGCGATGCGCCGCGTGTCGTCCGCGGAGAGGTTGCCAGTGCCGGCAATTTCTACCGGGGTGAGCTGTCCGTGAATCTCCACTTGGGGCGGCCTTCCTGGCGAAAAGATCAGGTCGCTGACTTTTTCCGAGGCGCGCAACATGCCAGCCAGCAGCACGGACGTCGAAATCGAGCCCGTCCCATTGATGCCTTCGAAGGCGATCGCAATCGGGGAACTCCCCGGAGCAGCCATTCCATACACTCCCAGTTATCGTATTGACACCACAGGGGAGAACCTTCGCAAAGCCGGGGAACCTATGTAATGAATGTAACGCGGAAGAGGGGAAGAGCGAAGATCAAGTAGGACAGCAACCTCAGTAACTAAAGCGAGGGGTTTCGGCTCCCAGTTCTCAGAAAACCACGGAAAGCGGTTTTGACTGAGAACTGGGAACTGACAGCTGAGAACGGGGTTTACTGCTTCTTAGCCGGTGCCGGTTTTTTCTTACCAAAGCCCGTTTCTATCGTTGCACCAATACTGGCCAACATGTCTTTTGCGGGCTGAGCAAGTTTGCCGTCCGGCTCGAGCTCAAGGTACTTCTGGAACGCCTCGGCCGTACCCTCTGGCGCAACCATCTTGTCGCCCTTGAGCGTGGCCTTGCCAATCAGGTTGACACCTTTCCAGTAATAGGCGACAGCCTTCGTCGGATCGGCGGCAATCACTTTGTCGAAGGCCGCAATTGCGTCATCGACCTTGCCCGTATTGGTCAGAATCGCCCCTTCGTTAAAGAAGTATGTCCCGGCATGGGTCGGATCCAACTGAGCCGCTTTGTTGTAGTTCGCAACTGCATCCTCGGTCTTGTTCGACTTGGCATACACTTCCGCAAGATTGTTGTAGTACGCCGCCATCTTTGCGTTGTTCTCGGGATCCTTCGCCGCCGTATCCGAAGCCGTGCGGAGTTCAATGGCCTTCTGATAAGCCGCACCCGCCGACTCATACCGTTTCTGTTTTTCCGCAGGATCCGTCTGGGTGGCCGCCGACAGGCGATAAGCGTCGCCCAGCTTGAACCAGATCAAATCGCGCGTTCCATCGATTTGATTCGCTTCGTTCAGGGTCGAGATCGCCGTCTCGTAGTCTTTGGCGTCGGTAGCAGCCGCCGCCGCTTTCAGTTTTTCATTCAACGATCCTACGGTCTTGTTTTCATTCGCTGCCTTCGCCGCTGCGTCTGCCCTCGCCTTGGCTTGTTCTGGCGTCATCCCCTGTGCCTGCGCCGCAGCGGTTTGCTCTTTCTTTAGATCAAATGGCAGTTCCGTTTCGTCCAGCCCCACGGAGACGCTGTTGATGTGGAAGAGTTCCTTCCCGTCCTTGCTCAGCTTTACGTTGTATTTGCCGGGGACAATCCCGAGCGAAAAATACTCGCCTTTGTTGTTGGTCTTCAACTTGTAGGTGTGTCCTGATTCGACACCCACCCACTCCACTTCGGCTTGGGTAATTGGCTTCCCATCGGAGTCTTTGCAAACTCCCTTCACGGTGCCCGTGGTCTGCGCGGCGGCGAAAGGAGCGCACAGCCCCAGAGCCAGAACGAGGAGCAGGGGAAGGATGAAATATTTCGTCATGATTTGGCCTCCCGGCATTACATCTTAAATTTGTCGACTCTACTTTCCTGAATTCGGAACCAGCCGCGTATTTCCATTTCAACCGGATGCGCCAGGCGCATTGCCGGCAAAACGCAACGCTAAATGGATCGGGCGGCGGTTTCTGCGTAGGGAATCGGATCTTCCGCCCCCGCCTCGCGAAACGCGCGCAGGCGAAGTACACAACTATCGCAGACACCGCAGGCGCGATCTTCGCGCTGATAGCACGACCACGTTAAATCCAACGGGGCACCCAGTTCAAGGCCCAGCGTCACAATCTCACGTTTATGCATGGCAATCAGGGGCGTCACCACCTCGATCGTCCCTTCTTTCGTGCCCGCCCTCACCACCTCGTTGAACGCTCGATAATACTCCGGCCGGCAGTCGGGATAGCCCGAACTGTCCGGTTCGACGGCCCCAATATAAATTTTCTCGGCCCCCAGCACTTCCGCCCAACTCACCGCAACCGCCAGAAAATGGGCGTTCCGAAATGGAACATAGGTTACAGGGACACCCTCGGGAATGCTCGCGCCAATCGCATGCATCTCGGGAACGACAATCTTTTCGTCGGTGAGAGCGGATCCTCCAATGGCGCGCAAAGCCTCGTTTCGGACCATTAGGCGGTCACGAATCTCCAGCCGGTCACAGATGCTTTGGAAAGAACGCCGCTCCCGTTCTTCCGTGCGCTGCCCATAGCTGACATGAACCGCCGCCGTTCGGTGATCTCGCGCCGCCAGCGCCGCGCACACGCAGGAATCCATCCCGCCACTGAGCAAGACGACAGCGAGCGTTCGCGTATCCGGCTTGGGAGTATCCAGCGTTTTCGCAACCACTGTTCTTACTTTCTCCGTATGGGAACGGGTGACTCGCCCGTCCGGCGGGACAGAAACCTTTGCCCGTTTTCGGAAGCCGAGGCGGGAAAAAACCTCCTCCGCAAACCCCTACTCGTACCGCAGGCTCTCCACCGGGTCCAACTGCGCAGCCCGTATTGCCGGAACTGTACCAAATAAAATGCCCACCAGCGACGAAACCACGATCGCAATAATTGCGGAAAGCCCTGAAATTGGAATCCGGTACTCCGTGAAAAACCGCACCGAGAAGGGAATCGCAAGACCCAAGATGATGCCCAGCACCCCGCCAATCAGCGAAATCAGAATCGCCTCCGAGAGGAACTGAAAGCGAATCTCCCGGTTCGTCGCGCCCATCGCTTTCCGAATTCCAATCTCTCGTATGCGCGCGCTGACCGTAGCCAGCATGATGTTCATGATGCCGATCCCGCTCACCAGCAACACCACCAGCGAGACGGCCAGCAGCACCATGGTCATCGAGGTCGTGATCTTGTCCGCCATCGAAACCAGCTGCGTCAAATTTCGCACGCTGTACACCGACTCCGGACGGTGCCGTGACTGGATCACCCGCGCCACTTGAGCCGTCACCGGAACCACCAGCGAGGCGTCGGCCGCCGAAAAGAAAATCTGTTTTACCGTCGGCGTTTCCTGGAAATAACGGATCACCGTGTAAGGAATCAGCATGGTGTTGTCGGTCACTTCCGATTGCCCGAGCGTGTCCACGCGCTCGCGAAACGTCCCAATGATCGTGAACGGCAATCCGTTCAGCTTGATCGTCTTTCCCAGCGATGCCAGTTCCGACCCGTAAAGCTGCACCGCCAGCTTCGGAGTAATCACTCCCACTTTGTTATGGGCTTGAGAATCCTGATGATCAAAGAAGCGTCCCTCCAGAATGACCAGGTTCCGCACCTGCTCGTATTCCGGATACACCCCCATGATCTGGAGGTCGCGTTCTTTGCCGTCGCCTACAGCCACGCGCTCATTCAGCGGAAGCACCGGCGAAGCCGCAACAATACCGCCAACCTCGCGCTGCACGGCTTCCATGTCTTGAATCGTCAGCGAGTCATTGCCCGTATCGCTGATGCGGCCGCCGCCGCTTTCGTACTCCGCGTAGATCCAGTTCGAGCCAATCGATTGAATCTGATTCAGCAAATACTGTTTTCCGGTCAAGCCGATGGTCGTGACCAGGATGAGCGATGCCGTTCCGATCACCATGCCGAGCGCCGTCAGAGCGAATCGAATCTTGTTGCTCATGAACGTCTCGAAAGCAAAGGTGAAGATCTCACCGATGGCTAACTGCGATCGTCCATTCTGCGCCAGCGCGGTCGTTTGAGTGCTCGTTGCCATGCCTCACATTAGATGCTACGGGCCGACGCGCCGACCCGCAAGCGCCACCACGGCTTCCTGCCACAGCTTTTTTCTGTTGTAATTCTGTTTCGCCTCGATACAGTTTCGCTTCGACAAAATGGATCAACCCACTCGATCGACAAACGGCACCGCACTCATGCTTCGGCGCATCACCGGATTATTGCTTCTTACCGCAGCTGCTCTTCTCATTCACGGCTATCATCCCTACGCGGAAGACTCCGAGATTTACCTACCCGGCGTTTTGAAGATTCTGAACCCCTCTTTGTTCCCCACAAACGCCGAATTTTTTGGCGAACACGCCGGCCACACTTTATATCCCAACCTGATCGCCTTTTCCGTGCGCGCCACTCACCTGCCCTTGCCGTGGGCCGCTTTCCTCTGGCATTTGACCTCGATTGTCCTGCTCCTCGCAGCAAGTTGGCGGCTGGCAACCGCCTTGTTTGAAGACGACCGCGCCCGTTGGGCCGCCGTCTCCTTGATGGCCGTCCTCCTCACCTTGCCCCTTGCCGGATCGGCGCTCCTCATCCTCGACCAGTATTTGAACCCGCGCAACCTCGCCGCCTTCGCAGCCCTCTTCGCGATCGCCGAGATGCTTCATCGCAAATACGGACGCGCAACGCTCTGGTTGCTCTTCGCAGCGGCAATGCATCCCTTCATGGCCGCCTTTGCCATCATGTTTTGCCTGTGGATGGCATTCCTGAATAGCGTCCGTCCGCGATTTCTGGGCTTCGCTGGAGAAGCGCAACCGATCGCCGCGAAGCCTTCCGTCCTGGTGGCGTTCGCTCTTCCCTTCGGCATCACCTTTGAGCCTCCTCCGCCCCAGTATCACGAAGTCGCCTTACGGCAGCCTTCCCATTTCATCCTGCGCTGGGAGTGGTACGAATGGCTGGGTGTCATCGGTCCAGTCCTCGTCTTTTGGTGGATCGCCAGTTGGGCCCGCCGCCGCGGCTTCGCAAATCTGGAACTAATCTCTCGCGCCATGGCGCCCTTCGTTTTCGTCGCCATGCTGGCTGCGATCGGTCTGGGAATCCCTGCCCGCTTCGAAGCGCTCACCCGCCTTCAGCCCTTGCGCTGTCTCGCGTTGTGCTACATGGTGCTCGTCGTCGTTGGCGGCGGATTGATCGGCCAGTACCTTTTGCAACGCCACACTTGGCGCTGGCTGGCATTATTCCTTCCTCTCGCTTTCGGAATGCATTTTGCGCAGGCCCAGGTTTTTCCCGCCAGCGCCTCCGTTGAGTGGCCTTGGTCCGCGCCTCGCAATCAATGGGCGCAGGCTTTTGAATGGATTCGCGCCAATACCCCGGTGGACGCACTGTTTGCTCTCGATCCGAGGCACATGGAACTCCCCGGAGAAGACGAAAACGGATTCCGCGCCCGTTCCGAGCGTGGCATGCTGGCCGACCTCGTCAAAGATAAAGGCGCCTGTTCGATGTTCCCGCCGCTCTCTGTGAAGTGGGCCGAACAAGTCGCGGACGAGAAAAATTTTCAGGATTTTGGCAACGAAGATTTTGAACGCCTGCGAAAGAAATACGGCGTCAGTTGGGTCGTGATCCAGCAAACGGCGGCTCAAAAAAGCCACCTTGCGCTGGGCTGCCCCTACGAGAATTCGGCTGTCCGCGTCTGCCGCGTACCTTGAACCGGACAATAGAAAACGCCGAATAAGCATCTAACCGCCCGAGTTAGATAGAAACGCTAGATCCGAAACTTTCTAGATCGCGCGTACAAGATCATCAAATACGCAATTTCAGCGGTCGATGCGCACCTTTGTGTTAGCCTAGACATAACATCCACAAACCCAGACTACATGGCGAATCCGATTGTTACCCCCGCAATTCGGTCACTTTTCCCCTACGAAAAGTGGACACATCAAACTTCCAGCCTGCGGCGCCAATTTCGCGAAGCGCAACCCTACCCGCATGTTCATCTGAAGCAATTACTCGATCCCGACCTTGCCCGAGAAGCCGCCAACGAATTTCCCGACATGGCGACCGACGCCTGGACCCGCTATAAACACCAGAATGAAAATAAGCTCGGCCTTGCGAAGCGCGAACTCTTTCCGCCCCTGCTCGGCGAAATCGTCGATGAGCTGAATTCCGCGGCCTTCGTTGACTGGCTCTCCCAACTCACCGGCATTTCCGGACTTGTTTCCGACGATATGCTCGAGGGCGGCGGACTGCATCAGTCCGGCGCCGGCGGCTTCCTCAACGTCCACACTGACTTCAGCACTCACCATTACCATAAGCATTGGCGCCGCCAGGTCAATCTGATCCTCTATCTCAATCCCAACTGGCAACTCGAGTGGGGCGGTGCGATCGAACTCTGGGACCGTGACGTCCGCCAGTGTGTTGCGAAAGTGCCTCCGCTCTTCAACGAAGCGCTCATCTTCCGCACCGACGAAATTTCCTATCATGGATTCCCCGACCCTCTGCGTTGTCCTGAGGGGGAATCCCGAAAGAGCCTGGCTTTGTATTACTACACCGTCGAAGACGGCACTGATATCAAAGCGCGCTCCACCAACTATCGCTCCCGGCCCGCCGACGGCTTTCTGAAGTCATGCCTGATCTGGCTCGACAAAGAGGCCGTCGATCTTTACTCGCGCGCGAAAGCCCGCTTCGGTTTCTCCGATGAGTTGGCCAGCAAAATTTTAGGTTTTCTCTCGCGGAAGCGCTAAGTCGCTAGGGCTTGAAAGGGCGCCGCGCTTCTAATGCCGTTGTGACGCCGCCCGAGCCCGTCCTTCGTAGTAACTCTCGCCGTCGCTCTCGAGCGTCTTACCCTTGTCATCGAAGATGGGATTATGGATGATCCCTGCCCGCTGCAGCGCGAACTGAACCGTCGTCTGCAACACTTCGAGACCATACCGCACGCTACGGCGGAAGTTAATCGAAGAAGCTTCTTCAAAATACTTGGTCGGACAAGAAACCTCGCCGATGCGGAAGCCAAAGTACACGCATTGCGCGAGCATCTGATTGTCGAAAACAAAATCGTCGCTATTTTCCCGCAGAGGCAGGCACGTAAGCACTTCGCGGCTAAACGCGCGGTAACCCGTGTGATACTCAGAGAGTTTGACCCGCAGAAACAGATTCTCGAACGCCGTCAGCAAGCGGTTGGCGATGTATTTGTAAACCGGCATACCGCCGCCCAGCGCCGTGCCGCCCAAGATGCGCGAGCCCAGGACGACATCGTAAACCCCGTACGCAATCATGCTCGACATCGCCGTCACCAGCAACGGCGTGTACTGATAATCCGGATGCACCATGATCACAACGTCCGCTCCGGCCGCCAGCGCTTCCCGATAACACGTCTGCTGATTGCGTCCGTAACCGTAATTGCGGTCATGCGCGAATGTCTGCAGGCCAAGCTCGTGGGCAACTTCGAGCGTACGGTCGGAACTATGGTCGTCGACCAAAATTCGTATGTCGACCAGGTCGGGCAATTCCCGTACCGTTTTTTCCAGGGTTTTTTCCGCGTTGTACGCGGGGAACACCACGGCAATGCGTTTGCCGTTGATCATGCAGTATTTTCCTCGAAGTAACTGCTTTCATGATAACTGGAAACGCAGGCTTGTGGTGCCGAACCAGTGAAACGAAAGTCTCCCCCCAACCGGGTTCAATCACCCCCGCGATGTCCAAGCCGCCGCTCCGAACCTTCCCCACCCAGTCCTCTGCCCTTGAACTTCAAGCGCTCTATGGGCGAAACTGGAAGCATGTCTCCCCGTACTCTGTTTGAGAAAATATGGGACGCCCACGTCGTCGCCGCTCCCGAGGGCCAGTCGGCCCTGCTCTATATCGATTTGCACCTCGTCCACGAAGTGACCTCGCCGCAGGCTTTTGACGGATTGCGCGCCAACAGACGAAAAGTCCGCCAGCCCCTGCGTACCATCGCCACCGTCGATCACAACATTCCCACCACTCCCCGTGGACTGCCCATCACCGATCCGATCGCCGCCAAGCAAATCGAGGCGCTCCAGAAAAATTGCCACGAATTCGGCGTTCCCTTGTTTGACATGGATTCTCCCGACCAGGGCATCGTGCACGTCATCGGCCCGGAACTCGGAATCACACTTCCCGGCATGACCATCGTTTGCGGCGACAGCCACACTTCAACTCACGGCGCCTTTGGTTCGCTCGCCTTCGGCATCGGCACCTCCGAAGTCGAACATGTGTTGGCCACGCAGTGTTTGCCCCAGAAAAAACCGCAGACCATGCAGGTCCGCGTCAGCGGCAAATTGCCCGAGGGCGTGACCGCCAAAGATCTGGCGCTCGGCATCATTGGCCAGATTGGTACCGATGGCGCGACCGGCTACGTCATCGAATACGCAGGCGATGCCGTCCGCGCGCTCTCCATGGAAGGGCGCATGACCCTCTGCAACATGAGCATCGAGGCTGGCGCGCGCGCTGGACTCGTTGCGCCCGACGAAACGACTTTCGCCTACGTTCACGGCCGCCGTTTCGCTCCCAAAGGAAAAGATTGGGACGCAGCCGTTGCCCATTGGCGGTCGCTAGCGACCGATCCCGGCGCGCGCTTCGATCGTGTCATCGAAATCGATGCCGCCTCGCTTGCCCCATTCGTCACCTGGGGAACGAATCCCGGCATGGTCGCCGCCGTCACGTCCAACGTTCCCGCGAGTAAGAGCTTCGCGCAGGAGTCCGACCGTCGAGCCGTTGAACAGGCCCTTACCTACATGGGCCTCACTTCCGGAACCCCGATTGAATCGATTGCCATCGATCGCGTCTTCATCGGGTCCTGCACCAACTCGCGCATCGAAGACCTGCGTGCCGCGGCCCGCGTCGCCAAAGGACAGCATGTCAGTCCAAAGGTTCGCGCCATGGTCGTGCCCGGATCACAGGCCATCAAGCACGCCGCCGAACTCGAAGGACTCGACCGTATTTTTCTCGATGCCGGCTTTGAATGGCGCGAGTCCGGATGCTCGATGTGTCTGGGAATGAATCCCGACATCCTGCAACCGGGAGAGCGTTGCGCCTCCACCAGCAACCGTAATTTCGAGGGACGCCAGGGACGTGGTGGGCGCACCCACCTCGTCAGCCCGATGATGGCCGCCGCCGCCGCCATCGCCGGACATTTCACCGATATAAGAAATTGGCGATTTAATTAGTTTGTTAGTCGTTCGCCATTAGTCGTTAGTCGTTCGCAATATTGAATCGAGTCGTGGACGCGAACATTGAATCGAGTCGTGGACGCGAACGACGAACGACAAATGACAAACGACATTTTTCCAGCGAGGCTTTTATGCAACCCTTTCGCACCCATACCGGCATCGTCGCTCCACTCGACAAAGTCAACGTCGACACCGATCAGATCATCCCCAAGCAGTTTTTGAAACGCATCGAGCGCACCGGCTTCGGCCAATTCCTGTTCAACGATTGGCGCTTTGCGGCGGACGGAAAAGAAATTGCAGATTTCGTTCTGCACAACCCGCGTTATCGAGGCGCATCAATCCTCGTCGCAGGCCGGAACTTCGGATGCGGATCCTCCCGCGAACACGCTGTCTGGGCCCTCGCCGATTACGGCTTCCGCGTCGTGATCGCCGAGTCTTTCGGCGACATCTTCTCCAACAACAGCCTCAAGAATGGATTGCTGACCGTCCGCCTAACCGACGATCAGGTCGCGGAAATCATGCACCGTTCCAAGGAAATCGAACATTTCCAGCTCACCGTCGATCTCGAAACGTTGCGCATCGGAGATGGAAAAGGCTTTGTCGCAACCTTCACCATGGACGAATTCTCGCGTCACTGTCTGCTGAACGGCTTGGATGACATCGGACTCACCCTCCAGCACGAAGCCGACATCACCCGCTACGAGGCGAACCATCCCGTCCCGCCACAGAGGAAAGCGCTTGTTGTGAGTTGATGTCAAGAGACCCACACGATGTGCATGACAAGAACGACCACCGAAAAGTTAGCCGCCGCTCTGGCGTACTCACCATTCATGGCAAACGTAACCGCCGCTCTGGAGAGCAAGACCAATATTGCACTGATTTTGGGAGTGATGGACAGCTGCCTGACCATACGAGAGATGTTCGGTCTCGTCTCTTGCGACGCACCATTGCAAAGCATTGAGCAAATGCTTCACGAACGATTCGGGGACTGCAGCGTGCGAATTGGGGACGCGTTTCTCATTCTGTTGACCGGGGATAGAGCGACGAAAGCCTTGGAAATAGCCGAATCAATCCGGGCGACCGTGGAGCTGATCAGCCCTACCCTGGACGAACGTTTCCTCGTCACGATGCACTTCGGGATTACTCGTGCGTCATCCCAGCGGACGAAAGTAAATGGCTTCACCGAAATGCTCCAATCAGCCGATGAGGCTATACTTGCGGGCCAAACGAAGTTGATAGCAAACCGCGTATACGAACCGATTGGAATCCTCGAATAGAAGATTTTGTTGCAACCCTCACAGGTATTAAAAGCTCCTTCCAAGGAATTTCAGCGACGATCTTTGCTAAGCTTGGCCCACCAAGTAGCAATCCTTCTGTTGTACACTTTTGAGTTTCGTGTCTGCATGAGGCTGCGCACGCCTCATCCTGAATCGGAGTACATTCGTGAAAAGATTCGTCGCCGTCCTTGCCTTCAACTTATTAGTCCTGCTCGCGACGGCTCAGTCGCAGAACGCTCCGCCTGTCTCGCCCCGAAAGCTGACCATCGAACAGATCTTCGCCGAAGGAGGCGTAACCGGCCGCGCTCCCGAGACCATCAAGTGGAGTCCCGATGGCAGCAAAGTTTCTTTCGTTCAGCGCGATGAGACCGGCGAGCACGGCGAACTCTGGTACGTGGACGCGACCACCGGCGAAAAGAAAATCCTGGTCAGCGAATCCAAGCTCTCGCAACTTGCCCCGCCCACCAGCCGCATTCACGATGAGCGTGAGAAAGAGCGCGTCAATCGCTACCACGTTGCCGCCTACATGTGGTCGCCAGACTCCAAGCACCTCCTCTTCGATTCGCAGGGCCAACTCTGGTATTTCAGCCTCGAAACTGGAACGGCTGTCCAACTCACATCGTCGCCGGAAGCGAGCGAGGATCCCAAGTTTTCTCCGGACGGCAAGCGCCTCGCCTACGTCCGCAAGCACAACCTGTACGTTCATCCCGTCTCCGGCGAAGAAGGCGAGCGCACTTTAACTCGCGACGAAAAAGAAAAAGATAAAGACAAGAGTCCCGACAAAGACAAAGACGACAACGTGCTGAACGGCGAAGTCGATTGGCTCTACGCCGAAGAGCTCGCCGTCCGCACCAACTTTTTCTGGTCGCCCGAAGGCCACGAGATTCTTTTTCTTCAAATGGACGAAACTCGCGTCCCCACCTATCCGATCACGGACTGGTTGCCGACCCACCCGCGCGTCGAACAGGAGAAATACCCGAAGGCCGGAGACCCGAATCCCAGCGTTCGACTCGGCGTCGTCGGCAGCAATGGCGGCAAGCCCCACTGGCTCAAGCTTACCGACGACGATGACACCTACATCCCGCGCTTTGGCTGGATTCGCGAAAATTGGGCCTGGGCCGAAGTATTGAACCGCAAGCAAGATGTGATGGACCTTTATTTCGTCGACACGAAATCGGGCCGCTCGCGGAAAGTCCTCACCGAGTCCTCGCCGGATGCATGGGTCAACGTCAACGACGACTTCCGCGTCCTCAAATCGGGCGATCGCTTCCTCTGGAGCAGCTGGCGCGACGGCCACACCCATCTCTATCTTTACAGTTTCAACTCCGCCGATCCCGCCTCCGCCGACGCCAAGCTCGAGCACCAGCTCGAGAGCGGAGACTATGAAGTCATCTCGCTCGACGGAGTCGATGAGCCGTCCTCCACTGTTTTTTTCACCGCCAACAAAGACGATCCGCGCCAGGAAAAGATCTTCTCGGTGAAGCTCGACGGCTCCGGCATGCACGACATTTCGCCCGACCACGGCAACTACACGGCTTTGTTTTCCGATGATGGCCAGCATTACGTCGAGACCCATTCCTCCACCCTAATACCGCCGCGCATTCTCGTGTGCAAACCCGGCGGCGACTGCTTCAAAATCTGGGAGGGCCGCGCCATCGCCGATTTCGACCCAATTCAGCCGCAGCCTCTGGAGTTCAAAGCTGACGACGGCACATCGATTACATTTACGGCGGCCCAGCCGGGCAGACGGTCCAAGACGCGTGGGGAGGGACCAACGCCCTGTTTCATCAGATCCTGGCGAACGAAGGCTTCGCAATTTTCTCCGTCGACAATCGCGGAACGCCCAACCGGGGAAAGAAATTTTCCGCCGCCATTCGCGGCGAGTCGGGCGCCATCGAACTGAAAGACCAGACCGCGGCCCTCGATCAGCTCTACGCCCAATTCCCGCAACTCGACCGCACTCGCACCGCGATTTGGGGATGGTCAAACGGCGGTTCGATGACGCTCTATTCCTTAACCCACTCCGATCGCTTCAAGGCCGGAATTTCCGTCGCGCCCGTCACCAACTGGCGCGATTACGATTCCACCTACACCGAGCGCTACATGGGACAACTGAAAGACAATACCGGCGCCTATGACGATTCCATCGTGGCCGCAGCCAGCAGTCTCCACGGATCACTGCTGCTGGTGCATGGAACGAGCGACGATAATGTCCATTTTCAAAATACGATTCAGATGACAGACGCGTTGATCAAAGCCGGCAAGCAGTTCCGCCTGATGATCTATCCCGACAAAACGCACGGCATCTCCGGCACCGGCACCCGTACCCAGCTCTTTCACATGATGGATGATTTTTGGAACAAAGAATTGAAGTAATTGCGTAGGAGCGGACGCATTCGTCCGCCCCGCCAAGCGAAGCGAGGCAGGTTTGTGAGAAATTGAATAAGCCATTAGGCATCAAGCGTCACTTAAAGCGGCGCTCAGCGAACTTGAGATTTACCTGATGGCTGACGGCTGAAAGCTGCCCTTATGCATCGCACAACTCTCGGCGATTTCGAACTCACCATCGTCTCCGACGGAACCTACTTCCTCGATGGCGGAGCCTTCTTCGGCGTCGTGCCCAAGACCATGTGGTCAAAACGGATCACATCCGACGATCAAAACCGAGTCGACGCCGGACTCAATTCGCTCCTCGTGCGCACCGGCGACAAGAACATCCTCATCGAGACGGGCATCGGCAACAAACTTTCCGACAAATTAGTCCAAATCTACAAACAGCCGGCAAAGTTGCTCGACAACCTCCACGTTGCCGGAGTCGCTCCCGAAGACATCGATATCGTGATCAACACCCATCTTCATTTCGATCATTGCGGATGGAACACCATGCTCCGCGGCGATCAGATCGTACCGACATTTCCGAAGGCAAAATATTACGCGCAGCGGCAGGAGTGGGAGCACGGCCGTCTGCAACTCGAGCGCGACGCGATCAGCTACATGAGCCCAAATTACGATCCGCTGATTGAATCTGGTCAGATGGTGTTATTGGATGGCGATCAGGAGTTGTTGCCCGGAATCTCGGTCAAGGTTTTTCCAGGGCACACCACCAGCATGCAGGCAGTGATCGTCGAAAGTGGAGGGAAAAGAGCTTGCTATATTTCCGATCTGATCCCGACCAGCAACCATCTCGACATCACCTGGGCGATGGCCTTCGATCTCTTCCCACTGCAAACCATCGAAAGCCGCAAGAAATACTACGCAAAGGCAATTCCGGAAAAATGGTTAACTGTCTTCACTCACGACGACCAAGCCCCGTGGGGATACGTAGAACGTGGCGATCGAGGAAAATTAATCTTAGTCCGACCCTAAAGCCGTCGTGACTTGCTGCCGAGCTTCAAAGAACTCTTCGACGCGCCCCAGAATCTCGGGCCCGCTCTTTGCGTCGTAGATTGCTTTCCGAAGCGCCGCCCCGCCCGGAATGCCGTGTGTGAACCACGAAGCGAACTGCTTCATCTTGCCTTCCGCCCCCGGCATTTCTTCTTCCAACAGCATCTGAAAATAAGTTCGAATCATCTGGTAGCGATCCGCCTCGGTCGGCTCGTCATAAAGCCCCGTGTGGTGACGGGGCTCTGCCCCGTCCGCGGCGTGCATCGCCCGGCCCACATACTGCTCAATCTGTCGAAAAATCCACGGGTTCGCCGGCGCCATCCGCCCGATCATCACCGCGTCGCATCCCGTCTGTGCTACCACGGCGCAGGCATCCTCCGGCGACCGTATATCTCCATTTCCAATCACCGGAATCTTCACGGCCTGCTTCACCGAAGCAATCCACTCCCACCGCGCATTCCCGCTGTACCCTTGCTCGCGTGTCCGTGCGTGCAGTGCCACCGCGCCCAGCCCGCAACTTTCGGCCATCCGCGCCAGTTCCACGCAAACGATTTCGTCATCGTTCCATCCGGCGCGAAACTTTACCGTGAAAGGAATCTTCACCGCCGCTCGTACTGCCTCAAAAATCTTCTGGATCAGCGGGAGATCCCGCAGCAATCCCGAACCTCCGTTACACTTCACAACCTTCTTCGCCGGACACCCCAGGTTCAGGTCCACCAGATCGAAGCCAAAGTCTTCCACCATCCGCGCAGCGTCGGCCAGCACCGTCGGGCTGCTCCCAAACAGTTGCGCCGAAACCGGGTGTTCGTCTTCGTAGAAATGCAGGTATCGTCCACGGACCCGCTCATCCCGCAGCAATCCGTCCGCCGACGTGAACTCCGTCATGATCAGCCCGCATCCGCCGAGGTTCTTGATGAAGCGACGGAAGACCGTATCCGTTACCCCGGCCATTGGAGCGAGCACCGTGGCCGGAGCAATCCGCACGTTCCCAATTGTCAGGGCCGCCGGAAATGCTCGAGCCGATGCCGTCCCGGCCAATGTGGGGGCAGGCAGTGTGGGGACGGGCGACTCGCTCGTCCGCTCCACCCCCGGATTATCCCAGAATTTCTTCACAGCCCTGATTCTACTTTCTTTTCCGGACACGGCTATCTCGACCGACCGCAGTTAAATACGGCCCCAAAAACAAAGCCTCCCACGAAGGGAGGCTTCCAGATTGTCGCGCTTGCACCCGAAGTTACTTTTTGGCTGCGTCCAGCTTCGCGGCTTCGGCTTTGCCAGCGTCGCTTTTCGCATACTTGCGGCGGAAGCGCTCCACGCGGCCGGCCGTGTCCATGAGCTTCTGCTTGCCGGTAAAGAAGGGATGGCAGGCGGCGCAAATTTCTACGCTGATGTCGCCTTTGTGGGTGGAACGGGTGACGAATGCGTTGCCGCATGCACAATGCACGCGGATCTCAGTGTAATTGGGATGGATAGCTGCTTTCATGGCGGTTCCTAAATCCTCGATTCAGACATTTGATTCTACCGGAACCATGAACGATTCAGCAAGGCAGGTATCAGCCGTCAGCCATCAGCCATCAGCCATCAGGTAGAAACGCCGCAGTTACTGAGCTTGCAAATATTAAGAAACTTGGATGGAAGTGGTCTTCCTGATGGCTGACGGCTGACGGCTAAATACAAAACGGCAGGTCCGACCCCCTGCCGTTTCGCTCGTTTCCAAAAATTCTGGGGCCCCTTACTTACCTTTATTGACGACTTTCTTTAGTTCGTTCCCGGGAGTAAATTTGGCGACTTTGCGGGCAGCGATTTTGATCGTCGCACCCGTCTGCGGGTTTCGGCCATTGCGGGCCTTGCGCTGCGAGACGGAAAACGTACCGAATCCGATCAAAGCTACTCGGTCCCCTTTTCGTAGGGCAGCAGTAACGCTGTCCACTGTTGTGTCGATCGCGGTCGTCGCCTGCGCCTTCGATATATTGCAGGCTCCGGCGATCCGGTCAACTAGATCAGCTTTATTCATGCTCTCTCCTGACACTTTCATTACGGTTCCCGCGCCTTCAGCCGGGGAGGAAGCTTCAATGCGCGAGCACCAGCGATGGTCATTTTCCTCTATGTAAAAAGATTGTCAATGGGAAACACGTGCCAGTTGCCGCTTTTAACACGGCGTGTACGGCAGAACTCCTACAACGAAGCGAGAAATGTTCCAGAATTGCTTCTTCCATCTGTAATTTAGGACGTACTCGAGGCCGCGCCGCCTCCATCCCGTTCTCCACACACTTGCCGCCCACTCCACAGGATGTGCACAGATGCCGCATGCTTTTGAGTTGCGGCGGAAGCGGATTCGGGTACAAAGTTGATGTACACAATTTATGAAGACTACAGTTGAAGTTTGTCCCGTATGCGCGGGCTCAGGATGGAGACCGGTACCGGGAGCCGCCGACGCCGGCGTCACCCGCTGCGATTGCCGCCTCCGTGCCCGTGGCAGCGCCCTCATCGCCGCCGCCCATATCCCGAAACGATACGAGCACTGCGAGTTGTCGAACTTCACCACTGACTTCCCTGGAGCCGATCGCTCAATCTCCTTGGCGCAGATCAGCGCAACCCGCTTCGTTCAGGAATTTGATCCGCGCGAAGGTAAAGGACTGCTCCTCGTCGGCGGCATCGGCACGGGCAAGACTCACCTCGCCGTCGGTATTCTCAAAGAACTGATTGTTTCTCGCGGCAGCGCCTGCCTCTTCTGCGACTATCGCGAACTCCTGAAGCAGATTCAGAATTCTTACAATTCTTCCGTCCAGGCAACCGAACTGCAGGTCTTGCGCCCAGTGTTCGAAGCCGACGTGCTCGTACTCGACGAACTCGGGGCTGTGAAACCCAGCGAGTGGGTGTGGGATACGGTCAGCCTCATCCTGAATACACGCTACAACGACAATCGCACGACGATCATCACCACAAATTTCGCGGACGAACCGGCGGGTGGCGCGCCTCGCTCCTCATCCTCGATCTCGCCGGCCCGTGCGGCCGCCCGCGAAGAGACTCTTGGCGATCGCATCGGCGAACGTATGCGCTCCCGCCTTCAAGAGATGTGCCGCATCGTCAAAGTAGACGGCCCTGACTTCCGCCAGAAATTCAAAAGCGCCAGCTTCGGATAATCCAAAGATAAAATCCGAAGAGGGCATTCGTGGGCCCTGCCACTAGACTGTCATCCCGAGCGCCGTCCCGAGCGAACGCGAGGGCAAGTCGAGGGACCTTGTGTTTCCCAATTGTCACAAGCGCAGGGTGACCCTCGACACCGCGCCCGAAGCCTCAAGCGGGTAGTTTCGAAGTGTGCCCCGCGAATATGGCTTCTACGTCTACATCCTCCAAAGCAGTTCCCGGCGTGCCCTCTACGTCGGTATGACCAACAATCTCCACCTGCGAGTTTTTGAGCACAAAACTCACCAACACGAAGGCTTTACCGATCAATACAATGCGGTCCGTCTTGTCTATTGGGAGCGCTATGACGATGTCTATAAGGCGATCGACCGTGAAAAGCAACTGAAGGTCTGGCGACGAGAAAAGAAGCTGTGGTTGATCGCGCAATTCAATCCGGGGTGGAAGGATCTAGCTGCGGACTGGTACGACGATGCACCGCCGGAGCGACTTTGCCCGGGCGAAACCGCAAACGAGGCAACCGACAAAGATCTAACACAGGGTCCCTCGACTTGCCCTCGCATTCGCTCGGAACTGCGCTCGGGATGACAGAGCGTGAAAGACGACGGGGTTTGAAAACGGAGTTTGAAAGAGGATCTGCATCGGCACGGGCACACGCTCTACAATCGAAACTGTGCTGACCGAACGCATCGAGTTTCATCCCGAAGCAGATGCCGAGATCTTCTCGACTCTAGCGTCAGCCCCCGCCGTCTTTCTTCTCCGCGGAGCCGACGCCAACTCCGAGCCTTACGTCAGCAAAACAGCCAACCTCCGGCGCCGCCTGCAACGCTTACTTTCCGCCCCCGAAGAGCGCACCAAACGCCTCAACCTGCGTGATCGCGTTCGCTCGATCGAATACACCCTCACCGGCTCCGACTTCGAATCGGGACTGGTTCTTTATCAGACGCTGCGCTCGGTCTTTCCCCAGACCTATGCCGATCGCCTCCGCTTCCGTTTTGCTCCTCTCGTCAAGTTGCATCTGGAAAACGAATTTCCCCGCGCCTCCATCACCACGCGTTTGGGGAGGCTCTCGGGAAAGAATATTTACTATGGCCCCTTTCCGTCGCGAACCGTCGCCGAAAAATTCATGAACGACGCCCTCGATTTTTTCAAAATGCGCCGCTGCGTCGATGACTTGCACCCCGATCCAACCTTTCCTGGCTGCGTCTACTCCGAGATGAAAATGTGTCTCGCCCCCTGTTTTCGCGGCTGCACCGATGACGAATACCGGGCCGAGGTCTCGCGGGTAGAAACTTTTCTCGATTCGCGCGGCGAATCCTTAACCCGGCAAATGGAAGTCGAGCGCGATGGCGCCTCGTCCCGAATGGAATTCGAAACTGCTGCGGCCATCCATGCCCGTATCGAGAAGCTCAGTCCCGTGCTCCAGCAATTACCGGAATTCGTCCAGCGCCTCGACCGCTCCCACGCCGTAATCGTGCAACGCTCGAAACAGCCGGAAAGCGTTGCCCTCTTCCGCATCGACGTCGGCTGCATCGCGGGCCCGCTCGCCTTCCCCATCTCAGGAGCCGAACACACGAAATCACAATCCATGGAAGCACGGATCGAAGCGGCGCTGGCCGCATTTCCCGCTTACACTCCGTCCAGCGCGATCGAACGCATGGAGCACCTCGCAATCCTCAAACGCTGGTGTTATCGCGGCAGCCGCGCTGGTGAGATTTTTTTCGCCGACGCCGAGGGAGAACTCCCCATGCGCCGCCTGGTTCGAGGCATCGGCCGCGTCTACAAGGGCGAATCTGCGCAGCCGGAACTTCCGCCCCAACCGCCAGCGTGAAACTCCCAACCTCTTCCCGACGTCAGACAAAGTTTCAATATCGATTCGACTTCAATAAAATGGACGCATCATGCCCAAGAAGAAAGCCACCGCCCGCAAAGCAGCCCTGAAATCGAAATCCAAGAATGCACGAGTCAAGAAGTCCGCCGCGAAAAAGAAAGCCGCGCCCCGATCAGCATCTTCCGACCAAGCCCTGCGCCATCAACTCGTCGCCCTTCTGAAAGGCGATCAGGCGCACGCCGATTTTGACTCTTCCATCGGCGATTGGCCGATCCAACTCGCCGGCGTCAAAGTCGCTAACTTCCCCCACACTGCATGGATGCTCCTGGAGCACATGCGCCTGGCCCAGTGGGATCTCCTCGAGTTCAGCCGCAACCCAAAATATATTGCCCGCAAATGGCCCGAGGAATATTGGCCCACATCCGAAGCCCCTCCCTCGGAAAAGGCCTGGACCGCAAGCATCGCGGCCTTCAAGAAAGATTTGAAGACCGTCGAAGATCTCGTCACCCATCCCAAAACCGATCTCCACTGGCGAATTCCCTGGGGAGACGGGCAGACCATCTTGCGCGAGATCCTTCTCGTCGCCGACCACAACTCGTATCACTTAGGCCAACTGGTCATGCTGCGCAAGAGCATCGGAATCTGATGGTTCACCGCCGAGACGCCGAGTGCGCCGAGAAAATCTTTTTTTGGATTCTTGAACGATAAAACTTAAGACGATGGGACTAACGATGAGGCGATAAGAAGAAGACAATGCACTCCCGAGAGGCTTGAATGTTGCCTTAGATTTTCTCGGCGCACTCGGCGTCTCGGCGGTGAAAAGAACTTAAGCCGCGCGCACCGGCGTTCGCACCGGCCGTTTGCGGAACACTACCTTGATCTCGTTCCGCCAGTGTTCATCAATTCCCAGCAGCTCCCAATCGATCTCGGGTGACAGGTAGCGCAGAATTGTATCCGTCGAAGGATGCACATGCAGCGCCGGAGCAACCAGCATCAGCAGCGGTTTTTGCGGCGAGATCTCCCTCCCCGGAAAATACCCGAACTGCGAAAACTCCCCGCGGCTCTGGTGCCACGCGACGCGCGACCAGTAATCCACCCCTTGCAGCGGAAGATGCAAATCCTCGTCGGCCTTGAGTTCCACCACCGCCAGCCGAGCCTCGTGCGTGATCGCCAAAATGTCGATCATCGCCCGGTCCGCCGCCGCGAACGCCGGCACCTGCGCATAAACCGCTTCCGGCCGCAGTCGCCCATCAAGCCCCGCGACGTTCTCCACCACCAGCGATTCCAGCCAGCGCTCAGGACACATTCGCCACAGCGCGTGATTCTTCGGCCCGAGGTTGCAGCGAATCGCGGCCGCCAGTCGCACCAGATCGCCAAACTGCTCTTCATTCGCTGCATCCAGAATGCGCTCTTCGCGTCCCAGGCCAAAAACGATCTCTTCCGTGCTTTCAAAATTTCGCGGATCATGGGAAATCCGCGCCTGCGCAAACTCAAGCCCATGGCAGCGGAACGAAACCGACCCGGGAGAGAGCGCCACCACCTGCGCCTCCGGCAGAATCTCGCGGATCCGCTCAGTCGACGACGCGAACCGCGCCAGCGCCGCCTCCTCATCCGTCGCCTGCACCAGCCGAGTCGCCAGGTTGCCACAATCGCCGATATCCAACGCGCTCAGCGCATCGTGCCGCTGGTCAAACTCGTACAATTCCCATTTCGCCGCCGTCGGATGCAGGTGTGCCATGCGCTGCCGCGTAAGCGTGGCCGTGCCCTGCGGCACAATCATCGCCAAGCCTTCCACCACGCGCCGCTCTTGGTGCGCTAGTCGGCATGCTTCCAGCCAAAGGATCCCGCAGGTTAGCGCGCCGTCTACCGTCGCTTGCGTCTCCTGATCGTTCACTCCTACGACCGCCAGCGCTCGTTGTCCCCGGCGAAGCAGGCCGCGCAAGTATGCCGGACCAAACGACCGTTGCAAATCGACGCTGGTTGTCAGGCGCGCCACCGTCCATTCATGAAAATTGCGCTCCAACGCTCGCCGCAGCCGTGCCTCGTAAGCAGCCCGGGCCGACCGGCGCGCCGCCGGCGAACGCAGATCGCGATCGCGGCAAAAATCGAGTCGCGTCGGCCGGCTTTGTCCCATCCGCTGCACCTGCAATCGCAGTGTCGTCGCTTTTACTTCGGCGTCGAGCACGCGCCGCACCGAGTTCCGCTCGTTTGACCACAGATGCAGCAGGCATTTGTGATGCTCACCAGAGACCGAATACTTCGCCTCCGCCAGGTCGAACGCGATCGCTCCCTCTTCCACAACAACCGCCGCGCGTGCCCCTTCAAGAAATTCCGAGAGCATCTGGCTAAGTGATTCTGGAGTCACGGATCTCCATTATTCAGCCAACCCTCGCCGACGTCTGTGATGGTTGGCCGCACGTATTGTTTGGTTTCCACACGATCCGCTGCCGATTGACTTCAGTAATCGTTCTCCCTCTGCAATGACGCCTCGATCATGGGATAATGCCTTAAGCTGCTCCGAGTCTTTTCACGGTCAAAAGCATCCAAATTATGGTGACTGCTAATCAGGAACGTTTCTTCTTCGCGCATTACGGCCTTACGAATCACGATCTTGAGAGCTACCTCTCCGCCGCACTTTCCGCCGGTGGCGACTATGCCGATCTCTATTTTGAATACCTGACTTCGACCTCGCTCATGGTCGACGAATCGCTCGTAAAGTCCGCCTCGCAGGGAATTTCCGCGGGTTGTGGCGTGCGCGTCGTCTCCGGCGAGCGCACCGGATACGCCTACACCGACGATCTTTCTCCGCAGCGGATTTTGCACGCGGCCCGCACCGCAGCTCTTATCGCCAGCGCGCCCTCCAAATCGACTGTTGCCGGATTTCAGCAGAAGCCCGCGCGTAGCCTGTATCCCGTGACTCTGCCTTCGGTCGACGCTGATATCGCCATCAAAGTCGGTCTGCTCATGCGCGCCGATCGCACGGCCCGCGCCTACGATCCGCGCATTAAAGAAGTTCGCACCAATTACTCCGACGAACTGCGCAACATTCTCGTCGTCGGTTCTGACGGAACCTTCGCAGAAGATTCCCAGCCTCTCGCCCGCATGAATGTCTCCTGCATCGCGAAGACCGAGACTGTTTCCGGACGCGGCACCTCGGGCGGCGGCGGCCGCGTTGCCCTCGACTTCTTTGTCGGCGGCGAGAACAGCGAAAAGACTCCCGAATACTTCGCCCGCGAAGCCGCCCGCCAGGCGATTCTGCAACTCGACGCCCGCGAGGCTCCCGCTGGAGACATGGAAGTCGTCCTCGGCCCCGGATGGCCCGGCGTCCTGCTGCACGAAGCTGTCGGTCACGGCCTCGAAGCCGACTTCAATCGCAAGAAAACTTCCGCCTTCGCTGGACTCATCGGCAAGCGCGTGGCCAGTGAAAAATGCACCGTCGTCGACAACGGAACCATGCCCTGGCGCCGCGGCTCCCTCAACGTCGATGACGAAGGCCAGCCCACGCAAGAAACCGTCCTCATCGAGAACGGCATTCTCAAGGGATACCTCAGCGACAAGCTGTCATCGAAGTTGATGGGCCTCGCCGACACCGGCAACGGACGCCGCGAGAGCTACGAACACATTCCCATGCCTCGCATGACCAACACCTACATGCTCGCCGGACAAGACGATCCCGGCGACATCATTCGTTCCGTGAAGAACGGCATCTACGCCGTAAATTTCGGCGGCGGCCAAGTCGACATCACCAACGGAAAATTTGTCTTCTCTGCCTCTGAGGCCTATCTGATCGAAGACGGCAAAGTCACCGCCCCTATCAAAGGCGCAACCCTCATCGGCAACGGACCCGACGTCCTGACCCGTGTCTCCATGGTCGGCAATGATTTGAAACTCGACGAAGGCGTCGGCACCTGCGGCAAAGACGGACAAGCCGTCCCCGTCGGCGTCGGCATCCCCACCATCAAAATCGATCGCATGACCGTAGGCGGCACCGGCAAGCGCGAATCCGGCGGCTTCATGCAGTAACAGCGTTCTCACCACCGAGGCACAGAGAACCCAAGAAGTTTAATTGCTTTTCTCCGTGATTCCGTGCCTCCGTGGTAGATTCTGGTCAACTCACGCGTACCATATAAATCGATAAATCGCGCACTTTGCGATGCACGGGCATGGCCACCTACAACACCCGCGCCGCCACCCCTTGCGCCGTCAGCATCTTCACCGCTTTAGCATCGAACGACACAAACGTATCCGCGCCCAGCCACTGACCCTCATGAGCGATCGCGCCGTCGGCAAAATCGCCGCCTGCATCGAGCATTGCAAGGCCCGCTTCAACCGCAGGCCGGTTTGTTTCTACGTTCCCGGCTGCGATCGCTGCCCGAATGGCTTTACCTATTTCCGTCGGCCGGAAACCATAAACGCTCCGCAGCACCCAGGCGAATTCGCACAGGCACGGAAGCGCCAGAGCGAGTAACTCAGCCCTGCCCATTTCCTTCATCGCCACTTCCGTTTGGCCCGGATGGTCTCGGACGGCGGCCCGCACCAGCAGATTCGTATCGACTGTGATCTTCATTTCCGGACCACGCGATCTTTTTTCATATCGACAAGGCCCGCCCAGCCCGCTGCGGCGGCTTCGTTGATCTCTTCAATAGTGGCGACTTTCTTGGTCTTCCCCGCAAGAATTCCGAAGAAATCTTGAATTTTCCCAGTCGGCCGCGCAGCCCGAATCATCCCCCGGCCCTCGGGCAGCAGCTCGATCTCGATTTTGCCACCTGGCTTTACGCCCAAATGTTCCATCACCTTCTTGCGAAAGGTGACCTGTCCTCGCTGCGTCACGGTTAATGTTGCCATCGCGTTCCCCCTGTCGTTGTCTGGCATTATAATGCAGATCTGCATTACTACCAAGCGCCTCACTTTGCATCCCTGGCACAGCCTTGCTACTCAAATCACCTGGGTGTTCCTTTGCAGACCCTCACTAGAGTTCAGAGGACAGTCTGCGTGATAGATTCAGAATTACCGAAAATGACAACAACGCTAGAGACCCACACCATCCAATCCGCAACCGATCTCAAGTCCCTCGCCACCGACGTAGTCGCCCGCGCCATGCAAGGCGGCGCAACCGCTGCCGAATGTGTAGCCCGCGAAGGTGACGAATTCTCCACCGTCGTTCGTCTCGGCCACGTCGAAACCCTCAAAGAATCCGGATCGCGCGCCATTGGTGTCCGCGTCTTCTTCGGACAGCGCGCCGCCAGCACCTATTCCAGCGATTTTTCCCCCGCCGGAATCGAGCGCATGCTCAAGTCCGCCCTCGAACTGGCCAGAATCTGCTCCGAAGACCCCTTTGCGGGCATCCCCGACGCTGGCAAGTTCGGCTCGCTTCCCGGCAACCTCGATCTCTACCACGAAGACGTCTACTCCCTGCCCGGCGCCGAACGCATCGAGTACGCGCGCCGCGCTGAAAAAGCCGCGCTCGATGCCGACCCGCGCATCAAGAATTCCGAAGGCGGATCCTTCGACGCCGCCACCGGCAGAAAAGTGCTAGCCAATTCCCGTGGTTTCGTCGGCGAATATCGCCGCTCCTATTGTTCCGTCGCCGTCGTTCCCATCGCGCAAGACGAAAATGGCGGCATGCAGCGGGATTACTGGTACTCCGTCGCGCGCAGCTTGGCCAAGCTCGACTCCGCCGAGCAGGTGGGCAAAGAAGCCGCTCGCCGTACCCTTCGCCGTCTCGGAGCTCACCGCGTCAAGACCGCCCAAGTGCCCGTCGTTCTCGATCCCATGGTCTCCAGCTCCATGCTCGAACACATTTTCGAAGGCATCAACGGCGACTCCGTCTATCGCGGAGCCTCGTTCCTCGCCGGCAAACTCGGCGAAAAAATTGCCGGAGCAAACGTCAACGTCGTCGACGACGGCACCATCCCCGGCGGCTTCGGCACGGCGCCCTTCGACGGAGAGGGCATTCCAACCCGCCGCACCGTCGTCATAGAAAACGGCATTCTGAAGTCGTACCTGCTCAACACCTACACCGCGAAAAAGCTTGGCCTCGAAACCACCGCCAACGCTTCTCGCGGACTCGCCGGCACTCCCGGCATCGGCCCCGGCAATTACTTTCTTCAACCCGGCACGAAAACCCCGCAGCAGATTATCGCGGAGATCAAAGATGGCCTTTACGTAACCGAGTTCATGGGTCACGGCGCAAACCTGGTCACTGGTGACTATTCGCGCGGCGCCTCCGGCATCTGGATCGTCAATGGCGAACTCGCCTATCCCGTCGAAGAGATCACCGTCGCCGGAAACCTCAAAGAGATGTTCAACAATATCTCCGAGATCGGAACCGACCTCGAATTCCGCGGCAGCATGGCATCGCCCACCATTCGCATCGATGGCTTAACCGTCGGCGGCGAATGATCGAATAATAAGCTGCGCAGGACGACCTCCGCAGCCCATGCCTTCCCGTAAACTGTTTGCCATGAAATTCGCCAAGGTCACCTTCTGGATCGCCGGCATCTGGGGCATTCTCGTCCTCACGCCGCTCTACTTCATCTTCGACCTCATCGGCCGCAAAGACCCTCCGCCCATCACCCATCCCGCCTTCTACTATGGCTTCGTCGGAGCCGGGCTCGCTTGGCAGATCGCCTTCCTCATCATCGCCACGAATCCAATGCGCTTCCGCCCGCTCATCGTCGCTTCCGCGATCGAAAAATTCTCCTACGCCGCCGCCCTCATCTCCCTTTTTGAGCAAGGCCGCCTGCATCGCTCCGATCTTGTATTCGGTGTTGTCGACCTATTCTTCGGAATCCTGTTCATCCTCGCATTTCTTACGGCGCGCGCATCCGACAGAGTTCACTAATTCCGACGGCCCTTTGCTGCTTTCGGCCCGCCCCAATTAACGCCGCCCTTTTCCTTCCCTTTCCACAGGAAGTTTCTCGGCTCCACAGTTTTTACACAACGCCGGCCCAATTTGCCGTTGCGTTAATTTCTCCTCTGCCGCACTGTGCTTACAGTGAAAAGCGCGAGATTGTTCTGAGTCTGTTTCGACAAAGTTTCAGCGTTGCCGGTGACTTTTCGAGAGTGAGTCACCGGGGGAAATTCGGCGCATGTCCAGTGCGCCGGTGCCCGGGCTTCGCGGCCTCCTGCGAAATTCTTCTTTCGAGAGGGATGGAAACGCTGAAATAGCCTGGTGCGCAAGCCTCAGGCGCGCATCGCCGCAGAGTACTCCACGGAGTGCCGTTGCGCGATGATCGTCCGCTTCGGCGGAAGATGGCAGTCAGAACGTTCGCGATAACAATGCGGCTTGGGTGGCTGGCCCGAGCCGCATTTGTTTTTTCAGCTCAAAGTTCCCGCTTCTCTGCTAATCTGCCGCTGAACTGACTCGCCTCGGCGCTGCGATGGCTCTCTTTGGGGTATTCTCTTGTCGCCTACCTGCAACGCTCTTGGGGCTATTGGCATCGAAGGGTCCGGATGCGCTCGGAAACTGAGACTGAGAACGTGAGAATATCGGATGCGCCTCCGATCCTGCCGCTTCAGGATGGCCTCGTTTACTCTTGAAGTTGAATCCGAGTTGCCCTTCAACGCTCTCGGATTACGGCAAGTGCAACTGATCTAAGTAGACCATCCCATGGATAACCAGCCCGAGGCCGTTCCCATTCCCGCGAGAACTCTCCCCCTATACGCTCTCGCGATTGGCGCGGCATTTGCCGCTCTCGGCCTCCGCTGGCTCTTGAATCCGATCTTTGGCCAATCCAATCCGTATCACACTTTATGGGTCGCGGTCGCCTTTTCCGCCTGGTACTGCGGCCTCTGGCCCTCCATCGTGACCGTGATCATAGGATGGCTCGGCGTTTGGTATTTCTTTGTGCCTCCGGCCTTCAGTTGGCACATCGGCGATCGCAGTGAGATCTATACCATGGGGGGATACGTTCTCCTCTCAGGCGTGATGGTAGCCATGGGAGAAGCCAATCGCCGCACCCTCGCTCGGAAAGCAATTGCCGAATTGGAAGCCACCCGCTCCCGGTTTCTCTTCGAAACCTTCATGGACAACAGCCCCGCCTTCGCCTATTTGAAAACGGCAGACGGAAAGTTCATTTACACCAACCGCGCCCTTGGGCGCCGCCTCCAGTTGCCAACCGTTCTCGGCAAGACCGACTCCGACCTGTTTTCTCCGGAGATCGCCGCCGAATACCGTGAACACGATCTGCGCGTTTTCAATGAAGGCAAGGCCTTGGAGTTTCTCGAGCGCACCACGGAAGCCGACGGAGAACATACCTGGCTCAGTTTCAAGTTCCCCGTGGTCGATGCCGATGGGACCAGGCTCCTGGGCGGAAAATCCTTCGACATCACCGACCGTAAGCGCGCCGAGGATGCTCTGCAAAAAGCCAGCGAAGAGCTCGAAAACCGCGTTCACCTGCGCACCCTCGAACTCGCGCGGGCTGAAGCAAGATTTCGCCAGCTTCTCGAAACCGCGCCCGACGCCATGGTGGTGACCGACCAGCAAGGCAAGATTCTTCTCGTCAACGCCCAGCTCGAAAAGCTCTTCGGTTACAAACGCGATGAATTGCTGCACAGCAGAATCGAAATGCTGCTGCCCGAGCGTTTTCGCGACCAGCATCTTGAACACCGCATGGATTTCTACCTTCAGCCCCGGCCCCGCGCCATGGGTGAGGGAATGGAGCTCAATGGCTTACACAAGGACGGTCACGAATTTCCCGTTGAGATCAGCCTCAGCCCCCTCGAAACCGAGGAAGGCACCGTCACCACGAGTGCGATTCGTGACATTAGCTACCGCAAGGCCATCGAAACCTCCACGCGTCACCTCAGCGCGCGCCTGCTTCACTTGCAGGACGAAGAGCGTCGCAGAATTTCACGCGAACTCCACGACAGCGTCGGACAGATTGTCGTCGCGTTGATCATGAATCTTTCTCAGCTGCGAGAGGCCGCGAATGCGAGCCCCAGTCTGGAGCGCCTTTTTTCCGATAGCGACAGTCTGGTGCAGGAGCTCAGCCGTGATCTGCGCACGATGTCGCACCTCTTGCATCCCCCATTGCTCGATGAAGTCGGCCTCGCCTCGGCACTCGAGTGGTACGTCGACGGATTCGCCCAGCGCAGCGGCATCGCCACCACTCTCGAATTGGTGCCCCAGGATTTCGGCCGCTTGAATTCCGACTGCGAAATTGCCCTTTTCCGCATCGTTCAGGAATGTCTCACCAACGTCCACCGGCACTCCGGCAGCGCTGACGCCGCAGTTCGTTTGTCCCGATCGAGAACCGAGGTCCGCCTCGAAGTCCAAGATCGCGGCAAAGGCATCCCCCCGGAAAAACGGTTCGCGACTCCCGGATCGATCGGCGTCGGCCTTAGTGGGATGCGGGAGCGCGTCGTTCAGCTCGGCGGCAAGATGGACATTCAATCTGACGCTGGGACCAAGGTTGTAGCCACTCTCCCCATCCCCCACGACCCCGCCGCCTAAGATTTGGGTATTGTGTGGGGACACGGGCGTCTCGCCCGTCCAAGCCGAGCGAAGCTCGGCAGGCCCTCCTGTCCCTCATCCAAACGGTTGTTTTGAACCTCTGTCGATGCTCACGCCGTTTTTCCTGTGTTATAGAAGCCGTCCAAAATCCTCCAATTTCGATATCATTAACTCAGCGAGTCGTCATGCCCTTTCCTATCAAAATCTGCGCCGTCTGCTCCGAAGAGTTCGAACTAAAACCTGGCAAGCCCGGTTTCGCCAATCGTTGCCCATCCTGCAGCGAGCCCGAGTCCACCGACACCCCCGCCGGCACCGCGCTAACCGGAGACCGCAAATCTGACAGCGAAGTCAACGAGTTTCGCCGCCAGGCCATGCGCGACCTCCTCTACCGCAAAGACAGCTGACTCCGTCCCCGAATCAACTTCGATATTTGCTTTTTATTCGCCCCATTGTCATACTCCGTCCAGGAAGCTTGGGGACGAACAAAACTTGCGGCAGTTCGACCGCCGAAAATACTTTGATTTCGGACGCGTTTTCCTTCCGCTCCCTCAAACGTCCACAGGCGGAAATCAATTACGATGCAACGCACTCACCTAAATATTGTGGCAACTCTCGAAACCACCATCGGCCGCATGCCGGCGAATATCGAAGCCGAGCGCTCCATTCTGGGCGCCGTCCTCCTCGATAACGCCGCCTTCAACGACGCCGCCGAGCACCTCAAGCCCGAAGACTTTTCCATCGATTCTCATCGCCGCATTTATTCGCGCATGCTCGATCTCAACGAGTCTTCGCGGCCTATCGACATCATCACCCTCGTCGAAGAGCTCGATCAAAAGAAAGATCTGCAAGCCGTCGGCGATGTCGGCTACATCTCCGGATTACTCGACGGCGTTCCCGACCGTCCTTCCATCGAGCACTACGTCCGCATCGTCCGCGACAAATCCATCCTGCGCGGACTCATCAGCGTTGCCAACGCCGCCATCGCCAAAGCCAGCGAACAAGCCGACCCCGCCGACGAAATTCTCAACGAAGCCGAAGCCGCCGTCTTCCAGCTCTCTGAAAAGCGCATTGGCAAAGGCTTTCAAGGCATCAAAGAAATCGTCCGCAACTCCTTCGGTTCCGTCGACGCCCTCCTGCAACGCGGCCAGCGCATCACCGGACTCGCCACCCACTACACCGATCTCGACGAGATGACCAGCGGCTTCCAGAAGGCCGATTTGGTGATTATTGCGGCCCGCCCGTCCATGGGCAAAACCGCGTTCGCCATGAACATCGCTGAGAACGCCGCCATCGACGATGGCAAAGTCGTCGGCGTCTTCTCGCTCGAAATGTCGAGCGAGGCGTTGCTGCAACGCCTGCTCTGTTCGCGCGCCATTGTCGACGCGCAGAAGCTGCGCACCGGCTCCCTCTGGGGCGACGACATGAAGAAAATCGTCCGCGCCATGGAAGAACTCTCGAACTCTCCAATTTTCATCGACGACACGCCCGGCATCTCGCTCAGCGAAATGCGTGCCAAGGCCCGCCGCCTCAAACAGTCACAAGGTCGTCTCGATTTACTCGTTGTCGATTATTTGCAGCTGATGTCCGGCGGCAGCAAGCGCTTCGAGAATCGCACGCAGGAAGTTTCTTCCATCTCCCGCGGACTCAAAGCCATCGCCAAAGAACTGGGCGTGCCCGTTGTCGCTCTGTCCCAGCTCAGCCGCGCTCCCGAAAGCCGCGGCGGCGACCATCGCCCCCAACTCTCCGACCTCCGCGAATCCGGCTCCATCGAGCAGGACGCCGACGTTGTTATGTTTATCTTCCGCGAAGAGATCTACAAGCAGGACGACCCCGACCTCAAGGGCCGCGCCGAGATCATTATTGCCAAGCAGCGCAACGGCCCCATCGGCAAATTCAACCTCGCATTCCTCCACAATTCGACCCGTTTTGCCAACATGCTCGAAGGCAATAACGAACCCGGCGAGTAAGCCGAAAGTGTACCTGCCAACGGAGACTCGCAGCTCGCAACTGGAAAGCATCCCAGTCCAACTCTGAGACACCACTTCCCTGTGGAAAAGGTTGTGGATGGAAAGACTGGCCTTTAATTTTTTGCCCCACCGACCGGTTGGTCTGTACGCTAGCAGACTTTCAAGATTCCCCTAAGACTATGTTTCTAAGTTGGTTATCTAGCACATCCGGGGGATTACGCGCATCTGCTTGCGAATCAGCACTTTCGTCACTGAATATGAGATTTGCACATAAATCGAATCGCTCCGCCCTGCATCTCTCGCAGTCGCACCCTCGTAAACCTCCCAAAACAGTAGACTTTTGGAGGCCCGTCGACGGGGCGTAGTCTCTGCCGCTTTGATCGTTCGATAAAAGCGGTCGTTTGTCACGAACCAATGTGACGTCAAGCTCTCCAGAGACGAGGATTCTCTGAGTGCGCCTTCATTCACTAGGTGGTAGAGGCGTTACCTGATTCAGGGTCGATTGGGAATCGCCGCCATGCACTCCACGTGCCCGTTCACTCCGTCGGTAGTTTTCTGCACCGCGAAGTGAAATCCCAGTTGGGTCTCAACCGCCGTCGGAGTTCCATCCACCAGATAAGGATGAAAGCTGAAGGTCCGTAGCGCCTCTTTACCGGAAGCTGTCAGCAGAGGATCCCCTGAGACCGGCACGCTCGCCGTAATCTTTCCGGTTTCATCGACCTCAATCTTGAAGACGACGTCTCCCTGAATCCCCTTCTTCATCGCTTCTTCTGGATACACCGGCATCGTCTTATGCTCAACCCGCCCCAGCATGATCTCGTTTGAAACCTGAACTCGCGCGGAGGCGCCAGCTTGCGCAGACACAACCGCAGACAGAACTAAACAGCAGTACGCGAGCAACGCAATCATCGTCCCGATTCGAAACATACCGCCTCCAAAACTCCACGGGGTGTCGTAAAAGCGAATCTTAGCTGCTGCCCTCGCCTACCTTCAGCACCGCCAGAAATGCTTCCTGCGGAATATCCACACGCCCGATCCGCTTCATCCGCTTCTTGCCTTCCTTCTGTTTCTCCAGCAGCTTTCTCTTACGCGATATGTCGCCGCCGTAGCACTTCGCAATCACATTCTTCCGGATCGCCGGCACCGTCTCGCGTGCAATGATCTTCGCCCCAATCGCCGCCTGAATCGCCACTTCAAACATCTGCCGCGGGATCAGCTCTTTCATCTTCGCCGCCAGCAGCCGCCCGCGATCGTACGCAAAATCGCGATGAATAATCGTCGACAGCGCATCCACCGGTTCTCCCGCCACCATGATGTCGAGCTTCGCCATCGGAGACGTCCAGTTACCCGACAAGTGATAATCGAGCGAAGCGTAGCCGCGCGAAACCGACTTCAGCCGATCGTAGAAATCCAGCACGATCTCATTCAACGGCAGCTCATATTGCAGCATCACGCGCGAGGCGCTGACATATTCAAAGCTTTTCTGCTTCCCGCGCTTCTCTTCGACGAGTTTCAGGATGCCGCCTACATACTCCTCGTTCGTCAAAATCACCGCGAGGATCACCGGCTCTTCCACTTTCGCGATCTCGCTCGTGTCCGGCCAGCGCGACGGATTATCCACCTCGATCACGGTGCCATCTGTCTTCGTAATCTGGTACCGCACCCCCGGCGCCGTCGTGATCAGGTCGAGATTGTATTCGCGCTCCAGTCGCTCCTGAATAATCTCCATGTGCAGCAGCCCTAGAAAGCCGCACCGGAAGCCGAATCCCAGCGCCACCGAACTTTCCGGCTCAAAGAAGAACGACGAGTCGTTCAACTTCAATTTTTCCAGCGCCTCGCGCAGTTGCGTGTGCTCGTGCGCGTCCACGGTATAGAGCCCCGCGAACACCATGGGCTTGATTTCTTCAAAGCCAGGCAGGGCCTGGATCGCGGGACGCTCGTCATCCGTAATCGTGTCGCCAATCTTCGTGTCGGCCACATTCTTGATGTTGGCGATAATGAATCCCACTTCGCCCGCCACCAGCTCATCAATTGCCACCGGCTTCGGCGTCAACACTCCCAGCGCTTCTACCTGAAACACGTGCCCGTTCGACCACAGCCGGATCTTCTGCCCTTTGCGCAACGTTCCTTCGAACACTCGCGCCAGCACCACCACTCCGCGATATGGATCGAACCATGAATCAAAAAGTAGAGCTTGCAGGTGCCGTTCCGGCACGCCCTTCGGCGGAGGCACGCGCTTTACAATCGCCTCCAGCACATCGGGCACGCCCTGTCCCGTCTTCGCGCTGATCAACAACGCATCGGTCGCGTCCAGTCCCACCGCGCTCTCGATCATCTCCTTGGTTCGCGGAACATCCGCGCTCTGCAAGTCGATCTTGTTGATCACTGGAATGATTTCCAGCCCATGATTGATCGCGAGATAGGAGTTCGCCAGCGTCTGCGCTTCCACTCCCTGCGACGCGTCCACCACCAGCAGCGCGCCTTCGCAAGCCGCGAGCGACCGCGACACCTCGTAAGAAAAATCGACGTGTCCCGGAGTATCGATCAAGTTGAGCTGGTAAATTTGCCCGTCTTTCGCGGGATACAACATGCGCACCGCATGCGCCTTGATCGTAATGCCGCGCTCGCGCTCCAGGTCCATCGAATCGAGCACCTGCTCCTGCATTTCGCGCATGGCGAGCGATCCCGTCAACTCCAGCAGGCGGTCCGCCAGCGTAGATTTTCCGTGGTCAATATGCGCAATAATCGCAAAATTACGTATGTGGGAAGCTTCCATGAAGATACTTCGATTTTAACAGCCGGGATTGTGTGGCGCGGGCGCCACGCCGCGAACGTGCGCAGAAGGCGCCATGACGACCGCTGGCCCGTCAATGTCGTGGCCACGCGCGTACGACGTTATTTGATTGAGGCCAGCGCAAAGGGCAGAATCGCCGACGTGATCTCGATGCCCAGCGCGTACAGAACCAGGCGTCTCGGGCGCCGGAATTTCGCGAGCACGCAGAACGCTATCAGTCCCACCATGGTCATGGGAAAAGCAAATGCCCGACAAAGGCAAATGTACCCGATGAAAGAGAGAGGAAAGTGATTTCCCTGCCCGATGGCAGGAATCACCATAACCGCCCAGCTCACCGGCGCGGACAGCGCGATACCAAGCAGCACCTTCGCGAACTTCGTATAAGCATCTTCAGAGTTGCGCAGCAACAGCGCCAGAAAAAAGGTCGGAACGAGCAGCATCGCGATGATGATCAGCTCCAGGAACCAGTCACCGCCGGCGGCCATGCCGCTGTTGAACATATCAGGATCACGCCGCTCGGCGAGATAGCGCGTCGTAACCCACATCGCCGAAATGAGCAGCACGCCGGCGTAGCCCGCGACGATAATGCCGATCCTCAGCCGCGGCGCCATTAGCCATTTCGTCATAGCGGAATTCTACGGCTGCATCGCCGGTTGGCGGACGTTACTTCAGTGCCGACGGCCTGAACATCCTTCGCCGTTCGATGCTCGCCTACTCCTACACCGAGCATCCCAGCCGCCCGAATCCCAACCGCACCGCTATGGATTCACCACCTGTTTAACCGCTCCTTTGCTCTCCTTGATAAAGGCGCACCCACCAAATTGCGCCTTGATGGAATGGTTTCCGGCCGCCAGCGCCGTCGTAGTAAACGACGCCTGCCCGCCGTTCGCGGTCACGGCGGTCCCCAGCGCGCGGGTCCCGTCAAAGAACGTCACAACCACTCCGTTCGCCACAGGTCCTCGAGATGAGGTCGTCACTGAATCAAAAGTTACCGCTTCACCGGCTGTCGATGGGTTCGCAGAGCTCGTCACCTTGGTTTGCGAGCTGAAATCTGCGCTCAGGAAGACATCGGCTCCCCCGCCATGCGTCGTCACGATGTCCGGTTGCCCGTCCCCATTCAGGTCGGCTATGGCGACCGCACCGCCTCCGACATACAGATGCTGAAAACTGCCGTCCAAAAAGAGCGCTCCATTGCCATTCAGCACATCAGGAAAGCCGTCGACATTCAGGTCCCCTACCGCCGCCGCAAAGCCCGCTCCCGCGAACTGCCCGCCGAAACCTCCATCTACCGACCCTCGCGGGTCCGTGACGTAGAGATTGAAATACCCTTTGAAAGGATTCTTCGCGCGCTGGTCGACCAGCAGAATGCCGGACGCACCATCGACCTGCGTGATCGAAATCTGCGTCGGATAAAAGCCTCCGCTCGCGTACGTGACCGGCTGCTGGAAAGTGCCATCGCCGTTGCCAAACATGATCCCCATCACGGCTCGTTCCACGACCTTGTCATGGATATAGCCGGGATCAGTGACTATCGCCACATCGAGCTTGCCGTCATGGTTCAAGTCGGCCGTCGCTACGTATTCGCTTCCGATCTGTGTCGGGGTTAAAATTCCGCTTCGAAACGTGCCGTCGCCGTTGCCCGGCATGACGATCACTCCGGAGTACGAGAAGCCGACCCCGGATAAGATCAGGTCCGGAAAACCGTCGCCGTCCGCGTCCCCGACGGAAAGCCCAGTCGCAAAAAGATTGGGCGTCACCACCGCCGCCTGAAACGTGCCGTCACCATTGCCCAGGTACACGTCCACTTCGCTCGCATTGCCGGCAACAATGTCGGGGTTCCCGTCCCGGTTGATGTCGGCCACTTGCAGAGAATTTGGTGTCGCGCCACCGCCCGCGTATTCGACCGCTGGCTGAAACGTGCCGTCGCCATTGCCCAGCAGCACGTTGACGCTATCGGTGCAGCCCAGCACGAGGTCAAGCTTGCCGTCATGGTTCACATCCGTCACCACCAAAGCCGTTCCACACCCTCCAGTGCCTGCATACAGAACTGGATCCGCAAATTTGACTTTCGGGCCTTGCGCCGACACTAAAACGCAACCGAGAAGCCAGACCGGAAGGACAAAGTAACCTGATTTCATACAACCTCCAACGGAGTGGGGGGCGAACTTGCCCCGTTCAATCGCTCGCCGGGAAAATGATTTTAGGGGAGGAACCGATCGCACGCAGAACAGCGGCGAGTACTAGCGGAAGAATTATGCTCCTGAGGAACAGCTCCGTCAAGCTCAACAAAGCAGCTTCGCCAGCTTGCAAACAAAAAAGGGCGCGATCTCACGCGCCCCCCTTATCCATCCTGACTTATAACTCTCCGGTGACTCCCCGGCTTAGTCTCTTACTCCATCCATAAACGCCCGCAACTTTCGCGACCGTGATGGATGCCGCAGTTTCCGCAGCGCCTTCGCCTCAATCTGCCGGATGCGTTCTCTTGTTACCGCGAACGACTGCCCGACTTCCTCAAGCGTGTGCTCTGAGCCGTCTTCCAGCCCAAAGCGCATCTTGATGACCTTCTCCTCGCGCGGCGTCAGTGTCCGCAACACCTGCGAAGTCTGGTCTTTGAGGTTGACGTTGATCACCGCTTCCGCCGGAGACACAACCGCGCGGTCTTCGATGAAGTCGCCCAAGTGCGAATCTTCCTCTTCGCCAATCGGCGTCTCGAGAGAGATCGGCTCCTGTGCGATCTTCAGCACCTTCCGCACCTTCGCTACCGGAATGTCCATCCGTTTCGCGATTTCTTCGGAAGTCGGTTCGCGCCCCAGTTCCTGCACCAACTGCCGCGAGGTGCGGATCAGCTTGTTGATCGTTTCGATCATGTGCACCGGGATACGAATCGTACGCGCTTGGTCAGCAATCGCACGCGTAATTGCCTGCCGAATCCACCACGTGGCATAAGGGCCAATGTTGCCTTCCTGGATCAGGTCGAGGAACTGCAATCCGCGATTCGTGTACTTTTTCGCAATCGAAACGACGAGACGAAGGTTCGCTTCAATCAGCTCGCGCTTGGCATGCTCGGCGTCCATGTCGCCCTGGATGATCTCGCGCTGTGTGCGCTTGAGCTCCTGGAACAACAGGCCCGCTTCCACTTCAAGCTTTTCCAGCTCTCCGCGGACCGCCCGTGACTGCTTCTTGTATTCCTTCTTCTGCTCTTCGCTGCGCGTCGCCTCGGCCCGCTTCTCCAGATTCTGGATCTGCCGGTCCAACGACCGCATGCCGTCCACCGTGCGATTCACACGGTCGATCAGCCGTTTGCGTTCGTTGTTGGTGAAGCCCAGCTTACGCACCGCGTTCGAAGTGCGAACCACCGCGCGCGCCAACTGGATGCGATACCGACGGTGGTCTTTCGGACGCTTCTTCTGGTTCACCGCCGCCAGTTTTTCGACGAACGGCGCGACTTTTTTGTAGAGCTTGTCGAGCGCGTGGATCTTGTCGAGAAATGCTTTCAGACGCTTCTCGACAATCTCTTCCGTGATTTCCTCTTCGTCGAACGTCACCAGCTCTTTAATCGAGCGGACGCCCTTCTCAAGGTCCTCGCCCAGGGCGAGAAGTTCACGAATCACAATCGGCGAGCGCGAAAGCGCTTTCAGAACGCGGTTTTGCCCCCGCTCAATTCGCTTGGCGATTTCTACTTCGCCTTCGCGCGTGAGCAGCGGCACGGTTCCCATCTCGCGCAAATACATGCGGACGGGATCATTGGTTTTTTCCAGAGCTCCGGGGGTGAGGTCGAGTTCGACGTCCTCCGAAGCATCATCAACTTCCTCGAATTTTTTTTCCAGATCGGTCGTCGGCCCTTTCGAGCTTTCGAGTACATCGATTCCTTGCGTTCCGATCGTGGTTAGCAGATCTTCCAGGTCTTCAGGAGAGTGCACATCGTGCGGGATAAGGTCGTTGACCTGATCATAGGTCAGATATCCCTTCTCTTTGCCTGCGTCGATCAG
>JBEKPH010000075.1:0-43494 GCA_049520915.1 Terriglobales bacterium
TCGGGACGTCATGCGAGTCCGCATATGCTGCGGCATTCATGCGCGACACATATGGTCGAGAATGGAGCGGATTTGCGAACGGTGCAGACGATCCTGGGACATTCCGATATATCGACGACGCAGATCTATACGCATGTTGCGCTGGACCGGCTCAAGAGTGTGTTTGCGAAGCATCATCCGCGAGCGAAGGCGAAGGCGTGAATCTACCACGGAGACACGGAGGCACGGAGAAAAGCGAATTCAAGACGCTGACGGTGCAACTCAAACGGCTCAATTGGTTACGACTCGACATTGATAAACAGGAAAAGGTTTTGTCTCCGTGTCTCCTTGGTAGATTGCTTGCCCGCGGAGACACGTTATGAAGCAAGGTCGCACGATTGTCGAACTGGCTACTGATGATTTTCTGCGGCATTTGCGGGAGCGGAATGCTTCGGGGCATACGATCAAGGCATATACCGGCGATCTTGACGTCTTTGCGGCTTACATCGGTGAGCGCGATTTCAAGGCGATTGATCATATTGCGATTCGCGGATTTCTTTCGCATTTGTATGACAAGGGGCTGAGCAAAACCTCTGTGGCGCGGTCGCTGGCGGCGGTGCGGTCGCTGTATCGCTGGCTGGCGCAGGAAGGGGTGGTCGAGCAGAATCCGGCGAAGCTGGTTTCGACTCCGAGGCTGCCGAAGAAGTTGCCGCGCGTTCCGACAATTGAGGAGATGAATTCGATGCTGGATGGGAAGATGCCGGAGGTGGCGTCGTTTCCGGAGCGGGATCGGCTGATGTTCGAATTGCTGTATGGGTGTGGGATTCGGAATTCGGAACTGGTAGGCATCAATCTGGATGACATCAGTTTAAGTAACGAAGCGATTCTGATTCGCGGCAAAGGGAAGAAGGAGAGGTTCGTTCCGTTTGGGGGATCGGCGCTTTCGGCGCTGAGTGTGTATCTTCCGTGGCGGCAACAACTGCTGGCGACGTTGAAAAATTCTCCTAAGAAGATGATGGTGGCGAGCCGTCCTCCGGAAAAAGGGATGCCGGCGTTGCTGGTGAATCAGCGGGGCGGTCGGCTTTCGACGCGGAGCGTGGGGCGGATCGTGAAGCGGATTGCGGTGGCGAAGGGGATGTCTCCGGAAGTGCATCCGCATACTTTGCGGCACGCTTTTGGAACGCACATGCTGGAAGAAGGAGCGGATCTGCGGGCGATCCAGGAACTGCTGGGGCATGAGCGGCTGGCGACGACGCAGCGGTATACGCAGCTCTCGGTGAAGCATGTGATGAATGTGTATGACCAGACTCATCCGCGGGCGAAGTGAGGAGGGCAGCCATCAGCCATCAGCCATCAGCCATCAGCCATCAGCCATCAGCCATCAGCCATCAGGGAAGCCAGATGAGGGGTTGTTTACCATTTGGCACCCTACCCCCCTATCCCCTAATATCGTTGTTATAAACATTCGTGATGTCATTTCTATAAACAAGTTGGGCGGTTTGGTTCTCGCCGGGAGCGGATTCGGATGCTCGACCGGTTGGGTTTTCAAGGAACGGTGCGAATGGCTTGAAGCGGGTTCAGTGCGGGCGTCTCTGGAAACGGGCACACTTTGTCCTGGGCCAATCAAGATCATTTTCGCCGGATGGCGCGGTCGTTGTCAGTGATTGTGGTCACGAAGGATTTGTGATGAAAAAAGTACCCAGTACCCAGTTTTCAGTACTCGGTGGATCCCGACACTTCGACATCGCTCCGGGCACTCTTAACGTAAAGAAAGCCGACGCTACCATAGAGCCTAAGAAACTATTGCTTAGCGAACTATTGATTGACCAACTGCTTCAAGCGCGACGATTTGTTCGGTTCGTAGTTGGTGTCGCCAGCATAACTGTCGAGAATACTGTGGGTACCGGCGGACAAAGTTGAAGTGGTAAAGGTTGCAACGCCGCTCGTCAGAGTGCCGCTTCCTAAGAGTTTGCTGCCGTCGTAGAAGGCGATCTGCTCGCCGTCGGGAGGAAGGCCAACGATGGCGCTGACGCTGGCGGTGAAAGTCACGCTCTGACCTTTGACGCTGGGGTTTGGCGACGAGGTCAAAGTGACATTCATGATGGGTGTGAACAGCAAGTAATCAAAGTTTTTGCGGGCCAGGAACTGGCCAGCGTCGTTCAGCGCGGTGGGTACACTTGCGGTGCCGATCTTTTGCAAGCCGAGGGTCGGGCTCCAGAGGTAGATGCCGCCACCCTTGGCGTCACCGGCATCGTTGCCGACGATCTGATCACGGTTATTGAGGCCACCTAGGGAAGTATGCGGCGTGGCAATCGTACCGATGTCGAGCATGCCGTTTTCGGGTGTCCAGAAAAAGATACTGGTGTTAGCACCCCAAGAGTCGCCCGCGACATGGCCCGAGGCATTGATATGCAAAGCTCGACTGGAACTGTCGCCTGCGAGCGTTCCGAGATCTTGGATGCTTCCGTCCGGTGGCCAGAATGCGGCGTGCCAGGCTTGGCTCGCGATCGAAGAAATACTAGCGATCTGGCCCTGGTCGTTGATCGCGAGGGGGAAGTTAGAGTTACCCCCGAGGCCTGGCAGCGCCTGAATTCCTGTTGCCAGAGTCCAGCGGAAGGGAGACGTTGGTCCAGTTTGCGTTCCCTCAGTTCCCGCGATCTCGCCGGTGTCATTTAGTGCAGTGGACTGGCTGGAAGAGTAGCCGTTGAGCGGGCCGATATCGATCGAACCGGTGGCCTGCGACCAAAAAAAGGCATGCGACACTATCCCATCCGGTGTTGAAGAGTCCCCTGCGATCTCTCCGTTGTTGTTAATCGAGGCGGCATCGCTCTGACCGCCAAGGATCGAGCCGAGGTCTTGCATGCCGGTGCTGGCAGTCCAGAGAAAAGCATGGATGATGCCATTCGGCAGGTGCGACGCGCCCGCAACTTCGCCGTTGTCATTGATGACGCAGCAAGAGTATACCCCGCCGCCGAGATCGCCGAGGAACTGGAAGCCGCCGGAGCGAGTCCAAACAAACGGTTGGTTGTTGAGGCTGCCAACGACCTCTCCCGAGGAATTGATGGCGGTGACAATGTAGCCCGAGGGAAATGAGTAAACCTTGTACTGATTCTTGGCGAAGAGCGAAGTGGCGAGCAGGAGTGGGAGCGCCAGCACGGTGATCAATTTTTTCATCGGGAGACCCTAACGGGTACGGAGATTCTGGGGGAGTGACGCAGGCGAAAGTATCGGCTGTTGTCTGTCGCAAGTCAAATATGGCGTGAACCCGGGGGATGCTGGAATCGCCGGGACTGGCAATCGGCTCGCGGCTGTGGGAAACTGTCGGCATGGATCAAGGGATAAAGGTAGGGCAGCTCGTAGTTCCGGATGGATCCGTCGGAGTGTATAGAGTGGTTACGGTGTCTCCGGATGGAGAGACGGCGGATATTGAGAAGTTCGATGTGGCGGAGCAGAAGTCGCTGAGCGATCCTCTTCGTACGGTGGCGACGAACAAGCTCGCGGCGTACCAGGAAGATGCCAAAGAGCGAGCGGCTCGGATTGCCAGGGAAGCGGTCACGGAGGACTAGGGCAGGTCCTTGCCCTCGGTGTTCCCAAGTGCGTAATGCCCATGCTGCACAGGTTCGCGGAATCCCACCCCTTCGGCTCCGCTCAGGGCAGGCTCTAGCGTCGATGAAGCTGACGTTAGGATGGGGCATCCTCAGCAGTCACTCAGGGCTAGGGCAGGTCCTTGCGCTCGGCGTTCCCGAGCGCCTAATGCCCACGCTGCACAGGTTCGCGGAATCCCACCCCTTCGGCTCCGCTCAGGGCAGGCTCTAACGTCGATGAAGCCGACGTTAGGATGGGGCACCGGCCCGGGCCTGTCCCCCACACTTTCCCCCACACTCTTCCGCGGTGCCAAACTGAAAAAATGCTCATTACCCCGGTAACTTTCGGATGGGACGGGGTTGCCCCAACATGGCATGAGAGGGCTATCGTCCCGACCCGTGTTTCTACTGTCGTGCGAGCGATGGAGAGCGGGTTTGCGGGCAGTGAGTGATCCGTAAAAAATGAGCAAATTTGGCAAAGAAACTATCCTGCTGGGATCGCTGTTGCTGATCGCGGCGCTGATGCAATTTTTCGCGCAGTCGCTGCCCATGGCCCTGTGCTTCTACTTTTTGCCGACGTTGTATTCGGCGTATTACTTTGGGCGGCGGCACGCGACGTTGACGGCGTTCGCCTGCGTGTTTCTCGTAGTTCTGATGGACTTCCTGAACAACATGATGCCGGCGCACAAGGTGCTGAGTTTGCCAAGTGAGCGGCTGTTCAATTTTGCCATATGGGCGGGGAGCCTGGCCGTGGTCGGGTATGCGATGGGGACGCTGTACGAGCGCAAGGAAGCAATGACGGACGATATCCGCGACAGCTTCAGCGGGCTGCTTCTGGTGCTGCAGCATTTCATGGCGACGGAGAAGATCGGGTTCGGAGAGAACCAGCGGGTGGTGGAGACGTCCACGAAACTGGCGGAGGCGATGGGGCTGGGCGCGGATCGGGTGGAACTGATGCGCTCGGCGGTGCTGATGCGCGATTTAGGAAAGCTAGGCATCTCGAACGACATTTTGTACAAGGCGGCGGATATGAGCCGGGACGAGGTGGAGAAGAGTTTTCGCAAAGGGCGGAAGTTGGATGCGCGGATGCAGGCGGCGGGGAGCGCGCTGCGGCGGGTGATTCCCATTATCGTGGCGCAACAGATTGTGGAGGAGCAGGGAGCGAGGTCGGTGAATGTTCCGATCGAAGCGCACATATTGGTGGTGGCGGATGCGTATCAGAAGTTGATTGGCGGTTTGACGGGCAAGGCGCTATTGCCGTATGAAGCGGAACAAGAAATTTTAGCGGAAGCGGGGCAGCGGTTTCATTCGGGTGTGGTGGGAGCGCTGGGAAAAATTGTGGAGAGGCGTGCGAAGGGCGTGGGGGCGAGTTGAGGTTGTGCTGCTGGCATTTCCCTCAGCGGCTAAAGCCGGCACTCAAGAGAGGCATTTATCGCAGCGGTGAACCGCTGCGCCACCCAAAGGCTGGAACCGAGTTTTTCAGCAAATGTTAAGCCCGCGTTGATTTGAAGACCGTTACGGCGTGGCAAGAAGCCACATCCTTTCAAAGCAAGAGCAAGGACAGAGTCTTTCCGCGACTGCCGACCTCGCGTTCTTCGCAGCGTATTCTTTCAAACTCTACAAACTCACAGGGACGTTTGGGGCACCGAGTTTTGGCTTGCGCGGCTAAAGGCCGCGACCCTTCTAAGTAGAACTCTTCTCGCGCAGATCCTGCCACATGGTTACTACTCTGGATTTCAATTCAGCGGTGAGCTGGTCATAGGCGGCGTCGCTGGCCTCGGCGGCGGGTGGGGGTTGAATCGGCTTTCCGAAAACAAGTTTTAGATCGGTGAATTTGGGGAATTTCTTGTGGCGCGGCCACGCTTCGTAGAAGCCTTCGATGGCGATGGGGACGATGGGCGCCTGGGCGTGAATGGAGAGAATTGCCGCGCCTTTGCGGAAGATTCTGGGGCTGCCATCGTTGGTGCGTTCGCCTTCGGGATAGAGAATGAGGATGCGCTGGTGAGTGAGTCCGAAGAAACCGGCGCGCATGGCGGGGACGAGGTTGGCGTCGGGATCGAGGACGACGACGCGAACCCGGGGGGCGAGGCGGCGCATGAAACCTTTGCCGAAAATGTCGCTGGTGCCGAGCGCGAAGGTGTTGCGAAAGAGGTGCCACGGCAGGGCTCCCGCCAGCACGAGGGGATCGATGTAGCTCTGGTGATTGGAGCAGAGAAGGAACGGACCTTTTTCGGGCAGGTTTTCGAGTCCGCGAGTTTTGAGGTGAAAGCGGTCGAGAGCGAAGAGATAGACGAGGCGGCCGAGCATTAAGAGAATAAGTTCGACGAAAACGTTGTGGCGGGCGAGAGAGAGGACGTCGGGATCGGTGACGGGTTCACTCAGGATGGTGGACCAGGCGGGAGCGGCGGCTCCAGCGTGGCCTTCGCCGCGACTGGCGCTGGCGAGGACGGTATCGACGAGGTCGCGGACGGAATAGATTTCCGAGAGCTGCGATTCGGGAACTTCGCCGCCGAGTTGCTGCTCGAGGGCGGTGAGAAGTTCGACGCGCTGCATGGAGTCGAGTCCGAGATCGAGTTCGAGGTTGTGGGTGGGGCGAATGGTTGGCGTGTCGGTAGGCGACGAAGATGCGTGGCTGGATCCGCGGGAATTTTCTTGAATGATGGCGAGGGCGCGCTTCACGTCTTCGCGCTGGAGCCAGTTCTGCTCTTCTTCGGTGAGCGGCTTTTCGTTGCTGATTTCTGAATCGCCGGAGTCTTGTCTCTGCTTGCGTTCGCGAACCTGTTTTTCAATTTGAAAGCGTTTGAGCTTGCGGGTGGTGGTGCGAGGCAAGTCTTCTTGCCAGACGTCGTAGCCTCCGAGGCGCTTGGTGGAGGCAATTTTGTGGGAGAGCGCTTCGATTTCGAAGCGGATCGCCTCTTTGGAGTTGACGATTTTGCGTTCGCGAAGGAGTTCGAAATTGGGGACGACGACGGCGTGGAGACGCTCGGAAGTAGGGTCTCCAGCGCGCGACTCGAGAGCCATCACGCAGATTTCTTTGATGAGGGACGCCTGGAGATAGTGGGCCTCGATCTCCTCGGGATAAATGTTTTTGCCATTGGCGAGGACGATGACTTCCTTGCGGCGTCCGGTGATAAAGAGGTTGCCGCCGGAATCGAAGTAGCCGAGATCCCCGGTGTAGAACCATCCATCGCGAAGAACGGCGGCGGTGGCATCGGAGCGATTCCAGTATCCCTTCATGACGATGGCGCCGCGGAGAGCGATTTCGCCGGAGGGAGGAGTGTCGTCGTCGGACGGTTGGGCGTCGGGAGTTTTGTCCGCGATGATTCGGGCTTCGACGCCGGGGAATGGCTTGCCTACGGAGCCAAAGACGATGGGCTCGCCGGGGGGATTGAGGAAAGCGCCGCCGGAGGTTTCGGTGAGTCCGTAGGCGTTGAGGACGTCGATGCCGAAGGAGTAGAAATCGCGGGCGATGGCGGGATCGAAGCGCGAGCCTCCGGTGACGAGATAGCGCATGTTGGGGCCGAAGGTGGCGTGGATTTTTCCGAAGAAGGTTTTGCCGGCATTGATGTTGAGGCGGCGGAGGGCGCGGTTGAGAGCCATCAGGGAGCGGACGATGCGCAGAGCGAAGCTGCCGCGCTTGCTGAGTTCTTTGAAGATTTTTTCGTGAATGAGATAGAAAAATTGCGGGACGACGCAGAAGGTCGTGATGTTGCGTTCTTTGAGGGCGCGGAGGAGTTCGGTGGTGTTGAGGGTTTCGAGATAGACGACGCGGGCTCCGTTGAAGAGAGGGAGAAAGAGGTTCGCCATCTGGGCGAGGACGTGAAACATGGGGAGAATGCCGAGGAGGGCGTCGGTGGGTCCGATCTTGACGACGGCGAGGACGGAGTTGGCTTCGCCGACGAGGTTGGCGTGAGTGAGCATGACGCCTTTGGGGTCGGCGGTGGTTCCGGAGGTGTAGAGGAGGGCGGCTAGGTCGTCATCGTTGGGAGTGACGGGCTGGAAGTTGGCGGGACCGGCGGCGAAGATGGAGTCGAGGTCGGCGGCGAGATTTTCTCCCGGGACAAGCCCACTCATCGCAAGGGGCGCGATGAGTGGGGCACTCGGGGCGGCGGGTGGGACATCCTGCGCGGATGTGGGCGCAGTAGTTTGTTCGGCTGCGGCGCTGGTCATGACTAGAGGGATGTTGAGATCGGCGACTGCTTCGCGGGAGATGGCGAGATGCTTCACGTCGGTGAAAAGTAGAGACGTGCCGCTGTCGATGAGCAACTTCTTGACCTGGTCGGCGTGGAAGGCGGTGTCGAGGGGGACGGCGGTGCGTCCGGCGGCAATGATGCCGAGGTAGGCGGCGACCCAGCGGGGATGATTGGCGGCGAGGATGGCGACGCGGGCGTCGCGGGGAACGCGGGTGGAGAGCCAGTTGGCGACGCTCTCGGACATGCGGGTAAGTTCGGCGAAGGTGACGCGTTCAACGGCATCCTCGCGCTGAATTTCGAGGGCGATGTTGTCGGGGAAGTGGCGAGCGGATTCCTGGAAACGCTGGTAGAAAGTGGGCATGGCGAAAGGGAATCTTACTAGGAGGGGATCGAAAGACGCCAATTGGCGCGAGGAGTGACGAAGGGTGGGGGCTGGCGAGCCAGTCTGAACAGCGAGGTTGGTAGCGTGTATCCGAAGAAATTAGTTCTCTTTTTGCAGTGTACACTATTTTCGTGTACACTACATCCGTGCAATAAATGACCGGATAAGATCCGTATGAAGAATATAACCTTTAGCGCCGCGGAATCCGACATTGAACGCGCGCGGGAAGTTGCTCGCAGTGAGCACCGGCCCCTGATCGATGCTTTCCGAGAGTGGCTTATTCAGTACGGATCCCGCCGCGTGAGCGCCGCGGAGGTCACGGAGCTTTACAACAGTCTCCGTCATGTGAACGCGGGCCGGAAGTTTACGCGCGACGAGATGAATGAGCGATAAATACTTCCTCGATACCAATATTTTCGTCTATTCGCTCGATCCGGTCGATCCCCGCAAAGCTCGAATCGCCGAGGAATTGGTCACGCGTGGAGTCGGTTCGAGGCAGGGGGTAATCAGTTACCAGGTCGTACAGGAGTTCATGAACGTGAGCCTGCGGCAATTCAGGGCCCCAATGACGGTGACCGAACTGGAATTGTATTTCTTCAAGGTCTTGCTGCCGATGATGACAATTCCTTCGTCGTCCGGACTATTTTTGGAAGGCCTCCGCCTGCAGGCAGCCGGCCAGATTGCGTGGTACGACTCTCTCATCATAGCGGCGGCGCTCCAGGGCGGTTGCAGGGTGCTCTATAGCGAGGACATGCAGCAGGGGCGTCGCTTTGGGGATCTGGTCATCCAGAATCCATTTCTTTAGCCAAGAGCCGGCCACGTTCTCCGTCCAACGCCATCCCGTCCGCATCTAATGTGCTAGGCTTTTAAGTAGATTTGGGACGTGTGTCCTCTGAAGGAAACTCCTTTTGATTAACACTTTGCTGGGCAAGGTTTTCGGGACGAAGAATGAGCGAGAGGTGAAGCGCTTGCAGCCGCGCGTGCTGGCGATTAATGCGCTCGAGCCGGAGATGCAGAAGCTTTCGGATGACGAGCTGCGGGCGAAGACGGCGGTGTTTCGGGCGCGGATACAGGAGCGTCTGGGGGCGATTGCGGACGCGCCGATTGCCGAGACTGACACTCAGAATGCTGATGGGTTGAGCGGCGATGCGGAAAATACCGATGGGGAGTATTCCGACCGGCAGAAGGTAGTCGAGGAGCAGCGGAGCAAAGAGCTGAAGGTGGTCCTCGACGAGATGCTGGAAGAGGCTTTTGCGGTTTGCCGGGAAGCGAGCAAGCGCGTGCTCAACATGCGGCACTTTGACGTGCAGTTGATTGGCGGCATGGTGCTGCATCAGGGAACGATTGCAGAGATGAAGACGGGCGAGGGCAAGACGCTGGTCGCGACCCTGCCGGTTTATCTGAATGCGCTCAGCGGGCGCGGCGTACACGTGGTCACGGTCAATGATTACCTGGCAAAGCGCGACTCGGAGTGGATGGGGAAGCTTTACAGCTTTTTGGGACTGACGGTGGGCGTGATCGTCCATGATCTGGATGATGCGGAGCGGCGGGCGGCTTACGCGGCCGATGTGACGTACGGGACGAACAACGAGTTCGGGTTTGATTACCTGCGCGACAACATGAAGTTTGATCTGAACGATTGCGTGCAGCGGATGCACAATTTCGCGATTGTCGATGAGGTCGATTCGATCCTGATCGATGAAGCGCGTACGCCGCTGATCATTTCGGGCGCGAGCGAGGAGTCGACGGACAAGTATTACAAAGTGAACCGGATTATTCCGAAGCTGGAAAAGGGCGAAGAGATCGATACGGCTCCGGGCGAGCCGAAGATCATGACGGGCGATTATGTAGTGGATGAAAAGCATCGCAACGTCACGGTAAGCGACGACGGTTGGGAGAAAGTTGAGAAGCTGCTGGGGATCGGGAATATTGCGGATCCGGAAAACTGGGCGCTGAAGCATCACGTGGAGACGGCGGTGAAGGCGCACGCGCTTTACAAGCGCGATGTGGAATATGTGGTGAAAGACGGCGAAGTGCTGATCGTGGACGAGTTCACGGGGCGCTTGATGCCGGGACGGCGGTGGTCGGACGGTCTGCACCAGGCGATTGAGGCGAAAGAGAACGTCAAGATTGAGCGGGAGAATCAGACGCTGGCGACGATCACGTTCCAGAATTATTTCCGCATGTACAAGAAGCTGGCGGGAATGACGGGAACGGCGGAGACGGAAGCTCCGGAATTTGACAAGATCTACCGGTTGGAAGTGATCGTGATTCCGACGAACCGGGTGTTGCTGCGGAAGGAAAATCCGGACATTGTCTATCGCACGGAGAAGGAAAAATATTTTGCGGCGGCGGATGAGATCCAGAAGTTGCACGATAGCGGCCAGCCGGTGCTGGTGGGCACGACGTCGATTGAAAAATCGGAGCGGTTGTCGGAACTCCTGAAGAAAAAAGGCTTGAAAGATCACGTAGTGCTGAACGCGAAATATCACGAGCGCGAGGCGGAAATCGTTGCGCAAGCGGGCCGCAAGGGGCGAGTTACCATCGCGACCAATATGGCGGGCCGCGGTACCGACATTCTGCTGGGCGGCAATCCTGAATTCATGGCAAAGCAGGAGTGCGTGAAGAAGGGAATCGCCCAGCCGATTCGCGCCGCGCAGGGAAAAATTGAGGTAGAGATTGACGATGCGAACCGGACGGTGTGGTATTACGCGGGGAATGAATACGCGGTGCCGACGGATCAGTGGAACGAGATTTTTGCGCGTTACAAGGCCGATACCGACCGGGAGCATCGCGAGGTAATCGAAGCGGGCGGGTTGCACATTTTCGGAACCGAACGCCACGAGGCTCGCCGAATCGATAACCAGTTGCGCGGACGTGCGGGACGGCAGGGTGACCCGGGATCGTCGCGTTTCTATCTTTCTCTGGAAGACGACCTGATGCGGATTTTTGCCAAGGAGTGGGTTTCGAACCTGCTGCAACGGTTGGGAATGGAAGAAGGTATCCCAATCGAGTCGCGGATGATTACGCGGCGGATTGAGGCGGCGCAAAAGGCGGTGGAAGGACAGAATTTCGAATCGCGCAAGCATCTGCTTGAGTATGACGATGTGATGAACAAGCAGCGGACGGCGGTGTACGGATTGCGACGCCGGTTGCTGGAGGGGCTCGATCAGAAGGATCTGATTGTCGAAGATTCTGTTTCCGGAATTCTGGGAGACATTCTGGAGAAGCATTGTCCTCCGAAAGAGCATGTTGCGAATTGGGATCTGAAGGCTCTGAAGGATGCGATTTTCACGCGGTTCGGTGTCGACATTTACGCCGAAGGTTTGAAGCCGGAGGAGATGAACCGGCAGGAACTGGGCGACGCAATCTTCAATAAGCTGAAGGAGCGCTATGACGCCAAGGAGGCGTTGATTGGCGCGCAGGCGATGCGGTATCACGAGCGGATGATCATGCTGAGCGTGATCGATGCGCAGTGGAAAGATCACCTGCTCTCAATGGATCACCTGAAAGAGGGGATTGGGCTGCGCGGGTATGGGCAGCATGATCCGCTGGTGGAGTACAAGCGCGAATCGTTCGACATGTTCGAAGAGATGATGCAGCGCTTTCAGGAAGAGACGGTTCGGTATTTGTACCTGATGCAGATTATGGAGCGGCCGCCAGATCCGGGGCCGGGCGGTATGGGAACGGATCTTTCGGCGCAGGGATCAACGCCACAGGCGCCTTCGCTGATTACGGGCGGACGGGGAAATGGACGGCCAGCGCGGCAAATTGCCACTTCGGTGGACGATATCGAAGAGGCGTTCCAGCGGAAAAAGAAAAAAGAGCTGGAACAGGCCCGGATGGCGGGAGCCGGGGATATGCAGGTGACGCAAGTTGTGCGGGCAGGGGATAAGGTAGGGCGGAACGATCCTTGTCCCTGTGGGAGTGGGAAGAAGTATAAGAAGTGCTGTGGGACGGGATCGTAGAAGACCCACCGGCTCACCGCCGAGACGCAGAGGGCGCCGAGAAAAGCTTTGGGGCTTATCGCTCACAGGCTGCTTTAGAAGGACCCAGGTTAGTGCCCTGAAGAACGGGCACGAACCTGGGGCACCGAGTTTGGCGTGCGGTGCAACCGGGAATCGAAAGCGCCTTGTATTAATTTATGGCCGCTTAGCGTCGCGGCTGAAGCCGCGCCCTTTCAAACCCTCCGAATATTATTCCGGAACTTGCTGGACAGATCCCTCACTTGCAAACAAAATCCAATTCTATTCTTTTGATTTCTTGGCTACGGCTTTGAAGGTCATTTCTTCGGCGGGGCTGCCGGTGCGTCTTTTCCATTCGAAAAACATCGGGGCGTAGGTGTTGGTGATGTAATCGGCTTTGCTGATGCCCAGAGCGGTCGCAACGCGGTCGATCCAGCGCGGGGGGCCTTCGATCTCACCGAAGTTTCCGATCGGAGTTTTATCCAATACGACGTGGCCTTGGCCGTCGGCCCATTCGGAGCGATATTTCTCGTAGCGAAAGGTGGGAGTGTAGCCCAGGGCGCGGAGAATCGCGTCCAGCTGCGGGCCGTTGTCGACTTTGGTTTCGAGTTCGACTCTGGATTTGTGGCGTCCGGTTGGGGCTTTGGATTTGGCTTTGTGGGTGAGAACCCATTGGTCTCCGTATTTGCGAAGGCGAAGGAGTTCTCCTTTCTTGCGGAGTTTTTGGCCGGAGAGGTCATAGAGGGAGTTCATTTCGTGGGTAGAGGGAGTGAGTTGCTTGAATCCTGCTTGCTTTAGAGAACGGATGATTGAGGGCAGACTGTCGATGCGAAATTTGATTTCGATTTCTTTCGGCATACCGAAATCATAACTGGAAATTTTCACCGCCGAGACGCAGAGTGCGCCGAGAAAAACTAGAATCCGAAATCTAGACCAGAAACACAGTTCGAGGGACTACTAGGGATCAAGCAGACATAAGGAGCTTGCCATGGCATCCTTGGCGTCTCGGCGCGTCTCGGCGGTAAAAAGCTCTAAGGTTTCGGCTCGTTCTCAGACTCTCGCGCGTGGGGGTGGAACCAGCTCATGTGAGGGAGATCGCGTTCTACTTTGCGGCGGCTGGCGATTAGTTCGGCGGTGATGGAGACGGCGATTTCTTCAGGTGTGATGGCGCCGATATCGAGCCCGACGGGGGCGTTGACGCGGTCGAAGAGATGCGCGGCTAAGCCTTCCTGCTGAAGTTCTTTGAAGATGGTGATGGTCTTGCGTTTCGATCCGATCATGCCGATATAGCGGGCGGGAGTCTGCACGGCCCAGCGCAACATGCGCATGTCGTCATGGTGGCCGCGGGTGACGATGACGATGTAGGAAGACTCGTTGGGGATGACTTGGGCCATGGCTTTGTCGAAATCTTCGGCGATGACCTGGTGAGCCTCGGGAAAACGTTCACGGTTGGCGTAGGTCTCGCGATCGTCGATGACGGTGACATCGAATCCGGCGATGTGGGCGACCTGATAGAGGCTGGTGGCAACGTGTCCTGCGCCGAAGATGTAGAGATCGGCGGGAGGCAGGATCGGTTCGACGAAGATTTCGAGCGTGCCACCGCAGACGAGGCCCGTGTCGTATTTGGGATCCTGATTGAGGTCGAAGGTGAGGGTGCGGGGCTTCTCGGATTCCATGACCTCGCGGGCGGCCTGCCAGACTTCGGCTTCGACACAGCCTCCGCCGATGGTTCCGACGATGGAGCCGTCGTCGCGCACGAGCATTTTCGCAGTCTTAAAGGAAGGAATGGATCCACGCACGTTGACGATGGTTGCCACGGCGCCGCGGTGTCCGGCCTGGCGCAGGCGAACTATCTCTTCGTAGAGGTCCATACACTTTCATTATGGTTAGGCGAGTGGGGAAGGTCAATCGGGGAAAGGCGGCGGCGGTGGCTCTGCGTGCAAAAGCTTCGACCACCAAGGGCACGAAGGGGACACGAAGGAAATCCTTGGAACCGGAGAAATATTTGGTCGCAGCTAGTCGGGAGGTTTTCGCAGGATCAGATCGCCGTTGGTGGGCGGTAGAGAAAAGGGGAACTGCCAGATTTTATCTTTCATCCAGAGGGCGACGATAAAGTCTTCGTGCTCTTTCCAAGGGCCGACCCATTTGTTGGCGGTGGGAAAAAAGACCCAGCCGTGAGCTTCGGGGTTGCCGGGGGTGAGAAAGATGGTGTCGGTTCCGAGGCTTTGGGTGCTGACGAATTCGATGAACTCGGAGGCCTCTTTTTCGTACTCCCGCATGTGCGCCATCTTATCTTCGGTGACGCTGGGGTCTTTCTTGATTTTGCGCTCGCCCTCGAAGACATAAGTATCGAGATCATTCTGGAGTTTGAGGGAGAGCTCGGCGGGATCCGTGTAAGAGACAACAACGTCGTGGTGGCGGACGAAATCGATGCGGACGTCCTGGGGAAATTCGAACTTAGTCTTGCCGGTGTAGGTGACATTGACGAAGGCGGCGAAGAGTTGGTAGAAGCGGTGGCGGCTCTTGGTGAGTTCCTGCGAATCCACGAGAACGGAGACGGTGAGGTCGTTGCCGGTCATGGTCCAGCGATAGCGGCCGTCGTCGCCACGTTCGAAGGTGCATCCGGGGGCGCCGGCGGTCCAGCGAACGGTGGGCAGTTCCTTTTTCTTGGCATGACTCAGAGAGGGCGAAAAAAATGCGGCGGCGAAGATAGCGCAAAACGCTAAGGGAAATTTTGACGAGGGAAATCGGGAGCGCATGAATGCAGAGTGTATCGCTTTTGCAGAGCTGGCGTCTCGGCGGTGGGGACGGGTTTCGGCGCAAAATATGTTAGATTGAAACGGGTGAGAGCGCGTAGCTCAGTCGGTAGAGCAATGCACTTTTAATGCATGGGTCGCAGGTTCGATTCCTGCCGCGCTCACCATAGATTCAACAACCTACGAGCGGGTTGGCGAGGGAATTCTTCGGTTGTCGGTGTCGTTTTCAGGTTACTTCTTTCCTGCACTTCTGTTCCTTCCAGGTACATTCGGTAACGTCCTTCTGCGGGACTCAAGCATCCAATCATTGTGTCGCATGTGTGCGTATTAGAATGTGGTATCGGTTCGTCAACCGATGTGAGGAAGCATTCCGGCGCATTCCATCCCTAGAAAATGCAGTGGGGACCCAGGATTTGTCCAGATTCGTTGCATATTTGATGAGGCGCGGCTTCGCGATCGCGGCCGTTTCAACTTTTTGCTGGTTCGCGATGGCTGGCGGGGCGCTGGCGGATACGGCTGCGTTCGATTTGATTGGCCCGAAGGTGGAAGTGCGCGTCGAGCGCGAGGGCAAGACGCTGCCCATTGCGGAAGTGCCGAGCTTGCAGTCGGGAGACCGGCTGTGGGTGCATCCGGATTTGCCCGATGACCAATCGGTGCACTATCTGATGGTCATTGTTTTCTTGCGTGGCGTGACTAATCCTCCGCCGGATACGTGGTTTACGGCGGTCGAGGCGTGGAGCCGTCCGGTACACGAAGAAGGCACTTATGTGATTGTGCCGGATGGCGCGGAAGAGGCGTTGATTCTTCTCGCGCCGGAAACCGGAGGGGCTTTCAGCACGCTGCGGAGTGCGGTGCGCGGAAAGCCGGGCGCGTTTGTGCGGGCGGCTCAGGATCTGGAACAAGCCAGCCTGGATCGCGCGCGGCTAGAGAAATATCTGGAAGTAGTGCGGGAGAACGCTTCCGCCGATCCAGAGCAACTGAAGGCGCGAACCACGCTGCTGGCGCACAGTTTGAATATACGGCTCGAGCAACAGTGCTTTGATAAGCCAAGCGCGCAGCAAGTCCCCTGCCTGACCCAAAATACCGACCAGTTGGTGCTTGACGACGCCCACAGTCAAAGCATGGTGTCCACTTTGACCTCGGGAACATCGAGCGATCTGCTCGCGCAGATCAGTTCGACGCCGACGGCGAAGGGCGGATATTACAGTCCGTATGTTGGAGCGATCGTGGATGTGGTGAGGATTCTGGGATCGACGCACACGGCGCAGTACCAGTACATTCCGGCGTTGGCGCTGCCGAAACAAGATCAATTGAACCTGCGGTTGAATAATCCTCCGTCGTTTCGCAATCCGAAGTCGGTGCTGGTGATTGGATTGCCGGCAATTCATCCGGCGCCTCCGCCGACGCTGCGGGCGATGAGTCCGGCGCAAGTTTTCTGTGCGGGGAAACCGGAGCTGGTGCTGCCGGTGGACGGCGCGCCGCTGGTATTCGCAACCGAACTGGGGCATAACTTTGTGCTCCACGTCGAGCCGAAGGTTGGGCCGGCGTTGGATCTTCCAGCGGAGCCGGATGCGGCGAGTGGGGGGTTTCTCGTGAAGACGGAGGCGATGCAAGGTGTGGCCGCGGACGGAGAGGAAGTTTCGGGGATTTTGCGGGGCGACTGGGGATTCAAGCCTTGGGAGGGTCCGCGTTTTCGGATGCGGACGTCTCATACGGCGCAGTGGATTGTGGCGTCGAAGGACGCGAGCGCGCTCATCGTGGGCAGGGAAGACACGCTGCATCTGCAAAGCGCGGATACGTGCTGCGTGAGCGAGGTTCTGCTCCGTGACGAACAAGGGAAGCACCTGGATGCGCAGTGGAAGATCACGAAGCCGGATGAGTTGGAAGTGCGCGTCCCGCTCAAGGAATCGGCGCCGGGATCGTTGACGATGACGGTGAAAAAGTTTGGCTTGCGCGATGCGGATGAGATTCGTCTGCATACTTACGCGGAGGCAGGGCGATTGGATGGCTTTGCGATTCATGCGGGCGATCCCGAGGGAGTGCTGAAGGGTACGCGGCTGGATCAGGTGACTGAACTCGAGGCGGGCGCGCTGAGTTTCAAGCCCAAGTCGCTTTCGCGGGCGAATCAGCAGGATGAACTGGTGCTGGTTTCGGAAGATCCGGCGGCGAGCGCGCTGCTGCAGCCGGAGCAGGAGATTGTTCTGCATGCGACGCTGAAAGATGGACGTATGCTCGATCTTAACTCGACGGTGGAGGCGCGGCGTCCTAGCGTAAACGTGATCAGCAAGAGTGTGCAGTACGATGAGGCGGCACCGCCGGCGATTGTGAGGCTCGGTGACTCGGATGAGTTGCCGCAAGAGGCGCGACTGAACTTCTTTCTGAAGACGCAGGTGCCGGATGTGTTTCCGACGACAGAAAAAGTGGAGGTTGCGACTGCGGACGACTCGTTCCGCGTGGTGCTGAGCTTTAAGGACGGCAACCTGACGCTGCAGGATTCGAAGACTGTGTTTGCCGTGCTCGATCCGATGAAGTTGCTGGGGCCATCGGCGTTTGGGCCGCTGAAGTTTCGTCCGGTGGCGGCGGATGGGGTGGAAGGGGACTGGCAGCCTCTGATTAATCTGGTGCGGGTTCCGGCGCTGAAGGGTGTGCGGTGCGCTGCGTTGCGCGAACGGCAGTGCACGTTGAGTGGGGATAAATTATTTCTGATTGATGAAGTCAGTTCGGATCCGGATTTTGCGAATGCGGTGACCGTGCCGGATGGCTTTGCGGAGACGAGTCTGTTGATTCCGCCGATGAAGGGGAAGACGCTGTATTTGAAGTTGCGGGATGATCCGACGACGGTAGATACGGCGGTGGTGCCGACGCTGGCGAGTAGTCCGTAGCGAGGAGCAGTCTTTTCCCAACGGTAGTACGCGCATTTCCTAGTTCTTCTCAGCATCCTCGAGTCCGTACAATTCTCAGCTTCGATTTTTTCCCGCCACATTGTGACTTTGGAACCCGTTCGCCTTGGCCGCGCGAGGACGCCCGGCGCTCCATCGGAAATTTAGTGGTGATGGGCGCGCCGTTTGTGGAGGGATGTAAATTAGATGGGATGAGTGAGATTCGATGCAAGGCGTTGCTGTTTGATCTGGATGGGGTGCTGGTCGATTCGACTCCAGCGTTGGCGCGGGTGTGGCGCGGGTGGGCGGTGGAGCACGGGTTTGATCCGGAAAAAGTTGTGCAGTTGGCGCACGGACGGCCGAGCCGGATTACGATTCGCGATCTTCTGCCGAACGCCGATGTCGAGGCGGAAGATCGCGAGGTGGAGCGGCGCGAAATTGAGGACCTCGACGGGGTTGTGCTGTTGCCGGGCGCGGGCGAACTGTTGAAGAGCTTGCCGGCTGATCGGTGGACGATTGCGACATCTTGTACGCGTAAGTTGGCTGAAGTTCGACTGAAGGCGGCGGGTTTGCCGGTCCCGAAGACGATGGTGACGTCGAGCGAGGTGAAAATTGGGAAGCCTGATCCTGAACCGTATTTGAAGGCGGCGGCGAAGTTGGGGTTTGCCGCGTCGGAGTGCATTGTGGTGGAAGATGCGGCCGCCGGGGTGCGCGCGGGCAAGGCGGCGGGAGCGCGGGTGATTGCGTTCCTGACGACGCTGATTCGCAGTGGTCTGGAAGAGGCGGGCGCGGACTGGATTGTGCGGGACTGCTCGGGTATCGCCGCGGCGAGCGGTGAGGATGGTTTGCGACTTCATCTGAGGGTCTAGCATTAGATGTTAGACGTGACGGCGGATACAGAACAGCTGTGACGTAGACCATTGCGCGACGGCATCGCGCTCGAATAGAATCCTCCGTTCCGCAGAAGTGGCCGCAAGAGATCGAGTTACCGCAAGCCAGTGCAAATCCGAAGCTTTATTCGCGATAGGAAGAATCGCTAGACAGGCAGGACCTTGTGATCATAGGCGTTCCGAAGGAAATCTATCCGGGAGACCGGCGCGTGGCAATCGTGCCCGCCGTGCTGCCGACGCTGACTAAAGCCGGTTTTGAAGTCCACATACAGTCGGGGGCGGGAGTGGAGGCGGGGTATCCCGACGCGCTGTATGCGGAAAAGGGCGCGAAGATCATTGCCGATCGAGCGGCCATCTTTGCCGCGGCGGATATTGTGGTCCAGATTCTTTGTTACGGCTCGAACGATGTGACAGGGAAACAGGACGTCCAGTTTTTTCGGCGCGACCAGATTCTGGTGGGATTTCTGCGGCCCTTTGGGGCGAAAGAAGTGGTGGAGGAGGTCGCGAAGACGGGCGTAACGGCTTTTTCGATCGAACTGATGCCGCGTACGACGCGCGCACAGAGCATGGACGCGCTTTCATCGATGGGAACGGCCTGCGGCTATAAGGCGGTGCTATTGGCCGCGGATACGCATCCACGGATCTTCCCGATGCTGACGACGGCTGCGGGAACGATCACTCCGGCGCGCGTTTTCGTGATTGGGTGCGGTGTGGCGGGACTGCAAGCCATTGCGACTGCACGACGTTTGGGCGCGGTGATTTCGGCATACGATTTGCGTCCGGCGGCGAAGGAGCAAGTGCAGAGTCTGGGCGGCCGTTTTGTTGAGCTTCCTATCGAGGCGAAAGATGCGCAGGATGCCCGCGGATATGCGCGAGCGCAGGATGAAGACTTTTACCGGCGGCAGCGGGAATTGCTGGGAAAAGTCGTGCAGGAAAGTGATGTGGTTATTACGGCGGCGGTGATTCCGGGAAAGAAATCTCCGGTGCTAGTGACGGAAGAGATGGTCAAGGGAATGGCGTCGGGATCGGTGATCGTGGATCTGGCTGCCGAACGCGGAGGCAATTGCGAGATCAGCGAAGCGGCGAAGACGGTGGTGAAACACGGGGTGACGATCATCGGAGCGATCAACCTGGCCGCGGGCGTACCGTATCACGCGAGCATGATGTATGCGCGGAACATTACGGCGTTTCTGACGCACCTGATTAAAGACCAGAAGTTGAATCTGAATCTTGAAGACGAGATTGTGCGCGAGACTTTGCTGACTCGCGGGGGAGAGATTGTGCAGGCCCGGGTGCGCGAGTTTCTGGCGTTGCCCGCGCTGGTTAAGCAGGCATGAGACGACATTCGCGGAGGAAAGATGAATAGCAGTTCCACTCTAATCAACGCTCTTTTTATTTTTGTACTCGCCGGATTCATTGGCTTTGAGGTGATCCGACGGGTTTCGCCGCTGCTGCATACTCCGCTGATGTCGCTGACCAATGCCTTGGACGCCATCGCGGTGGTGGGAGCGATTGTGCTGGTGGGCGAACATAAGAGCCACCTCTCGACCGTCTTCGGGTTCATCGCGGTTGTTGCTGCCACCAGCAACATCGTGGGCGGCTTCGTGATTACGGACCGCATGCTGAAGATGTTCAAATCCAGCCGTCCGGCATCGAATGCGGCGGCGAAACCGGCGGCCAAATAATGACAGCCGAGGGCGGTTCTATCCAAGTTGTCATTGAGCTGTTGTATCTGGTGGCGAGTGTGTTGTTCATCCTTTCGCTGAAGTGGATGAGCTCTCCAACCACGGCCCGCCACGGAATCTGGGCTGGCGAAGCCGGAATGGTGCTGGCTATTGGCGGCACGCTGCTGAACCATGGCATGGATTACCGGTTGATTGCTACCGCGCTGGTGCTGGGGACCATCATCGGCGTTCCGCTTGGTCGCGTGGCGATGACGGCGGTGCCGCAACGAACCGCACTGAGCCATGCGTTTGGCGCACTCTGCGTGACGCTGGTCGGGTCGGCGGAGTTCTATCTTCGGACTCCGGATATTTCACGGTTCATGATGGCGGTGCTGTCGCTGGAAGTGATTCTCGGCGGCCTGACCGTAACCGGGAGTCTGATGGCTGCGGGGAAGTTGCAGGAAGTTCTGCCGCAGAGGCCGCTGACTTATAAAGGCCAGAATCTGGTCAACTTTTTGTTGCTGCTGGGAGCGCTGGCGATTGCGGTAACGCTGGTGCTGCATCCGGAATCGCGGTCGTTGTTTCCGTTCATGATCCTGATTGCGCTGACGTTTGGCGTGTTATTGATCATCCCGATTGGCGGGGCGGACATGCCGACAGTCATCTCGCTGCTGAATGGGTACGCGGGGTTGTCGGCAGCGGCGATGGGCTTCGTCCTGAATAGCAAGTTGCTGATTATTGCGGGCGCGCTGGATGGTTCTTCGGGTCTGATTCTTTCGATCATCATGTCGAAGGCGATGAACCGTTCATTCACGAACGTGCTGTTTGGAGCTTTTGGACAGGTACAAATTTCGGCGGCGACGGGAGAAGAGGCGCGACCGGTACGCAGCGCCACTCCGGAAGAAGCGGCGGCGATTTTGTCGGCGGCGAACCGAGTGATCGTGGTTCCGGGATACGGGATGGCGGTCGCGCAGGCCCAGCACAAGGTTCGGGAACTGTTTGATGCATTGACGAAGCGGGGCGTGGATGTTCGGTTTGCTATCCACCCGGTGGCGGGGCGAATGCCGGGACACATGAACGTGTTGCTGGCGGAAGCGGATATTCCCTACGACCGGCTGATTGAGATGGAAGAGATCAACGGCGATTTTCCGCAGACCGACGTGGCGCTGGTGATTGGAGCGAACGATGTAACGAATCCTGCGGCCCGGTCCGACGCGACGAGCCCCATTTATGGAATGCCGATTCTCGACGTGGATAAAGCGCATACGGTGATGGTGATCAAGCGCAGCATGAATCCGGGATTCGCAGGTATCGATAACCCACTTTACTATCTTGATAACACGTTGATGCTTTTCGGGGATGCCAAAGCGTTTGTGGGCAGCATCGTGCGGGAACTGGGTGGAGGACACGGATAGATCGAGTAAGCTGTGCGTTTAGGGGTAGAACTGGGCCGAGGTTGGATCGGGCGAGGGAGTTAGGGGAGAAAAATCCGGCGGGCTACAGCCTGCGAAGGGGAGAAACTCGCAAAGGCTGGAGGCCCGCCTCGCTTTCAGGCGGCTTTCTTAGTTTGTCTTATTTTCGCCCAACGTGCTTTCTGGGCGAGAGAAATTCTCCGGCGGCCAGCGGCTGAGAGAACGCGCTTCGCGCGGGTTGTGGATCCTACGTGGTTGGTTGCGCCCGCACCCCGGGTAAGCTTTTCAAGAACGGAAATCGCTTCCCCCAGTTTTTGGACTTGGTTCTGTGCTTCCCGACGTTCCTCACGGAGCCGGACGATTGCATTCGCAATATTTGTCATTAAATACCCCCTCGGGTAACTACAGGTCGTCAATTGTATTACTAACTCGGCGATCTGTGGAGAAATTATTGTCAACAAAATCGAATTAGCCGCATAGCAATCGCGGATGGCCAACTATCGGAGAAGGATGATTGATCGAGATGAGCGTGATTGATGCAGGCGGGCAAAAGGTTGTCTGAGAAAAAGCAGATTTCAAAGAAGTGCGCTGCTAAGGATCGCCCGTTGATCCACCTGAAACTCAATGCAAGATCGATTTTTCGATGTCGCTGGAAAAACTGGCGCGGTCTCGGCTTGAGGAAGGAGTTAGAGTTCTTCTGCAAGTCGAGGGAGCTATACCCGGACCTGAAGGCGATCTCATCCTAGGGGTGGTAGTAGGCCCGAGGAGCCAAACAAAAAGAGAGCGCCGACGGCCAGGCTGTAGATCGCTGTCAGAGCGGTTACCGCGATCTGGAAGCGGGGCAAGCGGGAACTGAATCCGAAGAGACCGACCGCGGAGGCGGTCATGACGGTGTTCATGATCAGCAATCCTCCGATAAACATGGCGAGGCCGATGAAGCCTTTCCCGGTGCCGCCAAGATTGGCAGCCAACAAAAAGATCATCAGTTGACTGGGTGTCTCGGCACCAAGGCCGTGGACAACGCCGATCATGAGTACGGATTTCGAGGTGTAATTCCACGTCTTGTCGGCTGGCCGAGGTACATCGTGATCGTGCCAGTAGGTGCGCATCTTCCAATTGACCCAGCGGAACGCGTGCGCCAAAAGATGAAAGCGGCTGCGGGGTCGAGAGTTGCCGGTGAAGAGCGTTCCCAGAACGTAGACGCCTAGGACCAGCAAAGTGAGTCCTACGAGGCGCTCGGCAATGCGGTCAATGCCATGGGGCAAGGAAAGTTGAAAGACGATAACGGCGCTTCCCAGGACGGCGACCATGGCGGCGTGTCCCAGGGCGTAGAGCAGGCCGAGGCGCATGCCCTGCCAGCGATTGGTCTGGACGCTGGTGATGTCAGTGATGGCGGCGATGTGGTCGTAATCGAATCCGTGACGAAAGCCGAGGATTGCTGCCGATAAGAGAGCAAGTTGCAGGCTGCTGGGGGCGTCGGTCATGAGGGCGTCCGGACTCGGTGCAAAGCTTCTTCGTTGTTCCATAGGCATTGTTCCATACGGAGAGCGATATCGGAAATGCTCGTGCGCTTTGGGGTGGCTCAACCTGCAAAACTCTTTACCACCAAGGGCACGAAGGAACACAAGGAAATCGCGACTAGTGAATGGGGGTTACCGGAGTGACCCGTTCGATGACAGAGGACTTCACGCGGAGGGGTGGGGTGTCTAGAATTAGTTATTCAGGATCAGCTATTCCAGCGGAGACCGAAGGCGGCTACAATGACGGCAAACCAATTACAGACGGAGACTAAGATGAGGCCGAGGTATTTGTGCGGAGGGAACGTCCAATGGAGTTTGATTGTGCTTGCCCTGATGGTGACGGGGATGCCGGGTCTTCGCGCGCAGGAAGCATCGCCTCAGCGGCACGTGGGCGCGGTTCAAGACTGGTCCGCGGGGACGATTATATTCAGCCGCGATGGGTTGGCGAAGCATCCTGAGGTGCTGACACGGGAGCCGCGAGTCTTGAACCAGGTAAGGCAGCGTTGGCAGACGCCGAAGGCGGATGTGTTTCGCGGGTTAGACGGCGGCACAAATGGGCAGGGGATTACGTTCTCGTTCGATCCGGGCGCTGCTCCGGACTGCGTGAATGATTATGTCGTTTTCGGACTGAACAACGTGGGAAGTGCGCCGAATGGGAATCTGGTGGCTTTCAACAATTTATATGTTGACCCTGCGGGCGACGGATTTTGCACTGGCATCGCGCCGTCGGTACTGTTCGATTACAACATCTCAACACTCGCGACGGGAAGGATCAATACATCGCCGATTCTTTCGCTGGATGGAACGAAGGTCGCGTTCGTGGAGAGCGTCCCGGGAGCGACTCCGTCGAGTACTTTTCATGTGCTGACGTGGACTGCCGGGCAAGGTACGCTGGCTGCTTCCGTCACGCCCACGGCGGGACAGATGAGTTCGCTGACGATCTCGGCGACATCCGATAATACGACGTCGTCGCCGTGGATCGATTATGGGAATGACGTTGTTTACGTCGGAACGAACGATGGTGTGATTTACAAGATCACGGGAGTATTCAACGGGACGCCAGCGCTGGCGGGCTCACCATGGCCTGTTACGGTGAGTAGCAGCCTGCAACTGACGCCTCCGGTGTTGGACTCGACGCTAGGGGTGTTGATGGTAGGAAGTACGAATGGAACGTTGTATCAGATCAATACCACGACGGGGGCGGTAGGGACGTTTGTGGTTGGGTCGGGGGCGACGAGTGGAATTGTGGCGCCTCCGATTGTGGACGTGACCAACGGTACGACGTTTACGGTGAGCGCGGACGATGGGGTGTCCGGAGTGCTGGTGGAATTGGAAACGACGACGATGGGGCTGCTGTCGAAAGCGCGCATCGGAGAGGGGTCATCCACGGGCACGGCCCTTCATTTGTATCAGCCGGCGGTCAGTAATGATTACTTCACCAGTCCGTCGCTGGGAGTGGTGCGGGTTTGCGGCACCGGGGCGGCAGACACGACGCCATGGCAGTATGCTTTTGGATTCACGGGGACGACGATGAAGACAGCAGCGTCGTTTTCGAAGCAACTCGTGAATTCGGCGACGGCAACGTGCACGGGATGGACGGAGTTCTTCAATCCGAATGTGGGGCTGCCAACGGGAACTGATTACTTTTTCTTTGGCCTAAGCGAAGACTGCACGGGCGCGGGCGGTGCAACCGACGGCTGCGTGGCAGAGATCACGAACGCGATTCCAGGGACTCTCGTGATCTCTACGATTAACGGCGGAACGTCCGGAATCGTCATCGACAACTACAGTACTGCGGCCCAGGCAGCGAGCCTCTACTTCGCTGCGGACAAAGTTAATACCGCGTACAAATTTACCCAGGACGGTCTGCAATAGGCTGGGGACAAACCTGAACAATGGGCGTGCGGAGGCAACGAGTTTCCGTATCTTGCGTTGATACTTGCGTTCGACTGGTTTGCAAGGGATTGCACTGGCGGCTCGGAAAACCGGGATGAACTTGAGCTAACGTGCTGAATCTAAGCATATTGAACTTCGTCTGGCTTGGCAGGGCGATTGCCTTCATCCAAGGTGATGAAGTGCTTCTGGCCAAGCGCGAATTCGGTAACCGGATCGAGAAGGGCGCTGGCAGCCTTGTGGGCAGTGATCGGCAGCGCTTGCATTGCCTGGTGCGCGGTGACGCCCCCGTCCGATATTCCTTCTGAGCGTTCTAACAGGCTTTCGCTATCGCGACGGGAAAAGACGCTGCAACGGGTGCCGGCGCACATCTCCGAGTTTTCGCCGGTTTCGGCGCCGCTGGATCTGCCGAGATGTGGCGACATACGGCCTCCGGAAGCTCTGCTCACGCCAGACCCACCGGTGGAGGTTCAGCAGGATCAACTGCATGTTCGGGTCAGCTTCATCGTGGGGACCGACGGACATGTGCACAGCGCCTTCGTTCTAGATAGCGGTGGCGCCGACGAAGACCAGGTCGTGCTGCGGGCCGTGAGTTCGTGGCGATACCGTCCCGCGCTGTGTAACGGCGTGCCCACTGATTCCGAAGCGCTGGTACGATTCAGCATCCGCTAGGCTGCGAATTCTCCTACAATGAAAAACGACGAGGTTGTCGTGACGGAAGCCTATTCGAATCGCGCCGAAGATGAACGGGAAAGTTTGCCGGACCAGTCGGATCCCGATTCCGCGCGCGAGAACAACCCATCCGAACCGGGCCTCGCCGAAGGAAATGGCGGCACGGGTAACAGCATCGACGATTTTCTTCAGCGCCTACCGGGCAGCTTTCGCTGGCCCAAACCGAACGCGGAGGCGGTTGCGGCTGCGGTGGAGGCGATTCAGCGGATGTCGGGCGGTTCCGCGGCGGCGGAGGATCTTGCGGCCGATGGAAAGCCGGAGTCGGTGGGCAATCCTTGCGCAGCTTGCGGTGGGTCGCTACCGGCGGGAGCCCGTTTTTGTGTGTGGTGTGGCGCTTCGAGCGGGAAGGTTTCGGCGGCTCCTGCGGCGGTCGCTCCGGGCAGCGCGCAACATCACTATCATCATCACTATCATCACTTGGTGCCGAATGGAGCTTCGGCGGCGTCAGCGTCATCGAGTGAGCCTGAATCGTCGGCTCCTCGGGGACGCGCTCCGGGTGCACCGGGTTCTACGGGAGGGCGGGCTGAGGCGACGGCGCGCCAGGTTGTCCAAGACTGGGCGCAGGCCTGTAACACGAAGCATGTCGATGATCTGATCGAGCTCTATGCGGCGGAAGCGACGGTTATTCGCTCGAGCGTTCCTCCGGTGCGGAGTTTGCCGGCGATCCGGGAATTTCTGATTTCGCTGCTGGAGGCTGGGCTGGGCGATGTCGAGATGGAGTCGTTACGGCTGGAAGTGATGGGCGAGATCGCGCTCGACCTGGGGCGCTGCAAAATGCTGATGCCGGTCGCCATGGGGAAGCGGCGCGAGGAGCGCGGCAAATACCTGGTTGTGCTGGTGAAACAGCCGGCGGGAACATGGAAGATTCTGGCCGATTGCTGGTCGTCGGATCTGGCGGTCAACGTACCCGCGGTAAAACCGACAAAATAGAGTCGGAACCACTTAGCGGCACGAGTTTAGTGGTTGTAGACGGTGGTTTGCGGGTTGTAATTCTTCCAGTCGAACCAATAATCTTTAAGAAATTGAATTTTCTCCAGACAGTCGCCGGCCGCTGGTCCGCTGGTGGCGCAGCCTGCGAAGTTCCAAGTGTTGCCTTGCGCGTCGATGAGTTTCCAGTCGGACGGCTTTTCTTTGCTGGCGGAAGCGTCGTTGGCGGAAGCGTCACGATAGAGATCGATGTCCGTTCCATTCCATTGAGAGCGGAAAATGCGGATGGACTCGCCGTCAGGGCCCAGCACCAGAGTCACTGGAACGCCAGCAACTTTGTCTTCGATGGGGCTCTGGGCACGGATTTTGGATAGGGGAAAGGCGCGTGACTGGCCACCGAGATGAATTCCTAAAACCACGTCGCGATCTTTCAGGCCTTGCCCGGGAAACGTCAGAGGGACGGGATACTTTGCAACTTCTTCTTCCCACTTGTTGTCGTAGTCTTTGTCGCCGTGGCCGGGGACCGGGGCCAGAACGAGTCCTTCGGGCGATTCGGACTTCCACAAGGCAAAGGTGAGTTCGTCATTCGGCATTAGTTCAAGGGTGGCGCCTTTCATCTTGCCGGCGATCGCGCGTCCGGAGGCCTGCTGCCACCACGAACCTGTTTCGCGGTCGCGCATCAGGAAATTCTGGTTATTGATACCCGCCAGATAGAAATGGAGTTCCCGTCCTTGCGATGTCCGCTTCCACACCAGACCGGTGTGACAGAGCGTTCAATAAGTGACCACGATGGGCTCGCCGTTCACCGTGTCGTTGAGAATGTGGTGATAGGCCATCTGGACGATGGGGTAGGCACGGGCTTGCGGGCCGATCCGAACTGCCATGACCATTTCTTTGTCGGCGAGGTGTGCGTCGGCGGATGGGATGAAGCCGGCGGCGGCGATGGGATTGAACATCCACTCAAAATAGTTTTGCCGCACCATGACCGTCGAGGCCGCTGCGAGCAGCAGAGGGAGTACGAGGCTCGCGCGCAACAATTTTGAGGAGGCCGTCCACAAGCGCCAGGCGAGCAGAACGATTGCTGCCAGTGTGACGAGCGTGAGGGCTGGCGCGATGCGCTTGACGGCGATCGCCAGAGACAATCCGCGAGCTGATTGATGGGTGAATGGCCGGATGACGAAGGCTGGAATAAAAAACAGGAGGAGGGATGCGACAGCTAATAGGGCCAGTGTCAGCCAGAGCGCGCGACGGTGGGATCGATTGGAGATTGGAGTGGGTATTTGGTTCATGAACACCGGATCGATGAATATTCAGCTTGGCTTCTGGTTTGGATACCGTACCGGAAGGCTGTGAGATTGAGAATACTATCTTCGTACTAAGAGAAAAGCCCCAGTCATTCGAGAGCTGGATCTCATTAATAGTCTGAGGGGGTGGTGGCTTTACCCCCGGGGGCTAAAGCCCGCCTATTTATGGCCCGGGGCGGCACGGCTGAAGCCGTGCCCTTCCACGGAACCATTTGTGAAATCAGGGCTACGAAGAAAGCCCCGATCCTTGAGGGTTGCGGATCGGGGCTTCTTGGTGCTTCGGTTTTGGTTAAGGAACGTTAGTTGGGCCGTACCGTAAACAACTGACGGTAGCCAAGGCTGTTCACGTCGCGGAACAGAGGAGTTCCGGGTGGCAGACCTTGCGGCGTAGAGAAGTCGGAGTCGAAGCTGTAACCTCGTGTTGGTGGCGAATAGACGAGAGCCGACTTGTAGGTTCCGGTGTTGTAGGTGGAGTAGAACAAGCTCACGATTGAGCCCTTGTAATAGAGGGTTTGTCCGCCCCAGTTCTCGAGGTAGCGCAGGAAGTTGTGCAGACCTCCGTCGGTGCCGAAATCCTGAGCAGCGGCGGTCGACCAAGTGGTCGGGCGGGTGAAGTTTCTGGTTTTTCCAGCGGCAATCGCAAGGCGGTAACGCGTTACTGTCGCATTGCGGTCATTGGGCTGTGTGGGGTCGTTCATAAAGCTGTTACGGTCGTCCCAAGAGTCAGACAGGAGTGTGACCGTATCAGCGATGACGGCGGCGGACGAGCGACCGGCTTCGTCGACTGGCGTCGCGTTCCAGGTGGTATCGGAGGCGTTGGTGTTGTAGTCGCCCTGGACGTAGACCGGATTCTCGGCCGCGACGGTGAAGCCGCCGGGATCAGTGGAGGTTCCGGTGGGGCTGTTGGGCACGTTGCCGAGCGATCCATCGACCAGTTTCAAAACGTGACGAGCGCCGCTGATCCAATTTTGGCGCGCGGTGTTGGTACACGTCGCAATGCGGTTGTTGGCATTCGTGCTGCCGTAGGGATCAGCCGGAGTGGTGCTGGTGATCAAGGTGTTGAGGTTCTGGGCAGGGTTGCCGACGGTGCCATAGAGACCGAGGCCCATGTTTTGCGGGCCAAAGTTATCGAGGGCTCCGTTCTGATTGACATCTTCCGGAGAAGCCGTCCCTCCGGGAGATTCGAGCACGCCATCGGGAGTGCCGACCATGCCGTTCGAGAGGTTGATGACATCCTCTAAGCCCGAGTCTCCGGTTTTATCGCCCGCGACGTTGGGGGAAACAACGTTCGGATTGGGGAGCATGCCGCGACGGTCCGAAAAATACAGGACGTAACCGTTCTGCGCCGTATAGTCCACACTGGCACCGCTCGAACCGATGTTTCCGAGCAGCCATTGCTTGAGGTTGCCCACGTCGATTTCGACGGCGTTCATGACGCCGTTGGTGGTGCAGCTGTCATTGCTTCCGGGGTCGCCTGATTCGCGAACTTCGCCTTCGCGCGCATCGTAAAAGTTGATGGGATACCAGTTGAACTGGGTGAGGCTCTGCGCGGTTGGTGAACTGGTGGGCGTGGCGGCAAATTGCCATTCGCCGGCTGCTCCGAGCGTTGCCGAATCGGCAGTAACAAGCGGTGGAGCGCCGTTCCATTGTAGGCAGGTGGTTACTCCGCGAACAGTCTGAGGGTTGGTACAGACTGGGGCCGTTCCGATGGAACTAGCTGCTCCTGGTTCGGCGGCGAGAACGCTGCCAGTCAGACGATCGGCCGGAACTTGCAGAATCAAGATTGCGTTCGGGTTGATCGGGTTCGGACTTCCACCGGCGGGTGTGCCAGCGCCCGATTGCGACGGGGCGGTTACGCCGCGGGCAAATCCGAGGTTAAGCCACTCGGCAGTTACAGGATGCCAGACGCCGGAAGCGTCTTTGTATTCGACGCGCAACCAACCATCGATCAAATTCCACGAGGTGGAGTTGGGCGAGTTGTAGAGAGTAGCTCCATTGGCGATGGGTGGAGCGTAGTAGGGGTAAGCGCCAGTGGTGGGGCAGCCAGGCGGCACAGTCGCGGGTGTGGGACTGGCTGGCGGGCAAATGCTGACGGTCGGAGTTCCATTATTTTCGCCAGGAATGATGGGCGCGCCTGGCGAAGGAGTACTCGGATAAAGTGTGACATAGGCGGCGGCCGGCGCTCTGGGCGCATATTGCCAGTCAGCCTGAGAACAGACATCAGTGGCAACCGAACAAGTGGAGGGAACGGGAATACCGTTCGAGGCGGTGGCGAAGTAGAGGTTCCATTGAGTGCCGCTGGGCGGGGCGGGGTAGCCAGGGGGAAGGGCCGTCGAAGACATGTGAACGCCGAAGGGATTGCTGGCCGTGGTGCCCGATGCCGCGGCCTGAGCCGTAGTTACGTTGGCGAGACGGATGTTATTCGCGTCCGCGGAGCCGCCGGGCAGTTCCGACGGACTGTCGCTTATGAGTACGTGAATCTGAGCTAGATTGTATTCACGGGATTGACCGAGGGGAGAGGTTGCCGACTCGGTGGATGGGGGCCGGCGAATGATCTGGAAGGGGAGCGCTCCACCGCCGACGAAGGGCATCGACAGTTTCGTGCCACCAGTTCCCTGATAGACGGTGCTGCCGTAGTTTCCGTTGACGAGCATGTGGTTCGTGCCACTGGGTGATGCACTCTTGGAAAAAGTATTCCAAACGCTGGTGTTATAGGTTGCGGGCGGCGCGGGTCCGCCAGATGTTTGCGTACTGCCATCGCCGAAGGTGGTGCTGAACGTTCCACTGCCGGGCGAATCCATAGCGATACAGTTTCCGGCGGCGTTGAGAGTGGTGCAACCGCCCTGAGCGGTCGGCATCCAGACCGTGCCGTTGTAATTGGTAGCGGGGTTCCAGCCGTTAGCCAACTGAGTGCGGACAACGTTGCCGTAGGCCGAGACTTGATTGTGGAAGCTCAAGTTCGACCCGGGTCCAACGAAGGGATACAAGTCGCCGTTGGTATGGATGGGGCCGCTGACGGTAAAATCTGGACCGCTAAAGAAGGAGAGATCGCTTTCGGAGAAAGCTCCGAATTGAAAGACGGGAATCAGCGCGACCTGCGCGTTCCGGACCATGCTTACTTCCTGTCCGCCGGGCAGAGCGGCGGTGGCCAACATATTCACGGGGATGATCTGTGCCCAGAGGCCCTGGTTCGAGCCGGAAGTGATGGTTCCCCAATTTGTGATCATGGTGGAGGGGCAGGCCGCGCCCAATTGCCCGGGGGTTACCTGATAGTTAGACCAAGTCACCGCAGGCAGGCTGGGCTGCATGGAAGTGTTGCCCAAGGCGCAGATTTGCGCGGCAGTGGGCGAGAGGGCGTTCTGGAAGGTCGCAGCCAAGTCGGAGGTCATTTTCTCGACTCCGCCCTCGGCGCTGGCAAAGGCGGCGTTATTCTGCAGATCGGTGCCGCCGACTTTGCCTTCGGTATTCACCATCAGCATGAGGCCGATCGCGAGACCCGAAAGCAGCAAGAGCATCATCAAAGATGCGATCAACGTGAATCCCCGGTTGCGTCTCTTGCTTTTCATCCTGTATCTCTCCATAACACTCCTCAATACTCTGCTAAGCGTCGTGTGCAATTGCGTGAGGCTTCCCGTTTACGGGCCAATCGGATAGCTGTTGTTGTAAGTCAGATCGCGGGCACTGACCGAGGTGACCAGATCCAATCCCTGGAAACCACCCTGAGCGCCTTTCAGGGTGCTGTTCATGGCCATGTGCGCAATATTGATTTTGGTGACCTCGTTGGGGGGCAGTCCGGTGGAAGCGCCGGAGCAACCGTCGGCGGCGGCACCGGGGTTGCTGCAGGCGACTGCTACCGAATTTGTGCTGTCATTAAAGAGGTCGTAGTTGAATTGCATGTAAACCACGTTTTCCGCGACCGGCATGGGAGTGTGTCCACTGACCTGACGCATGAGCCGGGGCGGATTGAGAGTGTTGTCGATGTAGTAAGTGATCACGAAGACTCGCGTTGGATTGGTTCCGGCATTGTTGACTGCCGCGGCGTTCAAGCCCTTGCCGGCAACGGTCTGATTCATCTTCAGGACGTCGTTATTGGCGAAGGGCACGCTATAGGTGTTTGTGCCGGTAGTGGTGGGCGCACCGGTGACTTCGACTACGACGGGATTGCCGCTCAGCGAAACGTAAACCAGATCGCCGATCGTAAGGCCGACCACGGAATCATTGACCGCTTGCGGGGAGGTGACGCCGTTCGGCAAACAGCCCGTGGGCGGGAAGGTTGCGGGGGATGCGGGTGGCCCGAATTGCACTACTCCCAAGGAGGTTACCGTCGCGGTGTAACAATTCAGATAAAAGTTGGTGTCGGTATAGGCCACCGTGATGGTGTCGGTGGGGTAGCCGGTGTGGATCGTCGGTCCCTGTTGGAAGCCGGGAAGCAATCCATAGAAATAGGGGGTGGCACTTTGCAAAGGGTAGAGGCCGGGCGAGGTGTTGGCAGCTCCCAGGTGACAGGTCGACTGGTCGCAGCCATAGCGCGGAGTGGCAGCGCTCGGCAAGGCAATCGCAGTATTGTTCCCCAAGCCAGCGCCAGCCATACTCAAGTCGCGCAGCACCATGTTTGAGGCAGCTCGAAAATCCTGCTGCATCTCGGCGCGCTGCGAAACCTTGAAGGTCGCGCCGACGCCCTGGGTATAAAGCTGCACGGCGGCGCCCAGTACGATCATGCCGAGTGCCATGGCGATGATCATCTCCAGCAGACTAAATCCACTCTCGCGCTTTGTGCGGTCGGCCATGACTCCCCTTTTTACTGGTAGCTCGAAATTAATGTGCTCAAGATGTAGCTTTTCGCGAATTTCATCTGGGCCGTCTGGTACTGCACGGTGACATTCACGGCGCGGAGCGAACCTTGCACTACGCCTTGTGAGTCGGTGACCTGCGAGATCAGAACGGTGCGCTGATAGCCGGTGAGGGGGATGGAGACATCGTCCGCGGTGCCGTAGATCCCGTCGGGGCCCGGCTCGGTGAGAGTCTGTACGGGCTGGCCGATGTCGCACTGGGTTCCGAGAATGCCGAGGTACTTAGAACAACTGCCCGCACCGGTGGTCGTCAACCCCTGATAGATCGGTTGTGCGCCATTGGCGAAGATGCCGCAGCCGCCGCTGCCGTCGGCACAAGTGGAGCCGTAATTCTGGATGTCGTCCCAGCCGATCTGGGTCGTGTTGCGGGCGGTGACGATACTCTCGAGGGCTTCATTCGCCAGTTGCTTCGCGATCAAGTCTTGCTGTGAAGTTTGCGTTGAGGCCATGGCGAGTCCGAAGACGCCGAGCAGACTGACGAGTCCGACGGACAAGATGGCCATGGAGATCACGACTTCAATCAAGGAAAAGCCGGTCTGGGACTGCGCCGAAGGTTGAGAAGTTCGCGTACGCTTGATTATTGACGTATCCATTGATAACCTCCCACTCCGTTGCTGTAGATCCGCCATCCGCGAACGCGGCCAGTGCCGCCCCAGAGGGTGATGGCACGAGAACTCATGAAGTCGCCGGCTCGGGCGATGTAGATGACGCCGCCATCCCAACTGCCAGCGCATTGTCCAGCCGTGCCCTCAGCGTCCTGGGCCGAACCATCGGGGCAGAAATAAATGGTCGATTGCCCGCCCGTACCCACGCCGTTTGCGGTGTATCCAAAGTCGATCGCAGTCGCCCCGGTGCCGTAGTTATCGGGACCCGGTGCCGGCAGACCCGATTGCGCGAGAAACGAGATATCGGTGGGCAACGTATAAGTGACAGTGTTTTGGGCACCCTGGAAGGTAGAGAGAGTGGGCGCGACGGCAATGCTGTTCACGGTGGCAGTGTGGGTGAAGGTGACGGAGTAGGAGGTCCGCTGCGAAATCGCGTTATCGCGGGCCTGCCGCATGGCCGCGAGCGTCAAGTTGTAGGCGTTGCTCACGCGGTATTGCTTCATCACCGGGACCATGCTGATGAAAGTGACCGATGCCATGATGATGACGATGGCCACGACGGTCAGCATCTCGATCAAACTGAAGCCGCGTTCCGCGTGCTTGCCGTGCCCCATGCTGTTCTTCAGGCTTCTCATAAAGAAATTGCCGTTCCCCAGCGGCTCGCCGCTCAGCCAACCAAAACCGGTTATCTGTCGCGAAACTGATTCCGCAACTTATTCCTCAGCGCATACTCTTTACCGCAGCCGGGTTCGATCGTCCTGGCGAAAACGGAACTACTAACCCGATGGTAGGAACAGTCTCGCGGCCCGTCAAAGTACCGGGGTACAAGGTCCCTTCGTACATTGGCTTTTCGTAAGGTAATTCTGGGAGAGTTACAAGCGTGCTGCCACGTTGGTGAGAAAGAGTGCGTCGCTCCGGTCACCGTTTCTTAGCTGAGCAAGGTGAAGCTCACTGGATGCTGACCGGAGAAGCTTCACACTTCGCTTCTTACCAACGTCCAGTGAGCATACCGAGAGCAGCGGGGAAGTGACAGATAACGAAAGGTGTGACTTGGATGGTTACCTCTGCGCATTTGCGAAGAAAGGGTAGCTGGTGGGCCGGCTGGCGTTCCGGGTTTCAGGCGCGCCGGCTGCGGTGGTCCTGGAAGAGAGACGATTCCGGGAGTGCTTCGTGTTCGCGGCGGAATCGACAAGAAGGCAAAAGCCGATAGCACCATGACACAGGTAACTTGTCCTGAGCATGTACCCTCTCGTACGATTCGTTCACTATGGATTTACGAGCTCTCGTGGTGTGTCCGGATCAGGACTCCGCTAAGTTGTTGATGATGATCCTGGCGGAACTGGGATTGGCGGCGGAACATACGCCCTCGATCACCCGCGGGAAGGAAATGCTGGAGAGCGAGCACTTCGATGTTATTGTGCTCGACTATCGCGCCGATCAAAGCTCCGAGGAGTTCCTATCGCGGCTCAGGCAGTCCGCCAAGAACCGAACCAGTATGCTGGTGGCGGTAGTGGACAGCGAGTTTAACGCTCGTCCGGTGTTCGGACTGGGAGCCAATTTTGTTCTATATCGTCCGCTTTCGCCGGAGCGCACGCGCATCAGTCTGCGGGCCGCACGGGGTCTGATGCGCCGCGAACGGCGCCGCGCGCCGCGGACTACGGTTAATTCGACGACCAACGTCGCCTATCCGGGAGCGCCGGAAATGGATGCCATGATGGCCGACCTGAGCGATGGCGGAACTTCGATCCAAACTTCGAGCCGGCTGCCGACATCGTGCAAGGTGTATTTCGAATTTGCACTTCCGGGTCAAAAGCAACTGGTGCGGCTCTCGGGAGAAGTAGCCTGGCAGGACGCTAGCGGCCGCACGGGGATCCGTTTCCTGGACGTGCCGCAATCTTCGCGACGTCTGATGCAGACATGGTTGCAGCAGAACAACCTGCAAGTTGCGCAGGGAGTTTCGCCGCAGCCGGCGAGCAGCAAGCTGTCAGGCGCGCCGTCGTTCGCGAGGCAATCAAGCGATGTTTCGCAGCCGAAGAGCGAAGTATCTCCCGCGGCAAACGATGGAGTGCTGGTGACGAATGCCGGCAACCGGCGCGGCGAACGCCGCTTCTCGTGCAAGCTGGGAGCGGAGGTCTATCGTCTCGGCACGAGTGTGCCCAACCGCTGCACGTTGTCGGATATAAGCGAAGGCGGTTGTTACGTAGAAATGCCGTCGCCGCTCTCCGGGCGATCGGGGGTAGAGATTCTGGTGCGAACGGTGGACGCGAAATTCAAGATCAGGGGCCAGGTGTTGGCCACGCATCCGGGTTTTGGCATGGGGGTGCGTTTTGTGTTTCGAGACTCGGTCGAGCGGGAAGAGATTCTGCGGTTGCTGGCGGTGCTGGCGGCGGGACCGGCTTTGGACGAACAACCTCGCTGATCGAGCTCGCTCGGAGATCGATTGCCAATTGGGTTCCCACCGAATGTCTCAGGTCGCTCATCGGCGACTCATCCTTCCGCATACGTTCTACAGTGATCTGGGCGTTACTCTGCAATTTATCTAGGCTGGCGCTGGAGGGTTATTCAAGCTCTCTGGAGGTTCCGATGGGCGCAGCATTTGAGTGGACGGCTGAATATAGCGTCAAGAACGCAGCGATGGATGCGCAGCACAAGCAGCTGTTCGATATCATGCAAGAACTGAATACGGCCATGCGATCTGGGCACGGCAAGGATGTGCTCGGGGAAGTGCTGCGGCGCTTGATTAACTACACTGGGCAGCACTTTGCAGCGGAAGAAAAATTGATGATGGCGAATGATTATCCCAACCTAATTAGCCATTTGGCGGAACACAAAGCGCTTACTGACAAAGTTCTGGCGTTCAAGAAGGACTTCGACGAAGGCGCCTGCAGTATCACTCCCGACCTGATGAAGTTTTTGCAGGGTTGGTTAACCAACCACATTCAGAGAGTGGATCAGAAGTACGGAGAGTTCCTCAGTGCCAAGGGCGTGCACTAGGGCTGGAAATCATAATTTCTTCGATGGGCGTTTGCTCGATCCTCAGGGGAGCGGCTTTCTTTCTTTTTCGGCGACGGCCTGGCGAAAATATTCGAGGGAGAGTCTTAAGCCGCTTTCCAAGTCCACTTTGGGCGCCCACTGTAGTAGACGCTGGGCCTTGGAAATGTCGGGCCGTCTCTGCTTGGGGTCATCCTGAGGGAGCGGTTCGAACTGGATATGGCTGGCCGATCCGGTGATAGCGATGACTTTTTGCGCGCACTCGAGGATGGTGAATTCCGTTGGATTTCCTACATTCACTGGCAAGTGTTCGGACGATCGGGAGAGGCGCAGAATTCCATCGACCTCGTCGCTCACGTAGCAGAAACTGCGGGTCTGGCTCCCGTTGCCATAGACCGTGAGATCTTTGCCGCGGAGAGCCTGCCACATAAAATTGGGAATTACGCGGCCGTCGTTGATCTGCATACGCGGTCCATAGGTGTTAAAAATGCGGAGAATGCGGGTGTCAACCTGGTGATAGCGATGATAGGCGGAGGTGACGGCTTCCGAAAAACGCTTGGCTTCGTCGTAGACCGAGCGCGGGCCAATCGGGTTTACGTTTCCCCAGTAGGTTTCGGGCTGAGGATGGACTAGGGGATCACCGTAGCATTCCGAAGTCGATGCCATCATGAACTTGGCGCCTGAGCGGCGGGCGGCTTCGAGCGCCTGGAAGGTTCCGTAGGAGCCTACTTGCAGGGTCTCGATGCCGTGGTCGGCGTAGTCGACGGGGCTGGCCGGACTGGCGAAATGAAAGACGTAGTCGAGAGCTCCCCACTCCGCGGGCTGGCAAACATCCTTCTCGACAAACTCAAAGCGCGGATCGTTTCGGAGATGCTCGATGTTGGTAACATTTCCGGTGAGCAAGTTGTCGGCGGCAATCACGGAATAGCCCTCGCCGAGCAGTCCGTCGCAGAGGTGTGAACCGAGGAAGCCGGCGCCTCCCGTCACTAAGGCGCGCCTGGTCATGCCTGGGCTGCCGGAACTGGTTTACCGGAGATACGTTGCATTGGGCTTATTGGGTTCATCCGCTCAGGCCCGCTCCCTTCTTTTGGAAAACGCCGGCACTTCCTCGGTCAACACGGCCGGGCGTCCAACGCTGTAGTAAGAAAATCCGTGTTCTAACATCACGGCCGGATCATACAAATTCCGTCCATCGAGGACGATCGGGTATTTTACCAGCGCGCGCAAGCGATCCAAGTCGAGTGCTGCGAACTCTTCCCATTCCGTCAAGAACAGCAGGGCATCGGCGCCGGTCGCAGCCTCGTAGGCGTCGGAGGCAAAATCGACGCCGGAGGTCAGCACCTCGCGGGCGCGGTCCATTGCGGCGGGGTCATAGGCGCATATGTGGCAGCCCTCGCGTAGCAACTCCTGGACGAGGAGCATCGCGGGGGACTCCCGGATATCGTCGGTGCCACCCTTGAAGGCCAGACCTAGAACGCCCAGCCGCTTTCCGCGGAAGGTCCAGAGTACGCCGCGAACCTTGCGCATGAAGCGGTGGCGCTGTTCTTCGTTGATACGGTGGACTTCTTCAAGCAAACGAAAATCGTATCCACTCTCTTTTGCCACGGCGCGGAAGGCCATCAGATCTTTCGGAAAGCAGGATCCTCCATAGCCGATTCCTGGATTCAAGAAGCGTGGTCCGATGCGCGAGTCCGTTCCGATGCCGTCGCAAACCTGTTGCACATTGGCGCCGACCGACTCGCAGATGGAGGCTACCGCGTTGACGAATGAAATCTTCATAGCCAGAAACGCGTTGGAGGCATGCTTGATGAGTTCGGCGCTCTTGGTGGACGTGATGATGAGCCGGGGTGGAATCTTCGCCGTCTCGGGACGCGGAATCGAATCAGCCCGCCCGTAGTACCATCCGCTGGTTAGTGGTTGATAGAGTTGCCGCATGGTTTCAGCCGCGCGCTCGCTTTCGACTCCGACCACGATGCGGTCGGGATAGAGAAAATCGGTGACAGCCGTCCCTTCGCGCAAGAATTCGGGATTGGAAGCGACATCGAAGTTCGCCGGGGCAGCGCCGTTTCTTGTAATGATGGTGCGGATCCACTGGCTGGTGTAGACAGGAACGGTGCTTTTCTCGACCACAACCGTGTACCCGTCGATGCCACCGGAGATTTCACGGGCCACTGATTCGACGTAGGACAGATCGGCATCGCCAGTTTCGGTGGGAGGCGTGCCCACCGCGATGAAGACCGCGTCGCTATTGCGCGTTGCCTGTTGCAGGTCTCCGGAAAACTGGATGCGCCCGCCGCGGTGACGGGTGAGCAATTCGGGCAGAAATCTTTCATGGATGGGCACAACGCCATCGCGCAGCGCCGCCAATTTTTTCCCGTCGTTATCGACCAGGACGACCTCGTGTCCGAGATCGGCAAAACACGCTCCCGTCACTAGTCCCACGTAGCCGGAACCAACCACCGCGATACGCATGGCGAGCCTTCTCCTTCAATTTTCCAATGCAAGATTTTTCGCACATCCGGCTCGACGGTGTGCAAGTTTACTGTAACAGTCTTTTTGGCGCAGACATCCGATTGAACGAGTTATCGGAATCTGTTTGATCGGGAATGGGAATTTGAATGTCACAGAGGGCAACAGTCGCCTTCGCTTGATTGCGTTGGTGACGTTTTTGTTGTTTCAGGGGAGCGACTTGGGTCGTGGAGAAGGGGAAAGCATCGCCGCGGAGAGTCGCGAAGGGGCGGAGGAATTTCTGCGAAGGAACGATTTGAGAGGTTCGATCAGCGAGGCGTGTGCAAGGTTTTGCCTATATTCCTTGAAACTGTGATTGAAACAGGAGCGCGATTCGGTGTATAACTCGCTTGGATCGTTTGACTTGATTCGATTGTCGGTTGTCGTCGGAATTCCTTCCCCAAGGTCTCCCAAGTGCTCTTAACATAGAAACCTTTTAGGTTCAGTGTCCCGGAGGCGGTAGGCTATGCGCTATTTTTGTCTTTATTCATCCAACGGACTTGCCCCACGTTTCGAGGCCGCATATCGGCCTGAGACCTGTCGGTTTTCGTGCCGGCTTGTCGGATTGAGTCTTTTTCTTGTCGTGGCCGCCTTTCTGGTGCCGTCGTTCGCGCAGCCGCAGATTCCGACGAGCCGCGTCGATAACGCGCGGGACAATGCGAATCTGCAGGAGACGCTCCTTACTCCTGCCAATGTTAATAAGAACAGCTTTGGACATCTTTTCAGTGTTCCTGTCGACTACGTCATTATGGGGCAGCCTCTGTACATACCCAATGTGAGCATCCCGGGGCAAGGCGCGCATAATGTCGTTTATGTCGCCACGCAGGCGGATTCGGTGTATGCCATCGATGCCGATACAGGTGCGCAGTTGTGGTATGCCAGCGAGCTTTACGGCGGCACGACCGCCAGCGGGAAATATCTCCCTTGCGGCACTGGTCCCGGATTTAATCAGGAAGGAATCGTCTCCACGCCGGTCATCGATCCGACGACAAACACGATGTACCTGGTGGCGAAGACGTTGCTGAACGGGACGGTTCGCCATCATCTGCACGCGATCGACATTACGACAGGATTCGATTTGCCAGGCAGCCCAGTTCTGATCCAGGCGCAGAGTGTAAGCAACAAGGGAAATGTCACCATCTTTAATAGTCTCCACGAGAAAAATCGGCCTGGTCTTTTGCTGCTGAACGGCGTTGTTTATCTGGGCTTCGGATCAAACTCTTGTAACGATGGCGACACAGGCTGGGTGCTGTCTTACAGCGCGTCGAGTTTGACGCAACTCGGGGTCTTCAATACTTCACCCGATTATGGATTGACATCGGTATGGCAGGCTGGCGTCGGTCTCGCGGCGGATGAGCAGGGAAATATTTTGTTTGAGACCGCGGAAGCGGGCATCCACGGATTCGATGTTCCTACTGGTGGCCAAACGTACTGCAACAGTGTGGTGAAACTAGCGGCGCCCGATCTCTCTCTTGCTGATTATTTCACCCCTTATGACGTGAACTTCCTCAATGAAAACGACCTGGATCTGAGTTCTACGGGGACTCTGATTCTTCCTGATCAACCCGGGCTCTATCCGCATTTGCTTGTGGCGAGTGGGAAACAGGGGTTCGTGTATCTGCTGAACCGCGACCTACTGGGAAACTTCGAGGTGAGCGATAGCGGAGCTATCCAGGAATTCGCGCTCATCCCGGGGGAAACCCAAAGCACAGTCAAAGACATCCAGTTCGGCTCGGCAGCCTACTGGAATAACACCGTGTATTTTGCACCGAACGGTTCGCCAATCCTCGCGTATCCGATCGTGGGTGGACTGCTGGGGAATCCTGCTGGCGTGCCTCAGAAGACTACTGGACAATATGCGGGCGGACATTCGCCGTCGATCTCGGCGAATGGTAATAGCAATGGCATTTTGTGGACCATCACGGGTCAAATGCTTGCTTTCGACGCCACTTCTCTCGACGTACTTTATACGACCAGTCAAGCTCCGAACGGTCGCGACAAGTTGCCGGCGGTCGGCCATTTTATAACCCAGACCGTAGCCAACGGCAGGGTATATGTTCCGACGCAGAAGAGCGTGGAAGTTTACGGTCTTTTCCATGTCGCGACGGTTACGGGCGGAAATGGGCAAAGCGCAACTGTCGGAACAGCATTGGCTGCGCCGATTCAAGTGCAGGTTGCCGATCCTTATACGGGACAACCAGACGTCGGGGCGACTGTCACCTTCAGTGATGGCGGCAAAGGCGGAGTCTTCAATCCCACATCGGCGGTTACCAACTCGAGCGGCAACGTGTCGACGACTTATACGGTTCCCAAGAAAGCAGGCACCTACAACCTCACCGCCTCGGGTACGGGCTTTGGCAATGCGACGATTACTGCGACGGCAACGACGGGAAGCGCGATTAAGATCATCGCCTTCGGAGGAGCGAAGCAGACCGGCGCCGCGGGATCGACGTTGACGAATCCTCTGGTGGCGCAGGCGCAGGATGTTTATAAGAACGGAGTCGACGGGATCACGGTGACGTTTACGGCCAACAAAGACGCGATTCCGAGCCCTACGACGGTGGTCACGGACGCGAACGGGATGGCTCGGACCATGCTGCAGTTACCGACGACCGTCGGGACCATCACGGTGACGGGAAGTGCGACGGGATTCAAGAACATTTCCTACGTCGAGTACTCGGTGGCGGGGCCAGCGGCTACGATCGCTGTTACTGGGGGAAACAACCAGACTGGGAAGGCGGGGACGCAATTGCCGACGGCTCTGACAATTCTGGTCACTGACCAGTACGGCAATCCTGTTTCGGGCAATAGCGTAGCGTTTTCGGATGGCGGCGCAGGAGGAACATTCTCGGGTCCGAATCCGGTTCTCACCGGGGCGAGCGGAACGGCGAGCGAGATGTACACTTTGCCGGCGTCTCCGAAGTCGGTCACGATCGACGCCACTGCCACAGGTGTCACGAGTCCGGCCGTCTTCCACGAGACTGGCCAGTAGTCACAGGGGCGGACGTGCATGCGAATGTGGCGGAATACGGCCTTTTTGGGCAATTGACTTCCCCGGGGTTTCGCGGGAGACTCCCCTCTGTTATTGCTTTTGGCGCTTCAACGGAGGCGGCTGGAACATTCCTGTTTCCCGCAATCTATGGAGAGGTCCGAGTTTCTTCCCGAGGATGGGCACTCCGACGCGACCCACGATCTTGAGGAGCACATCCTCGCCGGTCTTCCGCCCGAACTTGCCCTCGATCTTGTGCTTAATGAGGTTGTGGTGCGTGCAGCGGAAGCGACCCATGCTTCGTCCGCTGCGCTCGCCCTGTTCCGCGGTGGCGAGATGGTCTGCCGGGCTTCTACAGGGCCGTTAGCGCCTGGACTAGGCGTTCCGATCAATACGCGCGACGGACTTTCTGGCGCGTGCCTCGAGACCCGCCAGCCGCAGCTTTCCGTGGATACGGAATTCGATCCGCGGGTGGACCCCATTGTTTCGCGGCGACTCGGGATTCGATCGATCCTGATCGTGCCCGTTTTCGATAACGGAACCAGCTCAGAGTTCATCGGCATTCTGGAGGTTTTTTCGCCGTCGCCAGCCACTTTTTCGAACCACGAGCAAGAACTTCTCGAGACTTTCGCCGCGCAATGCGCCCTGCTTCGTCGTTCGGCGATGGAGCGACCGCAGCGGCGGCCCGAACACAAGCCCAAGGCTGTCATCGTGGGCAGCAAAGAGTCATCGCCGTTCGATGCTTCGGAGATCGAAACCGAGAGACCGGCGGCCCGCGAACTCACTTTGTTTGATTCCGTTGCGAATCGTTCCGAGCCGTTGGAGTTGGGGATGACGCCGCTTTGGTTCTGGGAGCATTCACGATTCTCGCAACCGTCGCTCTGAGTTTTATGATTGGGTCGCGCGTTGGATGGCTGAGTTTGTCTCGAAGGCCGATGCCGGAATCGCCATCTTCAAGCCCGGTCTCGCAGGCTGAGAAGTGCCTAGGAACAGCTGCCGGTTGTCCTGCCGAACAAGAGTCGTTTGCGACCCGTGCCGTCTCTTCGGATTCTGCCCCCGCGAGAAAAGCAGCGGGAAGAGCTTCTGCAAAAGCGGTGAAAGAAGATCCGGGTGCTCGAGAAAGCGACGAGCTCGTGGTCTACGAAAAAGGCAAGGTGGTCTTCCGCATGAAGCCCTCTCCGACCCAAGGTGTTGGTGACGCTCGTGAAGCGGCAAATGGCGATGCGGCGGACACGACGAATAATTCTGTCGTCCAGGCGGCCTCGACCGAGCAAATCGCCGGTCCGGCGAACACGCGCGAGAATACGTCGGCGGACAGGAGGGCGCGCAGCATCTGGCTGTCTCCACGCGATGCGGAATCCCGGCTGCTTCAGCGTGTCGAGCCGCAGTATCCTGGTGAAGCTCTGGCTGCGCACATCTCGGGAGACGTCGTGCTCAAGGTTCGGGTGAGCGAAGAGGGAACTGTTTCCAC
>JBEKPH010000076.1:0-24287 GCA_049520915.1 Terriglobales bacterium
TTCGACGAAGCCTTTCAGTCGGCGGCGGCAATGGGAGTCACCGTCTGCGTGGCTTCCGGCGACAACGGTTCTTCGGACGGTGTGAGCGACGGCAGCAACCATGTCGATTTCCCCGCCTCCAGTTCGTTCGCACTCGGCTGTGGCGGCACCACCCTGCAAGCATCGAATGGAAAGATCGTTAGCGAATCCGTCTGGAACGATCAACCGAGTGGAGGCGCTGGCGGCGGTGGCGTAAGTAATGTCTTCGCGCTTCCGTCTTACCAGAATGGCTTCAATGTTCCAAAGCCGACGGTGAGCGCCGGCGGGCGCGGCGTACCAGACGTAAGTGGCGATGCCGACCCGAACACTGGATACAACGTTCTGGTCGACGGAGAGAATGCTGTCTTCGGAGGAACCAGCGCGGTCGCTCCTCTATGGGCCGGGTTGGTCGCCCGAATCAATCAGACGATGGGGAAGTCGATCGGATTCCTCAATCCGCTGATTTACGTGCAGACTGTCGAAGCCTCGGGATTCCACGACATCACCCAGGGCAACAACGGCTCATTTCAGGCGGCCAAGGGATGGGATCCGTGCACCGGACTCGGAAGCCCTGACGGAGCACAATTGCTGGCAGCCCTGACTGGCTCATCTTCACAAAAAAGCGAACGCCGGAAGACTGGGTAGATCGACCCCGCTGCCTGGAATTCGCAGCGGAAACCGGTAGAAGGGCGAGCGCAAGCTCGCCCTTGTTTTTTCTCTCCAATCGCTTCAAGTCTTCCCGCCATACGTTTCCCGGCGTCAGAATTACAATGTTGTGCATGCCCGACGACCTGCTGCGCTACCGCTCCGAGTTCCCCATCCTCGAGCGCACCAACTACTTGATCTCGAACTCCCTCGGAGCGATGCCGCGCGCTGTCTACGACGCCCTCCATGCCTACGCCGATGTCTGGGCCACGCGCGGCGTGCGCGCCTGGCAGGAACGCTGGTGGACTCTGGCTCTCGAAGTCGGCAACGAAATCGGAGCGTTGATGAACGCTCCCGCAGATTCCATCTCGCTCCACCAGAATGTCACTACCTGCCAAGCCGTCATCGCGTCCTGTTTCGACTTCACCGGCAATCGCAACAAAGTTGTCTACACCGACATGAACTTCCCCTCCGTCATGTATTTCTGGGAAGCGCAGCGGCAGTACGGCGCGCAAGTTCACATGGTGAAGACGGACGACGGCGTTACCGTCCCGACCAATCGTCTGCTCGAAGCCATCGACGAGCGCACCATGCTCGTCCCGATCTCTCATGTGATTTTTCGCAGCTCCTATATCAATGACGCCAAGGCCATCATCGACAAAGCTCACCAAGTCGGAGCTCACGTCGTCCTCGACACCTTTCAATCCCTAGGCAGCGTCCCCGTGGACATCCAATCCTTGAACGCCGACTTCGCCGTGGGCGGCGCGCTCAAATGGCTCTGCGGTGGGCCGGGAGTTGCCTATCTCTACGTCCGCCCCGACTTGGGTCAGAAACTCGAGCCGAAACTCACCGGCTGGTTCGCCCACGAAAACTCGTTCGCCTTCGCGACCGGACCCATCCGTTATGCCGATCCTCCGATGCGCTTCATGAACGGAACCACGCACATTCCCGCCATCGAGGCGGCGAGACCCGGAGTAAAAATCATCCAGCAAGTCGGCGTGCACAAGATCCGCGAGAAGTCGAAACGCCAGACTGCGCGTCTGATCGAATTCGCCGACCGCCAGGGATGGCGCGTCAATTCTCCTCGCGACGCCGAACAACGCGGCGGCACCGTCTCGATCGATATGCCCGATTCGGAAGCCATAAGCCGAGAACTGCTGGCCCGCGACATCCTCATCGACTGGCGCCCCAAAGCCGGAGTCCGCTTCTCGCCTCATTTCTACAACACCGATGCCGAGATCGATGCCGCCATGTCTGCCGTGGTCGACATTTTGAAGACGCGCGCCGTAACTGCCTAGCCGCTGTACTGTCTAGAGCGTGTTTCATAATTCAGTTTTGGGTAGTGCACGGCTTCAGCCGTGCCGTTCAGGACCCGATAGAGTGCGGGGCTTTAGCCTCCGAGGGACGCCCTTTCCGGACTGAAAAGCGTTTATGAAACACGCTCTAAAAAGTTCCGAGCGAATTTTAAATTGTTTAAGGCGGAATGACCCTCAAGATCGAACTCCAGTAACAGTTACTTACCTCCGTAAGCCGCAGCGATCCGTTTTCCCGTGTGCTTTCCCCGGACACTTCTTATCCTCATAACAGTTCGTTGCCCCGATGTCCCAGGCGATCCGGCAAGAACTGCGAACGTGGGCCTCCTACTCTTCATTCCGATCAATCTTTTTTCGATTCTCTCGTCTGTCGCGCTGGCGGGCGGTGTCTGTTTCTTCATTTCTGGAATCAGCATTCTGGTTCGCAAGGGTGTTTTGCTGACCGTCCCAGCCTCGATGATTCGCGACGCGCTACCAGGCTTGGTTCAAATCACCGGCCATGCGGGAGGTCCTCACACGATCCCAGCACCGATTACGGGCAAAGCGTGTTATCTCTATCGCACTACCGCGTGGCGGAAAAGCGAAGGCAAGAGCCAGGATTGGGAAAAAATTCTGGATGAGACTCTGCACCTGCCGTTCTTTATCTCCGATTCCACCGGCCAGTTGCTGGTTGAACCTCTTGGCGCCGATCTCGACCTGCATCGCGATTTTCACAAAGAATATGATGCCGCGCTTTCTTCGAGCGCCGGCGAGACCATCCCGCCGCGGGTCAGCGCTTTTCTTATGCGCCACGGGATGGCTCCCTCGCGCCACCTGCGCATCGAAGAATCGCTGATCGAGCCAGAGAACACGCTTTTCATCGCAGGAATTCTTTCGGAAAATCCCGGCATCCAAGTCCGGCCTTTTTCGTCGAGTGATCCTGCTCCGAACGCTTCCGCACCCGACAGCCAGAATCACTCCGATGGTCGGAACCCCGCGGCTTTGAACGATAGCAAGCAACGTGCTGCGCAAGAGATCATTCGACTTTCCAGCGGCTCTACGCCGGCGAACGTTCAAGAAATGAGCCAGCAGGGGAAAATCGCAGCCGCGCTCTCGCGCGCGGGCATCACCAAACCGGAAGCGTGGTCCGCGGCCGGAATACCGTACCAAAACGTTGCGGTCGCGGAGCGAGGCGATCAGCACAAGCGCGCAATCTCATCGGGCGCAGGGCCGGCCCAAAACAGCGAGCTTCAGTCCTCCGATTTGAATGTCACTCCATCCCTCGTGCTAATGAAAGATGGGAATAATCCAACGTTCGTAATCTCTTACCGCAACCAAAAGGAATTGGCACACGCGCTGGTCTGGAAAGCCGCTGGTTTGATTTCGGCTGGCACACTCACCATGCTGCTTGGCCTCTATGTGATGCTGGTCCAGATGAAGCTGCGATAGCCATACCGGCAGTCGGACGACCCAAAGCTATACGAGGTCGGCTTTCTGCCGCAAAGATGAAATCCCCGCTCGCCATAGCACGCCGTAATCTGTAGTAACTAGCCCCAAAAGCCATCGCACCTCGGTTACTGCCAGTAGCCAACTGCTTAACTCCAACCGGGAATCGTTAATTTAGAATATTCCTTGTGACCGACGCCGTCCGGATCGGGATTCTCGGCGATTTCAACCCGGAATTCCGTTCTCATCACGCGACCAACGACGCCCTCCAGCATGCGGCTCGGAAGCTCCAGCTTAAAGTGGAGTCATCCTGGGTTCCGACGCCGACGCTCACGGAGTCGGCCGCGGCGGCCATACTGGATCCCTTCGATGCTCTGTTCGCCTCGCCCGGAAGTCCTTACAAGAGCTTCGATGGCATGCTCAAAGGAATCGAGTTCGCCCGCGTGCACGATCGTCCCTTCCTCGGCACATGCGGAGGCTTTCAGTACACGCTGATCGAATGCGCCCGCAATGTGCTCGGTGTCCGCGACGCGACCACCGCCGAAGAGGATCCCAAAGCCAGGAATATCGTTATCTATCCCGTGGCCTGCGCCGTTCCGAACCGCGACCCCAAAGCGCCCAAACTGTCAGGAGTCGTCCCCCAGATCCATTTGCGTCCGGGATCCTATCTGGCATCGTTCTATGGCAAGGAGTCTGTAGAAGAAGAGTTTTTCTGCAATTACGAACTAAACCCCGAGTTCGAATGGATGGCCATGGAGGCCGGCTTTCCGGTAGTAGCGCGTGGCTCGAACGAAGAATGCCGCGCCATCGAATCTCCCGCGCATTTGTTTTTCATCGCGACCTTGTTTCAGCCGCAACTCTCATCACGCGAGGACAATCCGCATCCTCTCATCATGGCCTTCGTGCAGCACGCCGCCGACTTCCATCGCAAACGGCTGGACGATTCGATTCTGACGTAGAAGATCTGACCTAGAAGAGACTGGCGCTCAGAAGGTTGGTGCCGGGAGGGGGAGTCGAACCCCCAAGACCCGAAGGTCGGCGGATTTTGAGTCCCTATCTATACGAAATCAGGTCTTGCATTTTCTTGTATTTACAATGACTTAGATGGTCTAACGGTGAGGTTCCATGCGGTTCTGTGAGGGCCTTTTTTGAGACTTTGGGCATAGTTTGGGCATAGTTTCCGATTAAAACCGCAGCGGATTTTTGGCGGATTTTCATCGTGCTGTAGCGTCAAGCAGGTCACTGGAATTCTCCTGTACGCCCAAACTATATCCATATGATCGAAAGATGAATGCTCTTCACTCCGCCTTCATTGCACAAGCCGCAGACAAGATGCGGCTCTTGCTTTCAGCCTTTGTGCCAACCGGGTCATCGTTATGTGTGACAGTCCCTCCGCCTCAAGTTCATTTCGGATTGAGGTTGCATGATCTGGAATAGAGGATGCCATTGTTCTGATACGCCCCATGAGCCAGGCCTCGTCCAATCGCAGATCGGTTGCGAATTTTTTCCAATGCCTCAATCCGATATTTCTCAAGCGGTATTCTCCGCCGACCTTCATGGCCAGTTTCGCTTTCTGCAGGTTGATGTTTTGGTACGGCAGAATACTTGCCAGATCGTAGAGCGGCGCAAGTCGTACCGCTCCATTTCCGCCTAGCAACAGTGCATAGTTCTTTGCATGGGCATCTGTCCCTGCAATAAGCCAATTGAAAATGATGGCATCTACGAACGACTGCACATCCTCTTCGGGATTGCTCGATTGTTCACGCAACAACTCTGAAATAGTGCGTACTCCGGGTCCGCCATCGCTTTCATACTTGCTCGTAGGATGGAGACCAAGCGCCTGGCATATGTCCTCTTGATGGATGCGTGACCAGCGTCCTCCGCTCCGCATGCGGTCGTAACGCTCGACCACAATTGCGATCTCGTCACCGAAGTGCTGGACGGTGGAGTTGGGAACGATCAGTCCGGCAGCTCTGGCCAAGCGGAGCGAAAAATGCTCGTTCTCCGCGTGGCCATCCCATTCGCCTGTCGGCGGTTTGAGAATGTGAGTGGTTGGAACTCGACCGGACGGAACGCCCCATCGCTGGCGCTCGAACAGAAGGGCCGTCTTTGGTTGTGCCCCAGCCAAGCTGAACTGTCCCGTGTCTTGAGCATTACGCCATTGAGAATGGTCCGCGCGTAACGCTCTCAACCGCTCGGCAACCTCATCCTCGGTAAGCCATTTAACCTCTCTGGAAGCCGGTTCCTTTTGCAGTGGTTCAAGACGTTCCGGACGGACAAACTGAACAGCGCCTGCGCAGTCTTCACCAACACGTGCAATCAGCCGAAACACATTCCTGGGAGAAACTTGAAAGCGTCTGCCCCAGTTCTCAAGAACACGATCATTATCGGGTAGCAGTCCCCACAGAAACGCTTCGATCCGCGCATGGCCGTGCTCTGCCGATGCCAGCGGCATCGATAGCGATAGCGGGTAAGCATTGGTATCGGCTCTCCACTTATCGGTATAGAGGAACGAAAGTCTAGCGTTCTTATAGTGGACCGTTCCTACCTCGCGGCCATCCAAAAGGGCGATGAGTTGATTCGTCATGACCGTTTCTTCAAGGCGTCAAGAACGCTGTTGATATCCGGCGTTGTTGCCTTGCCGATCGAAGGAATTTCACGGTAGGAATCCGCCTTCAGATCGACGGACACTCCGAGGCTCTTCAGCGTGCGCAAGATGAGACCGATTTCAGCGCGCGGTTTCCCTTGTTCCACTTCGACAAGCCATTTTCGACTCGTCCCTGCTTTCTTGGTCAGGGTAATTTGATCCATTCCGAGTTTGGTACGACGCTCGCGGATGAAGGCCCCCAAATCGGCAGCGGTTCGAATACGCATCATGCACACCTCACCTAGAACACACAGAGTAACCGAACGGTGACACCCTGTAAAGAGATCGTACGGTGACATTTTGATGTGAGAGCGAACGGTGACACGGAAAGCCTGAAAGGGAGGGTCTGGGACTAGTGATTTCCTTTTGACATTCCCCCGGATAGATGAATCCTCAGCCGAGGCCGCTGAGGTCTGCGTCAAGACCGGGCGAAGCCCGCCGCGTATCGCGGTCGCAGAGCCTTGACACAGACCGGGCCTCGGCTACGCTCTGGCTATCCGGGGTATGTCACTGAGAATGCCGCATCACAGACCTAGACCGATACCCTGACTGATCTGATTCGTGTGCGTAGTTTGTGGTTCTATCTTGTGCGCTCCTGGCTCTTGCTGAATCGCAGGAGAATGCGACACGTCGCGGCTGAGTTCCTGCCGCAGCGTGGATGTCGATGAACGGACGATCCGCCTTGAGTCCGGCACTACGAAGAACAAAGATGGACGAGAAGTGACAATGACCACCGCCGTCCGCAGTCTATTGGCGCAATGCGTGGCGGGGAAATCGTCAGAATATGCGGTCTTCACCCGTTCAGATGGCAAGCCCGTCCGGGATTTTCGGGATACGTGGGCGAAGGCAACGAACGCTGCCGGTGTGCCTGGTTTGCTATTCCATGATCTTCGCCGCACCGCTGCACGCAACCTGCGCCGCGCCGGAATCGTCGAAGGAGTCATCATGAAAATTGGCGGCTGGCGCACTCGGAGCGTCTTTGAACGTTATGCAATAGTCTCACAAACAGACATCGCCGACGCATTGAAGAAGCTCGAAGCAAGCTAGACTTGCTAACAGTGGCGCAAGAATTATTTTTGGGTTTGCATCTCCAGCTTCTGCCATTCGCTAGAAGCGCTCCAGTCTTTGCGTAACGTCCGTACATCACATGGAGACCGTGGAATCCCCATGTCCCGAAAATCGAGACGGGGACGTCCACTATTTGATGATTGCCGAGCGGTTTACTGAGCAAACCCCGTCCCCGTCAATTCGTACACAACGCCGTCACCGTTGGATCCGCCGTTGAGCGTCGTCCCGAAAAGCACGACACTCTTTCCCACCTTGCCCATGATGAGTCCACCGTCGGGTGCGTAGCCATCGGGCGCTCCCTTGAAGCTGTAGAGAATCTTTAGGGTCCAGGCAGTCTTTCCAGCGACTGGCGGCTCAAGCTTGAAGACCGTACCGTTGTTCGAGGAGCCGCCCGTGTCGGTCGTGCTGTAGATCCCACCCTTCGCGTCGATGAGGATGTCATTGGCGGGAATGGAGCCATGCGATCCTCCAAGAAAGGTATAGAGAATCGTCTCCGTCCACTCGGTTCCTCCGCCAGACGGTGGAGACAATTCGAAGATCGCTCCGTTGTTGAAGCCTCCAGTTCCGCCATCGGCCGCTGAACTGTAGAGGTTGCCCGAGGCGTCAGCGACGAGTCCCGCGTCGGGAGATCCGGCATCGCCAAATCCCCATCCTCCGAAACTGTGAATCACGCTTTCGGTCCAATTCGTCTGCCCTGCCACAGGAGGCGACACCTCGAATGCAGTTCCATATCCCAGGAATCCGCCGCCAGTGGTTGTTCCATAAAGATTCCCCGCTGCATCCTCTATGAGAGAGGCGAAGGGATAACCGCCGTCCGAACCGCCGGTGAAGGTATGGAGTGTGGTTTCGGTCCAACTCGTCTGCCCCTGAACCGGAGGAGTAAGCGCGAACACCGAGCCCGCTCCATACGCGCCGCCGAGAAACGTAGTGCCATAAAGCACGCCCGTGGATGGATTGAGCAATAGCCGGGCTGCGGGTTGGTATCCGTCCGCGGCTCCCTGGAAGCTGTAAAGGATCGTCTCGGTCCATGCGGTCTGCCCTTGCACCGGCGGCGCCACTTGGAATACCGTTCCACATCCTGGCTGACCAAAAAATAAGGGGCACGTTCCAGTGCCGCCTTGCGTGGTCGTGCCGAAAAATCCTCCCTTACCATCCGGCGTAAGGCCGGTGATGGGATAGATGCCGTCGGTGCCTCCCAGAAACGTGTAGAGTACCGTCTGGGTCCAGGCTGTCTGCCCCTGCACCGGCGGCGTCAGCGAGAAAACAGAACCAAGTCCTTGCCCGCCATTCTGGGATGCCGTTCCGTAAAGCACGCCGTTGCTGTCGGAAACCAGGTCGCCCGCTGGCGCAGCCGTAGCGCTCGTCAGGTTGTAGATCACAACTTCCTTGCCCTGCGCAGGAACCGTTGCCAGCGCGCAAGCGAAGACGGCCAGCGTGAAGACAAGCACGCGATGTGAAGTTAAGTTCGTGGGTTTTGCGGTGTGAGAGAACATACGCTCCTCCTGATGGATTGGAACCTTGGTCGAAAACAGAACGAGACTTGGGAGATTCCAAACGCAATGCATTCCCACAAACTTCTGAGTTCAGCGTTACGCTTTAGTTCATCAACGACAATTACGACAGAAGCGGCAGACACTCGGCAGCCTACATTGCTACTGCATCACGTATTGCACGTTCACGAAGACATCAGAAGGCGATGAGCCACCGAGGCTGCAGCCGCTGGCAGGGTTCGCTACGATCGAAATTCGATTTGAACCAGCGACGGGCAAGGAAAGCGCTCCAGAGTCGATTGCAAAATCGTTGTTCGGAAGATCCAGAGCGTAAAATTGACCGCCAGCGTTGTAGTTGATGAGCAAAACCTGGGCCAGGGTGGAGCAACTTTGGCCCGCACTATTCTCGCTGATCGTTACGCGCGTGATGACTATATTACGGTCCGGGACGAAGTAACCCCCAACGGGCGAGTTGCCCAAGTTTCCAATTAAGAAACCGGAGAAAACCATACGGGGATTACTGCTCATGGGCACATCGCCGCCAATGCTAAGATTGCCGGTGACGGCGGCATTGCCTTGGAAGAATCCTGCGTATCCGCCGCCGCTGTTTACTCCAACCACTCCAGAGCCCGTTGGGCTCGATGTGGCCCCCGTTACTCCTGATCCGTTCCCCGTGCCATACACACCCGTGTTGGCGCTGGAGCCGTAGACGCCGTATCCCGTGGTGGCTGCGTTATTAATTCCGACTACTCCCGTGCCGGTCGGCGTCGTAGTCTGGCCCAACACACCGTTGCCACCGCCAGTAGTGGCGGTGTTGCTTCCGAATACCCCGTATCCAGTTGGGCTAGAGGTGTATCCCGCTACTCCCGAGAAATTCCCGGACCCCCACACGCCCGTTCCACCCGAACTGGAGCTCTCGCCCAGCACACCGGGGGCCTCGCCTGTAGCTGCTGAGTTGGCTCCGAGAACGCCGACTCCGTTTGCAGCAGTGGCCAAACCGTACACGCCGTTCCCGTTTCCCACCGTAGCCGTGTTGTAGCCAAAGACTCCGGAACTGGAAGGAGTCGAGGTCGTCGCGGTCAAACCGATCCCCGAACTCGTATTGATCGTCTGCGTCACTACGAAAGTGTTAGTGGCGCCAAGTTGCGAGTAGCGAAGGTCGGTTGCGCTGGTATTTAAATTCAGTGTGACCGTCGGACCACTGCCGCCGCCGGTCAGATCGGTTCCGGCCACGACGTTCGTGACACCGCCGCCTCCTCCACCGCTGCAGCCGGAGCCGCACGTGACCGCGCCCGTCACATTTAGCGAGCCGTTTATGGTCAGAGTTGCCGGGTTAGACGCGCTACCGAAGTTCACGGTGGGTGTCGTCCCTTCTACATCCAGCGTGGCTACTGGCGTGGACGTCCCAATGCCGACGTTCACGGCGGCTGCACTGCCCGCTGGACCGCCAAGCACCATCGCGTTGTTCTGGCCGACAACCGCGCCCGCGCCGATGGCAGTGGCGTAGTTCAGGGCGAGTTGATTTCCTACACTGCTGTTGGCGCCCAGGAAAGTGTTATTCGACCCCGTCGTGTTCTGGAAGCCTGTGGGATTGCCGGCGTTGTATCCCATCGCCGTATTGTTAGAGCCGCTGGTGTTGTGAAACAGAGCTTCGTAGCCTGCCCCGGTGTTGTTCGCTCCGGAAGTCGCTTCGTAGAGCGCCGAATTTCCCAACGCCGTGTTGTAGCTCCCGCCTGTATAAAACCGCAATGTGTTGTCGCCAATGGCCGTGGTGCTGCTGAGGTCGAGCGAGGAGAGCAGGGTTGAATTGCCAGTGTTTTCGCCGAGCAGCATGGAACCACCAGTCGAGGGAGCGTGGGCCAGAACCGTCGTTCCCCCCAGGCCGTAGGTGCCGGCATTCACTGTTCCGAATGTCGACACAGAGCCCGCGAACACTAGTCCGCTGGTACTGATCTCACCACTTGCGCTGATGTTGCCAGTCACGGACTGGTTTCCGACGAAGTTGTTGGCAGCGCCGAGTTGCGGTACCACCGCAGGATTGATTGACAGAGTGCCGCTGGTGGTGATCGGCCCGCCGAGCAGACCGAACCCGCTGCCCACGCTGGTCACCGTACCGCCACCACCACCACCACCGCCCGAGCAGCCGGAGCCGCAGGTCACGGTGCCGGTCACGTTGAGGTTGCCGGTCAGTGTCGTGTTGCCATTCACGGCGAATGTTCCCGGAGTCGTCGAAGTGCCGAAGAAGTTGACCGATGGCGTCGCTCCGGTGGGTGCCTCCACGTCAAAGGTTGCCGAGGGCGCGAATGTGCCTATGCCGACGTTGCTGTTGGCGGTGGCGTTGTTGATACCCGCGATGGTACCCAGCACGACAGCATTGCTGAGGCCTACGACGGAATTCGAACCGATTGCGGTCGCGTTGCTGATCCCTCCATTGAGTGCTTTCGCTCCCGCTCCGAGGAAAGTGTCGTTATTGGCGATAATCAGTGAGCCGTTTACGGTCTGACCGGCCGAAAATCCCAGCGCCGTGTTGAAACTTCCGGTGATATTGCTCTGTAGGGCGTCATATCCGTTTGCGACGTTGCCGTCACCCGTCGTATTAGCCGAGAGCGCCTGCCAGCCGCTGGCGGTGTTGCTCGTACCCGAGTTCGTGGCGCTTCCGGCGAATCCGAGGAACGCATTGCTCGACGCAACCGAACCGCTATCGAAAGTCGTGCCTCCGAGGCTTAATCCGTTCGCGACGTTAATGGTTCCATTCACGTCTAGCGTAGCCTGCGGTGTGGTCGTGCCGATGCCGACGTTACCGGTGATGGTCTGATTGCCGGTGAATGCGTTCGGGCCGAGCGTGGCGAAGGAACTGGCTGCGGTCAGTGGCAAGAAATTCGCGGACGCATAATTCTCCGCTGTGGTGATGCCAGCAGTGACGTCAGCCTGGAACGCCACTACGCTCCGATCAGCGCTCAACGTGACGGCGCCGGTGGTGGGGCTGCTGATGATTCCGGTGGTCCCGGTCACGCTGGAGACTCCGCTGCCGCCGCCGCCCGAGCAACCGGAGCCGCAACTAACGGTGCCGGTCACGTTTAGGTTGCCGGTGACGGAAGTGTTGCCGTGGACATCAAGTGTCGATTGCGGAGTCGCCGTGCCGATGCCGACGTTGACGCTGCTGGTGGCTCCGTTTTGTCCTGCGATGCTGCCCAAGACCAGAGAGTTGCTGGCTCCCACGACAGCATTGGAACCGATGGCGGTGGCATTGGTCAGAGTTCCGGTGGAGAGTGCCGCGAACGAACCGACCGCCGTGTTGTTGGATGTGGTCAGGTTCGACGAATCCGTAGTTTCTCCTGCGAAAGCACCTAGCCCTGTGTTAAAGGATCCCGTCGTGTTCTGGATCAGACTATTGAATCCGCCGCCGGTGTTGCTTTGGCCAGTGCTGTTGTAAGTGAGCGCGCTGTCACCGAAGGCAGAGTTACTGTTCCCAGAGTTGCTTTGCAATGATGAATAGCCGAGAGCGCTGTTGCCATTGCCGGTTGTGGTCATGTTTCCGGCCGATGCCCCGACGAAAGTGTTTTGGCTCGGGTGCGCGCCGAAGGTGCCGGGGTAGTTGCTCAGGAACGGCACTCCTCCCAGGCTGAGCACGCCCACGGTGCTTGAGGTCGTGTTCGGGAGATTGATGCTGCCATTGACATCCAGTGCGGCTTGGGGCGTGGTCGTACCGATGCCAATGTTCGTGTTCGTTGAGCTCTGAAAAACGTTGGAGCTGCCAATCGAAGTGACGCCGTTGAATAGCGGCAGAGAATTGACCGTACCCGATCCCGTGATCCCGCCTCCTCCGCCGCTTACGGTTGAACATGCCCAGCCGGAACCGTTCCAGGCGAGAACTTGCCCGATGCTGCAGGTGTTGATCAGACTGAGATTGAGCGTGCCGCTGGTCCCGCCGCCGGTGAGGCCGCTGCCGCTGGCGGTCGTGATTCCGGTGATCCCGCCGCCGCCGGCAAAGACGATATCCAACTCAGGAGGATGGCTGGTTACCGTATTCTCTTTGCTTTCGAATGCGGCGTTGAACGTGCCGTTGCCGACGAGCGCGATGCCGTTGTTCGACTCGGTTCCATTCAACCACGCCTGCACGGCAGGGGTGATGTCGATGATGACGTAATCCTTGGCATTCGCCGCGGCGATGTTTTCGCTGGCGGCGATGAAGCCTCCGAGGGTGGGGGAATCGCTGAATGTGATGGTCTTTTCCGTCCAGGGGCTGGTGACGTAGTCGACATTGAACGTGCCACCGCCAGCCACGCTATAGAGGTAGAGCTTCAGGGAAGCCTTAGCGATGTTGGAGCCGGTGTAGCCGGAGGGGATCGCCGACAGGTCAAATTGAATGTAGGTCGCCTGCGTAGCGCTGTGTACATACAGATAACCATTGCTACCGTAGTTCTGGGTCGGAGCCAGACTGCTGGTGGAGGCGTCGGCGCTCGGCGTAATCTGCGCATAAGCGCCGGTCAACAAGCAGCAAGTAGAAAGCAGCAACACCGCCAACCGCGTCTTCAAGTCCAAGCTTTTCATGGCCCACCCCAGTTTTTTTGATCAGATCGGGTCTGCTCCCGTCAATTTTGGGAGTCTGTAACCCCGTCGCGACCCATCGGGCAGAATCCTCCCGCAAGGGTGCGCCAAACTAGCATGCCTCGTCCGTGGTGCGTCAATTGGCGGCGTCAGAGGAGAGTCTGAGTTTTTTATGAGGATGTAAGTGTCTATTTATCTGCAATTTGGAAGGTGCTTCTTGATGGAACATCGGATTCCGCCGACCCTGAAAATGACGAATTGCCAAGCCTCAACTGGGCAGAGTAAAATCGCTCGCCATGGCGCGGTGGCATTCCCCCTGAATTTCTACTGCCGAGGCCTGAATGCCTGAAGGGCTTGCTGGCAAGACTTTCGCCGAAGCTATGGAAACAACCAGTCTCAATCACTACGGCGTACGAACGTTCGGCCCTTTCACTTTCGATCCCGATGGCGGTGAACTCTCCCGCGACGGATATCGCGTCAGGCTTCAACCCCAACCAGCCCTCGTGCTGGCCATCCTCACCGACCAGCCCGGCAAGCTCGTTCCTCGCGAAGAAATCTACCGCGCGATTTGGGGGGACGACACCCACGTTGATTTTGAACAATCGCTGAACTACTGCATTCGTCAGATTCGGGCCGCCTTGCGCGACGATGCGGCTGATCCCAAGTATCTCGAGACTGTCCCCAAGCGTGGCTACCGCTTCCTAGCCTCGGTGGAAATCTCGAATGGAAACGGATCGCATTCGGGCACGCACGTAGTGCTTACCCCGGAGAATGGCGCGGCCACTCTGCCCGAAGAAGCCGGGCTCCAAGCTCGGCGCCCAGGCCGCTGGAAATTTCTGCTCTTGCCAGGAGTGACCTTGGCGCTTCTCGCCGTGTTGGCAGTCGTATGGATGAATCATCGACGTCAGGCCCTGCCTCTTCGCGGCAGTGACACGGTCCTGATCGCCGACTTTGAAAATCAGACTGGAGATCCACGTTTCGACGACGCCTTGCTGACCGCATTCACCGTCAGTATCGGTCAGTCTCGCTTTGTGAACGTGTTTCCACGAAGTCGAATCGAATCGGTGTTAAAGCGCATGGGCAGGTCTGGAAGCGAGCGCACCACGGTGCCGCTGGCACGGGAAATTTGCACCCGCGAAAATATCCGGGGCTTGATCGCGAACACCATCACGCGCACGGGTCAGCAATTCGAGTTGACCGCGGAGTTAATCGATCCGGGAACCGGAGCCACGGTGCGCTCCTATAAAGAACGGTCGTACGGCGAGGATCATATCCTCGAGGCCCTCGATTCCATTGCCAGCCGCGTGCGCGCCGATCTCGGCGAATCGCTCCAGGAAATTCAAAAGGCCGACCAGCCTCTCCCTCTGGTAACGACCAGCTCTCTGACCGCATTAAAAGAATACGCCGAGGCCTCGTCGCTGTGGAAGCATACGAAGTACGATGACGCGGTAGCGCTCTATAAAGCCGCGATCGAAATCGACCCCAACTTCGCCATGGCACACGCTGCTTTGGGACGCGCCTATGCGAGTTATATCTATTACCAGACAGACCTCGGACGAAAAGAGTATGACGCAGCGCTTGCTCTTCCTTCACGACTCACGGAGCGCGAAAGGATGGTCATTCAAACCCACGAGGCGATTGACCTTGATCACGTGGACGACGCGGATCGCTTCTGCCGTTCTTATCTCGCGACGTATCCGGAAGACTGGAGCATGCTCCGGGACTATGCCTCGTTGTTACGCCGGCACGGACGGCACACGGAAGCAATCGAGCAGCATAAGCGCATCCTGGCCATCGCTCCCGACGACGCGCATACCTGGATTGAAATGGCCACCGCATACAAAAGTCTGGGGAATTTTTTCGCCGCGGTGCAAGCCTACGCCCATGCTTTTCAGATCGAACCCAGTTGGCTGGTCTCCGGAAACATCAACCGGGAATATGGCATGGCGCTGGTTGGAAACGGGGAAGAGCAGAAGGCAGTTTCCGTTTTTTCCGACCTCCTGGAAAAGTCCGATAAGCGGGCGGACGGGCTGCGCTCGGTAGCCATGCTTGACCTCTTTCACGGCAGGTATACCGCAGCGCAAGGCCGTTTTCAGGAAGCTCTCCAGGTCGACGAAAACAATCACAACTCTTTCGGCGTAGCGCGCACTCACTTTTTCCTGGCAGTAGTTGCCGAAGGTAGAGGCGATACTCGGATGCGTCTTGCCCAACTCGATGCCGCCGTCGCCGATCTCAAGAGCATGGGTCCAAGAGTCGAATGGGGATCAATCGTTGGTCAGGAATATATCCGCGCCGGCGCACTTGCCAAGGCGGAAAAACTCGCGGAGTTCATTGCCCCTTTAACGGATGCGCACGACTCCGAGCAGCAGGGTTATGTGCACCTGTTGCAAGGAGCCATCGCTGCAGAAAAAGGCGATACAGATAAATCTGTCGCCGAATTGTCCACCCTCACCGATCCGAAGTACGGGCCTTCCGTGAACGGGTTGGCACTGGCGGCGGTTGCTGATGCGTATCAGCGGGCTGGTAATCGGGACCAAGCTATCGTCTGGCATGAGAAACTTTCAGCTCCCCTGGGCCTTCTGGCATTCTGGGAACCGCAACAACGATGGGCCTATGCCCGATACCAATTGGCGTTGGACTATCAAGAGCGCGGCCAGAATGAGAAGGCGCGCCAGACGCTCGCGACGCTGCTGGATTTGTGGAAGGATGCCGACGCTAATCTCCCGCTGCGAAATGCCGCCTTGCAGTTACAGGCGCGCCTCCCGCAGTGAGCTTATCGCGGCCCGATGTCAGAAGCATGCGGTCGGGTTGGAAAGAAGCCGACCACGATTTCCCCAACCTGAACGAAGCCAAAGCCGATACCGAAGCTGCAGGAACTGGAAAACATTGCGTCGGACGTGTGGCTGATGCAGAACGCTTGATTTTTTCTGCAATGATGACTCAAGTCCAAGCCGAATGTCCCGGACAACGCTCCATTCTCTGGATCGGGCGCGTTCAGTTTGACCGGCACAAGCGCGCCGCGCTAACACCAGATATGGGTCGAATGGAGCCGATCGGACTTAGGTTTGGGCATAGTTTGGGCATAGTCGCGTGGTTGTTCGGCTAGTGCAAAATATTGGAAGGTGCGATTTTATTGGTGCCGGGAGGGGGAGTCGAACCCCCAAGACCCGAAGGTCGGCGGATTTTGAGTCCGCTGCGTCTGCCAGTTCCGCCATCCCGGCTTTGAGAATAAAGCCGCAGAACGTTAGCTTAATCGACGATTTAAGGCTTTGCAACCGCTGCCGTTTCTCCCAACTCCACCCAAAAGAAAAAAAGGCCGCCTACTTTCGACGGCCCCTCGTTTCGCTGACTTCTTCGCTGACACATCATCGTTTATTTCGCAAACAACTTCCTTCCTACTTGTACGAAATCACGCCAAACGTTCCGGCCAGATTATTGTGCGGACCCGCCGTGAAGAACAGCTGATTGGTGGCGCCGTTTTTCGACGTTCCGCCGCCAAATTCAATCCCCCACAACTGGTTGATCACGATGCTCTTACCGGTCGTATCTTTAACGGTTCCAACAAACGCCCCGGTCTCCAGGTTAAACGCGTTGATCGTTCCTCCGTTGGTGTTGTTCGACACCAACAATGTGTTGCTGAGTTTCCCAAAATTCTTGGGCGCGACCGCAAAGCCCCAAGGCTGGTTGAGCGGCTTACCTTGAGCCAGAGTCCGCACAAATGTTCCGTCCTCCTGAAAAATATCGACGTAGCCACCCGGAGCTTCGTCCGCCTGCGCAAACGCCACGTAAAGTAACCCGCCGATGTCCTGCACGTTGAACGGAGCGTACCCAGCCGGCAGATTCGGATCGGTAAACGAGCCGACCAGATTGAAACTCCCGTCAAACATGTCGACCTTATTATTGTTCAGGTCTGCGGCATAAATGAAGTTGCCCGACGCTTTGCTGGTAACGGCCAGTCCCGTATACATCGCGTTCGACGAAGAGTTATTGACCGCGATAATCGCTTCGTTCGGATTGGACTGCGGTGCCCATCCGCTGATCGTGCCATCCAGACTGGCGAACAGAAAGATCGCCGGCCATCCCTGTACTTGAAAATCGGACGACCCGTTGAAGACGATTCCGGTCGGCGAGCCAGGGCCCGCACCAGAGGCCGACGGAACTATCACCTGCAAACCTTCCTTCACCCCTGTGCCGGTGTAGAGGGTCGACCAACCCGAGCCCGCATCGCTAATCCAGAACGGGCCGCCTGGACCGTAGGTGAGCCCCCACGCGTTTACCAGTAGCGGGTCCATGTGTCTTGCCGCCTTTGCCTGATTCGAAACCAGATTCGCGAGGTGATACTGAGCCTGCGCAACACTCGAAGCAAAAGTGAGCGCGAGCCCGAGACATAACGAGAAAACAATCTTGTGACGCTGCATACAGAACCTCCTTGGGATTGTGCAAGGCCAGAACCGAACGGCCATTCTTCAGTTCCGGCGGCAATAGAATGCTAGGACCATGGCGTCCGCAATTTGTCTACGCAGTGTCATCTGTTTGCACAATTCTCGTCGGGAGGCAAAGACCGAGAAGCACGGGACTGGCGAGATGAAGCTCTGGAGCGCTTTCGGACTCTTCGCCACAGCAGAGCGACAGGTATTACCTTGGTGGATTACTTTCCAACGCTTCCCCCAGAACGCGTGGCAAACGATTGTTTTGAGCCCATTTTGCGGTTGCGGCAACACCCACAGATATTTTCTTTGACCCAGGTCGCTACGTCCTAAAGTCTTTGCGAGACATCGCCGATAGACTAGACAAGCGGCAATCGGTCCGCTTTCGAAGGGATGAAACTTATGTCAATCAGCCCCGTCTCGGCCGCCAGTCTTGCCCAATTCGTTCTCTCGTCCAGCAACTCCAATAAGTTGCAGCAAACCCTCCAAAACCTGCAAAACAGTTTGTCCTCGGGCGATCTGAATGGAGCCCAGTCCGCCTTCCAGAATCTGCAGCAAATCAACCAGGGCTTGGCCACCACCGCCGGAAGCAACTCGAACGAGTCCCAACTTTCCTCTGACCTGACATCTCTCGGAAGCGCCCTCAGTGCCGGCGACTTATCCACCGCCCAGTCCGCCCTCACCACGGTGCAGGCTGACCTGAAAAACACCGCCTCGCCCTCCCAAGCTACCGAGACGAACGCCGCCTCGCAGTCGGAACAATTGGTATCCGAACTCCTCAGCACCTTAAACGCGGACACTTCGTCCTCAGGCACTTCCGACCTCACGAACTCCGTTCTCGAGCAGGTCTACGGAAGTCGCAGCCTGAACGTTCAAGCCTAAGCCGGCCGCGTGACGTAGCAGTCCAACTCGCTGCCCCCCCCCACGCGAAAATTCTTTGAAACGCTTTCGCTTCCCTCTTCACTATCCCAATAAGTGGAAGACATCGCGCAGTACGGCGGTGAGCCACAGTTTAGGATTCCCAGGAAACTCCTGTTGGAGTCCAATAAAGTGCCGGAGTCGACGGGGAAGCGACTCCGGCCCTTTGTATTTCCTTCCTCGCGGTGCAGCCTCTCGCATTTCCGCCCCTAACCTATTGAAGGAGTTGAAGCTTCCTCGTGCATTCGGCCCGCTCTAACCTGCTTTTCGGACGCCGTCTCAGTGGCCACACGGCCATGAAGCGACCTTCCCATCCGCCCCTTACGCTGGTCCCCAAAAGCTCGCCGCAAATGCTACACTGTCAGCCACTTCCCGACCCCCGGGGGCCGTTCTTGCAATTTGACTCCTTTGATGAAGCTTACGTTGAGCGTTTGCGCACAGGAGACTTTCGCACGCAAGAACACTTCGGCTCCTACTTCAGCAAACTGATTCACGTCAAACTGCGCTCTCGGCTTCAGTCTCGCGAGGCCGTCGAAGATGTTCGCCAGGAAACCTTCGTCCGCTTCTATGCGGCGCTTCGCGATGGAAAAATCTTGCATCCCGAGCGCCTCGGGTCGTTCGTAAATTCCGTCTGCAATAACGTCTTGCTGGAACATTACCGCGCCAGCGCCCGCCAGACCCCGCTCGACGAGGATGACGATCAGAACCAGATTCCCGCCCTCGACATGAACCTGCTCGATGTTCTTACCGCGAAAGAGATGGCGAAAAAGGTCCGCGAGATTCTCGAGGAAATGCCCGAGCGCGACCGTCGCCTGCTGCGCGAGATTTTTCTCGAGGAGCGCGACAAGGACCAGGTCTGCCACGACTTCGGTGTCGATCGCGAGTACCTGCGAGTGCTTCTCCACCGTGCCAAACAGTCTTTTAAAGCTCTGTACTTAAAAAATAACGATGCGCCGGAGTTCAATACCGCCTGAGCTCTGCAACGCCAGGCCGTGTCGGCGCACTATTGCTATATATGAGGGGGCATTTCATGGACCACGAAGCGGTGGTTCGTCAAAAAATGACGGAACGGTATCTGCTCAACGAACTTGACTCCGAAATACGAGACGAGTTTGAAGAGCACTATTTCGACTGTACGGATTGCGCGGACGATGTTAAGGCCGGCGCCTTATTCGTAGAACAAAGCAAAATCGAACTGGCGGCGGACTTGAAACCCGCCGCAGTTACGCGGCCCGTAATGGTACCGACGCCGCCCAAGGCCGGATGGCTCGCCGCACTGCATAGCATCTTTCGTCCCGCGATTGCCGCGCCGGTTATGCTTCTACTCTTTGCCGTCATCGGATACCAGAACCTGGTCACCTATCCTCATCTGCAACAGGCGCTTAGCACACCGCAGGTTCTGCCTTGGGCTTCGGTGAACGTCGGAACTTATGGATCGGAAGCACCCGCAGTCGTAATCAAGCAGGGTCAGAGCTTTCTTTTGTTTGTCCGCATCCCGCCGGAAGGCACTTATACCTCCTACACGGCCGAGTTACGAAATCCCGCCGGAAGATCGGAAGGTTCGTTCGCCATCCCAGTCACCGCCGAGCAAAAGGCTGCCGGCCAAGACCAGTGGCCCATCCAGATTTCAGGAGCAAATCGGACGCCGGGGAGTTACACTCTCTCGGTCCGTGGACTTACTGCGGCAGGCGATAGTAAGGAAGTCGGTCAGGCCTCATTCGAATTGCAGATTCTGAAGTAAGGCAACCGTGATATTAAGCAACGGTGAGCGAAAATGGGAGGAACGAACAACATGGCTGCATATCCGAAATCACCGATGGGCTCGGGCCCTGTTCTGGAAGAGTCGCACATCTACCACGCCGAGGCCACCATCTTCTCTGGACATCTCGAGCATCCGATCAAGCAGACGATCGAGCCCTACGGCCGCGTGGTGTTGGAGAATACCCGCCGCGAAACCCTGATCACGCAGTCCGTAGGCGAGACCGACATTGAAGGCCTCATCAGCTTCAAGCGCGGACACACCCGCGTCGTCGGCACACAGGTTAAGCACAAAACGGATATCTTCGGCAACGATCACGCGGGATGGGTAACTCTATCGACCGCCGTGTTAGAGGGATTCAACGTGGTCGATATCATAACGGCCGATCGCGTCGTAGCGCAGGTTTCAACCGAACATCCCATGGTCGAGGGCCACGTGCCGACGGTGACCTTCTTAGGTTCGCGCTTCGAAAATTTCCGCATCGGTGGAGTGCCGGTCGAGGTCGAACTCGATCTGGGAATCTGCGGCAGCAAACCGAGAGGCGACCGTCCCTATATCGAAGACGCCGACTTCCTCGATCGCGTCGAGCGGCAACTCGAACACGCCGCCGACACCAAGGGCCTTCCCGAAACTCTGGAGAAGCAGTACGATGCCAAAATCGCCTACATCGACGATCTGAAGCGCCGCGCCAACGGAGATCCCAAACTGGCGCGCAACGGCTACTCTAAGCTGCAATGCTCACTCATCAAAAGCATCGGCCCCATCCCGATTCCCGGCGTCCGAACCTTCGGGAACGTCATCTTCATCCCGAACTTCGGGACGGTAGCCCTGGCCGAACTCGAAGTTGGCATTGGACCAAGCCATGGCAACGGCTTCTCGCACGAGCAAGACGATCCTTCCGGAAAGCCGAGCGACAGCAATTACTTCACCTTGAATATGTTCGACCTGAAACTCGGCTGCCCAGTGGGCGGAGGCGGAAGCGGACCCGGCGTATCGGGCAATGGCGGAACAAGGCCCTAGTCTATGTAAGAACCATATCATTTGGGCTCCTCATCTCACTCTTGCCTTGCGGGTTATCGTGCGGTCGACACGATGACCCGCAAGTTGTTTTCGCGCACGCGCAACAGACCTTTCAACATGGCGACCTAATCCGGAGCCAGCAGGAATCGGAAGACGGATATCGTCGTTTTTCGGAATCCGATCCACAGTGGGCGTGGAAGTTTAGAACTCTCCAAGCGGAGTCTCTGCTGTGGCAAGGCAAGTATCCAGAGGTTGTGGCTCTGCTTGATTCCTCGATGCCGCCGTCTTTCAGTGATGTGACAGTTGCACTAAACGCCTTGCGGGGACTGGCACATGCTCGCCAGGGCGATCTCGCCCGAGCGAGCGGCGAACTTGGCGAAGCCCAGCGCCTCTGCTCAATTTCATCTAGTCCAGCATGCGGCGATGCGTTTCAGGATCTTGGCCTCGTCGCTCTTGGGCAAAACCACTTCTCGGAAGCGACACGGAATTTCGAGCAAAGCCTATCTTTCGCGCGTTCGAGCGGTGATCGATTCCTTGAAGCTACGTCTCTACTCAACCTCGGCGCTCTTTCACTTAAGACGGATCACTTCGACGAAGCGATTGACGAGTCGGACGCATCCTACCGGATTGCTCGAACATTAAATGCCGCTGACATCGCCCTAGTTGCCGAAGGCAACGTGGGATGGGCTTATTACAGACTCGGTGACTCAGAGAGAGCCCTCGAGCCTCTGTTGGAAGCCGCGAGACGCGCCGATCAACTCGGCGACCTATTTAGTCAAGAGAACAATCTCACCAACATCGGTTATGTGCACATGGATAGTGGCAAGTTTGATTTGGCAGAACTCTCCTTCCGAAACGCTCTGGCCCTAGCTAAGACCGAAGGCAGCAAAGAACACATGCTCAACGCCCTTAGAGTACTAGCACGTCTCGCGCTGCGAACAGGGGATATCGACAAGGCGAAAGAGAATTCTGAACAAGCCCTACGTATTGCCCGTGAGACTGGGAATCGACTTGATGAACTCGATCCCATGCTCGTCCAGGGCGACGTGGCTGTCCGTCTTCGAGATGATATTACGGGTGAAAAGCTTTTTCGTGAAATCGAACAAGACAAAGCGTGTCCCGATTTCTTGAAGTGGCAAGCCGAGCACTCACTGGCTCGACTTCTTGAAGACGAAGGACACTCCGACGCCGCCGAGCGCGAATACCGGATTGCGTTAGCCACCTTCGAATCGGCTCGCTCTTCCCTCCAGCGCAACGATTCCAAGCTGCCCTTTTCCAACAATGCCTCCCGCATCTACGACGACTACATCCACTTCCTCGTCTCGCATGGCAAGACCGAGGACGCTCTCCGCTGGGCCGACTACAGCCGCGCCCGCACCCTCGCCGAAGGCTTGGGGCTCCTCACCCATCAATCCGCCGCCGGACCTCCGCCCTTGAACCCTCAACAAATCGCGCGTCTGGCCAACGGCACCGTCCTCTTCTATTGGTTGGGTGAAAAGCAGTCGTACGTGTGGGCGATTACCGCGCAGAAGACCACCGTATTCACACTACCGCCTCGCGCAGAGATCGAAGCCGCAGTCAAACGTTACAACAAATCGCTCGGCGGACCGCGAGACGTCTTCGCCACCGCCGATCCCGATGGACTCTGGCTCTATCGCAACCTAGTCGCGCCCGCGCAACAATCGCCGCAGACCGCCCCGCAGAAAGACTCAAGAGTCTTTATCATCCCCGATGGCAACCTGAACAACCTGAATTTCGAAACGCTTCTAGTCCCCGACCCAAATTCTGCCGCAACAAAATTGCACTATTGGATCGAAGACGTCACCATCTCCAACGCCAGCTCATTACGCGTTCTGGCCGTCCAGTACCAGCCGCGAAGCGGAGACGCAGCCTCCAACCAACTCCAAATCCGCCAGGCCCAACTCCAGCCGCGAAGCGGCGGAACAGGAAAGCCCGGCACGGCAGCGCCGGGGGGAGGAGGTGGCACCATCGCGCGAGTCCCGTCAGGGACGGCACCCCGCACTCTCCTCCTCATCGGCAACAGCGTCTCTCCCAACAGCAAATATCCCGAACTCCCCAAAGCCGCGATCCAAATGGCTTCCGTCGCCCACCACTTCCCCTCCACCACCGAACAGATCTTCGCCCGCGAGCAAGCCACTCCCACCGCCTATCTCGATGGTCATCCCGAGCGCTTCTCCTACATACACTTTGTCGCCCATGGAACCGCGAGCCGCCTCAGCCCTCTCGACTCCGCCATCGTTCTCTCGAAAACTGTTCTCGCCAACTCCGGCCCGCCGCAGACCGCCCCGAACACCGCCGCGCCCTCCGCCATCGCCGCCGAAACCGACAACTTCAAGCTCTACGCGCGCGACATCATTCGCCATCCCCTGCACGCCGATCTCGTCACCATCTCCGCCTGCTACGGAGCGGGTGAACGCGCCTACTCCGGTGAAGGATTAGTCGGCCTCTCTTGGGCCTTCCTTTTCGCTGGAGCTCACAACGTTGTAGCCGCCCTGTGGGAAGCAAGCGATGCCTCGACTGAAGAATTGATGAACAAGTTCTACGACGAGTTGAACCAGGGCGCGCCGCCCGACGTCGCCCTACGCAATGCCAAGTTATCCTTATTGCGAGCCAACAACTTCCGCAACCCCTTCTACTGGGCTCCGTTCCAGCTCTACGCCGGATCGTAAAAACTCCCATCCAATCATTGTTCAGCGGCCCAGGGATTCTTGAGATCGACTTACTAACTTCCAGCTTTGCCCGACTAAAATTCCATCCTTGACTTAGCACTGTCGGACTGAAACCCTGAATATAGTTGTGTCGTGAGTTTTGTTTTTGCAGAGCACAACGTGCACTACACCTTACGAATCGACCGCGAGGCCGCCAATTGCGGCCCCACTCGACGCTCTTTGAAATCAATACTTTAGCGAAGGCCAAACCGTCAACCCCTTATTTTCGAATACTTTACAGATAACTTATTTAGATTGAATACTTTACCGGAAAGCGGGG
>JBEKPH010000077.1:0-24429 GCA_049520915.1 Terriglobales bacterium
AGCAGGTCCATCACGCGCGGGACGATGGCGTTGTGCGCGCCGGAGAGGATCGAGAGACCGATGACTTGCACGTCTTCTTGCAAGGACGCGCTGACAATCATCTCGGGAGTTTGGCGCAGGCCTGTATAGATGACTTCCATCCCGGCATCGCGGAGAGCACGGGCAATGACTTTAGCTCCACGGTCGTGACCGTCTAGGCCGGGCTTGGCCACCAGAACGCGAATCTTGGAGGCAGTCTCCACCTAGATCATTTAACCACAAGCGCCATGTACTGGAGCAGGGCACAAGCTGGACGGGCGAGTCGCCCGTCCCCACTCGATCATTTCGTCATAGAGCCTAGGGCTTGACCCCCAACTGCCAGAACAAGAAGGAGTACATATCGGTGCTCTCTTCGATCTGCTTCGCAATCGGCTTGCCTTGGCCGTGTCCAGCTTTGACGTCGATCCGGAGAAGGATCGGTCGCTCGCGGCTGGCGCCGTTCTTCGCGTCGGCTTGCATGAGAGCGGTCATTTTCTTGGCGTGCATGGGATCGACGCGGGTGGATCGACGCGGGTATCGGTGTCTCCCGTCATAAAGAGGATCGAGGGATACTCCTGACCCGGCTTCACATGCTGATAAGGCGAGTAAGCGTAAAGCCACTCGAACTGCTTGGGATCGTCGGACGAACCGTACTCGGGGATCCAAAGTTTGGCGATCTGAAAATTCTGGTAGCGCAGCATGTCGAGCAGCGGGACCTGGCATACGACCGCGCGGAAGAGATCGGGGCGCTGCGTAATCATCGCGCCCATGAGCAGGCCTCCATTGGACCCGCCTTGAATTGCGAGGTGATCTTTGTCGGTGTATTTTTGCGAAATCAGGTATTCGCCCGCGGCAATGAAATCGTCAAAAACGTTCTGCTTTTTGTCGAGCATGCCGGCGCGATGCCAGTCCTCTCCAAATTCAGCGCCCCCGCGCAGATTGGCGACGGCGTAGATGCCGCCGTGTTCCATCCAGAGAACCCGGGTGTCAGCGAAATGTTGAAGCCACCGTAGCCCGTAAGCAGCGTGGGATTTTTCCCGTTTTTCACCGTTCCCTTCTTACTGACGACGAACATCGGGACCTTGGTCCCGTCTTTCGAGCTGTACCAAACCTGCTGCACATCGTAAGCCGATGGATCGATGGAAGGAGCATCAACCTTGGCCCAAAGACCGCTCGTGACGTCGTCGAGTGGAACGCGGTAGATCGAAGGCGGGACAGTGAAGGATTGGAATCCGAAGAAAATCTCGTCGCGATCATAGCGACCGGAGGTGCCAAAAACAGTGCCGATAGCCGGTAGCGAAATGTCAGAAAGTTTCTTGCCCTCCAGAGAAAATATCTTCAGTTCAGAAGTTGCATTGTGTTCGTACTGCACCAGCAATTTTCCTCCGGTAACACTTGCATTCTGCAACACGCCATCGGTTTGCGGGATGATCTCCTTCCAGTTCTCGCGCTTTGCCTTGGCCGCGTCGGTGACAAAGACGCGATAGTGCGGAGCATCTTCATTGGTCGTGATGTAAAGCTTGCCCTCGAAAAAGTCGCCACCATAAAGGAAATCCTTGCCGGTGGTGATTTCGAGTGGAGCATCATTGGACCGCAGGTCCTTTAAATACATTTCCGTCTTGGTCCAGCCCTCGCCAACGTCAATCAGCAGCCAGCGGTCGTCTTCGGAGAGCGTGACTTGCGGAATATCCTGAGGTTTGCGCCCTTCGCCGAAAATCAGAGGGTCTTTTGCGGGGTCCGTTCCAAGCTGGTGATAGAACACTTTGACGTGGTAGACCTCTTCTCCATCGGGCACTTCGCCCTTTTTCGGATGGCGCGTGTAGTAGAACGCCGAACTGTCTTTCATCCACGCAATGCTGGCAAATCGTGTGCGATCGATGGTATCGGGGAGGAGTTTGCCGGTCGCGGATTCAACAATGTGGAGCGTGCTCTCTTCTGACCCGCTGGGAGAGGTGCCGTAGGCGACATACTTTCCATCTTCGGAGGCGAACCACCAGTCGAGGGCGACCGTGCCGTCGCTGGACATCTTATTGACGTCGACCAGCACGCGATCTTCGCCGTTCAAGGCCTCACGTATATAGAGGAGCGGTTGGTTCTGATTGCCTTCCCGGCGCGTGTGGAAGTAGTAGTTGCCGCCGAACTGCGGAACGCCGACCGTCCCGATCTCGAGCAACTCAGACAGGCGGGCATTGATGCGGTCGCGACCGGGCAGCGGATCAAGAATAGAACGCGTGTAGATGAGTTCCTGCTCGACGTAAAGCTTCGTTTCAGGGTCGTTCGCATTTTCCAGATAGCGATAGCGATCGACAATCTTGTGTCCCTGGACTGTTTCCTCAACTGGAATCACCTTCACTTTAGGCGGGCCAGCTTGACCGGACGAAGGAACGGAATCGCTGGACTTGGAATCCTCGGCAAAAACCATGGCAGCCATACAAAGAAGAACGACAAAGAGAGCGGTGAGCAAACGCGAACCTCCAAGCATAAACACCTCAGCAGTGTGGACGAGACGCCGGAGACAAGGTTAGCAGAACCCCCAAGCCGTCGCGGCGGGCTCGTCGCGTGGGCCTCAGCCAAACGAAGTGTGAAAACTCGCGGAGACGCAACCGGTAAGGGCAGATCGCTCAACGGAGTCGTGCGAACGCAGCAGGTGTGCATCCTTAACCTGCGACGGCAGCCAATTTCCAATCGGCCGCTGGCTCTGATATGATTTCGTTGACAAATCAGCACGCACCAAGCGTGTTTCCACTCCTCAGTAGCTCAATGGCAGAGCATCCGGCTGTTAACCGGAGGGTTGTAGGTTCGAGTCCTACCTGAGGAGCCATTCTTTTGTGCCCGTAAATACAGGCGATTTCCAATTCAGCGACCCGATTGTACTAATTTTGTACTAAGGTCAGACCGCCCGAATCGGTGGAATTTCCTCTTTTCGCAGTATCAAGGGTTTAGAGCGCAAAGAGGGGAACCGGATGGAAATCAAAATCTTCCGACGACATTCGACGGATTGTCCAGAAAAAGCAGATCGCTACGCCGCCCGGTGCGGCTGTCCGCTTTGGGGCGAGTTCAATTGGTCCCAGTCCCAAACCACTTTCGATGGGAAGAAGCTCCGGCAGGGACAGAACAAGTGGACTCTCAAGACTCGAACGAAAGCAGAAGCCCTTCGGCACGCTGCCAAACTTGAGAACGATCTGGAGGCATTGCTTGAGGGGAAACCCGTCCGGCCGAAGTCCCTCACCGTCGAGGCCGCGGTGCAGGAATGGCTGACGTTCCGGTCGAAGAACGGACTCACCAACACAAAACCCAAGTTCATGGGGGACAAACTCGTCGAGTGGTGCAAAAAGAACGACCTGCTCCTCCTCAGCGCCACCACACCCGATCAGGCCATCAAGTTTCGGATGTCCCTACCGTTCCGCACAGGTGACAGCAGCAGCCTGTCCGTTCACTGGTCGGTCATCGGCGGCTTCTTCAATTGGGCTGTGGGCATGGGCTACATTCCTGCCAATCCTATTCCGAATACCCGTCAAAACCCGCAGTTCCGAATCCGCTACGAGAAACCGGAGGTCGTGCCCCCGACCAAGAGAGAGGTTGAAAAGGTTCTTGCGACTGCAACCGGGCGGGTGAAGGTGCTATGCGAGTTAATGCGCTGGACGGCGATGGCTCTCGTGGACGCTCAGAAGTTTGGGATATCGATGGAAGATGGTCAGAACCTCGGACTTTCCAAGCCTGAACGTCGCCCTGTGTTGGAGAGCGAAACCCTTGTCCGTGGCAGGCGGACGAAGACGAACGAACGCTACCGGGTGCGCATCAGTCGGTCTCTAGCCGAGCAACTTGGAGGCTTGGGTTCTCCAGCGTTCCCCGGTTCTCAGTCAATGTGGCGTGAACGGGTGAAGAAATTGTTCCGTGAAGCGGGTGTAGAGATGACCCCGCACGGGTTCCGCCATTACCGAATCAGCGAATGGTTGGCTCAAGGTTTCCAACCGAGCGACGTGAGTAAATGGGTTGGCGCATCGGAAAAAGAAATCCGCAAAACCTACGAGCACTGGATTCAGGAAGCAGAAGATCGTCTCGACAACCTTCAGCGTCAATCGTGGATTGCGCAGGGACTAGATGAGAACGGCGATGCCAAGGAAGACCAAATTCAGTAGCTCTCGGGTTGATATGGGAGAAACCAGCCACGGTTATATCAGTCGCCGCTGAAGATTCGCCCATCCTTCCCCTTTCAGTTGGCGCTCAGTTCACCGCCGCCCCGCCGCAGCACTTTTTGTATTTCTTGCCGGAGCCGCAGGGGCAAACTTCGTTCCTCCCAACCTTGGAAGTCTTGCGTCGTGGCTCGGACGTTCGAGCACTTGCCGCGCTTTGCCGTCGCGCACGAAAATATTGGTAAGCGTCCAAGAGCCCAGCCGCCATGTGGGAGATGACTCTGTTGCGCTTCTCCGGCGTAATCGGCTTGGGGCGCATCTCCGGGTCTTCGTCGTGCTCGTGGCGAAGCATCATCATGGGGATCAGGCATCCGCCGTGCTCCTCGTCGATGACCAACTGGGCCCAGTCATCGTGTCTCATATGCATCCCCCGCATGAACCCGCGAGCCCAGTCGTTGCCGTGAGCAATGCCGCCCTCATCTTTCAATAGCAGCGGCACGTGGAGTTCGCCCTTGTAAAGCGACGAGGCAATCTTGTTCCAATGCCGCATCATTAGATTCAGGATTTCCTGCGCTTCTTCGAGGCCGGAGAACTCAACGACTTCCGACATCTCGCCGCCGAAGACCTCCGGGTAGTATTCGCTCGGCATCACGCTCTGCGGCCCGGCAATGAGAGCGGCGAAGAATCCGTCGAGTTGTTCGACGTTCATCGCCCTGCCGCCCTTGCAGCGTTTGAGGAAGCCCCCGAGGCGGTCGAGTTCGGCATCGGTCAGCGGTTCGTGTTGGGTGAAGGGTTTCACTGGGATTTCGGGTAGCCTTTCCAGCAACCTTGTTTCCGTGGGTATTTTACGGGACTGATCTATTCCACGGAGTTGGGGATTCTTTCGTGTTCCTCTTGCGACCGATCCATTTCTCAAACGGTGGCGCTTGAGTATTGACGAGGCTGGGTGGTACATTTCGGGGCTGCCCGCTTAGCGCGAGGCCAAGGAGATTGGTATGGGATTTCTTGCATGGATCGTAGTGGGACTGATCGCAGGTTGGCTTGCTGGTCAAGTTATGAAGGGCGGGGGCTACGGCGTACTCGTGGACATCATTCTCGGAATACTCGGAGGCATTGTGGGCGGCTGGGTCTTCGGGCTCTTGGGAATTTGGCCGGGCGGCGGCATCATCGGCTCCATCATTGTGGCATTTGTTGGAGCGGTGATTTTGGTCTGGATTTCACGCTTATTGAAAAAAGCCTGATCGTCGAAGGAACCGGAGCGGCGGGCGCGGAAGCGACCAGAAAGTGTCTCATGTGGGGAACTCCCTCCTGCCGTGGGCTGCTTGGGAGGGAACTACGGTCGGCTCCAGCGCCTCAGAGGGCGTGGACAGCCTTAATGACCACCCCCCTGTGTGTGTCCCCGTGCCACTCGAACCAGCAACCCATCCTCCGAGGCGGTCGCTTTCCTCTTGGCAACGACGTAGGCGAACTAAAAGCGAACATCGTGGTACACTCCGATTCGGAACCTCGCGCACCGATGCGTTGGGAACCAATCTGATTACCGTCCGGTATCGCTCAAATGGATGAAGGTCGCAAGCGCGTTCTGCTGATCGCAGCAAGCATTCTGGCGGCGCGGAAGCTCGCTCAGTTCGAGGGCGGCACTCGGGTTCCTGCTACCATCTGCGCCATCGACGACGCGATCCGCTCGGCAGAACAGATCATGCGTGCGATTGATGAGCGGTGGCCGTCAAAGAACGAACGGGCATCGAACTAAGGTGATGAAATTACTCCATGCAACATAAGCGGAGATTTGCCATCCCCGTCTTCGGCTGTTCTCTTAGTCCGTTCTTGGATTACAAAAGCTAAAATTCGACTTTTCTGTACGAACTGCGAGAATAACGACGCTCTGCATGTGCACCCTCACTTCACTAGGCTTCCGGTTGGTGCATGAGGGTCATTTGTTGTTTGAGCGTATTCTTTGGTTAGGTTGCTATTTAGGAGGCGCAAGACGTTCGAACATCATCAAGTTGGGGAGATGAGTACATTTGCTAGGTGTCTGTTTTTTGAAAGAAGCTGAGGAATCAATGAGCAACAAGAACTTGAGTGGTCGCGCTCAACCCATCACTCAGAAGGCCAAAACTGCGAGCCCGAGCAGCGGCGATGGGCGTGTCGCTAACGCCGTCGAAACAATTCTTCCGACGGTTCTGGTTAGAAACGCAGTGCTCATGCCATATCCGATATCTGAAAAACGTAGACGGCTCAAGCGTTGGTGGCCAGCCATCGTGGTCGGCGCTTTAGCTGGAGCAGCCGTCGCGCTATCCAGAGGATGCTGGCACGGTAAAAAAGGCTGGCCCATAAGCGAGGAGGGATATTCCTACCAAGTTTGCCTGACTTGCGGTGCGATGCGGCTCTTCGACGAGGCAACATTCCGTGGTTACGGCCCGTTTCGTTACGATCTCAAGACACTCATCGCGTGGGAAAAGTCAAAGCAAGAAAAAATCCGCCTAGTTGCGATCCAGAAGCGACCTGCCTAGACGTTGGCACGAATCGATTGTCCATCATTGGAAGAAGAGTATTGCGGGAGGTTCTCGATGCGCTTGCGATGCGTGGCGCTGCGAGTTTGCCGAAGGGTCCCAGCAGTGCGAGATCGCATCCGAACAAGGTCGCAGGTATTGTCCCACTCATTCGGTGTCGCACCCAACGAGTACGAGTTCAATCAAGAAATCTCGAACCTAGACGGAATTCTTCAGACCAATTCATACGGCTTCAGTCCCGCTCCATGGATGTTTCCTCGGAGCAGGAGCAAGATGGTATTCATTAAGCGGGTTGGCTGGTCGCACTCAGTAGAGTTCGGCAAGCTTAGGAATGGATGGTTCGGGACACCGGGGAAGGTTCCCGAACCTTCTATTCACCTAAAGAAAAAGGGTTTGGGCTCGTCAATAATTCCACGCACGCGGTTCCCGTCAAATATCCACACAAATTTCTTCTTGCTTACCTCACACCCAAACCCAAAACCCCAGCAACATGGGCGGCTCCCGCTACTCTACGCCGCTTTCTTCTGCGCCCTGAACTTCGCCCACCGCGCCTTTGAAGCTTCCGCCATTCTCTTCCTGCCTGCTGCCGATATTTTGCGTTTGGCAGGAGCGGAGCCCGTTGGTTTTGTTGCCACCAAAACTGGCTGCGATTCCTTCCGCAGAACGGCCCACCTTTTCTTCTGCGCCGCCGCGATTTTCCTGCGGGCTGAAGCCGACATGGTGCGCTTTGCTTTCACTGTACCCGTTGTTTTCGCCACCAACGTTGGCTTGGACCCACCTTGTAGCTTTGCCCATCGCGCTTTTTGTGCCAGCGCCATTTTGCGCCGCGAAGCTGCGGAGATGATTCGTTTCGGTTGGGCGGTGTTGCCGGACACTGCTGCGCTCGCACCGTTCAAAGACTCGATCCCAGCAATGATTTGATCTAACTTCTCAATCTCTAACTGTGCGTGGCTGCGCTTCTCACGAAGTTCCCGTAGTGCATTATCTAAATTTGACATAGTTGCCCCCTCAGGCATTTTGATGCGGACTAATTGTAATCGACAGGAGTGAGTTGGGGCGACGGGGGCGGGTTGTGGAGCAGAGTGATGGGCGGTCGCACGAGAGTATCAAGCTTCTGGTGTTAGGGAAGTTGCCGTTCCGGGCAGAATGTTGAGTCACAGGATTTCGGGACAACGGCAAACAATGGCGAGGTCGGCTTGGATGGGAATGATCTTTGCGCGTGTGTCAATTAGCTTCCAAGAGCCACATACAACGCGATTCTGTAAAAGAGTTGGAACACGTAGTACGCAAGAATTGTCGCTAGTAGAGCGAGAGCACAATCGCCGCCAAGATGTTTGTAAAAACTCACAGCGACTATTGAAGCCAGATCATTGCGAACAGTGTCAACATCGCTCATTGCCACGGCTCTTGGAAAAGCAACTACGCCTACTAATGGAACATGAGACTTGATTCCATCTTCTTCGGCTTGGCGTTTGATGTCTTGATTCTCCTTTCCGCCCGCTGTTAATGCAGTGTGCACCTGCTCGTTTGGTATCCAGCGAGCTACGCCTTGGTCGTCCCAAATCTTAGTTACCAATCTCCCGCCCTTATTGATCGCGTCTTTTAGCGCATCCACAGGAACGTAGGTAGCTGTAGTCCCCGCGAACAAGATTGGCTGAGCGACCTTTCCACCTGCTCGGAGGGCATCTTGCAGTCCACTACTCGGGACGAGTGTGGGGAACGGAGCTGCAGTGCAAGCCTCGCTCGGCGTGGCTTCGCAAATTGATTCAACCTGCCATTGGTCGTTACCTGATCTCGCCGAACTGGACGAGAGACCGACCACTGGGACAAGAGCAACCTTACCGTTTTGCCCAATAGTTGGAACAAAAATGAAATCAATGCCGGGAGTGTGGGCGTACCAAAAATCCCCCAATTCAGACCTAAACTTTAAAACCGCTTCGTCTCGCCAACTCCATCTCATTTCTGTGGTGTCAATGAAGACCAGAAAGCTCGCAAAAGCCGCAACTGACAGCACGGACACAAAAAATAGCACCACCAGCAGGCGATGCCACCAGTGAACACCTAGATTTCTTCGTTCCATGAACCCGCGAAAAGGAAAGGCAATTGATTTTATGGACATGACAACCCTCCCCAAAGTTCGCAAAAGACCAGAAATTAGATACCCTTTTGACGAGACTGCGGTCGTCGCCGTCAGTCTACGCCCGGTGGCCGATAAGCCGAAGTTCAAGATATACTCTCTGACTCTCGGGCTCAAACTCTATAATTTCCGGCAACTGCATCTGACTGACCGTCAAACATGACCTTCGAAGAATTTCACCAATCACTCACCGCAGCCGAACCGCGAACCGGATTGACGCTCGCACTCGCCGGGTTATGGTGGGATGCGAAGGGCGATTGGACGCGAGCGCACGAGTCGGCGCAGCAGGACGAAGGCCCAGACGGCTCGTGGGTGCATGCCTACCTGCATCGCAAGGAAGGCGATCTGGGCAATGCAACCTACTGGTATCGGCGGGCGGGCAAGCCTGTGTGCCGAGAACCGCTGGATGCGGAGTGGGTCAGTATCGTCAAGGTACTGCTGGATAGAGTATGAAAGCGCCCTAACCCTACGCGGCGAGCAATGGTGCGCGACTCTATTTTTTGCTATCCCACGTGAGCTTAGCTGATGGATAGTAAAGCGAAATCGGGTTGTCGCCGGATTCGGTATCCTGCAATGCTCTCCGCACTTGGTTCGTAACTTCCGCTGTGTACGTTTGCACCTTGGGCAGTAAAGTGTAGGGGTCACGCGTTTCGATTGGGATGGTTCGGTATTGGTTGAGATCGAACGGGATACTGTCGATCTCACGCTTCAGTTGCACCGTTGGGAGTCGCGTCGTGTGCCGCAGGCAAAGCTCGTAGAACACGTTGGGATTGTGAAAGGACAAATCCGCGACCACTAGCCTCGACCGCAGGATATGTTCGATAACTTGCTTGCCGATCATGCCCGGCTTGCTCATCTGATCGGCGCGGATTACCCGTAGCCCGAATTCCTTCACGGCAGGCTGGATAATGTACTCCATCATGAAGTCCGAATGCCTGCGCTGCTCAGAACCGGGCCCAGCTACCGGATTTCCAACGCGACTGGGTTTGGGACGACGTACACATCAGTTCCCTGATCGCGAGCATCTCCCTCTCTTATCCGATTGGCGCTGTAATGTTCCTTGAAGCTGGAGGCGTTCCATTCAAACCGCGACTGTTCGAGGGCGTTCAGGTTGCTGTACCAATCAAACCAAAAACGTTGGTCTTGGATGGGCAGCAACGTCTGACCTCCATGTTTCTCGCGCTTAAGAGCGGTCGTGCCGTGAATACGACGACTGAAAAAGGTGTGGATATAGAGCGCATCTACTTCTTGGACATGAAGTTGTGTCTTGAGGAGAAGGCCGACCGTGAGAACGCCGTGGCTTCGTTGCCAGCTACTCTAACCGAGACTGAAGACTTCGGTCGGAAGATAATTCGAGACCTTTCGAAACCCCAGTTGCAATTTGCACAGCGAATGTTTCCGGTCGCACTACTCTTTGATGCCGCTGGGTACGCTAACTGGACAATGGCTTACCTCGCTTATCACGGGCATTCGCCGGAAGAAGCTCAGTTCTTGATGAAATTTCAGCAGTCCGTGTGGTTGAGGTTTCAAGAGTATCGAATTCCGGTCATCAAGCTGACGGAGGACACTCCTCGCGCGGCAGTCTGCCAAGTATTTGAGAAGGTTAACACGGGCGGTGTCGTCCTGACTGTTTTCGAACTCGTGACGGCAACCTTTGCAGTGGAAAATTTTGAGCTTCGTCCCCGACTGGGAATCTCGACAGAAGAAGATCATCGAAAAGCGTCCCACACTGAATGTTGTGGACGGCACTTCGTTCCTAACTGCGATTACACTTTTGGCGAGTTACGAGCGATCTTTGATAAAAAATACTCCAGTTTCCTGTAAGCGGGCAGACGTGCTCGAACTAACTCTTGGTGACTATCGTAGGTTGGCGGACTCGATTCAGGACGGCTTTCGCAAAGCAGCAGAACTTTTGGCGGAACAGAAAATCTTCGATGATCGTGCGTTGCCTTACGCGGCTCAGCTAGTGCCGTTGGCAGCCATTTGCGCGGCGATGTCAGACGGAATCGACCAATTCTCAGTGAAGGAGAAAGTCTCTCGCTGGTTCTGGTGTGGCGTGTTTGGCGAACTGTATGGCAGCGCGAGCGAGACTCGCTTAGCTTTGGATTTGCCGCAGGTGTTGAAATGGCTTGATGGAGGCTCAGAACCGCGCACTGTCACGGACTCGAACTTCGCGCCCCGAAGACTTTTGTCGCTCCAGTCGCGCTTGTCTGCTGCGTACAAGGGCATGGCAGCACTGCTCATGAAGTCAGGGAGCGAGGACTTTGTGACGGGCACCGCAATCGACATCGCAACGTACTTCGACAAAGCGATTGACATCCACCACATATTCCCCCGTGCGTGGTGTGAAGCACGTAAACTGAAGCGGGAAAAGTGGAACAGCGTCATCAACAAGACTCCCTTGGCGGCGGCTACAAACCGATTCCTGCAGGGTGATGCGCCGAGCAAATACTTGGAACGCATTGAAAAAAACAAAGGCATCAAGGCAGACAGAATAGATGAGCTTCTTGCGACGCACGAGATCGATCCGGCTCTGCTTCGCTCAGACGATTACGACACCTTCATCCGAGACCGCGCCAGCCGATTACTCGACCTTATCGAGAATGCGACTGGGAAAGCGGTCGCGGGCCGTGATTCCGACGAAACGGTCGAGGCTTTCGGTGGCCCTCTGCTACTTGCTGCCGCAGCGACACCTTTGAAAAGTGAATAGACGCTCCATTCCGGCGGCTGCCTACTTTACGAGTTTGAGTTTTTCCAGAAGCCTCACCATCGCCACCGTATCCTGCCCGGAGTAATCCAGCAGTTACCTTGTAAGCTTGGTACTGTATACCTTATCCGTTGCGTTTTGGACGAGCGATTCCAGAGCAGTTCTAGTGGGGTGGGGGTAGGTTCATATCGCCAACAATCCGACAGCCCCACGAAGCGTGACACGTGTCACGCCTAGTCGTCTCGGCCACTTGCCTTTTGACAAACGCTGAGGGGCAGCACGGGCTGCCGCAGCAAGCGCAGCACTTGCTCAATCCTGAACGGCTTCCGCAAGATCGGCAGGTGGCGCAAAGCCTTTGGCAGATTCCTGCGTGCTGCTGGCGGATCGGAGGTCATCATCGCCATCTGCTGAAGCGGATTTGTCCCGTGGATAGCGATCACCAGTTGCGCCCCATTCTCGATTCTCGCGCCCGGGAAGAAAAGATAGTCGGTCAGGACGAGTTCCCACGGGACTGATCGCTGCCAGACATAAAACGCTTCGTCGCCGCCAGAGCATTGCCGAACATCGCATCCCCGATTCTCCAGTTCCTTGGCGACCAGCGATCTCAAACCGTCATCGTCATCCACCAGCAGTATTTTCATTCGTCCTCACGTGCCCGTAAGCAAACCGTGCAGCGATAATGCTCGTCGGTTCCCGTGTCTGTGATCTTGCTGGGCAGGTGCAATTCCGACATGATCTTCTTGACCACGTTCTCGTCCTTCAAAATGCACCTGTCAGCCATCAGAGAGAATCGGCGAGTCTTCGTGTTAAACACAACGCGCCCACGGGGAGAATCCTCATATTCCGATTCACCCGGAACCTTGCTGCCCAGCCGCCACTGCTCCCATACATCGATGTGGGTGCGAGGGTGGGTGAGGTTATCGCCATAGGGCTCGCCATCGCTCACCGCCGTGCTGTCGATGACGAGCTTGCCGCGCACGACCCAGAACATGCCGACGTGCGGTTCTGGCATTCGGAGCGATGTGCCTTTATGCAATTTCTTCACTGGTCGATCCTCGCGCCACACCGGATGGCTCTAATCTCGGCGGCATCTTCTTATCATGCGAATCCGTGCCGTCGCAGAGCACCTGCAACCGCATCCTGTATTTGTCCGTTAGCCCGGCAGCCGCGTCGATTGCCTTTGCCGCCTTCTTCAGTTCCTTTTCCACCTCATCCAAATCCACCAGTGTGCGGCGGACTTCTTCCCCCATGGCCGCATTCTTCTGAAGGAAATCGACGCCCTCAGTGCGCATCCGTTCGAGCAATGGCCGCAGGACATCGAGGTCGCGCCGGAGCCACCGACGGGTGGTGCGAAGAATCCAAATCCCGTCCTCCTGCGCCCAGCGGCATTCGCGGTCAGTTTGGCGAAGCTGGCTCTCGTCTTTGGTGACAATGATGCCCACCGGAGCGCGGCGTTCCTTCGCATCCCGCGCCAGCTTCCGGATGTCCGATTAGCCAATCGCCGCTTTGTCCTTATTGTCGATCAAAAGACGGGGCTCAAGAGCCGCACCACTGGGGTCGCGGAATGCCAACAGGTAATCGCCGTTCTTCCCCAGTTTGTCGCTTATATGAATGCCTGCCCACGTCCGCACTTCGTCGGCGAAATCCATTTCCTCTCGTTTGCCGATGCGAGCCACCTTAGACATCTCAGACTCCAGTAGGCGATTTCGTTCCCGCAGTTCCCCTGCTACCCGCAGGGAATCCTCGACCCGGCGATTGGCGCTCTCGATTTCATGAGACCTGTGTTGCAGCGCAACAGTCGCCGCAGCTTCCAACTCCTTGGCTCGCCCAGTCAACGAGCGGAGTTCATCTTTGTGCCGTTCCGCAATCAGTGTGGTGCGCTTCGTCAATTCGGATTCAAAGCGAGCCCAGACGTTCTGCTCGTCCTGTTTGTGCTTCGCCAGTAGCAACCGAATGGCTTCCTCGGCGGAAAGCTGGGCGACTCTCGCAAAATCCTTCACGCCCAGACGATCCAGAATCTCAGCGCGGGTGATTTTGCCTATCCCGCAGCATAGCGGGCACTCGATGGATTCCGATGGTTCGGTGGTCATACTGATAACACCTCCACTATTGGCGACTCTGGTTCCTAGCGCAAAGGCCGCGTGAGGTCTCAAAACTAGGAATTGGGGGAGGGTGGAGAGAAAGAGGGGGGAGGGGAGTGTGGCTATTTCTTTCGATTGATCAGCAAGCCGGGATCGCTGCTGTTGATGGAAACCAGACCGCCCTTTTCGTCGCGGGTCGTGCCAAAGCGTTCGCTGGTGCGTCCGGTGATTTGCTCATGCTCGCGGCTACGAGATCGTAGCCGAGTACACCGACATGATCAGCGGAACGAAAGCAAAGCGACCCGGACTCGATAAACTCTTGTCCGATGCCCGGCGCGGTCGATTCGACGTGGTCATGGTCTGGGCCTTCGACAGGATGGCCCGTTCCGTCCGCCATTTCCTCGAAGTTCTGGATGAACTCAACCGCCTGAACATCGCCTTCGTCTCCTTCCGCGAAAACATCGACACTTCCGGCCCTTTGGGTCGCGCCATGATCGTAATTTTGGCAGCCATCAATGAGTTGGAGCGGTCGATCATAGTGGAGCGCGTCAAAAGTGGCATGCGTCGGGCAAAACTTGAAGGTCGTCAAATCGGTAGAGCGCGGCTGGATATTGATCGGGAGCAGGTTGTCGAGGATCGGCGCACGGGGATGTCGTTGACCCTCGTGGCACGGAAGCACTCAATCAGCAGAGCGAGCGTGTGTCGCCTGATGAAAGAGTCCAAAGAAAATTCCAATCTCGCAGGCGTGAATTCAGATGCAGCACTCGTGCCGCAAGTTCAGGTATAGGAGGCTTTCAAGATGAAGGAAGACAGAGTTGGCAAGCCGTTTGTGATGATGTTCACCAATGGAGACCTCCCGACGAACCCCATGTGCCTGCGCGAGTGCGTGGTGTGCGGAGAAGTGTTTGATCGTCCCGCCGCAATGCTGCACGCCGACATTCCGTGCGAGCCATCGCCACAGCAACCCATCGCCATCGTGACGGGTCGGTATAGGTGACCAAGGCTGAGATCATTGCGCAGACCTTGGAGTCGATGAATCTCAACGACGAGCCGGAATACCAAACAATCGTCATCGCAGAACTCGACTGGAAGTTGCCAGATGGCGTAGAGATCAAGACCTGCGAGGACTTCCGCCACTTAAATGTAAAGTGCTGCGACACCTGCCACAATTTCTATCCGCATTACGAAATGAAGGTGATCGAGCTTCCAGACGGCTCTCCGGCGTGGGTGGCGGCATGCTCATGGACACGCCGTAGGGTCATGGCTGAGGGTGATCGGCGAAATCGAAGCACTCTTGTGCTTGGCTACCTACAGCTATGAGCACCCGGACGATCCGTTCCCCGAGTTTTTCCAAGGCGCTGCGTGTTTCGATGCGACGGAACTCGGGCATCCGTTAGTCCCGGCAGCGCGGTGCGTTCGTAACGATGTCGGTCTATCCGATGGGAAACGCCTGTTCTTGGTGAGCGGATCAAATATGTCGGGCAAGAGCACGCTGCTGCGAACTGTCGGCATCAATGCTGTACTCGCAATGGCAGGTGCCCCCGTTCGGGCGCAGTGCCTTCGGCTGACACCGCTGCAGGTGGGTGCCAGCATCCGCGTGAACGATTCTTTGCAGGAGGGAAGCTCGCGCTTTTACGCGGAAATCACCCGACTCCGGGCGATCTTTGACCTCGCGGGCGATGGTGTCCCGTCGCTCCTGTTCCTGCTGGACGAATTGCTGCAGGGCACAAACTCAAATGATCGTCGCATCGGGGCAGAGGGCATCGTTCGCGCTCTCCTAAATCGCGGGGCTATCGGACTCGTGAGTACGCATGATCTGGCGCTAGCCGAGATTGGTGGGTCATTGAATGGGAAACTGCGCAACGTGCATTTTCAAGAAGACTTTGAGAACGGAAGGATGCATTTCGACTACAAGCTACGCGAAGGCGTGGTCACCAAAAGCAACGGGCTAGCGTTGATGCGGTCGATGGGGTTGGATGTGTAGTCTTTGCCGAGGGAAGGTCGCCTACGACAGCAAATCGAAAACGCAATCATTTCTTCGCCGTCTTGATTGACACGACGTTCACTTCGTTCTTGTCCGCATCCACATTCGCAGTCAATAAGACGTGCTCCCCCTTGTGCCCCTTGACCGCATCTGGGTTAATGATGGTCCAACTTTTGCCGCCTTGGTCGCTGACAAACGTCTCGCCCGTATCGCTGATCGTGCCCGCTAGTTGAATCGGCGTTTGGGACTCATAGGTCTTCTGGCCGTCGTCGTGGTTCATCCTGTCCTGTCCGGAAGCCACTCCGTAAATTAGGAAAGATAGAGCGAAACAAATTGCCATCGTCTTTTTCATTGTTTTTTCTCCAAATTCGCCGAAATCGTTGGACGGTCGGGAAGACACCATTACTGTCCCTATTTGATTCTGAGCTTCGACCTTACTCGCTTCTTTTCCCAAGGAAATGTGCACAATTGAACAGACGTGGGGATCATCTGATCGATAAAGTGGGTCGATCATAAGGAAAATGATGTGAAGGAGTCGCCATGCCTTCCCCGGCGCGAGAACTATGACCTGCGGCTGACCCCTCTGGTGGTGCAGTCCTCTGACTCTCGTCGGACGGCTGCACCGCATCTTCCTCACGCCCCAGACATTCCCCCGGCTCGAACTGACGGAACACGAACCGCCGTTCCTGCCAAGGACGACATCGTGGGATGGCCCGAAGGAATGCCCATCGAACCCCCAAAATTTCCCGATCCGATTCTCGACTCTTAGGCGAGCACCCACAAACGAGTAGAGCCTCCCCCCTATGACAGCAGTTCCAGATGCCCGAAGTCATCCCCGATTCAAACTTGAGATCGACATCCAAGTTTGTTCTCGGGCGTGCGTTGTGCTGAGGGGACGTACAGTTGATATCAGCGAGTCGGAATCGCAGCGATGCCAAGGAATGAAGTTCCCATGGGTGAGTTGGTGAAGTTGGACTTCATGCTTCCCTTGGGAAGGGTCAGCATTTACGCCATTGGTCGGCAAAGGAGCGCCTTTCGGTACGGCTTCCAGTTTGCCGAGTCAGACTCCGCGCTCGAACACATTCGCCACATCTGCCGTGATTTGGCCCTCGACCAATCCCTGATCGAGATCGCCTGATCAACGGGCGTTGCGTTTCACGCCTTCGGCACAATCTCAAAGTCAACGTGCTTCAGTTTGTCCAACACAGGCCCACTCGGGTTGAAGAGCTTGAAGCGAATATCGTTGTCCTGCGCCCATTTCTGCAAGAGCACGAGCGTCCCCAGACCACCACCACCTATCGCATGCATTTCCGTGAGGTCCAAAACGACAACACGAGCGTTTGTCTGGGACTTTACGGCGTCCCGGAGCTTGAAAGCAGCTTCGTTGCGGACAAATCTTCCGGCGCATTCGACGATTGTCATCTCGCCTAGATTGTCAATGTGTACACTGGGCATCATTCCTCCAAGTCAATTGTTGTCTCGTTGTCATGATTTAGAGCACGCACCGTGCCGTACAGTCCTTTGTGCAAGATGCGAGGGGTAACATTACCGCATTACCGGAACTTTTTGCATGGGAGAGAGAACTTCTGTCGTAGAGCGTTTGCCGACCGCACCCTCGACTCGTAGGGTGAGCACCCGCACCCCGCTAGCGGAAACCGCTACATGACCCAGCGAGAAGAGCGGACACTTTCCTCGCTGGAAGCCCGACGATTCCGCTCGATGAGGTCGAGCACGGGTGTCCACGCTGACACCCGCGTTGAGGAGACGAAGCATGTCCTTGACGCTGATGCCAGCTTCCGCGCCTGCGCGGACCAACCATTCGACGGCTCGTATGAAAACAAGGTCTTCCATTCCATTTCCCAGCACTCTAATTCTAGTACGGTTTAAAGGAGTCGTGTGCGACCTGCATCACGCCTGTTGCAGCAATGATGGAACCAAATGCGGTCACGATCATTCCGTATCTCCATGGGAATCGGCGATGGATAATGCCTCGTTGTCACAGAAGCGAGCCAACTCGTTTAGCCACCGAGTAGTGAGACCCTTTAGAAATTCTGCCGCTCCCCCCACCATCTCGGGCTTGCCGACAACGTATGATTCCGCCCGAATCAGAGTTCCTTTCGTCAGTTGCTCCAATATGATCGTCCGTTCGGTCGCAAACCCAGCGTTTCGCGTCCGCGACAAGTAGCGAATCAGGGCGGGTGGATCGCATTTCTTAATCACGTATCGCCCATAGATCAGTAGGGGGTAGTTAAGCCGACCGACGAGTTCACTACCTTCAGCCCATGGCATGCCCTCCCAGTGCAGGTCGGAATATATGTCGGAGAACCTCGGCCAGTTCGCGATGTCGGTGAGCACGCCCCGCACTCGGTCACGGGGGAGCGTTGTGAGTACGGAATAGGAGAAGGATGACACGGGGCTGAGTCTTTCTTCGTGCTGTCAAATGACGGAGCGGAGATTAACGACTGTTGCCTGCTGAGCACATGCTTAATGCCCGATTTTGCGCTTTAAAGAGCGCGTTTCACGGCTACGGAACAATGGTGACTTGCAGGTGTGATAGACGAAATTGCGCTGGCGCGAGAGTTCTCGCACTGCTAGCATCGGCTCACCCTGCATGTCCGAGAAATGTCGAATCCGGATTGCGTCGATCTTCGGCTGGAGCTGTCTTCGATTAGAAGTATTTTCATCGTTCCTTTTCGTATCTCGTGGTCGATCCCCCGCCTGCCTTAGAACTCGCGTGTACGGGGATCGCATCTCCCAAGAAAGACGCCCACCTTTCACTCATCGCTGCGGCGGCGGTGAAGCGGTCGGTCCCGGAGCGGTATTGTACGAGCCAACCCCGAAATGAGTTTCACTTCTCCCACGCTCTGCCGCGGGTCGGACAATTGGCGGTGCAATTGTTGATCATGCGGCAAGCCAAAGAGGAAAAACGGTCAATTGTGCACTAATGACCTTGAAATTAAAGTGGCGGCAGTCCGTAGGACATCTTCCCCCAGCAGGGTCGGAGTGAGCCTTATTGCTCAGACGCTCACTTCCCGAGCCGAGTACCGTAAATTGGTATCCTGTCACCTGCCCGAGCACTTCTCGCCGGAGGACATAGTGCAGCGACGAGTTCTGATGCTGATTCTATTGGTTGCAGCGGTCACTTCCGCCTCCGCACAGACTACACCGCAACGACAGCCGCCGATGCGTCCGGTGGACGGAGCGACCATCTTTCAGAACAACTGTGCTGCTTGCCACGGACTTGAAGGACGTGGGGACGGCCCGGTGTCCAAGGCGCTGAATCGAAGAGTTCCTGACCTGACGAGACTGTCGCAGCGCAACAATGGCATTTTTCCTGCCATGCACGTGCGTACCACCATCATGTTTGGCACGGACGATCTTCTCCCCTCGCACGGCTCGAAGACGATGCCAGTTTGGGGGCCGATTTTCCACGAGATCGAATTCGATCAGGACTTAGGCAATGTAAGGCTGGACAATATTACGAAGTACTTGGAGTCCATTCAGCGGAAGTAGGCAGCAGCAGACATGCACTGTAAGAAAGCGTCTTAAACAGCCACCCAGCCCAAGCGGAAACCATGGGGGCAATCGCTGCCGATGCGAGCAAATCAAAAAGGGCGACCCTTCGTTGAAAGGCCGCCCCGGTATGACGAATTATCCCTTAGGCTGCGACAAGGGAATGGATGGTTGAAGTGACGGTTTCAAACGTGTGTACCTTCGGTGTTCCGTCGATCATCTTTGCGAGTGTTCGCAACACTTCTGGATAATGATTGTTGCTGTAGTTATCGGCATCGGCCTTGTTGTCCCAGAGACTGATCGCGACCACCTCATGGCTGTTGGGATTCGAAAGTGTGAGTTCGTCCTTGAAGCCCTTCTGCTTGCGGAGCAAAGGCAGAACGTCGTGCTCAAGGGTCCGGGTATAGTCAGAATGCGTGTTCGACTTCAGATGAAATGTTACATTGCGTGCAAACATAATCAACCTCCACTGGTTGTTGTCGCTAAGAGGAGAGAACTTCAGATGGGCTGACTTAGTTTCAGGGAACCTGAAAGAGGTGGAAGCCACCTCGGCTGCAACACTAGCCCTCTGGAACACTGATGTCAAACCGCCCGAACCTCAGACAATCAGTAGCGCCGAGCACCGACACGGAGACGAATGGATTGCCTAATCTTAGGACACAACGCGCTGCGAGCGAGAAGTTGCAAGTTCCCTGAAATCGGTCGCACGGACCGAAGGGACGCTGAGCCACGTCCGAAAGGCGGGATCGCTGGGGTAGTGGAGATTTTGCCTTTTCTGTAGGCCAAATGTGCTCGCTTACTCTAGGAATTCCACCGCGAATTCCTTAGCCATGAACCAACATGCACAAAGCAAAGGAATGGCACTGCCCGTGCTCTAGCGTAGGTGGAACCAATGGTGGACGGAACCACGCTTGGGAAGGAAGTCATGCTAAATATAGCAGTTGAGAATATTGGCGAATTGGCGGTCGTTGAGTGCGAGGGCAGACTTGTGCAGAGCGAAGCCGCACACCAGTTGCGCGAAGCCGTGACTTTGCAAACTGACGCCCGGATTGTCGTCCTTGACCTCTGTGCGGTGAGTGCCGTAGGAGGCGTCGGTTTCGGCACGCTTGTGTTCCTGCGGCGCTGGGCGCATGAACATAACGTTCGGTTCCTCGTGTTCGATCCCTCCAAGTCCGTCCAGAAAAAACTAAACCGTGCCAGATCGAGCGCAGAGTTCTACATCCCTTCGTTCGAAGAAATGATGGCCCTCATGGCGTGCGCCAACAGTCGATACGCGCTTGCGGCTTAAGGTGATCATCTCAATGGCTGATCTTCGCGCCTGCGGCGCGGGACATCCAATGTCGAAGTCGGCGACTAGGAAGAACCCGTTCAGCAGTGTCAACTCTCCACAAACTCCGAGTGATGATCGGCGCGTCCAACAGAACGGGCAGGTTAGTGGCTTCAGCGCCATAATGAAAAGCACAACACCACAATCCGCTCCGGCCAACGATTCGAACCCCGCCTTTTCTTTGTGGTGGGAGCGTTGGCGGCGAGAGGCACGAACTCGGGTTTCCCCGCCGCGTCCGTAGTCATGAGGTTGTGAAAAGATCGTGACCGCTTTTTTTCATGATGCCGCGAGGGCGTGATGCAAGTCACATACGACTCTTTTAAACCGTACTAGATTTACACGAATGGCAGAAAATAGGATGGAACAACCTGTTCTTATGCGAACCATCGAGAAGCTCGCCCGCGCAGGCGAGCAAGTTGGGATTAGCGTCGAAGACATGATCAGCATCCTCCACGCGGGTATCAGCGTGCAGGTCTTGCTCGACCTCATCGAGCTCAACCTTCAGGCTTCTCGGGAGGACACTTCTTCATCGGAACGTAACCGGGCATGGAGGGAAGATAAGAAGATTTCGCTTTCCTGCTAGCACGGAGCGTTCGATGAGGGCGCTGGCATCCCTTCGTAATGTTCGTAAGACTTTCTTGCAAACCCTGAACAAAACAATCTCGACCGAGGGCGGGAAGGCGGATGCCTTCCAGCATTTGGAGCTTCACTCGAATAGCACCGCGACTTGTTGAATCCCTCGATACACCACGCATTTCGGAAATGCGACGGGGCGACGACCCGGAGCCATGTTGTTCGAATCGCAACCAAGTCTGGGGAATTGTCTTTGTGTTTCCGGAACCGAGACTGCCTGAGCAAATTACCTCAAGAACTGGTCTGTTTAGCACATCTTCGAGACTGAGACCACGTCATACTCACCACAGTTCAGGGGTGTACTATTCATGCCGCAGTTCAAAACCAGCGCTTCTCATAAGGTTCTGCTCGTGGACGACGACGAAGGCGTTCGCGAGATGATGGGAATGACGCTCCAAAGCAAGGGATTCAACGTAACCCCCGCTGCGAGCGTGACTGCGGCCCTGAAACTCATCGCGACCGAACCATTCGATGTGCTGATTACCGACCTCCATATGCCGAACCCCAGCGACGGCTTCGCGGTGGTCGCTGCCATGCGCCAGACCCAACCGGAGGCTCTAACCCTTCTGGTCAGCGGTTACCCCGACGTGCAGAGCGCGATGGATGCCATCATTCTCCAAGCCGACGATATCCTCGTGAAACCCTTCGATGTCCGGGGGCTCGCGGAACTCGTCCGCCAGAAAATCGAGAATCGTCAACCCGCTGTCCGGTCGGAAAAGGAAAGGGTCGCGTCGATCTTGCAGCGTTGTACGAGCGAGATCGTTCAAGACTGGTTAGGGCGGGTAAAAAAGAACAAAGCACTCAGAATCATTTCGCTAACCGACGCGGAGCGCAGCCGATATCTCCTGAAGTTGATCGAAGACTTGATAATTCGCCTGCGAACACCGAACGTGCCGGGAGCAGAAGACGATTCCCCCTGTTCCGCCGCCGCCGTCGCCCATGGCAAGATGCGCAAAGCGCAGGGCTACACTCCGGGAATGCTCGTGCACGACTCGCGGATACTACAAGTCACTCTTTTCGAAACCCTGCAGAAAAATCTCGGTCTGATTGATTTCAGCCTGCTGTTGCCCGACATTATGACGATTGCGGATGAGGTCGATTCCCAGTTGACGCAGGCAATGGATAGTTACATGAACGCCATTGGTAAGCCAGCGGCGGCGTAGGTCCCATCCCAACATGAGAGGGATGCTTGCGATGGTACAACCGCTAATACCACAAGAAATCTGGCCAATCTGACGAATCAAGAGCAATGGATGGGACTCTGCGAACTTGCTTCCAATGAACGCGATCCGGAAAAACTAGGGGTGCTTTTTGAAGGAATACTTCGCCTTCTGGAAGACCAACAGGTGCGGCTGAACGATCTCCAGCCGTTCACGAGTATCTCAGCTCTGTGGACTAATTCGGACGGTTCCGCGTAACGGGCAGGGTGCCGGGCAAGACTTCGAGCTTTTCGTCAACAACGGCAAGACTCAACTGTTGGCGTAGCAAAGAGACTCGTTCACGGCGCTCCTGATAAGCGTCAAGTTGACCGGGCTGCCATCTAAGGAACGTTGCGTCTTCCAATGCTTCCTGCTGTTGTTGAGTTAGTTGGAGGAGTTCTGCAGTCAGTTGGGACTTCCGCGACGTATCCGCCATTTTCGGCTCCTTGTAACCAAAACTGCCTTATCACAAGAAGACCGTCGCTTCCAAGAGTGCGGCAGAATGCTGTGACCCTACAGGCTGACTGTACTCCCTTTCCTGCTCCCACGTGCATATCTCTGTGCACCCATGTGAGTGTCAAAAAACAGCACTCTTCCTGCCGATAGCTTGACCTTGTGGAGGGCACTGGTCAAATTTCTAACCCTGCCATCTACCCACTCACGCCATGATCGCTAGCAGCCGACCAAGCGTCTCTCTCCTCAATCTGCAGCACGCCGGGATCGATGCCCGCTCTGCCGATTGCTGATTATCTTCACTGCCGCAAGAATCGCCGTAAATAGGCACACCCAAAACTGAGCAATTATGAGCAGCATCCCCTTCGCGGCCGTGCCATTATCACGATAGAGATGAAGGTCTGTAGCGCTTGAAATTGCTTGGTCGAATCCCAACCGACGTTCGAGGGCTAGCGCCTCTCCGGCTCTTTCATCTCGCTAATGCTAGAGCGACAAGAAGGCGGTATTAAATGGCTACTCCAGTCAGAATGCCAACCGAACGTGATGCTCGGCTGTCAAAAAATAAATCGCAACCTGCAAGCGTCGAGAGCGTGGCCGCGATCCTGACCCGCTGTAAGACCTCTTTGATCGACGATTGGTTGGTACGAACAAAGAAGCCCCCCGAACTCAACCATCTTCATCTTAGCGATCAGGAGCGTACCGGGCATCTTCCGAAGCTGATTGACGATTTGGTGGCACGTCTGGGCATAACCAAGTTGCCCAACAAAGACAGCGATGCCGTCGCCTCTGCCGCTGCTGTCGAACATGGCAAGCTGCGACAGAAGCAGGGCTATTCTTCCGGCATGCTGATCCACGAATCACGAATTCTTCAAGTCGCCATCTTTGGAACCTTGCAGAAGAATTTGACCATGCTGGATTTCAACTTGCTGTTGCCGGATGTCATGATCATCGCGGACGAGGTGGATGCGCAGTTGACCCAGACCATGGACAGCTTCACCAATGCCGCGTCCATATCGGCGAAGCCCCAGCTTGTGAAAGCGAAACGCTAAGTCCGGTTCGACCTCGGTGCATCCGTCAGAACATCGCTGTGGAGCCCGTAGGCGGTTAATTTAGAACTGACCGATCTCCATCCGTTCGCGACTTTTTGGCTCGCCTCGTGGAAACGAATAGCGATCAACATTTCCCTTGCCGACAGCGTCCTGTCGGAGGATTGGGCAGTCCGACTCTCTGCTTGACAGCGCGGGCGACGGATTCCTTTTGCGTTGGTTTACGATTCGCTGTCGAACCCTGCAGTCTGCTGACCTGCCGTCGCGACCGCCGAACTATCGGCACAACGCGTCACCCGAATTCTGGCTAAATAGACTGCCCCGGCAATGAAATCTTCAATTTAGCAAGACTCACCCTTTCGGTATTCGAGTTGCTTTCGATATCGACCGGAGGCGGTCTGATGGCAAGAGATATAGGGAAACTCGCGTCAGAGTTGTGGGCCATGAAAACATTCGACGAAGCCTTTCATCAGGGGAGTATCGAGGGAAAGCATGCGTTGCCGGGTTTGATAGCTCGGGCACTACGGCGTCGGGAAATTCTTACGGAAGTAAAGGCGTGGATTTCGGATGCCGAGGAGTCGATGGAAAGGACGGATGCGGACCTTTGCTCCCAGTACCCGGAGATCGCTGACCTCTTTCTACATGGAATCACGGCGCAGCAAGGAAACAAGGACACCGAGCCATC
>JBEKPH010000078.1:0-21549 GCA_049520915.1 Terriglobales bacterium
TGCGGCTTTGCAAGTCGGTAAAAAGCGAAGAAGCGGTAAGCTGAGTATTCATAATAGCAACGATAATTTTAGCATCGCAGGTTGATGGGAATCGTGAACAAAATGAAGTCATCTCACGATTTCCCGCAATTCTAGGGTGATTTTTCCCGTATGATCGCCATCTTGATTACTGATGTAATCAGAAGCGACCCACAGCGGTTCCCTTAGTAATCTGTGTAGTGATTACGCAGATCTGGTGCCGACCTCCAATGCGATTTTTCAAACTGGCGATTCTCGTAGTCCTGTTCGTGGTTATGCTTACCCTCGCGAGTCAAGCGGGCCGCGTTCTGGTGGTGGATGCCCCGGAGAGATCCGATGCGATTGTGGTGCTGGCGGGAGAAACGCGGGTTCGTCCAGCACGCGCCTTGGAATTGTTGCGGCAGGGAATGAGTTCGCACGTTTTCTTGGACGCCGAGACGCGCGAGATCGTCTACGATCAGCCCCTGGTCGAGATTGCGCAAAGATATGTCGACGGCCTCGGGGAAGGGAACCGTGTTTCGGTTTGTCCGATCACGGGATTTTCGACCTTCGCCGAGGTAGACGATGTCAAACGATGCCTCGCGGGGTTGGACGTGCATCGTTTGCTGGTTGTGACCTCGGACTTTCACACCCGGCGGGCGTTGATGATCTTCCGCAAACGGCTTCCGCAATATCAAGTGAGTGTGGCGGCGGCACGCAATCCCGCTGTTTTTGGCGAAGCATGGTGGAAGAACCGCGAGTGGGCAAAGACGGTGCTGGATGAGTGGATGAAGACCGCGTGGTTCCAGGCGGTCGACCGATGGCGGTGAGCAGATGACCAACGGCATGGGAATCGAGCATGCCACGGGACGCGAGCTTGTTCATTCGCCGGTATCGCCGCTGCTGGAAAGTTTTTCTGTTCTACGATAGTTTGAAAGCTATTCGATCCACGGGAGGTGGCATGGCACAAGTTACGATTACTGTTCGCAAGAACGGTTCTTTGAAAATTGACGATCCCACTGGAGTCGTCGAAATGGTCGACGGCGACGGCAATCGATACGATTTAACGGGCAAAACCGCATTTTCATTGTGCCGTTGCGGAGCTTCCGCGAACCGGCCGTTTTGCGACGGCAGTCACAACAAAATCGCCTTCCAGGCGAACGACACGGCAATCAAGACTCCGCAATCGTAATCTCTCGCCGCGAACTCGATCGAGTGGCGCTAGTGTCGAACTGGAAACTGGGACGGCGAAAATGAGTGCCGCGGGCATCCCAGGTGATCTAGCATGGTCCTTGGATAATGGATAAGTGTGGCCGGACGCGGCCGCACTGGTTTCTTGATCACCGGTCTTTATTTTGGCCAGATTATCTGTGCTGGATTTTTGCCAGAGCGGCGCTCGCGGACCAGGAAATTTCTTCCGCTAACTCTATGGGGCCTTCGGAAAAGACACAGCACGCCATTCGGCGCAGCACGCGACTGCCGCTCGAAGTTCCAGTGTTGTTGACCAGCCTTGCCTCGGACCATCCATTCAGCGAGCCTTGCAGCACGACTTTGGTAAACGCGCACGGGTGCGGGCTGATTGTCGGCCGCGCAATCGCACAGGGCATCCAGGTGCGTTTGGAAATTGTCGCGGCGAAACGGCATACGACCGCGCGCGTGGCCGAAGTTGTGCCCCTGGGCGGCGATCCTGAAACCTGGCTGGTCGGGTTGGAACTGGATGTTCCAGGAAACTTTTGGGGAATTGAATACGCGCCCACGGATTGGAAAATCGAGGAAACCGCATTGCCCGCGGTTGAGCGAAGCCAATCAGGGCCGAGCGTGGCGGCCAAGCCAGTTGCATTGAAGCGTTGGCGGCTCACGGATATCAGCGCGAGCGCTTGTTATCTGGAAACAGCGGCGCCCTTTCCCGTCGACACTCCCATACTGCTCAGCATCCGTTCCGCCGATACCGAATGCCTCTTGGAGGGAGTGGTCCGCGTATCGCACGACGAAACGGGCATGGGGATGGAGTTTACCGAGGTCCCGGAAGACAGACGGCGGACGAAGGTCGAGCAATTGATCAAACGGCTGACGGCGAACCGGGAGGTCCCTAAGATTTTTGTCGGCCGCCGCGAAGGGCGACAAGAGACGAAGAAACAGAGTGCAGAGGCTCACGGGGAGCCGAACGATGCGTCCGCGCCCGATGCCGATTCACTGCTGGCCTTGATTCGCGAAGGAGCAGCATTGGGGATGGAACAGTTTCTGGACGATCTGCGAGCACAACGTCTGGGCAATCGGCGGGAGCCACGGATTGAAATTGCCGTGCCGGTATTGCTGAATGGAAGTGACGTGAACGGGCGTCCTCTCGATCAGAGGGTGATGACGGTCAATGTAAGCCGGCGCGGGGCTGTGCTGAGTGGAATCTACGGAGTGGTGCGGGTGGGCGATGAAGTTTCGCTGACACGTGGCCGCGATAAAGCGCGATTTCGCGTGCAATGGGCGGGCGAAGAGAATTCTCCGAAGGCGGGTCAGATCGGCGTCGCGGCGGTTGACGCCGACACCACATTTTGGAACGAAGTGCTGGAGGCTGGATCGGGCGAGGCCGGTCCTAGGGGCAGCACGCGATAGCAGTTCGAACCGCGCAGGTGCCGATCCTCCCAGCCGCAGTGGTACACTGCCTCGCCAGAGGGCCTTGTGGCAAAAAAAACCGAGTCATCGCAAGCGAAAAAAGACGAAGCGCTGGGGATGAGCGCGAAGATCACGCGCCGGGATTTTCTCAATGGCGTCGCGTTCACGGCGGGAACCGCTGCCCTTCATACCATGGTCGGGCCCGAAATGTGGGCGGCGGCGGACGATCTGGAGCCGCAGAACGTTCGCGGCTACTATCCTCCGGCAAAGATCGGCATGCGCGGGAGTCATCCAGGATCGTTTGAAGCGATGCACGGCGTGCGGGACGGCGACTTCTGGGATCACGCCCCAAAGGCCGTAGATACAGGGGAAACGTACGATCTGGTGATCGTCGGCGGTGGCATCAGCGGTTTAGCCGCAGCGCACTTTTTCCGCAAGGCCGGAGGCGAACAGGCTCGCGTTCTGATTCTCGATAACCACGACGATTTCGGCGGACATGCGAAGCGCAACGAGTTTCATCCCGAGGGCCGCGCGGGCGGCGCGCCGATTTTGGGATTTGGCGGAACTTATTCCATTGAAAGTCCGTCACCGTACAGCGCGGTTGCGAAGGGTTTGATCCGGGAACTCGGCATCGATGTGCCTTCGTATCCCAAATACGTCAGCAAAGATCTCTATCGTTCGTTTGGCCTCAAGCCGCGCGTGTTTTTCGATAAAGAGACGTTTGGAGCGGACAAGTTGACGGCGAATGCTTTGCGCGGCGGCGGAGACGAAAGCGGCGTGAATGATCCGGCAGGCGAGGCGGGGTTGCGTGATTTTCTGAAAGAAGCTCCCCTGTCGGATAAGGCAAAAGAAGATATTCAGCGGCTCCTCACCGAGCAGAAAGATTACTTTCCAGGGCTGAGTTCGGATGAGAAGAAGGCACGGCTGGCGCGGATCTCCTACGCGAAATATTTGACCGAGACGGTTGCTGTCAGCGACGAACTCGTGAAATTGTTGCAGGCGTTTCCGCATGGTCTCTTCGGAGTGGGCATTGATGCGGTGGCGGCTCAGGACGCATGGGGTCTGGGTATGCCGGGGTTTGCAGGCTTGAAGCTCGATGAGAAGCCGGGCAAAGGGATGAACCGCGACGCGATTCGTGACGACGAAGCGGAAAAATACTTCTTTCACTTTCCGGACGGTAACGCCTCCATCGCGCGGCTGCTGGTGAGAAAACTGATTCCTGCGGCCATCCCCGGAAGCTCCACGGCGGACGTCGTGTTGGCGAAGGCGAATTACGCGAGGCTCGACGAGCCCTCTTCGGGCGCGCGCATACGGCTGAATAGCACGGTCGTGAAGGTGAAGCATCGCGGGCGTCCGGAGACGGCGAAAGAGGTGGAAATTAGCTACGTCACGGGAAATCAGCTGAAGACGGTGCGCGCAACGAACTGCATCCTCGCCTGCTGGCATGTGGTGATTCCGTATATCGCCGCCGAACTACCGGATACGCAGAAAGCGGCGTTGGCCTCGGCGCAGAAAGTTCCGCTGCTCTATACGAATGTGCTGGTGCGCAATTGGACCGCATTTCAAAAGTTGGCCGCGAGTTCGATTTATGCGCCCGGCATGTATCACACGAGTGTGAATCTCGATCTTCCCGTCAGCATCGGCGGATATGAGTGCTCGAAAAAGCCGGAAGACCCAATCGTGGTGCATATGATGAAAGCGGCGTGCCATCCTGGGCTTCCGGCGCGCGAGCAGCACAAGTTCGGGCGCATTGAGCTCTATTCGACGAGCTTCGAAACTTACGAACGGAATATTCGCGAACAGCTTGCGCGCATGGTCGGTCCCGGCGGATTCGAACCGGCGCGTGACATTCTGGCAATTACGGTGAACCGCTGGCCACACGGCTACGCCTACGAATACAACTCCTTGTTCGATAAGTTCTGGCTCGAGGGAACGGAGACGCCATGCGAGGTGGCGCGCAGGCCATTCGGGCGGATTGCAATTGCGAATGCGGATGCGGGGGCGTACGCGTACACCGATTGCGCGATTGACCATGGCTATCGGGCGGTGCAGGAGTTGAAGGGGTAGGCGCTGGGGCTGGATGCTCGATAACCTGGTACTTGCGGCATTACGCGGGCGGGACGCCCGCGTCCACACGTTCTCATTTTCTGGAGGAGAGGTTTTTGAGCTATGGCTCGCAAATCTTCGGCTCGCAAATCTTCGGCTCGTAAATCTTCGGCTGGTAAATCGACGACTGGTAAACGTGCCGCTGTGCGCAAGTCTTCCGGGGGCAAGGCTTCGCTTCGAGCAGACCGTCCGTTCGCGCCGGGGTATGGAATCGTCGGAACGCAGGAGGGTAAGGGACTGCTTCCGTGGACGTGGGTAGCCAAGAAGATGAATTGCCGGACCTTCTGGCTGATCACGATTCACGCTTCCGCGAAGCGCCCGCATGTGATGCCGGTTTGGGGCGTCTGGGTGGATGATGCGTTTTTCTTTTCGACGGGGCGTAAATCGCGCAAGGGCCAAAATCTCGCCGCCAATGCCGCCTGTGCTGTGACAAACGACGACGGAGAAGAGGCGGTGATTATTGAAGGAACCGCCGCGCCGTTGTCCGAGCCGCTGGCCGGTCCGGCCCTGGAAGAGCGCGTGGCTGCGGCCTATCGGAAGAAATACAAGATGGACCCACGGAGCATGAAAGAGCCGATTTTTCGCGTGCAACCGACGAAAGTGTTTGGCTTCGTGGAGAAGACTTTTCCGCAATCGGCGACTCGATGGCAACCTCGATAGAACCCGCCCAAGAACGAACTACCGCTGGCAGTACGGCATCCCCCGTTAGTAATGCGTTTTCGTGGTTACCGCGTAATTTGAATAAAGTACGATTTGGTGATTGCGGCACAGCTTCGCTTGTGAAAAAATGACGTTGCTGCAAGGTTCTGTTTTCCTCCCCTGAATGTTGTAAAGACGCCTGGTGCAAATCGTTTTGTGGCGCTCTCTTGCGTCGCGGAACGAATTTTGCCGCAAAGGCGGAATTTATCTTTACCTGGTGAGGAATCGATGCCGGTCCGACCCGCCCGTCCTGTCCTGAATCATTTTCAAACGAAAACCGACGACCTCTTGAAAGGGAACCGCATTACGCGGCGCATGGAGCGCCAAAGAGCCTGTCTGACGCCGGTTTTGTCTTTGGTTATCGTGGCGTTCGTTCTTTGTCTTGGAGCTTCGCTGGCGTTCGGCCAGAACGACGTCTTGACGCAGCACAACGACAATACGCGGTCGGGATTGAATACGAACGAAACTTTCCTGACTCCCGCCAGCGTCAACGTAAACAGTTTCGGGAAACTCTTCACGCAGAATGTCGACGGGACGATCGTCGGGCAGCCCCTCTATGCCAGCAACGTCCTAATGAATGACGGACTGCTGCACAACGTGGTTTACGTTGCGACGCAAAACAACACCGTCTACGCGTTCGACGCCGACAGCACGCAGGGCAAGAACGCGTCCCCGTTATGGTCGGTCAGCCTGAACGACGGTGGGACTGCCGATCCAATTTCCGATTACGGATGTACCGGCACGCATTACACCGAGATCGGGATTATGGGAACGGGCGTGATCGATCCGGGCAAAACCACGCTCTACCTGGTGGCGAAGACAGTGACCGGGTCGGGTCAAAACGAAGTGCGAAACTTCGCACTGCATGCGCTCGACATCACATCGGGCAATGAACGGCTGGGCGGTCCCGTGACCATCGTCGCGACCGCGCCATCGAGCAACGGATCGGGCACGTTTAATCCGATCTTACAGATGCAGCGCCCGGCGCTGCTCTTGCAGAACGGCGCGGTCTATATCGGATTCGGCGGCAATGGCTGCGACGAGTACGCCTACAACGGCTGGTTCCTTGCCTATAACGCGCAGACGCTACAGCAGGAGGCGGCCTTCCTGGTAACGCCCGACGGGATGCGCGCTTCGATCTGGCAAGGCGGCAGCGGTCCGGCAGTGGACGAAAGCGGCAACATTTACGTCGTCACTGCCAATGGCACCTATGACGGCCCCCAGGGGGGCAACGATTTTGGCGACACCGTTCTGAAGATGGGCTGGACGGGCAGCAATTTTGGAGTGTTGGACTTCTTCACGCCTTACAACCAGAAGCAACTTTCCACGCAGGATCTCGATCTCGGCTCGGCTGGCGTTCTGGTACTGCCTGACCAGGCGGGTCTGTATCCGCACGAACTGGTGGCAGGAGGAAAGCAGGGAACCCTCTATTTGGTGAATCGAGACAACGAGGGGCAATACGATTCGGAAACGGACGACGTCGTTCAGTCCATCCCGCGAGCAGTGGTGAGCGAACTCACAGGTGTGCCTTCGTACTTCAACGGCAGCGTTTATGTGGCGGGCGATCTCGATTACATCAAGCAGTTCTCTCTGGTAAACGGACTTCTCACAACCGAACCTGTTTCACAAACGACGGTTGCCTTCGGCGGCGCCGGGCCTGCCTCCACGTCAATCACTGCGAACGGCAGCAGCAACGCCATTCTTTGGGCGATCCGGCACACCAACGCGGCCTTATTCGCCTTCGATCCAACGAATCTGGCGAACGAGTTTTACGACAGCGCGCAGGCGCAGGGATTACGCGACAAGATGATTCCCGTCGTGCGTTTTGTGACGCCGACGATTTCGAATGGCAAGGTCTATATCGGCGGAACGTCGGCCCTCGCGGTTTACGGATTATTGCCGGCGCTTTCTGTCGGTACGGGCAACAACCAGACTGGCACAGAAAGCATGGTGTTGCCGACGCCGCTAACCGTGGTGGCAACGGACGCCTACGTTTCCGGCCCGCTGGCTGGTGTCGTCGTGACCTGCAAGGACGCAGGAGCGGGTGGAGTCTTCACTCCTAGTGCGAGCCAGACCACGAATTCGGCAGGAACGGTGACTTACACCTATCAGCTTCCCAAGAAGCCTCGGGTGGTATCGATCACTTGCACTAGCACGGGCTTTACCAACGCTTTGTTCACCGAGACGGCTGTGCCGGGAGCCCCGGCTCATATGACGCTGACCGATGGAAACAAGCAGGTGACGCCGCCCAACACGCCTCTGGCCGATCCGCTCGTGGTGAAGGTCACGGATTCAAAGGGATATGCGGTTGCGGGAGCGAGTGTAACTTTCACCGACAACGGCGCGGAGGGAACTTTCCCCGTCAACCCAGTTCTTACGGCGCCGGACGGCACGGCTACCGCGCAGTACACCACTGGGCCGAACGCAGGATCGATTACGATTACGGCGTCAACACCAGGCGTCAAGCCTGTCAACTTCAAGGAGACGGTGGAGTAAGCAATCTCAGACCGAGACTTTGCGCGCCGACAGATGTGCTCCTGTGAGCAGGAGCATCCCGGATAGGAAGGCCCAGAACATCAGGCTCACCGAGATCGCGAACGGGCCATAGACCTCCGCGAAGTTCAGCCGCGGCAGGGCGAAGACGTAGACGTACTTCAGTAGCTCGGAGAGCAACCCCATCATGATGGCCGCGGGCAGAACACGCTTGGCCGAGACCTTGCCGTTCGGCAAGAGCCAATAGATCAAAAAGAAAATCGCGATGCTCGCTAAGATCGCAAAGATCTTCATGGTGATGAAGTCCGTTAAATCTACATACCACGTGCCGTAGCCATGCAAAGCGCTCTTGACGATGGCCACGTTGCCGGCTGTCAACCCTACCGAGAGCAGCGCAAGCGTTCCGCAGGCGAAGACCAGTCCGAGCGAAATCAACTGATTTTGCAGGTAAGAACGGTTCTCGGTAAATCCCCAAACCCGGTTCAGCGCCACTTCGAGCGGCATGAAAATTCCGGTCGAGGTGACGAGCAGCATCACGAGCGAGAATATTTGCGCGCGGTGGTGCGCCTGGACCAGCACGTTCAGGTTCCGTATGACAAATTCCTGGCCAGTTGGAAGGTAATCGCGCAACAGGCTTTCGACGATGGAGTACATCAATCGCGAGTGAAACACGTACCGGATCAGCGTCATGAGCACGAGCAGAAATGGAAAAAACGACAGAATCGCGTTGGCAGCCACCGAGAAGGCGAAGGTGTGAACCTCGGTCCGCAGCATGTACTGCACGGTCGAGCGCAGAAAGCTATCGATGGGAGCGGCCCGAAGTTCAGCCGCACCCTTTCTGTCGGAGAGTTCGATCGGAGTAATGGAGGACACGGTTTCTCAAATCTTATCAAATAGTTACAGAGTCCCACGGAGAGCTTTGAACTCATCAGGCCATGCACTTCCACGGGTTCTTAAACAATGATGTGCGACAGTCATGATCGGCCGGGGCGTGGCGAAGTCGTCTGCAAGCCACGCCTCAGCCATATCCCAAGCCCCGCCTGCCTTCTTTGCGGCTCCCTCGTAAACTTGGCACTTGCCAACTGGCATCTTCCTGCTATTATCTGGTGCTTCGCTAGCCAGACCGGTTAGCGAGTCACTAAAGATCGACGTCTCTGTGCTGCCAGTGCGATATCGCGCCCTCGTTTTCGCGGCTCCACAGTATTTTGTCGCGGGCAACCGTCCGACGAAATACAAGGGAGCCGTTTCTGTTGGCGCGGTCTCGTGCAGGCGCGGCGACGGCAGTAAAAAAATTCTCTCGCCGGTTTGAGGGGGTGCCTTGCGGCAGGTCTGTGTCGGTATGCAAAAGACACCGGCCACCACGCAAGTCAAACAGACAAGCGGCGAAAGAATAATTCTTAGCGCGAGGCGAAAGGAGTTTCTTTGTGAGAGAGAAGGGTACTGTGAAGTGGTTCAACGGGGCGAAGGGTTACGGATTCATCCAGCGCTCTACGGGCGAGGATGTCTTCGTGCATTTCTCGGCCATCCAGGAGAACGGCTACCGCTCGCTGAACGAAGGCGAGACCGTCGAGTTCGACCTGCTCAAAGGGCCGAAGGGCTTCCAGGCAGGGAACGTCGTGCGCGCCGCCTGAAATTTCTCCAACCAGTTCGCAAACCCTCTCGGATTTGTAGAGAGGGTTTTTTTTGTTCTTACCTCCATTTCTCGTGGATCACCCTTAAATCCCTCCACCGCCGCATCCCGCCGAGGGTGACAACCATCAAAAGGAGACATGCTACCCTGAGCCTGACCCGCGCGAGGTTAGAGATCGAAGAATCCTCATGCCTGAATTTGTCGTTCAAACTCTGCTGCAGTCTCCGACGATCACGATTCGGGACACCTACTGCAGCGGCGGGCATGCGCACGAGCATGTGGAAGAATGCGCTGCGACCACGCAACTGGTGTTTCCCTACCGCGGCGTCTACGTGCGGCATCTGGGAACCGACCAGGCCGTAGCCGAGGCGAATCAGGTGATGTTTTTCAACGCCAACGAAGGCTACCGGGTCAGCCATCCCGTGCCCGGCGGCGACGCCAATCTCACGGTGGTCATCAGCCAATCGCTGCTGCGTGAACTGGCACCTGCCAGTTATCTGCGAGATGGAGTTAGCGATGGGTCGAACCTCGCCTTCCGGCAGCAGCGCTTACGGATCGACGCGCGAGCCCAGGCGCTGGTGGCGATGCTCCGCCACAGCCTGCGGCAGAAAATCGCAGAGCCTTTGGAAGCCGAGAGCCTTACCTTGACTCTGGTGCAGCGGTCTTTGGGGCTGCGCACCACCCACGCAGCCGGCGCCAGTATCGGACGGCAGCGGCTCGTAGACCGGATCAAACTGGTGCTGTCCAGCGATCTGGCGCGCCGCTGGACGCTCACCGAGATCGCCTCCGAAGTTCGTGGCTCGCCGGTTTATCTCACCCAGGTTTTCCAGCAAGTCGAAGGCCTGCCCCTTTATCGCTATCAGTTGCGACTGCGGCTCGCGCGGGCGCTGGATCTTCTGGGGGAATATGACGATCTGACCGCTCTCAGCCTGGAACTCGGCTTCTCCAGCCATAGCCATTTCAGCGCCGCCTTCCGCGAGGCCTACGGGCGCTCGCCGTCCGAATTCCGGCAGTCGGCACTGCGCCGTTAGCGCCCGAACCGCCTCGTAACCAATCCTCGTACCCTCCGGCAAAATCGCTAAAGATTCCGACAGCGGCCCTCGCCTGTAGCGTGGCCTACTGATCATGCCCAGACTTCGGGCATTGGAGAAGAAAGTCATGGCTGAAAAAACTTGTGCAGCTTGCGACTGCAAGCTCGATTCGAATCCCATTGCAGTAAAGATTGGCGGTAAGACAGTCGAGGTCTGCTGCGATGAGTGCGCTGTGAGGCTGAGGGAAGCACACGCTTCAGCGAGGTCGGCGAGGAGGGACTGACCAGGAACGCAACCAGATCATTCGTGTTTCACGCAGCTGACACTGCGGGAGACTAAGCGGTCTCGGATGGGCTGACACCCACACCGAGACCTGACCAAGGAGAACCCCGATGAAGAAGTTCCTATGGTTGTCGTGTATCTTATCATCGCTCGCGGCGGCAGCTTTCGGCGTAACGCTCTATCCCGCTGGCGTCAAAACCGTTGACGCGTGCGCCTTTGCTACCGAACCGCTCCAGCGAATTGTTACTCCTCTTTCGTATCCGGAGGACTGGAAAATTATCGTCGCCTGCACCGATGGCGAGTGGCAGGAGATGACTCACCACTTCGACGCAACCAGCTCACGGTCAGCATTCACCATGCGCGATGCGCGTGTGACTGTGATTAACGGCGGCATCTTCCGCGAGAAAATCTACGCCGGCCCCGACCACACCATGCGCCATGAACTTGGCCACATCGCCTGCAATTCGAAAAGCGAGGATGTCGCGGACTCCTTCGCGGAGACGGGCTTCTGCCCGGGGAAATCGAGCAAACGCTAAATTCGCCGGCTTGCGGTTCCACTCATCGCAAGGTGCGCGAGGAGTGGAACCCGCCGGCATTTCGATCAAATGCACGTCTCTACCAATGACAGAACCATCGACTTATTCGACATCCGCCAAGGCAGCGTTCAACCCAGCGATGTCGGCGCCGAGATCCTTGCCATCCGTTCCCTTGTACTTGTAGGGGCTACTCGGGAGTAACTCGTAATTTCCGCCATTCCCACTGTTGTAGTTGGTGAAAAAAACCTCATCCGGCGCCTGCGGAAACATGTTGTCGGCTGGCCAACTTGACGGGGGATACTGCGGCGGAGACGCGATCAATCCGTTGCTGACGAACGTTGCTGTCGTGAAACAGTTGCTGACGCTCGTGACCGGCACATCTTTGGCGGAGCAACTGGTTGCGCCTCCCGTGTTCCACACCGGGTAGCGGCCGGTGATCGCCAGGTTGTTGGTAAACACGAACCCAGTCATGGGAGCGTTCTTGGCTGCGTTCCCAGTCAGGATCACGTGGCGGGCCGAATCCGGGAATGCCGTAACGTGATTGATCGTGACGTTATTGAGTGCGTTCTGTGGCCACCCGTTCATAACCTCGAACCCAACTCCGCCCCCCGCGTAACGCGTGCTGATGTCGTCCAGCACAACGTCGTGAATGCTCCAGCGAGCTCCAGCCAGCGCCGGGGCGCCATTCTTGATGCCGTACTTGCCGTCGCCTGAGATCGAGGTTGCCATTTGAATGCCCGCTCCGACGTGGGAGACGTGCACATAGCGCACGGTAATGTCCGTCACCTGGCAGAGAGGACAAACATTGGTGTCGGTATGCACGGAGTGCTGATTTTTGGGCGTGATCACAATCCCGTATCCGCCTTCCGTAAAACCTCCCCAGTTGTTCTCCATAAGATTGGCCTCGACCAGAACGCGCACGGCGTTCTTCAGCTCGAGGTGATTCTTGACGACGAACGGATGCCCATCCGGCCCGCCGACGTAGGGATTGTTGCCCTGCATCCACTGCCAGGGCTTCCAGAAGTGATTGCCCTTGATGGTAATGTCGGCCGGCGTCAAGGTAGCAGCTCCGCCGCCAAAGAGGATGCCCTGGCCCGAAGCTTCGATGAAGTTGTTTTGGATTTTGAACGGACCATCTTGCGTGTTGCTAACGCCACCTGAAATGGCATGGGAGTCAACGCAAGACCCGGTTCTGGAGATGCAATGGAAGTCGCTGAAATACGAATCGACAACAGCCACGTTGGTCATGCCGCTGAGGCTGACCCCGTTGTGCGTCTCATCCTGAAGCGCCCCATGCAACCAGGACCGATCCACGATGAGGTGATCGACTGTTCCCTGGCCCGCGATTAGCCGGGCTTTGCCGGGCGTTCCGGCCGGACGCGTTATTTCCAGGCCAATCAAACGGTAATGGTTTGCTCCCGGGGCGAACTGAATCGGACCGTCGCCAGCAACTGGCATCTGTATCTTCGCCAGGACGTTCTCCGGGTTGGGGCAACTATACTGCGGTCGGCCCTGGAGAGAAGCGACTCCTGCATAGCACGGCGTGATGCGCTGGCCTTCAGCAGGCAGAGCGCTGTCGGGAGCGCTGGTGCGAAGGATGATCCAATGACTCGCGTCGCAGCTCTTTGCGGGTAAGGTGAACGAACCGGCGAAGGTCGCGCCCGCCTGGAGTTGGATTACATCGCCACACTGCGCGTTGTTCAATGCAGTCTGCAGGTCGGCGCCTGCGGTGAGAGCAATGACCACCCCGGAAGTTGGAGTGTCCGCCATTGCACTGGGAACGGTTGCGCGCGGAAGTTCTGCCGGGCCATCGTAATGGCTGGCGGCAAACGACAGCGAAGAAACCGCGACAACAAGCGCGGCCATTAAAACATTGATTCGAAAGGACGGTAAAATACGGGTCCGGGGACCGAGCGAGGAAGAGACTTCAGGGTAAGTGGTGGCCAGATCAGCTTCTAATTTCGGCGCCTTCAGTGTTTTCGACATTTGAATTCCCTCAGTGATCGAAGTGGGTGGAGCTAGGTTTGCTGTCCAAGACTGAAGCGCGCAATTTTATCATGGTTGTCAAGAAGCTGTTGGCGAGATTAATTCTTAGAGTTTTGGAGGAATGATTGAAGACCTACTCGGCTAGCGGGCCTGGTGCTGGCCGCGCCCACCATGATCCGCATGTGGATACAGCCAGACGAGCCGGGCGAGACCACAGCGGTCGGCGATTGAACGCCGGGCTCACTCCTATTTTTCGACCGTCTTGATATCCAGGCTTCTCCACAGGTACCAGCAGGCGACGGAGCGATAGGGCGCCCAGGCTTTTGCGACCTTCTGCATCACGACTGGCTTCGGCCACTTGCGCTTCTTGTAGAGCTTCTTGATGGCGGCCTGGATGCCGTAGTCTCCGACGGGCAGAATATCGGGTCGCCGCAAGGTGAACATCAGGAACATGTGCGCGGTCCAGACGCCGATGCCTTTGACTTGCGTCAGGTGCGCGATGACCTCTTCTTCCGACATTTCTGGCATGCGCTCGAACTCCAGCAATCCCGCCGCAGTCTTCTCCGCGAGATCGCGCAAGTAAGACGTCTTCTGCCGCGAGAGTCCGATGGCGCGCATTTCAGCGTCAGTGAGTTTCAGGATTCCCGCGGGAGTGAGCGGATCTCCGGCCTGCGCGGTGAAGCGGTCGAAGATCGTAGCCGCCGCCTTGCCGTTCAATTGCTGATAGAGGATCGATTCCGCAAGCGCATGAAATGTGGGTTCGCCAAACTGCAACCTGCACGGTCCCACGCGCCCGATCAGCGCAGCCAGAATGGGATCCGATTTCTTCAGATGGTTGATGGCGCGACTGTGGACGGATCGGGGCATGAGTTATCCGCGAGAGTTTAGCATAACGGGCGAAGAAAGGGCGAATCTGCGCTCCATTGATCCGGCGCTCGATTGAGGTTTTACGAGGGGAAGTGGAAATGGACGTCGTGGCGCGAGGCGACTGGAGTGCCATCGAGCGTGGCGGGCTGGTAATGCCAGCGGCGGAGAGTCTCCGCGATCTTCTCGTCGATGCCGTGGCCGATGGCCTGCACGATCTTCGTCTCGACGACGGCGCCCGTCGAGTCGATGGTCACTTCAACGACCACGTCTCCGACCAGATCGCGAGGAAGTTCAGAGCGGTCGACGGGAGGGTTGGGATACACGGTCGGATACGCCACGTGGACTTCATGGCCAACGACAGGTCCGTCGATCACCGTGCCAAGGGCGGATCCGGCGTGCGAGTTGTGATCGCCTGGGTCGGCGTCGGCGACGGCCTGCTGCGGCTCAGCAGCGGGCTTAGGAGGCTCGGCGTGCGGCCGGGGACGAGGCTTGCTGGGCAGCTTCGGGTACAGCAGTTTAGCGGCATCAGGCGGGCTCGCGTCGTTGTCCGGAGCAACGTAAATCAACTGGTAAGAGTGAGGACCGTCTCCGTGGGCCAGCCATTCCGGGCCAACGTCGAAGACTCTGGGATTGTGGAAGACGATCGCCGCTAGCAACACGAGGTGCGCGGCTACAGACGCCGCAACGGCGCGATAGCGCCGCAGCAGTGACGCTGCAGGTGCGCTGGAGGCAAAAATCGTCGGCTGTGGATCGTCGGGCACGTCACTCCCTAGTTTACTGGATTGACGCGGCAAAGAAACAAACGTTTTTCAAGGGGGTTTCGCAGAAACTGTGGCGTGGCTGCTGAAGCCACGCCTGTTCAAAGCGGTACGATCATGCGCCGGCTTGTTGTTCGGCCATGTCTCCGATTACAGGGAGTTTGAACATTTGACCTTGATAAGCCTTGAGCACGAGAACCAGCCAAATGATAAAGCCGATGAGGCTAATAATCGGCCATAAAATCAAGGTGGCCCATCCGAGAAAGGGAATGTGGCCGATGAAAGCCAATCCGATCCAGAGCACGGTCCAGGCGACCGCGAAGAAGAGACACTGGAAGGCGTGAAAGCGGATGAAGCGCTTCTTGTTGAAGGGTTCCAGCACCAGAAAGATTATGGCCGGAATAATGGTTACGTATGCCAGCGCACCGGCGACATTATCGGTGAGCCCGGCGCCAGCGGGTGCGACGGCGATGGTTCCGGGGACAGTAGCGCCAGCACACTTCGTACAGGTTGTTCCATCGGCAAGTTGCGCACCACAGGTTGGACAAAACGCCATCGGGGCCCTCCTACGAGTCGACACGCAAGGTAACAGAAGCTTCGCTGACGCGCAATGGGCTTGGGACGGTATGTTTGGGAGGCGGACTGGTTTGCTGGTCGCTGCCCGAGTGACGCGGCAAATCTTGGCTATTAGAATTTCTAATCGATCCGCGATTAGTTATCGTTTTTGATTACGGGGCGCTTCTGCTATATTTCCGCGATTCCTCCTCGCTCTTTTGGATCGGTCTGCGGGCTAGTGGCCGACGAGGGAATCGGGGGCCGCGGCAAATCTATGGGTCGGATCACGATTCTTTTTCTACGGCGCTTGTGGCTGCCCACGTTGGTTTTCGGCGCGTTCTGCTTGCTTTGTGTTGCCGTCTACGTGAGGTTGGAAGACCTGCGGGCGATCGATGCGTTCTTCTGGATTTTTCATCCGCACTCGATCGACTACCGTTCGGTTCGAACGGCGACGAAGCTGTTTTCGATTTTCGTGTACGTAGGAGTCTTCGCCTTCCAGGTGTGGATCGCGGAGCGGGTGCTGGTTACGATCTTCAACCGGCAAGGTTTGGAGGCCTGGAAGTCGATGATCAACGATGCCAATATCGCGAAGCTCAAAGATCATTTCATCATTTGCGGATACGGACAAGTGGGACGCACGGTGGTGGACCAACTGACGCGTCTGGAGATTCCGTTTGTGCTGATTGAGACGAATGAAGGACTTTGCCGGGAATTGCTGAACGACGGTTTGCTGGTGATTCAGGGCGACGCGAAGCGGCACGACGTGTTGCTGGGGGCGGGGATCCAGCGGGCGCGTGGCATTTGCATCGTGATCGACAGCGACGCCGATAATTTGTACATCACGGTGACGGCGCGGTCGTTGAATGGGAAGGCCAAGATCATCACGCGAGCCGGGCAGCAGCGCTATGCCAACGCCATTCGCAACTCGGGCGCGGACGAGGTCATCATCCCGGAATACGAAGGTGGCCTCATGACCGGGCGGATGATTCAGAAGTACTACCCGGCGCAAGGAAATCTGGAGTAACGAATTTCGCCTACAACTTCAACAAGATTCATCGTACACTTCGCGTGTCTACAGCGATGGCATCCGGGGTTTCGGATCGGCTGTCGAAAGCGTAGAGGATCTGGTTACCCTTTGGGAAGCCTGCGAGCACCGGGGTCGGAAAGAGCAGCGTAGGTGAAATCAATCGGCAAACATGCTCTAGTGCTCCTATGTTCGTCTCTGCTCGGCGCAACGCTATGGCTTACGATTTGGCTTACGATTTTTACTGCCATAATCGTCGAAAGCGCCCATTTGTCTAAACCGCTAGACATCGTCCCCGGTCAATTATTGGTGTTCGGCGGCGGCTTCCTTTTGGCAGGAACATTCGGCATAGCAGGCGCGATTTATGTACTTCGCCGATTTCGGCCATGGGCAAGTTCAACCTAGCCCACCACCATTCTGCGAGCAGCCTTTGCTCAAGCCGCCAGTTCCCACTATTATCGCAAGTTCGGGATTCTCAATTCGCGGCATGCAGATTCTGTTTCTCTTAAATTTCTCTGAATGAAAGGTATGGATGATTACCATTGTTTCGGGGCTGCCGCGATCGGGCACATCGCTCATGATGCAGATGCTGGACGCCGGCGGGATGGCCGTTCTTTCGGACGGTGAGCGCCAGCCGGACAAGGATAATCCGAAGGGATATCTGGAGTGGGAGCGGATCAAGCAACTCAAGAAGGATGCCAGCGTGATCGCGGAGGCCGAAGGCAAGGTAGTGAAGGTCATTTCCGAGTTCGTTCAGTCGCTGCCTGCCGGGCATGAATATCGAATTGTGTTTATGCAGCGTCCGCTGCCCGAGATTTTGAAATCGCAGGACGAGATGCTGCGGCGGCGCGGCAATGCGGATTCGATTGCGTCCTCGAGTGCGGAGACATATGCGATCGAAGAATTCTTTCAGAAGCATCTACTCGAGATGAATAAGTGGGTCGCGGGACAGGAAAACATGAAGATGCTGCGGGTGCATTATCATCGCGTGCTGCGCGAACCGAGGCCGGTTGCGGAAGAGGTGGCCGTATTTCTGCAGGTGCCGCTTGATATCGACGCCATGGTGAAACAGGTGGATGGAAGCTTGTATCGCAATCGGATGAAATAAACTCTGCGCGGTTCTATTTAATGTCCTTCATTGGCAGCAGCGTGCCGTAGTCGCGGCCGGAGGGATCGACGGCGCGGGCTACGACTCCAGCGAAGGCATCACGAAGTTCGGGATACTTGGCCACCAGTGCTTTGATCACGGCTGTATTTTCCTGAAAAGTGTGTGAGGTGTCCGAGACATCGGCGGCCTGATACTTGACCACTACGTCGAGATCATTGCCCACGGGCAGGGGAAAGATGTCAGTCAAGTGGTAGGTCTTTCCGCCGGAACTGAGATCGACGGTGCTTCCATTCGCGGGAACGTCGGAGGGCTGCATGGACTGCGCATCCTCATACAGTTTGTCAGTCGCGCGAGTGCTCATGAAGTCGATGGGGACGGAAAGCGCGGTCGCCTCGCGATGGTAGAGCCAGGCATTGTGTTTCTGCGATTTAGCCTGGAAGTCGTGGGCGCGCTGCAGGAACCACGCGGCGTCGTGCCCCGCCACCTGTGAATCGGCGGCGAAAAAACCAGCCAGTTTCCAGTCGCTGCCGATCTCTTGCAGAACGAAGGTCAGCGTTAGGGGAGATTTTCCGCCGCTCACGTCGAGGATCGTCACGGCATATTTGCCGGGCGGCAGATTGGGCAGGACAAAAACCGCGCTGTCTTTGGTCTGTCCGTTGGGGCCGAAGACTCCGCAAAGAAATTCGGCGCGCGCCAGAGGCTGCGTTCCATCGGCGGTCAGCAGGAAAACCGGACGAACCACGGCTTGGGCTCCGGCAAAGGCGGGCTGGTGCTCTTTGACAGCCCCCTCGATTCCAGAGAAATTGGCGGCTACGGCAGGGATGGAATTCTGCTTGAGCGTTGTTGTGTCGCCTTTTGCCGACAGATCGAAATAGCGTTTGGCAGCTGCCTCGATTGAGGTGCGGGTGGATGCGTCAATATCGCCCGAGTTTTGGCAAACCTGGGCTTGGGTGGCGGTGGCAAGGGCGAGCCAAACGAGCCAAACAGCGTAATTGCGTCTCTTTCGCTGGAGATCGAAGGTTGGGCGAGGCAGAAGATCGAAGGTCGGGCGCACGGGGAAAGCCTCCGTCGGCATTTTACGCTCTCCGTCGAGGGAGGGCGGTCTAAATCATTGTAAAAGCGGTCTCAGTAATGGTTCATCGGTAACGGGCGCGCAAGAAATAAGGGCCTCCAGCGTTCTACAAGCGATGGTAAAATCAGGCAGGGGCGCGGTGGCTGGCGGTACCCTTGGCCGCTTGCGGAAACGGGATACTACGATGCAGCGCAGACGCGGATGGATTGTTTTCGGCTTGACGCTGGCATCGACTGCCTTTCTGGTTTCAAGCCTGGTTCCAGAGCTGGTTGGCCAAACTACCGGTGCTGTTGTCCATACCTCCGGAGCAGAAGCGCCTGCGAGCGCCGCGCCTGCGGTCAAACATCACCACAAGTCTCATAAGATCGCGCCGCCGCTCGTTCTTCCGCCAATGCCCGCGGGCCCGCTGCACCAGTTGCCGATGGACCAGATTCCGGCCACCCCTGCAAAAGTCACCTTCGAAGGCGGCTTGCTGACGATCTCAGCGCAGAATTCAACTCTGGCAGAGATTTTGCGCGACGTGCGCAAACTCACCGGAGCCTCGATCGAAATTCCTGCGGGAGCGAACGAGCGCGTGGTGGCGAATCTCGGCCCGGGAGCGCCGCGGGACGTGCTGGTTGGTTTGCTCAACGGTTGCTCGTTCAATTATGTGATGCTGGGTTCGAACACGGATCCGATGGCGGTATCGAGCGTCATTCTGACGTCGAAGTCGTCGGCTCCTGGCGACGCGCAAACGGTGGCAAATGTCTATCCGAACGAGGCCGCTCCACAGGCTCCGCCAGGAATGCCGCAGCGTTTTCCGCGTCCCGGAGCTTTTAGTGGGGTGCCGATTGTTGCGCAGCCCGCGAACGGGCAGACGACGGATGCGGATGATAAGGACGACGACTCCGATAACGCGGATGACAATGCGGACGATTCGTCGGCGCAGGTTCAACCAGGGCAGCAACAGGTACAACCGGACGGCACTGCGGCGGATCAGCAGGTGCAGCCTGATGCGAACCAGCCCAATGCGGGCCCGAAGACCCCAGAACAGATTTTGGAGATGCTACGACGATCACAGCCTGGTGGGACGCCTCTGACGCCGCCAGCACCGCCGCCCGAACAGTAGACGAGGATAGGGCGCGTCTTTGACAGGACCATTAGCGCTGGGCAGGAAGTTTGAGGCGGGTCGAGATCTAGTCGCCGCTGGCGTGGTTCTGATGCGGCACTAATCTGGCAAGGGTCATGGGGTGAGCCGGATTGACGGCTGCCAAAACCAAGCGAATCGCGCCATAAGCGCCTAAAATACCGAGGATTACCGCTAGAATCGTGGTGCTAATCAGTAGAAAACCGGCAAAAAGTTCGTTCACGGAATCAGGCCCTTGCTTCAGCCGAATGATCAGTCAGACGGCTGCAAATGATTGAATGTATCCGCATTTGACCCCCGCCGCTGTTAACAAATAAGATACGGGAATCGGACTGCGTATCTCCACTCTCCAACATTTCTTAGGACCCGTCCACATTACGGAAGTCCATAAAGTTCTTAGATAAATGGCCATCACCCGGATATCGGTGCGCGGGGCGCGCCAGCACAATCTGAAGAATATCGACGTTGAGATTCCCCGGAATAGCCTCACGGTGGTCACGGGCCTGAGCGGATCAGGGAAATCCTCGCTCGCGTTTGACACAATTTATGCGGAAGGGCAGCGGCGCTATGTCGAAACCTTGTCAGCATACGCGCGGCAATTTCTCGATCAAATGGAGCGGCCCGACGTCGATTCCATCGACGGATTGAGCCCTTCGATTTCAATCGAACAGAAGACGACGAGCCGCAGTCCGCGTTCAACCGTCGGCACAATCACCGAAATTTACGATTATCTGCGACTGCTGTATTCGTCGATTGGCGTTCCGCATTGTCCCAATTGCGGCAAGCCGATCACGCGGCAGTCTGCGGAACAGATCGTGCAGCGCGTCATGTCTCTCACGCCCGATGATCGCGTGATGATCATGGCGCCCATCGTTCGCGGGCGTAAAGGCGAGTTCAAAAAAGAGATGGAGAAGTTGGTGCAGCATGGCTTCTCTCGTGCGCGTGTGGATGGCGAACTGGTTAGCCTGGAAGATGACCTCGCGCTCGACAAGCGCAAGAATCACACCATTGAAGTGGTGGTGGATCGCCTGCTGGTGAAGTCGGGGATTGAACACCGCCTGGAACAATCCGTGGCGCTGGCGATGAAACTTGGCGGCGGGCTGGTGCTGGTCGCGGTCGTCAACGGAGACGAGACGTTGTATTCCGAGCGCCTCGCCTGCCCCGACTGCGGCATCAGTGTGCCGCAGATGGAGCCGCGTTCGTTCTCGTTCAACAGTTCGTATGGAGCGTGTCCCGAGTGTCACGGCCTGGGAAGCAGCTACGACCTTGATCCCGCGAAAGTGATTGTCGACTGGTCGAAGCCGATTCTCGACGGCGGATTAGGCCCGGGTTCGGCATCGCAGAATCTAGTACGGAGCATCCAGTTGCTGGTGCAGGCCTACGGATTCGATTTGTCGACGCCGTTCGAGAAATTTCCCGAGAAGATTCAGAATCTGTTGCTGTACGGCGAGGCCCGGCGGGGCGGCAAGACGGGATTTCTGGGAATCCTCGGGTACTTGAAGCAAAATCTGGAAAATTCGAGCTCCGACAATTATCGCGATTACCTGATGGACTTCATGTCGGCGACGGAATGTTCGGCGTGCCACGGCAAGCGCCTGCGTCCGGAGAGTCTCGCGGTGAAGGTGAACGGCATGTCGATCGCCGACTTCACGGAGCTTCCGATCGCGCGCGC
>JBEKPH010000079.1:0-33045 GCA_049520915.1 Terriglobales bacterium
CGCCATTTGTCGGTGTAACCGATCCGGTTCGTAATTGCCTGCAATTTCACTAAAGCCTGAGTCTTCGTATCGGCGCCCATCCAGGGAACATTCTTGATGTCGTCACCCAGCGATTTTTCGAGCGCGCCAACCATCGCCAGCGTGCGCTCTTTGCCTTCCGCGCCAAAAGTCTGCTGGACGTAGATTTGTCCGACAAGATCGCCGAGGTCATTGTTGGTATAAGCCACGCAGCGCTTCCAGCGCGGACGCAATTCTTTAGTGCCGCGCATGGTTTTGCTGAAAAAGTCGAAGTTCTCGTTGACGAAGGCCGTCGGAAGCAGAGCAACGCCGGCGTGCACCGTGTGCCAGCGCAGGTAGGTCTTCCACTCGTCGAGCGAGTGGGCGTCGATCACTTGCTGCATGTTCTTGATAAAGTCCGGCTCGACCACGTTGAGCGAATCGAACTGCGGAGCTCCGACACCGGCGAAGTAGACCGTCCAGTTGAAGGCGGGGCTCAACGCGGCGAGTTCCTTGTCGGTCAGCTTGTGATAAATCTTCTGCGGATCGCGGCGGCTGGTCTGGTCGAGCGCACCTTTGGCGAGGCCCGTCTCAATATCCATGACAACTTTGGCCTCGGCCGCGGCCTTGGCTTGGTCGTCGCCGAGAAGGACGAACATCTTGGCGACATGCTCGACATATTTCTTGCGCAGATCGTCGGATTTGGGATCGTCTTTGAAATAGTAGTCGCGGTCGGGGAGACCGAGGCCGCCCTGATCGACCTCGGCGATAATCTGGCTCGCGTTCTTGAAGTCCGATCCGGAATCGAAACCGAAGAGAACGTCGTTGCCTTCGCGGTGCAGGCGAACGATCTCCTTCGGCAGATCTTCTTTCGACTTGAGCTTCACGATGCTTTCAAAGTCAGCCTGCAACGGCTGTGCGCCCGCTTTTTCAACTGCGCTTTCATCCATGCAGCTGGCGTAGTAGTCGCCAATCTTCTGCTCGCTGACGCCGCGGCTTGCACCGCCGGCGGCCGCCTTTTCCAGAATGTCGCGGACGATGTATTCCCCGCGTTGCTGCAACTCGTCGAATCGCCCCCAGCCCGGGCGGTCGGCAGGAACGGGATTTTTCGCCGCCCACTTGCTGCAAGCGTAGGCGTAGAAATCGTTGCAGGGATCGATGTCCTTATCGAGCATGTCGGCGGAGAAACGCACGTCTGGCTTCGCAGATTCCGCCTTCGCGGGGGTTCCGGATTGACCTTGGACAAAAACCGTGCAGGCGAGCAACGTGGCTACGGCTAACATCTTCAGAAAATTGCGCATTGGTTCCTCGGGTCGAGATGTGGGGCCGTCAACGGACGGCCGATAACACGGTGAGACAAACTGTTAGACGTTCCCCGTCGCAGATGGTCAACCAGGAATTGTCTAAAGCGCTGCTATCAGCCGAGCGTCCTCAGAATACTTTGACGTGGAACGTCAGATATTTCTTGGGATTTTCGCGGATCGACTTGACCAGCTCGCGCGTCTCGACCAGCATCTCGTTGCTGTTGTTATAAAGTTTCGGATCCTTAAACAACATTCCGGCGGTACCCTCGCCCTTTTGCAGGCTCTCCGAGAGGGCGGCTAGATTGTTGATGGTGACCTGCAACTTGTCGGCAAATTCCTGGTCGTGCGACAACTTGCCTAGCGTACCTTTCCCCGCGTTGATATCGTCGGTCAGCTGCCGGACGTTGGCGATCGTCTTGTTGGCGTTATCAAAGAGCACAGGATCTTTGAGCAGTTTACCGGCTGTGCCCTTGCCCGCCTGCAAATCGTCTACCATCACGTTGATCTTGTCGACTGCGGTCATCACCTTCTTGTAAGCCTCGTCACTCGTGAACAATGGGCCCAGCGAGCCTTTACCGCTTTGCACATCGTCGACCAGCCCCTTGAATTCAGCCACGGTGGCATTGAGTTGGTCATACAGGGCCGGACTGTAAATGACTTTACCGATCGACCCCTGGCCGCTCTCGACGAAAGCCAGAATGCGGTCGAGGCGCTTCAGCAGAGCGTCCATGTTTTGCAGAGTGCCCTGGCTGGCGCGAACGACGTCCTGAATATCAGGCTGGCCGCGAGCCGCAAGTGTGTCGCCATCGGCGGCTTCGGGTCCCTTGGCCACTGAGCTGTCAATATCCACGTAGGTCTCGCCCAGAATTCCGGCGGTGCTCAACACGGTGACGGAGTCTTTGCGCAGGTTGAACGAGAACTTGGTGTTGACCTTCATCGTGACTTCGACGGGAGTCGCAGGCTGACCCTGCACGACTTGAACCCGCGTCACGTTGCCGATGTCCACACCCGCCAGACGCACGGGCGCGCCTTCGCGCAAGCCACCGGCATTATCGAAATACGATCGGATGGTGATCTTGCGGGTGAACCATCCGCCGGTGCCGCTCATGACAAAAATGAGAACGCTGAGGGTGATGGTCGCGAACAGGACGGTGAGTCCGACGCGAAGCTGCGACCATTTCAGCTGTTTTTGGCTAGGCAATGGTGTCCGTGAACGACACAACATCATAGCAAAGGTTGTGCGATTTTCGGCAATCGTAAACAAACTTGCTTGGGAGGCGACTGGCGGGCCAGTCTTGGGGCAGTCCGGAGACCTCTCGGACTAAAAGCGCCAGAACGCTACTTGATGCTGAAATCGACTAGCTTTCCAGGATGACGTGGGCGAGCGCCTGCTCGGAGGTGTGGGTGATCGAGAGCGCGATATTTTTTGTGCCCAGACGGGCCGCAATCGCAGCCGCTTCCCCGTGAAACTGGATGGTCGGACGCTGGCCTTTCGGGCGCACCACTTCAATATCGCGCCAGCGGACGCCGTGGCTCCATCCCGTGCCGAGAGCCTTCATACCCGCCTCTTTGGCCGCAAAACGCGCGGCAAAACTTTCGTAGCGAGTCACTTTGTGCTCGCAGTAGCGGACTTCGCCTTCGGTAAACACGCGCCGCAGGAAGCGGTCTCCGAAGCGTTCAATGCTCTCGCGAATGCGGGGAACTTCGGCGATATCGACTCCAGTGCCCAGAATCATAGAGACATTGTTAATTGGCGATTTGTAATTTGCAATTGGCGGCTGACTTTTGAAAAGCCTGCAGAGAGGTCAGAAAAGACTGTCGCCGCGATAAATCAGCTGCCCATCGATCACCCGCGCTTCGCCGAGAAGTTTGTGCGGACGCGCGGGGCCCTCGCCGTCGATGTGAAGGACCTCGTGTCCGTGTGCCACCAGCCAGTCGGAAACGATCATGCGATGACAATGGAAATAAACGCGCTCGGCGCACATATACGCGGTTCGCGATTCGCTCGCGATCGTGAGCAGCTCGGCGATTGCCTGCTCGAACTCCGGTGTCAGCGTGTAATCGGCATAGTTGCGGAAACTGGCATTGCGCAGCGCCGTATGCGGAGAGTCCTGGCGCGTCGCTTTTCGGTATCCACCGAGAGCCTTCATCCAAACGTAGCGAATCCCGTGCACGGGCAACGAGCGATCGAGCGCTTCGCGATTGAAATGCGGCAGGCGGCGCGACATGGGAAAGGCGCGTATATCGACCAACGTCTCGATGCCATGCGCCTGTAAAGCCGAAGTGAGTTCCGCTTCGGTGCGGGTTGAATGGCCGATGGTGTAGAGGGTTGCCACGGAGAACCAGGTCTCGAGTTCTAGCTTTTGGCTCTTAGCTCAAGGATGCGAGCGCGGCGGAGAGGCTTGCATCCTGCTCCGGGAAAACCGTGCGCAGGTCGAGTAGCACTCGGCCATCTTCCACACGCGCGATGATGGGCGGTGCGCTGGCTCGTAGACGGGCTGTTATTTCATCGGCGTTGAGCTTGGCATGCGTGAGCGCGATGAGCCGCGTGGGCAAGACCGCGGACGGTGCAGCACCGCCTCCGATTACAGATTCGCCGTCGAGAAGTTCGAACTTGAGTGCTGCGGACTTACTCCGCGCCGATTCTGCTCGGGAAATAATCGCTTCAGCCCGGCGCGCAATCTCATCCTTCGAAACGCGCATCATTCGCAGGACTGGAATCGCGTCGTGATCGTGTTTGACGTAGGCCAGCAACGTGGCTTCGAGCGCGGCATAGACGAGTTTGTCGACGCGCAGGGCGCGGAACAGCGAATTCGAACGCATGCGCGCAACTAGATCGGCGCGGCCGCTGATCAGTCCGGCTTGCGGACCACCGAGCAACTTATCGCCGCTATAGCTGACGATATCGACGCCGGCGCGCAGACTATCGAGCACGCCGGGCTCTCCGTTCACTCCTACGGACCGCAAATTGATCAGGGCGCCACTGCCCAGATCTTCCATGAGCGGGACGTTGCGCCGGCGCGCCAATTCGACCAGTTCATCAAGGCTCGGCTGCTCGGTAAAGCCGGTAATTTCAAAATTCGATCGATGCACGCGCAGCAAAAGACGCGTGTGATCGTTGATGGCGCGCTCGTAGTCGGCAATCCGCGTGCGATTCGTGGTACCCACCTCGCGCAGAATCGCGTTCGACTTCGCCATCACCTCGGGGATGCGAAACGAGCCGCCGATTTCGACTAGTTCTCCACGCGACACGATCACCTCGCCGCCTTCTGCCAGCGAATTGAGGGCGAGCAGAACGGCGGCGGCGTTGTTGTTGACCACGATTGTCGAGATAGGCGGGGGCGATACTGGCGAGGCCAGTGTGCCCGTGCTATCGCCCGTGGCCGTCCCCTCGCTGCTCTCGGAAAGAAGCTTCCGGAAAAGGCGATCTACGTGGACGTCGCGCTTCCCGCGCTCTCCCGTCGCGAGCTCAAATTCAAGATTCGAATAAGTACTGGCCGTGGCGCGGATATGGTCAAAGGTGGTGGCGGCTAAGGGCGCACGCCCCAGATTCGTGTGGAGAATCACGCCCGTGGCGTTGATGACGGGCTGCAGCGAATACGAGAGCGACTGGCGCAACTGGCGCTCGATTACCTCAGACAGGCCGCCGAGCGCCAGATTCAGAGACTTCTCGTCCAGTTGACGGTCGGCGATCTCCTGGCGTAGACGTGACAGAACAGCGCGGATACTCTCGGCAACGGCCGAATGGCCCTCACGCTCAATTAGAGTTTGCATCTCGGACTGACGCAGAAGTTCGTCCGTGGAAGGCAGTTTCTGAAACAGCGCGGACTGATTGGCGGCAGACACTGGGGGGATTATGCCACAGCCGCTGCAGCCCTTGCCTACCGGCGTGTTCGGGTATCTACGCCAACAACTGTTTCACTTGCTCGTCGGTCATCACCTGGCCGAAACCTTCCATCTTGGCGCGGCCGTACTTGACGATGTCGGTGACACGGTCGTCGTTGGCGGGAAGTCCGCTTAGGGGCAGGTATTGATTCTTGAAGATTCCCTTCAAGCCGGGACCCTTTTTGCCGCGGGTTGAGTAAGGCTCATGGCAGCGATCGCAGTAGTTATCGTAAAGCTTTCGACCCTCAGCCTGTTGCGGATTGAGGCCGAGTTCGGCGTCAGACTTACGGCGCTCGACGTCGCACCCCACGAGGGCCAGAAGGGCGACCACAGCCAGGGACACGCGAACGGGCGGGAAAATCCATGTCATACAGTTCATGAGGGTCAAGGCATTCCTGCAACGCAGGCGCAGAGGTAGGATAATACGGAAGTCATGGGCGTTGCCGTTAAACGCGTTTATGAAGCCGCGTCTTCGTCCGACGGCGTGCGCGTGCTGGTGGATCGTCTGTGGCCGCGCGGGCTGACGAAAGAAAAAGCTGCGGTCAAATTCTGGATGCGCGAACTGTCTCCCTCGGACGACCTGCGAAAGTGGTTTCACGCGAATCCCGAGGCGTGGCGCATGTTTCGCAAGCGCTACTTCAAAGAGCTCACCACCGCCGAGGCTTCCGCCGCGCTGGAAAAGCTGCACCATCTGGCCGAAAGCAAGCGCGGCGTGACGCTGTTGTATGCCTCGCGAAATACCGAGTTCAACGACGCCACGGTGCTGAAAGAACTGCTGGAAGGCATGCCGAAGCCTCCGTCCAGCGTAGGACGAAGCGTGGCCGGAACCGGGCGGGTTCGAATAGCGAAACGGCTGTGAAGAGAGTTGTCAGTTCTCAGTTCTCAGTTGTCAGTAAGACCGTTCAGCTTTTCCAACCGCGGTAGACGCCTCCGCGCTTTGCTTTACTGACAACTGAGAACTGAGAACTGCTTTCCCCCGACTCTCTTATAATTTCCCAGTCATGCCGAGTCCTCCTTCCAACAAAAAGATCGAAGCCCTCCGCGAAAAGATTCGCCACCACGAATACCTGTATTACGTGCTCGACGCCCCGGAGCTCTCGGACGCCGAGTTCGATGTGCTGATGAACGAGCTGAAGCGAATCGAGGCGGCGCATCCCGAATTGATCACGCCCGATTCTCCAACCCAGCGCGTGGGCGGCAAACCGCGCGAGGGATTCGTCAAGGCCAAGCATTCTTCTCCCATGTTGTCGCTCGACAACGCCTACTCCGAAGAAGAACTGCGCGACTGGGAGCGCCGTGTGCACGAACTCAGCGGCCGCACTGATCTGGAATACATGTGCGAGCTCAAGCTCGATGGTATGTCGCTCGCTCTTATCTATAAGGACGGACGCCTGGAACGCGGCATCACGCGTGGCGATGGCACAGTCGGCGAAGATGTGACTTTGAACGTTCGAACCGTCCGTTCGATTCCTCTGACGGTTGCGAAAGATAAATTGAAGAAGGCCGGCATCCCGGCGGATTTTGAAACGCGCGGCGAAATGCTCATGCCGCTCGCCGCCTTTCGCAAGCTCAACGAAGAGCGCGAGAAGCAGGGCCTCGCTGTATTCGCCAATCCGCGTAACTTTACGGCAGGCACGGTCCGGCAACTCGAGCCTTCCATCACCGCCCAGCGCCGCATGGATTACTTCGCCTACATGCTCTTGCAAGATGGACGAACCTATTTCGACCGGCAATCCAAAACGATGGACGCGCTCGAGGCCGCGGGCTTCAAGGTGAATCCGAACCGCAAGCTGGCAAAGAATCTCGACGAGGTTTGGAAGTTTATTCAGCTCTGGGAATCCAAGCGCGAATCGCTGCCCTATGAAATCGACGGCATCGTCATCAAAGTCGATCTCACCTCGTGGCAACGCGAGTTAGGGTTCACCGGCAAGGCTCCGCGCTGGGCGATTGCTTATAAGTTCGCCGCGCGCGGCGCCGTCACGCAAATTGAGGATATCGTCCCGCAAGTGGGCCGGACGGGAAAGCTGACGCCCGTCGCCTGGCTGAAGCCCGTTCCGATTGGCGGCACGACCGTCTCGCGCGCCACGCTGCACAACATGGATTTTATTGACCAGCTCGATGTAAGAATCGGCGACTGGGTTGAAGTCGAGCGCGGCGGCGATGTCATTCCGAAAGTGGTCAAGGTGGTCGAGGATGACGCGCATCCTCGCGGCAAGAAACATTTCGTCATGCCCGAGGTTTGTCCCGTTTGCGGAGGCAATGTCGTGCGCACTCCGGGGGAAGCGGACCATCGCTGCGTCAACGCAAACTGCCCCGCGAAATTGCAAGGCACGATTCTCCACTTTGCATCGCGCCACGTTATGGATATCGACGGCCTCGGCGAGGCGCTGGTCAACCAGCTCGCCGAGCACGGTTTGGTGAAAAACGTCGCCGATCTTTACCGGATCACGAAAGACGATTTGCTAAAGCTCGAACGCATGGGCGAGAAGTCGGCCGATAACGTCCTGAAAGAGATTGCGGCCTCGAAACAACTGCCGCTGGAGCGCGTGATTTACGGCCTCGGCATACGCTTCGTGGGCGAGCGCACGGCGCAGTTTCTGGCCGAGCATTTCGGTTCACTCGACGCCATCATGAATGCCAGCGCGGAAGAACTGGAAGAAGTCAACGAAGTGGGCCCGCGCATCGCCGAGAGCATTGTCGAGTTCTTCGCTGATGAACATAATCGCAAGCTGGTGAACGATCTGCGCAAGGCGGGTTTGACGTTCACGGGACAGAAGAAAGAAAAAGGCACGAAGCTGGCAGGCAAAACTTTCGTCCTGACGGGCACGCTCGAACGCCACACTCGTGACGAAGCCAAGAAGATGATTGAAGACGCCGGCGGACGCGTTTCCGGATCGGTGAGCAAGAAAACCGACTACGTCGTGGCAGGGAGCGATGCCGGATCAAAGCTCGACAAGGCCCGCGAGTTGGGGGTAAACGTGATCGACGAGAGCGAGCTAGAAAAGCTGCTGCGGTAGCCGTCCACCCCAGCACGAGAACGTTAAGGCGACGGGCTTCTATTCGCTCACGCCGTCGTTTACCTGTGCGCAATCCATCCGCAATGTGCCGTTGTCGTTGAAGATCAACCCATAAAATCGGAGCGTGTTGCCCACCGTGAGCGCATTGGAATTGAGCATCTGTGTGTTCGTGTCGGTATAAACTTCGACCTGATCTGGATTGGTAATCAGGTTATTCTGCCCGGGTTGAACCGCCAGTTCCGGAAAAAGATCGTAGGGAGCGAGCGTCACAGTGTATACCGCGAAGTTGCCGCTATTGGAGGTTGCGCTGATCGTGCCATCGATCGTTTGTGGTATCAAAGTGATCGTGCGCGCCTCTATGTCAGCTCCGTTGGGAGGGATCAGCGGCGCGGACAGATAGATGTTCTGGCCTGGAACCATATTGGATCCGTTGAAACTAGGCGTAAAGGGCAGTATTTGCTGGTTCGGAAGCTGGCCAGAGATTTGAAACGAAGCATCTCCAAACTTGAATGGGAATGAACCCATAACCGACTGGGAGGCGAAAAAAGAACCCTCTTCTTCGCGTCCCAGCATGAGTAACGTGGATGTCGAAGGTGCCACAGACAGCAAGGGGCCCGTCAGCACGTTCACGGCCGACGCGTCTTCGACAGCGATGCGAGTGGCGAGCAAGGAACCGTCTTGCTGCACTGAGCCATCCATGTCAAGAAAAGTGCCGGCGGTGATCCCGGAAAAACCGTTCAGGCCCTGATACACCGTAGCACTATTGGCGGCGACGTCCGCCGTCCCCGGACCTTCGAGATTGGGCAGCGACAGGACAAAGCTAGTACTGGCGGATTCGACGGAAGCTATCTCGCCGTGCATCCCACTCACCTTTCCGTTGTTTGGGTTCGTAGGCTGCGCCGCTAACGCGAGCGGTGTCAGACTAAAAGTGGGCGTAAACGTCCAAGTGTAATGACCGGCGGGGTTATAGCAAGCAGAAAAGGTCTCGGACTGCGAGACCAATAGGTCCAGGGAAAGCGCCATGTTATCGCCGGTGATTGTAAGCGGGTTGCTTAAAGTGATCGTTGCGTCAGGACCGCCAAATGGATCTCCAAACGTATTAGTGTTCAGTTCACCCGGCGATTGGGTGACACAAACAAAGTCGTATGCCAGATTAGTCGCGGTCGCCGCAATATAAACATCCTGGGGAACGCTGACCGTGAGCAGCGGCTGCGTCCCACCATTGATATGGATGAACTCGGCTCCCTGGGCGGCCTGCGTTGACAATAAACTGACCGTCTTGCCGCTCTGGCTAGTGAGGGCGATGTTGGTGAAGAAGATATTGAATTGCTGGAGTTGATCGTTTCCGGTACCCGAAGCCAAGATCGTGACCTGTGTGTTGCCGCTCAGCTTCGAGCTAGACGGACCTCCCGACCCACAGCTAGAAGATACGATGACAGTAAGTGCCAGAAGAAACGTTAGGATCAGAAACCGAGGGGATAGGCGGTTGCATGGGCGGGATATAACATCCATCGTAGTTACACCTCGAAGTGAGATTATACATCTACTTACTTTTTCGCGGTCGGCGGCAATATGCCGCTCTAGCGCAGATACATCGCGGCTTCGGCGGAGTGGTCGGCCCACGTGCTGGATCGAACCAGACTTGACAAGGCTCGCGAGCTGGGAGTCAACGTGATCGGAGAAGGAGAACTGGAAACGCTGATGAATTAGAATCTCCGGGATCAAACAGCCTCCGGTAATATCGAGCAGCGCTTTGTAGAAATCTAGGTGTCCGGACAAATCCATCAGGTCAAATCGAGGAGCAATCCAGCATGTTGGAAAGTACTCTGACTATCCAAAATCCATACGGTATATCGGTCTTTGGCTCTGCCCGCCTGAGGATTTCACCCGATTCCGCTTTGGTCAACGCCATCTTGACTCGAGTCGAAGAAAAACCGGCTGCCGCTTTTTCCAAAACGAAAGAAGGAGCGCGCAACGTGACTGAGTTTTTGCGCGAATCTGGAATTCGAGAGTTCGGCACATCGATCATCTCGCTCTCACAGGAAAACCACATCATGAATGGCGAGATTCGATACCTGGGCTATAAAGCAACCGTCGGGTTTACGATCGTGATCAAGTCCCTGGCCCAACTCGAGGAGGTGGTCTCGGGGATAATCGAAGCAGGCGCGAACCAGATCGCCCCGATCGAGTTTCAAACTTCAGAGCTGAAAAATTTACGCGAGCGAGCGCGACAGCTGGCGATCAAGGGGGCAAAAAGAAAAGGCCTTGACCTATTCGCAGGCTGCAGGAACCTCTCTCGGCAGAGTCATCCATATTCAAGATGTTAATCCGCGGCTTGTGCCGAGTCCGCGGCGCACGCATTTTAACAGCGCCGTGCAAATTCAGCCGTCACCAGAACTCTCCGACGGCGAACAAGCGGAACGGACGCTTGACCCGGGAGCAATAGAAGTGGCGGCCGCAGTTTTAGTGGCATACAGCTTAGGGAATTCAATAAGCTGAATAATCCTCGAGCGCTCGCTTCTCGTGCGAGTTACTTCTTCGCGGTCGGCGGCAGTATACCGCTCTGGCGCAGATACATTGAGGCTTCGGCGTAGTGGTCGGCCCAACTGCTGGCTAGCACGAGGCTGGCCCAGGCACGCGAACTTTGACGTCCGGGAAAAACTTCCGTGGTCTCGCCGAGCTTCGAGTCGTCCATCTTCGCCAGCGTATCGGAGCAAAAATCAAACGAAGCTTTGAGCGCGGAGACAAGCTTGTCTTTCGAGTCCGACTCCTTGGCTTCTTCAACCTTCGGAGCGGGGACGGAGCCGGCCTTGCTGCACAGGAGATTGTTCGTTTCGATCATGTGGGCAACCAAGTGACCGAACGAATTCTGCTCAGGAGTCGGCTTGTAGCCGAACTTGTCGGCGGGCATGGATTCGATGGCGGCGATGGTGTTTTTCTGGCGGTTAGGCAGTATGTCACGTAGGCCGCTACTGACCGGGTTCTTGATTAGAGCAGGAGCGGCGGGGGCCGGCGCCATGGCCGAGTTTTGTGCGGAGACACCCGCGGCTAACAAGAGCAAGGCTGAGAGCAGGAAAGGTCGTGTCATTTTGTTCTCCATGAGTAAGACGCAGAGGCGTGGAAAAGGATAGCGCGGGCGGTGCGGTTCGCGCCAGCGGGGCCAGGCGCTTTCCGGCAACCCGCCCCAGGAGAGGGCGCCCGCGCCCCACGGTGGCGGCGTTGCGCTATCCTAGTAACATGCATTCGCACGCCGGGCACGGACATTCTCATGGGACGGGGCGGGTGCTGCAAATCTCGCTCGGCGTCACCATGCTGTATGTCATCCTGCTGGTCGTCGCCGGCATCCGATCGCACTCGTTAGCGCTGCTCTCCGAGGCCGGACACAACCTTTCCGACTTTTTGGCGCTTCTGCTCTCTCTGGTTGCGGTCTACCTCGAAGGGCGGCCGCCCTCTGCCACCAAGACCTACGGATACCGCCGCGCTGGCGTACTGGCTGCGCTGGTGAATGCGCTGTCGCTCGTGGTCGTTTCGTTTTCATCTTCTACGAGGCGTTTCAGCGTATCCAGCATCCTGAGCACGTGCAGGCGCGCGTCATGATTGGCGTAGCGGCAGCCGGCGTGGTCATGAACGGAGCGATTGCGCTGATGCTGTGGCGCTCCGGCAAGGATGTCAACGTTCGCAGCGCGTTGCTGCACGAGGTGGGCGACACGCTTTCCACCGCCGCCGTGATCGTTGGCGGATTTGCCATTCTCTGGACGGGACAATATTGGATCGATTCGGCGCTATCGTTCGCGATCGCCGCTCTGATTCTGTGGTCGAGCATCGGCATTGTCCGCGAGACGCTCAACATTTTGCTCGAAGGCACTCCCCGTGGCATGAGCCTTGAGGCCGTGGAAGCGACGATGCGCAAAATCAGCGGCGTTAGCGACGTGCATGACCTGCATCTGTGGAGCATCGGATCCGAGAATCATGCGCTCTCCGCGCACGTGAAAATCGCCGACATGGCGACCTCCGAGAGCGACACGATTTTGCGCGAGATTAACGAAAAGCTCGGGCAGGGATTCGGCATCCACCACACGACGATTCAGTTAGAACACGAAGTATGCGACACGGCCCATAGCTGCGTGATCGCAGTGCCCGATGACGCGCATGCGGGGCACGATCACGCGCGTTAAGCACGTCGTTGGTCGTTGGTCGCTAGTCGTTCGCCATTCGCAAAACCCTCTCCGCCAATCTCGAATGTCGTTGTTGCCAGCGACTAGCGACTAACGACTCGCGGCTAGCGACGATCTCCAACTCTTCCGGTTACGAGGAATGCTGCTTCTCGAAAATCTCTTTCGCCGTTTCAACCGTGTCGGCGTCTGCTGCCAACTTGTCGGGGCGCAGCCTGAGGATGCGCGGGAAGCGCAAGGCGTATCCGCTCTCGTGGCGCGTGGACTGCATCATGTTGTTGAACGCAACCTCCAACACAATCTTCGGTTCAACTTCCAGCCGCAAGCCGTGGTCGGCGATTGTGTGGGCGAGAAACCATTGCGTCATCTCGGCAATCTCGACGTCGGTTAGTCCCGAATAGGCCTTGCCGATGTTGACCAGACGGTCGCCGTCCCATACGGCGAAGGTATAGTCGCTGAGAACGCCGATCCGCTTACCGTGCCCGTACTCGACTGCGGTCACGACTACGTCGAGCGTGGCGAGTTCTCGCTTCATCTTGAGCCACGATTTGCCGCGCCGGCCCGGTACATACGGCGAGTCGAAATTCTTGATCATCAGTCCCTCGTTGCCTCGGGCGCGGGCAGCGACGAACAAAGACTCCAGTTCCTCCGCGGAATTCGCAGTTGCAACCGGGGCGCGGAGCACTGCGGCTTGGGGAAGTTCAGGCGTCGCGAATCCGAAGGTCGATTGCGACGAGCTTCTCGCGACGGTTCGACCTCGCTCGGCCGGATGCGGTTCTTTCGCGAGCCGCACCAGCGTGTCCGCCCCCAACGGCGATGAGCCAGAACCGGAAACCACCAATTGGTCGAGGATCCCAGCTCGATCGCGGAGAGGTTGGTCGAGCAGGAGTTCGCCATCCGCGTAGAGAACATCGAAAATCAGATACGCCACCGGCACATCCTGCATCAGTTTGGCGCTGACTTTCTTTCGTCCGAGGCGCTGTTGCAGTTTGCTGAACGGCAAGGCGCGACCAGTCTCCGGCCCATTTTCGACCGCATCCCACGCCACAATTTCGCCGTCGAAGATTGCATCCTTGCCGAGTTGCGCGAAGGCGAGGCTGGCTAGCGCCGGCGCCAGTTCGGGGAACGATTCGGTAATTTCGTCGCGCGTTCGCGAATAGATACGCACTTCGCCGCGACTGATATGAGCCTGCGCTCGGATGCCATCGTACTTATCTTCGACCGCCGCATTCGGAAAGTAGCTCAACGCTTCCTCCGGCGATTCCACCGGACTCGCCAGCATGAAGTCGATGGGATGAAAGAGGCGGAGGCGCGCCTCGTTCAACTTCTGCGCCGATGCCAGGCTTAGAGTTTCGCCCAGATCGCCGAGCAGCATGTTCGCGCGCTTCACCTGGTCGAGGGTCGCTTCGAAGGCACGCGCGATCGCCTCCTCGACAAGGCTCTCTTTGAGGCCGATGCGCAGGTCGGCGGTGATAATTTTCACGATGTACTTGGCCTCGAGAGGAGTCGTCCGCTCGAGAAGCTTTCGCAGGAGCGAGGATTTGGCCGCCGGGCCACGCGCCGCCGCGATCTCCACAAACCCCCGTTGTACCTCGCTGAGCAAGAGCTCGGAATCGGCTCTTTCCGGCAGCGCGTCGGCCGCGACCGATCCGGCGTCGCCTCTCCGGCGGTAGATCTCGGTCAGTTCCTGGTCCGATTTTCCCGAGATTTCACCAATTGCCCGCCATAGCAACGCACCTCCGACTTGCAGCTTCGCTTCTTCATAGGCGGGAAACGGTCGTCCTGAAAGGAAAAGGGCTGCGATTGCCGCTTCATCCAGAGGCACCGACTTCAGATAGCTCGCGACCAGAGCGATCTTCTCCAGTTTCTTCGTGGTCGCGGCAATCGCTTCGCACGTTTTCGCAAACTGCAGCATTGTTCTTCGATTGTATTTCTCCGCGCCACGACTTCGGTTCCCCGCAAGATCCCAACGCTTCTTGGTGGAGCGCCGGCGTCCTCGCCCGGCAATCCATGCCAGTGCGCGGCTGGCCGAACGGGCCACCATTAAAGCTCTGCAAATCATTGAATAGATGAGCTTTGCTGGCTTCTAGCCTGGCCAGCAAAGCTCCGAAGCCGGTCGATCTGTGGTAATCTAGCTTACGGAGTCTTCTCTCCTCGACGTATCATCCAATGCTTATGCGACGTTTGCGGCAATATTTGCGTTTCTTGACGGCTGTGCAGCTGCTTCCCGCTCTGGAAAGTGGCGAGGAAACCCTCGTCGGCGGACAGGCGGTGCTGGAGGGCGTCATGATGCGTTCGCCCCACGCTTGGGGCATTGCCGTGCGCAAGCCCTCGGGGGAGATTGTGACGCACAGCGAGCCGCTGGAACGCCCCTCGGAACAGCACAAGTGGATGGGTTGGCCCGTTGTGCGAGGCGTGATGACGCTGGGGCATGCGATGACGCTGGGTTTCCGCGCCTTGAAGTTTTCCGCCAACGCGGCTCTCGGCGAGATCACAGGAAGCGAAGGCAGTGACGAACAGTCTGCTTCGGCAACGAAAGATCCCTCCAAGAAAATGGAAATCACAGGCTGGATGGCCGGCCTGAACATGGCGTTCTCGATCGCCTTCTTCATCTTCATGTACAAATACCTTCCGCTGCTGGCTGCGACGGAACTGAAGAAAGTGAACCCGGTCTTTGGACAGCAGTTCCTGTTTAACCTGGTGGATGGCCTGATCCGGATTACGATGTTCCTGCTCTTTGTATGGGGTGTTTCGCTCTGGAAAGATATTCGCCGCGTCTACGAATACCACGGCGCCGAGCACAAGACGGTTTTTGCTTTTGAGAACGGCGATCCGCTGGATACCACTTCGGTGCAGAAGTACACCACGTATCATCCCCGGTGCGGGACAAGCTTCCTGATGACTGTCATGATCATCTCGATGGTCGTGTATATGTTCATCCCCGTAACGACCTTCTGGGCGCGTTTTGCGGAGCGGATCATTCTGCTGCCCTTCATCGCCGGCGTCTCTTACGAAATCATTCGCTTCGCCGCCAAACATCGCGGCTCGCTCTTTGCCCTGATGACCGCGCCCGGCCTGTGGCTGCAACGAATCACCACTCAGCCTCCCGATGATCGCGAAGTGGAATGCGCAATCATTGCGCTCGAAGAGGCCATGAAGCTGGAAAAACAGCGCGGCGGCGAATTAGTGATTGCTTAGCGGTCGCTCGCTGTTCGTCGTTCGCGATTCGCTCGTTGTTCTGCCGGGAAACATCACAAATGCATGGTTCAGCGGTCGCTGACTCGAATCCCCGTCATGTTTTAGCCTCCGTGGAGAGGCAGACATGGCGACGAACCACTCCTATCGAGATTTGCGGATTTGGCAGGAAGCGGTCGATCTCGCGCTTGTGATTTATCGAGTTACGGCTGAGTTTCCTAAACACGAACTCTACGGATTGACCTCGCAGATGCGACGTGCAGCGGTTTCCATTTCAAGTAATATAGCTGAGGGTAAAGGACACAGTTCGGACGGTGATTTCGCTCGCTTCCTGTTTCATGCCAGGGGTTCACTCCTTGAACTGCAAACGCAGGTGGTGATCGCGAAGAGGTTGGATTATTTAGCGCGAGGAGAAGCCGAGAAGCTGGTTTGCGTGACAGACGAGCTTGGGCGCGGATTGAACGGCTTAATACAAGCGGTTCGAGGAAAAAGCAATCCCTCAAGGGCAGCTGCGAACAGCGAATAGCGAACGACAATTAGCGGTACTCCATCATGTTTGAACGTCTTGATCAAATCGAAATTCGTTACGAGGAATTAACACGCCTCCTCTTGTCGCCGGAGATCACCAATGACTCGGCGAACTACCAGAAGACTGCCAAGGCACATAGCGAAGTTTCGGAAATCGTCGAAAAGTATCGCGAGTATAAAGATCTGAAGCGTGGAATCGCCGACAGCAAAGCCATGCTCGCCGATGAAACCGACCCCGAAATGCGCGCCTACGCTGAAGAAGAACTGGCCAAGCTCGAAGCCCGCGTGGGCGGCGTCGAAGAAGATCTCAAGGTATTGTTGCTGCCCAAAGATCCCAACGACGAGAAAAACGTCGTCCTCGAAATTCGCGCCGGAACCGGCGGCGACGAGGCTACTTTATTCGTCGCGGAGGTCTTCCGCATGTACAACCGCTACGCCGAGACGCAGAAGTGGAAAGTCGAAGTGCTCTCCACCTCGGAATCGGGCGTTGGCGGCCTGAAAGAAGTCATTGCGTTGATCGAAGGCGACCGCGTCTTCTCCCGCCTGAAATACGAGAGCGGTGTGCACCGCGTACAGCGGGTCCCTGCAACCGAGCAACAAGGCCGCGTGCATACGTCGGCGATCACGGTTGCCGTGCTGCCAGAAGCGGAAGAAGTCGACGTCAAAATTGAAGCAAAAGATCTGCGCATCGATACGTTCTGTTCATCGGGGCCGGGCGGACAGTCTGTGAATACGACCTATTCGGCGGTTCGGATCACGCACATTCCGACGGGCACGGTCGTCAGCTGCCAGGACGAGAAGTCGCAAATCAAGAACCGTGAGAAAGGCATGCGCGTACTGCGCTCGCGGCTCTACGAAGTCGAAATGCAGAAGCAGGCAGATGCGCTCGCCAAGGAACGCAAGCAGATGGTGGGCTCCGGTGACCGCTCCGAGAAGATCCGCACCTACAATTTCCCGCAAAACCGTCTCACCGACCATCGCATCGGATTCACCATCCACCAACTCGAGCAAGTCATGGACGGCAAGCTGCAGCCCATCATTGATGCGCTCATCACGCATTATCAGGCGGAGAAGATGAAGGGCGACAACGAGGCGGGCGCCCTGGCGGCGGTCTGAGTTAGTCACGTCACTGCTTGGGTGGCCCCAATTTGCCGTGCTTTTTCTCTGTAGCTTTGTTTTCTCCGTGCCCCCGTGCCTCCGTGGTGAAATAGACTCGTGCAACTTCGCCAAACTCTGAATGCGGCTGTTGAGCGGTTGACCTCGGCAGGCGTTCCGTCTCCGCGCATGAATGCGGAACTTCTCATCATGTTTACGCTCGGCTGTGACCGGGCGTATCTCTATGCCCACCCTGAGCGTGATTTGACTCCCGACGAAGTGCAGCGCTATGACAAAGCCCTTGCCAGGCGCTCTAACGGGACTCCCGCGCAGTACATTACGGAACATCAGGAATTCTGGGGTCTGGATTTGATCGTCTCTCCAGCGGTGCTGATTCCGCGCCCAGAGACAGAGCATCTGGTGGAAGCAGTGCTGGAACTTTCGCGGAGTGTGGTCCAAAAGCAAGAACAAGGTCAAAAGCCGCGGACAGGAATGTCCGCGCCACACAAGCAATTGCAGATCGTCGATGTAGGGACCGGTTCGGGCGCGATTGCCTTGGCGCTCTCAAAAGAGCTGCCCGGCGCCCACCTTCAGGCAATCGACATTTCCCACGAGGCGCTTGAAATTGCCCGCGCTAATGCCTCGCGGCACGATCTGGCGTCGCGGATAGAATTTCGGCAGGGCGATCTGCTTGCGGGATTTCCCCCGGCTTCGCTCGATTTCGTCGTCTCCAACCCTCCCTACGTCGGCGAGTCCGAAGAAGATTCGGTGCAGTTGGAAGTCCGCAAGTTCGAGCCCCGTAACGCGGTCTTTGCTGGACCGACTGGCCTCGAAGTGATTGAGCGCCTCATCCCGCAAGCCAACACGACGCTCGTCCCTGGCGGTTGGCTACTCTTCGAGATCAGCGGCACGATTGCGGACCGCGTGCGCGCGCTGCTGGCAGGCTGGGACGAAGTGGCGATCCGAAACGATCTACAGGGAATCGCAAGAGTCGCGCTGGCGAGAAAAGCATGAGCGACTGAGGGCCACCCGATTTTGCGTAGAGACGGGGCAAGGCCCGTCTCTACAGAACAATGTTAGAACGTCACCCGCACCCCCAGCTGCGCGGCGAATGGCGTCCCCACCGTGGTGCCAGGTCCAAAGAAGTCTCCCAAACCACCCGAGGGTATTTCGAGCTGTTTCAAGCTGGTTACGGGAATGTAGTGACTCGGATCGCAGGTTGGGAAGTCGCCGCAGATCGTTGTGGCGTTGCCCGTAGCGATGTCGTTGGGTATAAGCGGGAGAGCGGCAATGTTGGCGATGTAGTTGGCGCCGGGATTGTTGCGGTTGAATAGGTTGAAGAACTCGGCAAAGGGATAAAGCTGCCAACGCTCGCTAAGTTTGACCGGACGAGCGACGCGCAAATCCGATTGAATATAAGGCGTGCCGCGGAATTCGTCGAGGCTCGTGTACACACCGTTCACAGAAATGCGCCCGCTGTTGTCCGCTGTCGTAATGGTGATAGGTCGCGCGCTCTCGACCTGAGTGATCGTGCTCAATTCGAAGCCGCCGGGAATGTGCACTGTACCAGCGAGTACGAAGCGATGGCGCACGTCTTCGCCAGATGGACCGTAGTCGCCAGGTCCAAAAGCGTCGAGCTTCCCGGCATTCGGTCCACTTTGCGCCGTGCAGACACCATCCACATAGTCAAAGAGCTCGCCGAGCACGCAACCCCACGTCTGAGCCTTGGAGAGCGTGTAGTTTGCGACCAGATTGAAGCGGCGCGTGTTGCCCTGCAAATGCAACATCAACCCGTTGTAACTGGAGCGGTTGTCCGACGCGAAGACGGTAGCCGTGGGATACGGAAAAGCTCGATAGCCGTGGTTCCCTTGTTCATGGATGTAGTCGGCGCTTGCTGTCCAATGTTCGTTGAAAGCGTGCTGTACTCCGACGGTGGTGTGGATAGAGTAAGGCGTCTTGTAATTCGGGTCGATGAGCGATGGCGGCGCGGAGGAATTCGGGTTCACCGCTCCGAAGGCAGTGGCCCAGCCGTTTTGCGCGAGATCGTCATAGTACATGCCAAAGCCGGCGCGAATCACGGTCTTCTCGCTCTCGCCAGGCGAGTAGGCGATTCCGAGCCGGGGCGCAAATTGTTTGCGGTCGTCATGCGGGACCGCTTCGGGGTATCCCAAGGATGGCAGCAAGCTAAAGCTAGGATTGGCGGCTTGGCTTAGCCCAGAACCCTCGAAGAGCCCGAAGGTGGTCTGATAACGGAGGCCATAGTTGACCGTCAGGTGGTGTGACACGCGCCATGAATCCTCGGCGTAGAGCCCGAGCCGTTGAACGTTTTGCGAGAAGCTGCCGTTGCCGGCGGGAGTGTACGTACAGGTGATGCCCGACGCCGTAGTAATGGGTGGATCGCAAGGCGAACTCGGCGGCTGGTAGAAAAACTGCGAGGGATTCGCCACATAATAGTCGGGGTCATTCGGATAGGTAGTGAACTGTTCAGCCGTCGACGCAAACGCGCCGCCAAGCACCGGTTCGTGAATAAAGTCGACGCCGAACTTGAGCGCGTGACTTCCGGCAACGTGGCTCAGGTCGTAGCGAACCTGGTATTTATCCTGGTTGCGCAGGTCTGGAAAAAGCGTGATCGGAGTGGCGAACTGGTTGTCGCCGAAGGTCTCGAATCCGGAAACTGTAAGCGTTGTCGAACTGAAGGGAAACGCCAGCGCGAAGCCAAGATCGGAGTTACGAGTCTGGGTCAGGTGCAACAAGCTGGCATCGAGAACCAAAGTACCCAGCCACGTCGGACTGAAATTATATGTATTGCTGAGAGCGGTATTCCAGTAATTGTTGTGCGTGGTAAGTCCGGTCGACGGCAGCGTCCCCTGCTGCACCAGCGCATTGTGCGTCAAATAGCTGTCTTGCGATGTCCTTAAAAACCACTGCGACTTGGCCGACTGCGCCCAGTCAAAACGCATCGACCCGATATAGTCGCGGAAAGGGATCGGAACGTTGGGCGGGACAGCGATGGACGGGACGCCGGCAATCAAGCCGTCGCTAGCCAACTGGGCGAGCGCGTCGAATTGCGTAATGCTCGCCGGACTATACGCAATGCTGGCATTTTCATGCACGTGCTCGAACGACGTAAAAAACCATACTTTATTCTTGGCGATCGGGCCACCAATTGTGCCTACGTAATTCTGCCGTGAGAATGGCTGCTTGGGATTGTGCACGCATGTTCCATCAGTGCAAGTCTCGGCTGGATTTTCAATGGGAAACCGGGCATTCAAGTCGGCCGCGCGCTCGTAAAATGCGGCGTCGCCGTGCCATTCATTCGTCCCGTGTTTGGTTGTAATCACCACCGAGCCGGCGGTGGTCCAGCCCGTGTCGGCGTCTTCGTTCGAAGTGCGAACGGCGAACTCCTGAATTCCGTCGGGTGAGAAATTCTGCAGAAAGCCGCCAATCCAGTCATCCGAGTTGTCAGCGCCATCGACCGAGAGTTCGTTGTTCAAGCCCGAGCTTCCTCCAGTAGAAACGGCAGTGATGCGTGCCTTCGTTGGATCGGAAGGCTCCACGGGCTCAGTGCCGGGCACAAGATACGCGATGTTGGCGAAGCTGCGCGCCGGCAGCGGCAGGGCTTCGAGGTCGCGGCTGCCGACGACGCCTCCACGCTCTGCGCTGGACGTGTCGATCGACTCGGCCGTGATGGAAGAGGATTGTCCCTGGACGCTGACCGTCTCGCGGCTGTTAGCGGGTTTGAGGGTAACGTTGATATCGCGCACCACGCTGACGGCAACGTTCACATCGGCCATAGCGTCGGCGAATCCTTTGGCCGTTACGGTCACTCGATAGGCTCCAGGAAGCAGTCCCTCAATGCGAAACTCTCCCCTGCTATCGGCCGTCGCTTCGCGGGTGACGGAAGAGCCGGCGGACTGGACGGCAAGCTGAGCGCCCGCCACGCGCGCACCACTGAGGTCCTGCACTTCTCCTCGCAGAGCGCCGTTCGAATTCTGCGCGCTCAACGGTGACGGAAGGCAGACCAAACTTGCGATAACGACGGGCAGCACCACGGCACAGGACCACAGCTTCAGTCTGCGCGACCGGGAAGCAAGGGACTTCACGAACATGCAAAGACCATCCAAAGACAAAGGGATTGCCGCTATTTAAACTTCAAATTTTTCTACGGGGGTGGCCCGCGCGGCGAGGCGGACTAGCCTACTGAGAATAAAGGTGGGGCGCTACTACTACCAGCGATAGTCGCCTTGGGGCCGCGACAACGGCAGGAAGACTTTGCAGGACTAGCGGACAAGCCACTCCGTAACTTCGTGGGTCAGGGCGAGCGCTGGTCCATATGTCGCGAACGCACAAATCATTGCGGCAACAAGCGGAGGCGCGACGTGCCACAAACGGATTCCATTCGGCTGGGCCTTGCGGGCTTCGCTCCACGAGAGCAAGCGGGATACGCGCGCACTGATCGATCCCGTGACGAAACCAACAGTGCAGACCGGAGCCGGTTCGACTGGAACCAAGCGAGAGAGTTTGACCAGGGCAGCGGCTAGATCCACGGCGTCGTCCTGGGTTGAAACCGCGGCATCATCGGCAGACAGCTCAGCAGCCTGCGACCAGGCGCTTTCAAGCTGGCGCATTCCCGGGAAGGGGCAAAAACGGAAAAACAACTTCTTCATGTTGTCGCGGGACCGCAGGTGCTCGAGCTCGTGCTTGAGCGCGATGTGCAACTCGTCGCGAGTCAGGATCGAAACGGTGGATTCCGAAACCAGCACTTTGGATTTGCACACGCCCACCAGCGTGAGCGGCGGTGCCTCGCGTCTCGACTGGAAGGTTACTGTCGGCGCAACGGTTTGGGACGTGCCATCCACCTGCAAGGGAAGCGCACCTTCGAGCCAGCGCGCCACCACGCGAGACGTTGCCGCCTGCGCTGTAATCACGCGGTAGCATCCCCATGCAATCAACAGCAGAGCGCAGACACCGAGCGCGAGCGGCATCGCGCCCATTCCCTCATCAACCGAATGGGGTTCAAGCAACTGGAATGAAGGCACGACGAAAACAAAAGTGAGGAGGACGGAGGCGACGAACGGAAAAACGCGCAGGGCGAAGAGCAGAGTCACCAGCGTGCGATCAGTCGCACGCAGCAACCTGAGGGCGCGCCATACCCCAGCCACGAGCGCCGACAGCAGGCAGTAGAACAGAACAAAAAATGTCAGCGAAACGGCGATTCCGCGCAGGGCGAACATCAGCGTCGCTCCCGGGCCTTGTCTTCGCGGTCGTCTTGAAGTTCCCGTCGCTTCCGTTCGACCAGAAGTTGCAGCTCGTCGAGCAGCTTCGCATCATGCACGCTCAGCGCCTCAACTAGATACGAAAGCGGCAGCGAGGCCGCGTCCCCCGAGCCCAGCAGCTGTTGGATGCCTTCCACTGCAACCGTTCGCTGCAACTCTTCCGCACTCAGCCGAGGCGTGTAGCGAAATGCCCGGCCTTCCGCGACACGGTCCAGCAGGCCTTTTTTGTACAAGCGGTCGGCGGTCGTCATCACCGTGGTGTATGCCTGGCGAATCCTGCCGTCCTCCAGCAGTTCGCGGACGGTCGCGCTACCGCGCGTCCACATCTCTTCAAGAACCTGCTGCTCGAAAGGACCCAGCTGGGGCCGCGAAGTTGAGCCGAAAATGGAGAAAGCTTTGGTCATTTCAGGTTTCAGATGCTCAAGCACTCGACCCAGCCTCACTGAGGCCGACCGTTCGAAGAGAATACCATCTCAACGCCATCGCTCACAGGGGAATTTGAACCAATAGTGGCGTTACTAAGGGGAGGATAACAACCTTGCACATATCGTGCACAGTTGAGACGTTATCGCGATACCGTCACGGGCAAGATCTCTTCCACATCGATTTTCGTAGGGTAATTGCCGGTATAGCAAGCCGAGCAGTACGTAGTTTTGTCCCCGTCCGCACAAGCTTTTTTCAGCCCGGAGAGCGAAAGGTAGGCCAGTGAGTCCGCGACGATGAAGTCACGAATCTCTTCGACTGTTTTATTGGCGGCAATCAGTTCTTTCTTAGAGGGCGTGTCGACTCCATAAAAGCACGGCGAAATCGTCGGCGGGCAGGAGATTCGCATGTGGACCTCTTTCGCGCCGGCATTTCGAATCATGCGAACGATCTTCTTACTCGTCGTACCGCGCACGATCGAATCATCGATCAGAATCACTTTCCTGCCTTCAATCAGGCTGCGCACCGCGTTCAGCTTCAACTTCACGCCGAAGTCGCGCACCGATTGCGACGGCTCAATGAAAGTGCGTCCGACGTAGTGGTTACGAATCAGTGCCAGACGAAAAGGAATGCCGCTTTCGGCCGCATATCCAATCGCCGCAGTATTGCCCGAATCGGGGACGGGAACCACAATGTCAGCGTCGACTGGCGCTTCGCGCGCGAGCTGGCGCCCCATGGCGTCGCGGCTCTGATCGACAGAGCGGCCGAACACCAGACTATCGGGACGCGAAAAATAAACATGCTCAAAAATGCAGCTCGATTGCGATGGAGACGGCGAATAAAAGCGCGAGCTGATACCCTCCGGTCCGACGATCACCAGTTCGCCCGGTTTGACGTCGCGCTCGTAGGTCGCCCCGAGCAAGTCAAAAGCGCATGTTTCGGAGGCAAAGACGATCGTATCTTTCTTCTCGCTGGTGAGCGCCGGAATCCGGCCCATCGCCAGCGGACGAAATCCTCGCGGATCGCGCGCGGCAAACACGCGATCGCGGCTGAGCATGACCAGCGAAAACGCGCCTTCCACACGGCGCAGCGCGTCGGCAATGGCGTCAGGCAAAGTCTGCTCACGAGAGAGCGCGATCAGGTGCACCAGCACCTCTGTGTCGCTATTCGTCTGGAAGATCGAACCCTGACCCTCAAGCTTCGCGCGAATCGCCTGCGCGTTGACGAGGTTGCCATTGTGCGCAATCGAGATCGTTCCTTTATTCGACTGCACCATGATGGGCTGGGCATTCAGCAGCGCGGAGTCTCCGGCAGTCGAATAGCGCGTGTGCCCAATGGCCAGAACGCCTCGGATCGACGACAACACGTCGTGGCCGAAAATGTCAGCCACCAACCCCATCGACTTGTGCTGCCGCAGCCGCTCGCCATCGGACGTGACGATGCCCGCGGATTCCTGTCCGCGATGCTGCAAGGCGTGCAAACCGAGGTAGGCGAGCTTCTCCGCCTCAGGATGCGCATGGATCGCCACGACGCCGCACTCATCACGAAATTTATCCGACTTCACCATTTAGCTCTTACCCAAGCCTGCCGAATCTTAGTTCGTTGCCCCCACCGTCGGATCCGCCCGCAACGCCTTCTCCAGCGACCCTTCATAGGCCCCGCGCAGATCTTCGACACTCGCCGAAATCACCGGCTCGTCGCCCGCCAAAATTTCGACTCGATCCGAGCCCGTCTCGCCCAACACTTCCGCAGTGACGTCGAACTCTTCCGCTACCTGTTGGATTCGCGCCAGGTGCGTTGGGTCGCAACTAACCACGACCCGGCTGGCATCTTCCGCAAAAAGCCGGAATTCCAGCGCTAATCGCTGTTTGGGCAGCTTCACTGTCAGGCCGATTCCCGCGGGCAGCGCCGCTTCCACCAGCGCGACGGCCAGCCCGCCGTCAGCGCAATCGTGCGCCGACTCCACTAGTCCTGCCTGAATCATGGCTACCAGCGCTCGTTGCAGCGTAGCTTCTTTTTCAAGATCCAGCGCCGGCGGATAGCCCCAGACCGCCCCCAGAACCTCTTTCGCGTACTCAGACGAGCCAAACTCAGTCTCCGCATCGACCGCGTCGCCAGGCTCATTTGCGCGCAGCAACACAATCTTTCGTCCCGGATGCGCAAAGTGCATCTTCGCCGCCTTATGCACGTCTTCGAGAATACCCACGACTCCGATCACCGGCGTCGGATAAATTCCTTCGCCGAGAGTCTCGTTATAAAAGCTGACGTTGCCGCCGGTAATCGGCGTGTCCAATTCCTCGCAAGCCTTGGTGATGCCGTCAATCACCTGCGAAAATTGCCACATGATGTGCGGCTTTTCGGGATTCCCAAAGTTCAGGCAATTCGTCGCGCCGATCGGCGTTGCCCCCGCGCACGCCACTTTGCGGGCCGCTTCTGCAACCGCGTGCATCGCGCCCAACTTCGGATCGAGATAGCACCAGCGCCCGTTGCCATCGAGCGCCATCGCCAACCCGCGCTTCGAGCCCTTAATGCGGATCACGCCCGCATCGCCCGCTCCCGGCGCGTCAACCGTGTTCGTCTGCACCATGTGGTCATACTGCTGCCACACCCAGCGCTTCGAGCAGATATTGGGACTCGCCAGTAGACGCTTCAGCTGGTTCGTAAAATCTGTGCCCGTCGCAAACTGAATGTGCGCGGGCCTCTCGCGATCGACTGGAGGCTCCCAGCGCGCCAACGGACGTTTGTAGACGGGCGCATCGTCAGTGAGCGCAGCGTTAGGAATTTCCGCGACAACTTTGCCGTGCTCCAGCACACGCATCTTCGCGTCCGCGGTGACTTGGCCCACCTCGACCGCGTCGAGTCCCCATTTTTTGAAAACGCGGAAAACCTCGTCTTCGCGCCCCTTTTGCGCAACCAGAAGCATGCGCTCCTGCGACTCGCTGAGCATGATTTCGTAGGGAGTCATGCCGGTTTCGCGCTGCGGCACGAGATCGAGTTCGATTTCAACGCCAGTTCCACCGCGCGCGCCCATCTCGCAGGTCGAACAGGTTAGGCCAGCGGCGCCCATGTCTTGAATGCCCACGATGGCGCCGGTCTGCATCGCCTCCAGGCATGCTTCCAGCAACAGCTTTTCGAGAAACGGATCTCCCACCTGAACGTTGGGCCGCTTCGCCTCCGAACCTTCGCTGAATTCCTCGCTCGCCATCGTGGCGCCGTGTATGCCGTCCCGCCCCGTCTTCGAGCCGACATAAATTACGGGATTCCCTTCGCCCGAAGCGCGCCCATAAAAAATCTGGTCGCGGCGCACCAGGCCGAGCGCAAACGCATTCACCAGCGGATTCCCTGAGTAGCACGGCTCGAACTTGACCTCGCCGCCGAGGTTCGGCACCCCAAAGCAGTTGCCGTAGGACGCAACGCCAGAGACAACCCCTTCCATGACGGAATGATTCTTATGAATTTCAGTCTGTGTGGTGGCAGGGCTCTGCCCCGCATTGGCCGCGCCTAGACCCGCTGCGCGATCTTCACTTTCGCTGATCGGTCCAAACCGCAGTGAATCCATCACCGCAACTGGCCGCGCGCCCATGGTGAAAATGTCGCGCAAAATTCCGCCGACCCCGGTGGCCGCACCCTGAAATGGCTCAATAAACGACGGATGATTGTGCGACTCGATCTTGAACGCGCAGGCCCAGCCATCGCCAATATCGACGATCCCCGCGTTCTCGCCGGGGCCCTGCAACACGAGCTTGCTGCGCGTGGGTAGCCGCTTCAAGTGAACGCGCGACGATTTATAGGAGCAGTGCTCGCTCCACATCACGCTGAAAATGCCGAGTTCGGTGCGAGTAGGCTCGCGTCCGCCTAGCAATTCTTTGATTTTTTCGAATTCTTCCGGAGTAAGGCCGTGCTCCCGGATCATCTCCGGTGTAATAGTAGCGATCGCAGAGGTGGTCATCGGGGAATCTTTATTGTCGCATCTCCACCGAGTTTACGCATGTGGAAAGCGTGAATGGCGCCGATAAAAATTGTTCGCTCTGCCGTCTATACTGACACCGATGAAGTCCGTCATCGTCGGCACCGCCGGGCATATCGACCACGGCAAAACATCGCTAGTCAAAGCCCTTACCGGCATTGACGCCGACCGCCTCGAAGAAGAAAAACGCCGCGGCATCACCATCGATCTTGGTTTTGCCCACTTCGACCTGCTCGCCCCTGACCGCACCCAGCTTCGCGTCGGATTTGTCGACGTTCCCGGCCATGAGCGTTTCGTGCGCAACATGCTGGCTGGCATTGGCGGCATTGACCTGGTCTTGCTCGTAATCGCCGCCGATGAAGGCATCAAGCCGCAAACCCGCGAGCACTTCGATATCTGCCGTTTGCTGGCAATCCGTCGCGGCATCACCGTGCTAACGAAATCCGACGCCGTCGATGCGGAAACTCTCGGAGTCGTGCGCCTCGAGGTCGAAGACTTTGTTCGCGGATCGTTTCTCGATCCCGCGCAATCCCCCATCATCGCAGTCAGTTCGTTGACCGGGGCCGGACTGGAAGAATTGAAGCAGGCGCTGGCCAGGATTGCATCCGAAATTGCGGCGAAAGACTCCAAAGCCCTCACCCGCCTCCCTATCGATCGTGTCTTCACCATGAAGGGCTTCGGTACGGTCGTCACCGGCACGCTCGTCGCGGGAACCATCCGGAAGGAAGATGAACTCGAATTATTTCCGAGCGGGCGGCGCGCGCGAGTGCGCGGAGTCCAGGTTCACGGCTTGCCCGCAGAAGCCGCACTCGCAGGACAGCGCACCGCGCTGAACCTCGCAGGGGTTTCGACCGAAGACCTGGCGCGCGGGATGACGCTCGCATCACCGGACAGTTTTCGTTCCACATCGCGCATCGACGTCCTTCTAAATCTCCTGCCTTCGGCCAAGCCGTTTAAAGATGGCGCTCGCGTTCACTTTCACGCCTACAGCACAGAAACGATCGCAGAAGTTCGGCTGTACGGAACCAAAGAAAGCCCGAAGCAGCTCAAGCCGGGAGGCGAATCCTACGCGCGCCTCACTTTGGCGGAAGCCGTTCTCCTTCTGCCAGGAGACCGTTTCATCGTGCGTCAGTTTTCTCCGGTCGTGACGATCGGCGGGGGCGTCGTGCTCGACGCATCGCCTGCAACCCGCAAGCAGCGCGCCGACGATGCGATCGCTTTTCTCAAGGTGATTAGAGACGGTTCATCGGCAGAGGTGTTAGCGGCGCGTGTGGCGCGGCGTGGCGCGGGTGGCTTGAAACTGGACGAGATCCCGGGAGAAATGAACATTCGGAAGGAGGATGCCGCTCGACTGTCGGCAAAGGCCGGCCTTCTGTCGTGTGGGGCGGTGTTAATTGCGCCGTCGACGTTTGCGGAAGCAGAAACAAATGTCATGCAAACTCTGAAGAAATTTCACGACGCAAATCCACTCGTTGCGGGGATGAGCAAAGAAGAGCTTCGCGATCGAGCGAACTTAGGCACCGAGGTATTTCTCCGCATTCTGGAAACGCTGGCAGCAGAAAAGAAACTGGAAGTGGCTGGCGAACTCGTACATCTGTCCGGGCGCGGCGTGGTCATGAAAGATGAAGAGACGCACTCCAAGAAAATTATCGAGCAGGCTTTTGCTTCTGCCGGATTGAAGGTCCCGTCGCTGCGCGAGGTGCTCGCGGGACTGAAGGTCGACAAGATTCGGGCCCAGAAAATTGTCACGCTGCTGCTGCGTGACAAAGTTCTGATCAAAGTTTCAGAAGAACTCGTTTTTCATCAGAGCGCTCTGCTCGCACTTCGTCAAAAAATCGCCGCTCTGAAACCTGCGACTCCGAAGATCGATGTCGCTCGCTTCAAAGACATGACCGGAGTCAGCCGCAAGTACGCCATTCCGTTGCTCGAATATTTAGACCGCGAGCACGTCACCCGCCGCGTAGGCGACGAGCGGGTAATCCTCTGATTCACGTAGGACGGGATGCACGATTCGCGTAGGGACGGACGCATTCGTCCGTCCCAGCCCAGCTCGGCCCTCCCTCAGACCCCTCTCGTCTAGATCTTCTCCTCTGGAAATTCCACTTCCAGCCCCATCGGCCCAGTTACCCGATTCGTCAGATTGGCCAGCCCAATCAACATATGCAGATCCACAATCTGCTCCTCCGAAAAATGTTTCTTAAGCTCAGTAAAATCGGCGTCCGACGCGCCATCGGGGGTGCGCGTCAGTTTCTCTGCGTACTTGAGCGCAACTTGTTCCGGCGCGGTAAATCCTGAATAGTTGCCCCGCAGAAGAGCCTTCATCTGTTCCGGCGTCAGTCCCGCGCGCTTCGAGCCTTGAATGTGATGCTGCGTGCAGTAATCGCATCCGTTGATCAGCGAGACCCGCAGATAGACGGCCTCATACAGCTTGCGATCGAGCGCGCGTCCCACGCTCGCATAAAATGCGAGAAAGTTAGCCAGCATCGCCGGACGATGCGCCAGCGCTTTTTGAACATTGCCGGGCTTGCCTTTCAGCTTGCCGTCATAAATTTCTTTAACCTCCGCGCTCGCCTGCGCAGGTTCGATCAGTCCGATCCGAGCCATAAGTCCTCCCACGGCACTCTATAATAATCACAAAGGAATTTCTTAACTCCTACTTCTCATGCTCACGATTCGACCCGCTACCGTCGCTGACGCTGCGCTCATCCGGCAATTGATCTGGGAGCTTGCCGATTTCGAAAAAGCGCCGGATGAAGTCCACACCACCGACGCGCAAATTGCGCGCGATGGATTCGGCGCAAATCCCGCGTTTCGCGCCCTGATCGCCGAATGGCACGGGCAGCCCGCTGGCTTTGCGTTGTTCTTTAACTACTACTCCACCTGGCGCGGCGCAGGTTTCTATCTGGAAGATCTTTTCATCCGTCCCGACTATCGCGGGCAGGGAATCGGAACCGCGCTTCTAGCCCGCGTTGCCCAGATCGCTGCCGAAGAAGACCGCTGCTTCATGAAGTGGTCGGTCTTGAACTGGAATCAACCAGCAATTGATCTCTACAAAGACCTCGGCGGAGAGTTCCTCGACGAGTGGCGCGACGTTTTCTTAACCGGAGACAGTTTGCGCAAACTCGCCGAACGCGCCGCGGTGGAGAAAGTTTCTTGAAGTCCGTTCGAATCATCGGCGCAGGCCTCGCCGGATCGGAAGCAGCATGGCAATGCGCACGGCGCGGCGTCGCCGTTGAACTGTTTGAGATGCGGCCCGTGCGCAAGACTCCCGCCCACGAAACCGACCACTTCGCGGAACTCGTCTGCTCGAACTCACTGAAGTCCGAAAGCGAGAATACCGCTCCTTGGCTGCTGAAAGAAGAGATGCGCCGCGCCGGATCGTGCCTGCTCGAAATCGCGCGTGAAACCTCGGTGCCCGCCGGACACGCTCTGGCCGTCGATCGTGCCGAATTTTCGGGCAAGGTAACGGAAGTGATTTCAGCCGAGCCCCTGATTACCGTTCGCCGCGAAGAGATCTCGCGAATCGGAGACTCACACGTTGAAGACTCGCAGATCGGCGACGTGCAGCTGACGATCATCGCGACCGGCCCTTTAACCTCGGATGCTCTCTCGCAAGAAATCGTGCGCTTGAGCTCAATCACGGACTCGGCGGCAGAAACCGCCGGCGACCCTTCGCGACCCGCGCCGCCCGCACCAAACGCCAGCCTTTACTTTTACGATTCGATCAGCCCCATCGTTGAGGCGGACTCGATCGACATGAACAAGGTGTATCTGGCCGCACGCTACGACAAGGGTTCCGCCGACTACATTAATTGTCCGATGTCGAAAGAGGAGTATGACCGTTTTTACGATGCGCTGCTGGCGGCGCAATCGGTCGAGCAGAAGGATTGGGAGAATCTCAACTACTTCGAAAGCTGCCTTCCCATCGAAGAGATTGCCCGGCGCGGACGCGACACCCTGCGCTTCGGACCGATGAAGCCGGTTGGCCTCAAGGATCCTCGCACCGGCAGAATTCCGTACGCGGCGGTGCAACTGCGGCAGGAGAATCTGCGTTGCGATTCCTACAACTTGGTCGGCTTTCAAAATCATCTGAAGTTCGGTGAGCAGGCTCAGGTGCTGAGACTCATCCCTGGCCTGGAGAACGCACGTTTTCTTCGTTACGGACAAATTCATCGCAACACCTACATCAACTCGCCCACGCTCTTAAATGCGGCCCTCCAGATGAAGGCGCACCCGCATGTTCTGTTCGCAGGACAAATCTGCGGCGTCGAAGGCTACGTCGAGTCGATCGCCACCGGATTGATGGCCGGCATCAACGCCGCCGCGCTCGCCACCGGCGCCGAGCCCGTTCCTCCGCCGCGGGCCACGGCTTTTGGCTCGCTCATTCACTACATCACCCAGGCCGAGAGCAAGCATTTTCAGCCCGCGAACATCACCTTCGATCTGCTTCCCGCCCTCGACCGAAAAGTTCGCGACCGCAAAGAACGCCATTCTTTGCAATGCGAACTGGCGCTTCGCGAGTTCGGCGACTGGCTCGGTCGCGTCACTTTGCAACCCACGATCAGTTGACCGATCCACCAATGGAGCGACGGGTGCCCCTGGCCGTCTACCTTGAACGCCGGCCGCGACCGTGATGCATCCCTCTCATCTCCGGAACCAAACCTCCGCATTTGACGTACATCCCCTCAGGAGCCCGGCTGCGCTTTCATTTCAGACCCAGCCGCGTCGAACTACCAGATGTCATTTCGCGACCTCATGCAGGACGTTTTTCGGACGCTGTGGGCGCACCGCGTGCGCACGCTCCTGACCATGTTCGGAATCGCATGGGGAGTGGTTTCAATCGTCCTCATGGTCGCGGCTGGCGAGGGCCTTCGCGTCGGCCAGGCAAAGCAGGCGGAAACGCTAGGACGCGATCTCATGATCGTCTTCCACGGCCGCACCAGCCTGCAAGCCGGCGGAACGCGCGCGGGGCGCCTGGTTCACTGGGTCGACTCCGACCTTCCGCACCTTCAGGATGAAGCCGTCGATTGCCAGTACGCGATTCCCGAACTCGAGCAAAGTACCGTTCTCTCGCACACCGCCTTTAACTCGGCCGCCTTCACCGTGACGGGATCCACTCCCGAGTTTGCCGAGATTCGCAGCCTCGGCGTCAGCGAAGGGCGGTTTTACGATCAGGACGACATCGCCGAAGAACGGCGCGTAGCGTTCCTCGGCTCCGACGCGAAGAAGCAGTTGTTTGCAGGGAGGCCCGCCGTTGGCCAGTTCGTTTATCTCAACGACATTCCGTTCACCGTGGTCGGCGTCATGTCTTCGAAGAAGCAGGACTCCAGCTACGACGGTTGGGACATCAACAAAATTTTCATCCCGTTTCCCGCTATGCGTCGCGACTTTCCCGATAAGCCACCGGGCACTCCCGAGACTTTCGATCAGTTGCTCGTCGTCCCGCGCTCCGTCGAGCATCACGAAGCGTGCAAGGGAGAGATCCGCCGCGTATTAGGCAGGCTCCACGGCTTCGACCCCTCCGACAAAGAAGCTTGCCCCATCTGGGACACGATTCAAGAAGCGAAAGCTTTTCGCACCATGACCGACGGAATGAAATATTTTCTGGGCGCAGTCGGCATCGTGACCCTCTTCCTCGGTGGCCTCGGCGTGATGAACGTGATGCTCGTCGCTGTTCGCGAACGCACGCGTGAAATTGGAGTGCGCAAAGCCTTGGGCGCTCCTTCGAACAGCATTCTGCGCCAGTTTTTTCTCGAAGCTCTGCTGGTTGCGATGATCAGCGGCGGCATCGGTCTCGTCATCGCCTTCGGACTGTGTGCCCTGGTCGACCTTCTGCCCATGCCCGACTTTTTCGCCGGACTCTTGCCCACGTGGCAGACCGGAACCCTGGCCCTCGCCGTCCTCGGCAGCATCGCGATTCTATCCGCTCTTTATCCGGCGCGCCGTGCCGCCGCCATCGATCCCATCGAAGCCTTGCGCCATGAGGCAGGTGGCTAGCGTGAACATGGTTTTTCAAATCTTGAACGAAGCCTGGACGGCGCTCCGCCGCAACCGGACTCGCAGCGCGCTCACCATGCTCGGCATCGTGTGGGGCATCGCAACCGTCACGCTGCTGATTGCGTACGGCGGCAGTTTCCGCGAAATTCTCGTGGGCGGCTTCGATGCTTTCGGCAAAGGCGCGGTCAT
>JBEKPH010000080.1:0-25689 GCA_049520915.1 Terriglobales bacterium
ACCCGCGTCGATCCCATGCACGCCAAGAAAATGACCGCTCTCATGCAAGCCGACGCGAAGAACGGCGCCAGCCGCGAGCGACCGATCCTTCTCCGGATCGACGTCAAAGCTGGACACGGCCAGGGCAAGCCCATTGCGAAGCAGATCGAAGAGAGCACCGATATGTACTCCTTCTTGTTCTGGCAGTTGGGGGTCAAGCCGTAGGCTAAGACGGATTGATCGTGTCGGGACGGGCGTCGCGCCCGTCCGCCTTGTCTCTGCGCCTCCCGCGGGTCGGCTGTGGTTAAATGATCTACGTGGAGACTGACTCGAAGATCCGCGTTCTGGTAGCCAAGCCCGGCCTCGACGGTCACGACCGTGGAGCTAAAGTCATTGCCCGTGCTCTCCGCGATGCCGGGATGGAAGTCATCTATACCGGCCTGCGCCAAACTCCCGAGATGATTGTCAGCGCGTCCTTGCAAGAAGACGTGCAAGTCATCGGTCTCTCGATCCTCTCCGGCGCGCACAACGCCATCGTCCCGCGCGTGATGGACCTGCTCGGAGGCATCATTCCCGATCAGGATGTCGAAGGCCTCAAGAAAATCGGCGTCGCTGGTATCTTTCAGCCCGGTACTCCCATGGACAACATCGTCAAATTCATCCGCGAGCACGTGAAGCCGCAAGGCGCGCCCGTCGCCTAAGCCGTTCCTTCTTCAATGTTTCTCATACTTTAAAGTTTGTCGCATTTCAAAGTTGTCATCCTGAGCGACGGGGTGGGGGAGCGAAGGACCTGCTTTTGCCGCGTGCTCCCGAGAACATCGCATTTACCCCACCCGATAGCGCATCATGGTCGCGTGCTCTCACCGTGCTTCCAAACAGAATCCGCTGGCCCGGCGCTCATCATCCGGTTAATCTCGCCCGACGGGACCAACCGCCTGACGTGCGCTTGTGTGCAAGCGCTGACCGCTGCTCTTGAGCAACTGAAACTTCAGGATCAAATTCGTCCCCTAATCATCGCTGGCAAAGCCCAATTCTTCTCCGTCGGCGCCGACCTGAACGAAATCAATGCGCTGACCGGCCCTGAAGCCTACGAGTTCTCCGCCCTCGGACAACGGCTCATGCACACAATCGAAACCTATCCCGCCCCGGTCATCGCCGCCATCGAAGGCCATTGCATGGGCGGAGGTCTCGACCTCGCACTCGCGTGTCACCGTAGAATCGCCGCTCCGAACGCCGTCTTCGGACATCGCGGCGCGGCTCTCGGCCTGATGACCGGATGGGGTGGGACGCAACGCTTGCCCCGCCTGATCGGAAAAGCGCGAGCTCTGGAACTCTTCGTCGCAGCAGAAAAGATCTCAGCCGCGCGAGCGCTCGAAATCCGACTGGTGGAAGCCGTTGTCGAACATCCAGTTGACGAGGCGCTAAGATCTCTCCAAGCGGCAACGCCGTTCTCTGCGCTGGTATAGTAAGTACTTTCATACGAGTCTGGAACCGAGCCCTCATGCGCGAACGCAACGAGTCGACCGCCATCCTGATCAACAACGTCCTGCCTACCAAGCTCGATCCCAGTTCGCTTCGCTTCGAATCCAACATGCGCGCTCTCGCGGAATTCGTGGCCCAGGTCCGTAACGAGGAAGAAAAAATCTGCGAGGGAGGTGGCCCGAAGGCCATCGAAAGCCAGCATGCCAAGTCGCGCCTTACCGCCCGGGAACGCATTAAACTTCTTGTCGATCCAGGATCGTTCTTCGAACTCGGCCTCTACGCTGCGCACAAAATGTACGAAGAATGGGGCGGTGCTCCTGCCGCTGGTGTCATTACCGGACTGGCCCGCATCCACACCCGTATGGTCATGCTCATCGTGAACGACGCCACTGTGAAGGCTGGCGCTTTCTTTCCGATGACCTCGAAGAAAGTGATCCGCGCGCAGAACATTGCGATTGAAAATCGAATTCCGACGGTCTATCTGGTCGATTCCGCTGGAGTTTTTTTGCCTTTGCAGGAAGACGTCTTTCCCGACACCGACGATTTCGGCCGCGTCTTCCGCAACAACGCCGTCATGTCGGCCAAGGGAATTCCGCAGATCGCTGCCATCATGGGCATGTGCGTTGCCGGCGGAGGCTATCTTCCCGTGATGTGCGATCACGTCTTGATGACCGACGGCAGCGGTTTGTTTCTCGCAGGTCCAGCGCTGGTGCAAGCCGCCATCGGACAGAAGGTTTCTGCCGAAGATTTAGGCGGAGCCGCAATGCACTCGACCATCAGCGGCACGGTCGACTTTCGCGAACCGACCGACGAAGCCTGCCTGAACCGTATTCGTTCGCTCATCGATAAATGGGGATACCGTCGCCAATCTTTGTGGGATCGCAGGAAGCCCGTCGATCCCGCCATGCCAGCCGAAGAAATCTACGGTGCCTATGATGCGTCGCCGGCGCGCCCATACGACATGAAAGAAATTCTCGCGCGCATCGTCGATGAAAGCCGCTTCGATGAATACAAACCCGAATACGGGAAAACGCTGATCTGCGGCTATGCCCGCATCGGAGGCTTCGCCGTCGGCATCGTTGCCAACCAGAAACTCCATGCAACTCAGACGGATCACGAAGGCCACAAGCGTGTCGAATTTGGAGGCGTCATCTACACCGAGTCCGCCGAAAAGGCAGCGCGTTTCATCATGGACTGTAACCAGAATCTAATCCCGCTGATCTTTTTCCATGACGTCAATGGGTTCATGGTCGGCCGTGATGCCGAGTGGTCGGGCATTATCAAAGCTGGGGCGAAAATGGTGAATGCCGTGTCAAATTCTGTCGTGCCAAAAATCGCCGTCATCGTAGGCGGCTCTTTCGGCGCCGGGCATTATGCCATGTGCGGCAAAGCCTTCGATCCCCGTTTCGTTTTTGCTTGGCCGACAGCAAAATATGCTGTGATGAGCGGAGACGCCGCCGCCGGTACGCTCGTTGAAATCAAAGTCAAGCAACTGGAACGCAGCGGCAAGAAACTGAGCGACGAAGAAAGAAAAGAACTCCTGGATTCAACGAAGAAAACCTACGATGAACAGACCGATCCGCGCTACGGCGCAGCCCGCCTGTGGATCGATAAAATCATCGACCCCATGGAAACACGACAGGCGATCACGCAAGCGTTAGAGGCGGCCGCCCTGAATCCGGAGGTGCCGGAGTTTAAAGTGGGAGTGCTGCAAACATGATTCGACCTTCATTGATTAACTTGTCATCATTATTAGCTTGTCATCCTGAGCGAAGCGAAGGACCTGCTCTCGTGAGCAGCATTCGGACTCGTTGTCGAGAAGCTCGGGCTAGTCGCCCAAAACCCTATGTCGGATGCTAAGTCTGTCAAACTAATCGAGTGTCCCCGAGATGCATGGCAAGGCCTCAAGGGCCAGATCCCTGCCGATCTCAAGACCAACTATCTTCAGGCATTGATCTCCGCTGGTTTCAAGCATATCGATGCCGCCAGCTTTGTTTCCGCAAACGCTGTGCCGCAGATGGCGGACTCCGAAGATGTTCTGAAAGAACTCAAAGCGCCGGACGACGTCGAGGTCATCGGCATCGTGGTCAACGAAAAAGGAGCGCAGCGGGCGATCGCAACGAACGCCGTGCGCACTCTGGGCTTTCCGTATTCGATCTCGCCCACTTTTCTGCAGAACAATCAACGCCAAACTCTGGAAGACGCTATCGAAGAACTGGAAAAGATCGAAAAGAAAGCCGACGAGGCCGGGCTCAGCACCGTCGTCTATATCTCGATGGCTTTCGGCAATCCCTACGGAGACGATTGGACCGTCGACGAAGTTGTCGCCGCCGTTGGCTTGCTGGAGTTGCAAGAGATTCGGACCATCTCGCTAGCCGACACCGTCGGTATGGCGTCGCCCGAAAAAATTAAAGATGTCGTTTCGGCTGTTCTCTCCGAATATGGTTATCTCGAAATCGGAGTTCATCTGCACAGCCGTCCCGACGACGCTGCCGCCAAAATCATCGCAGCCTATGACGCCGGCTGCCGCCGTTTCGATTCTGCAATAGGCGGTTTAGGCGGCTGTCCCTTCGCCCAAGACGCTCTTGTAGGGAACATTGCAACGGAAACAGTGATCGACGTCCTGCGCGGCCGTGATGCTGAATTGCCGCCACTGAAATCTCTCGACACTCTGGTGCGAGCAAGCGCTGAGATCGGCGTAAGGTACAAAGACGCAATGGCCGCCGACTGATCTCCGAAAAACTGATTGCCGAGAACATAATGAACTACAAATCCCTGCAACTCGCCTTTGACCACGATATCGCGACCCTCACGCTGAATCGTCCCGACAAACGCAATGCCGTCAGCTACGAACTGATTGACGATCTTCTGCACGCGCTCGACGAGGTCAACCAATCATCGGCCCGCATCCTGATCCTGACCGGGGCAGGGAAGGCCTTTTGCTCGGGGATGGATCTCGACAATCTGAAATCCCTGATCGGACGCACTCCCCAGCAAAATCTCGAAGACTCGCGGACTATGGTTAGTCTGTTGCCGACCATCGCCGCAGTCAATGGAGCTGCCATTGCCGGAGGCACAGGCCTCGCGCTGCTTTGCGATTTCACGCTTGCCGTACCCGAAGCCAAGTTCGGCTATACCGAAGTCCGCATCGGATTTGTGCCCGCGATCGTCTCGACTTTCCTGCTTCGTCAGGTCGGAGAAAAAATAGCCCGCGACCTGCTCCTAACGGGCCGGATCTTCGACGCCGCCGAAGCCCTCAAACTCGGTCTGATCAACGAGATCGTTCCGCCGGAAAAATTGCTCGATCGTGCCCGCGAGTTGGCCCTGCAACTCGCCGAGAACAGCCCACTCTCGCTCTTTTACACCAAGCGGCTCTTGACCGACCACGCTCGCACCGATCTTGATTCGCAAATTGAAGCCGCCATCCGGGAGAATGCCGGAATCCGCGAGAGTGCCGACTTCCGCGAAGGCATCGAATCGTTCCTCGAAAAGCGCAAGCCCAAGTGGACGGGCCGATGAGTCGTTCGCCTGATCAGAAAGTAACCGTCAACGAAACCCGCATCCGCGTCCGCTACGCCGAAACCGATCAGATGGGTGTCGTCTACCACGCCAATCACTTCATATGGTTCGAAGTAGGACGCGTCGAATTTCTTCGCCAATTAGGTTTCAGTTACAAAGACATGGAGCGCGAGGACGATTGCTTCATCGCGGTTGTCGATGCTCGCTGCCGCTACAAGGCCCCGGTGCACTATGATGATGAGGTCATCGTGCGCACATTTCTAAAGAATGTTCGACCCAAGGTAATCCATTTCGGATACGAACTTCGAGCCGAAAAAACGGGCGAGTTGTTGGCCGAAGGCGAGACCACCCACATTGTTGCCACTTCGAAAATTAAGCCTCGCACCTTGCCGCCCAAATACATGCAAGCATTTCGTAGCGCGCTGCATAACTTAGGAACGAGAGATTGAAAAACCAATCAGGAAGCCATCTTGCAAGCTCTGCATATTAACGGAAACGACTTGACCCTGGAGGCGGTGCGCGAGGCCGCTGTCGAAAAACGCTCGGTGTTGCTTGCTCCGGATGCGCGCGAGGCCGTCAACCGCGCTCGTGCGGTAGTCGATGCGCTCGTCGCCAATAACAAAATCTCATACGCCATCACCACCGGCGTGGGCAAACTGAGCGATGTACACATCGTCGGTGATCAAGTCCGCGAATTGCAAATCAACCTCGTGCGCTCGCACGCAGTGGGCGTTGGCGAGCCATTGGCGATTGCTGACACGAGAGCGATGATGCTTCTCCGCGCCAACTCGCTCGCGAAGGGGAACTCCGGTGTGCGCGCCATCACCATCGACACCATCTGCGAGATGCTCAATCGCGGAGTGACTCCGATGGTTCCGTCGCAAGGAAGCGTTGGCGCAAGCGGCGATCTCGCTCCTCTGGCGCACCTGGCGCTGGCTCTGGTCGGCGAAGGCGAATGCTTCGACGACAAGGGTGCCCGTATCGCGAGTGCAGAGGCATTGAAGCGAGCCCAAATCAAGCCGCTTGTTCTCGAGGCAAAAGAAGCGGTCTCGCTCATCAATGGTACGCAAGCGATGCTGGCGATCGGCACCTTGATGCTTCTCGCGTCCGAGACGCTGGTCGACACCGCCGACGTCATCGGAGCGATGGCGTGCGACGCGCTCAAGGGAACTGACGTTGCCTTCGACGAACGCATTCAAAAGGCCCGGCCACATGCCGGGCAAATCAGGAGCGCTGCCAATCTCCGCCGCTTGCTGGCGCAGAGCGAACTACGCGAATCGCATCGGGACTGTGGCCGCGTGCAGGATGCCTATTCCTTGCGCTGTATTCCGCAGGTGCACGGAGCGGTCCGCGACACGCTCGCTCATTGCCGTACCGTGTTCGAGACGGAGACGAACTCGGCGGTCGATAATCCCCTAGTTTTCGTGAAAAATCTAAAGTTAGCGGATGGCGAAGGTGACGTGCTCTCGGGTGGAAACTTTCATGGCGAACCGCTGGCCTTCGCGCTCGATTTCCTGGCCATTGCTTTGAGCGCTCTGGCCGGAATCAGCGAGCGCCGTCTGGAGCGCATGGTGAATCCCGCTCTCAGTGAAGGCTTGCCGCCGTTTCTCGCGCCGGGCGCGGGAATGAATTCCGGTTTCATGATGCCCCAGGTAACGGCCGCCGCGCTGGTCAGTGAAAATAAAGTGCTGGCTCATCCCGCGTCTGTCGATTCGATTACGACGTCTGGCAACAAGGAAGACTTCGTCTCGATGGGTATGACCGCCGCGAACAAACTGAAAAGAGTTGTTGAGAACACGCGGAATGTTCTTGCGATCGAGGCCATGGCTGCCGCGCAGGCGATCGATTTTCTCGCGCCGCTCAAGACCTCCAAAGCCTTGCAGCAGGCGCATGCCGCGATCCGCACCGTATCTGCGCCGATGGATAAGGACCGAGTGATGTATCAGGATTTTGCGCGCATCGCGGAATTGATCGCCTCCGGACGGATCGCCGCCGTCCTGCGATAAGAACCGAATGCGCTGCCATCATCCAGTCGCTACCCGCGCCGCCGATCCGTCCAAACCAAGCTCTGCTGCGATCGCCCGCATCGCTAAAATGCAGAAAGCGACGTGCTCTTCGAGATCCAATCCGAGATCGGCTGCTCCTTCAATAATGTCCTCGCGATGAACACTGCGGGCGAATGCCTTGTCTTTCATCTTCTTTTTCACCGACGCCGCTTCCACTTCGGCCAGGGATTTCGAAGGCTTGACGAGAGTGCACGCCGTGATAAATCCGGCGAGTTCGTCGCACGCAAACAACGTCTTTTCCATCGCAGAAACCCTCGCAACTCCCGAATATTGGGCATGCGACAAGATGGCGCGGCGCACCTCTTCCGAATATCCCCGTTCCTTCAAAATCTCGCTACCCTTGAAAGGATGTTCTTCGGCGGTGGGATACTTCTCGTAGTCGAAGTCATGGAGAAGGCCGACCGTTCCCCATAATTCTTCATCCGCCCCGGTTTTCCGGGCATACGCCCGCATGCAAGCCTCAACCGACAATGCATGTTTTCGAAGACTTTCTGACTGGGTGAACTCAGTTAGTAAACACCATGCTGATTCGCGCTGATTCATGCTTTCTTCCCGTCTAAAGCCGATTTACACCACGCCGCCTACCAGCGATCTTAGTGAACTTTCACGTCCGCTGTATTATTGTCTTGACATCCACAGCCGTATCCAGCAGATTACGCTGTAGTTGGCTTTGAGAGTAGCCCCCGCTCTGGCACTCGCAAAACCTGAATGGCCACAACACTTACCCCCGTGGACTCACGGGAAGTCGTACGATGTGATCGTTGTTCCCTCGTGCAATTCCGCACATCAAACAGCCTCTGCCGCCGTTGTCGTCTTTCTTTGGACGAGGATGAGTCGCAGATTGCCGCTATGACGCCGGTGCCAGAAATGATGCCGGTCAATGCCCATTCGAGCGGCCGCGGACATCTGAAACTGGCGCACTCCATCCGGTCGCTGCGCTTGCGCAGCGGTCTTAGCCAGCGGCAATTGGCGCTGCGCATGTCGGTGCCCAGAACCTACGTCTCGAAAATCGAAAACGAAAAAGCGACGCCGACTCTTTCTTCACTCGAAAGATTGGCGAGGGCGCTCGAAGTCAGCGTCCCCGATCTGCTCTCCGGCGGAGAACGTAACCGTCAGGAAGAAATCCGCGAATTGATGGAAGATCAGTTCGTCGCTGACGTGATGCCGTATCTCTCGCAACTCAACGGTATGCAGATGTCGAGCATTCTGGCACAAGTGCGGGACTTGACCGTCCGTCCTCGACGCAGTGCGTAGGGTGACAGTATCGCTTCGAGGGACGCGACAACCGCTGCATGGATAGTCGCATCCTAAGTAGGCGCGATTGAACAAGCATCGCGCCAAAGTTATTAAAGAATTTTTGATTTTATCCGGGCACACCAACCAACTGGACAGCCGGAGCCTTCGGGTTCCGGCTTTTTTCTCGATGCGCAATGCTCTGCACTTCATAAGTTCAGTAAATGCAAGAACCTGCACAGTTTCAGGCAAGGTGCGCAATAGTTTGCATTATATTGAAGAATTTTCTGTGGCCACGCGCAATTCGCCTTGACCCACGCTATTGAAAGGGCTAACCTCGGTCCACTCCCCGAAGCTGGGATAAAAATACCCAGCTAAATTCCTTTGGCGAACAGGAACCCTCGATGAAAATTTCTCAGATCTGTGCTGTGGCTGTTTTGCTTGCCGTCAGTTCAATGATGGCCTTTGCGGATGGAATCCAGGATCCAAAAATCATTATCCATGGCGTCAATGGTGGTAACGGACCGGAGAGTTGCGGTCCTTCTGGTTGCCAGGGTGTGGGATTGAATTTCTCTTTCACCATTCCGAAGTCCGGAAAAGGTTTCTTGTACTTTACGAATGAGAGCGGAAAGAACTGGACTTCACTAACCTTGGTCGAGACTGGCGTGCCCGCAGCCGATATCAGCTGCTCGCAGAGTGTCTTCCTGAATTGCACCACCAAGACAGAGAAAAACGGTTCGGTCGAAATTCTTCTTTCTGGTGTGCGCAATGGACTCAACCCGCGTAACGGCATTCAGGCCGGCCAGAGCTTCGATATCGGCTTTGCCTGTGTCAACCAGAGTTGCTGGACCAACGGTGGATCCACGATGACCGGTCATGCTGGAACCGCTCCCGAGCCGGGAACTGTGGCATTGATGGTTACAGGACTGAGCGCGATCGTTACGCGCCGCAAGAAGTGGTTGAGCCGCCTGAAGGCTTAATCGCCTAGTGGCTCTTCTTGGTAAACTCGTTCACCAACTGTGAGAACTGCGGCAGGGCCTGGAGCTTCTGAAGCTCGGGATCGTTCCAGGCCTCCTGCGCGGCATAGCCCTTCTCCAGTGCCAGCCGAAGCGACTTCAATGCCTCTTCCGGTTTCCCGATCAGTGTCTTCACCTGCGCTTCCGAGTACATCAACTGCACGTCATCCGGACTAATCGAACGCGCCTGGTTCGTGTACTGCACCGCGTTCGCCGCGTCGCCTTTCTTGGCATACAGAAGTCCGAGGTCGCCCATGATGGTCGATGATCTGGGGTTGACCTGCAATTCCTGAAATGCCAGAGAAATTGCCTTGGCATAGGCTGCCGAAGCCTTATCGGAATAGCCCGACCAGCGATAAGCGTCCCCGAGATTGCCCTGGTATTCCTCGTTGTTCGGGGTCATCGCGACCGACTTCTCGTACATCTTCGTCGATTGATCGTAGTTCTTCAGCCAAAAGTAGGCCGTGCCGAGGTTCGAATAGGTCGGCGCATCCGGCGCCAGCGCGAGTGCTTTCTGATACTCCGGAATCGCCTCGCCCCATTTACCCGACCTCAGATATACGTTACCTACACCTTCAAAACCCAAGGGACTGTCGCTCGCGATTTCGACTACCTTCTGAAACTCGGGCAGCGCCTTGGCATTGTCGCCGAGGTTGAAATAAGCGTTACCAAGAGCGATGTGATTGGCCGAATTATAAGGATTCGCCGCCACTGCTTTTTGGTACGCCGCAATCGCATCCTCACTTTTTCCATCATGGTTGTAGGCGTCGCCCAGATTCCGATAAGCCTCGTCCGAGTTCGGCGCCAGCTCCAGAGCCTTCTTCAATTCGGCCACGGCTTGCGTGGTCTTGCCCGTCGTCGCGTATACGCTGCCCAGCGAAAGATGGACTTCAGGGAGATTGTTGGAAAGTTGCTCGCCGCGCTGCGCTGCCAGGGTAGCCTTTTGCGCCCAAATACTGTCTTTCGTCTCTCCATACATCCGAATGCTGGAGTCCGCCAAGCCCGTATAAGCTAAGGCAAAATTCGCGTCCTTATCAATCGCCTGCTCGAATAACCCCACGGCTTGTTGATAGGCGTCCTGGCTATGGCCGTTGCGCAGCGTGTTGCGCCCTTGCAGGTAAAGATCGTAGGCCTTAACGTTCTCCGTCGGGTGAGCGCCGATACGCGCCTGTTCTTCATCCGTGGGCTTCAACGCCAGAGCCTCGGAAACGCTCCCGTAGATTTGGTCTTCTAAGGTGAGCACATCGCCGGAAGCGCCGGTGAATTCGGAACTCCAAAGTCGTTTGCCACTTGCGGCGTCGTCAAGGCCCAGCGTGACGCGAAAATTATCGCCGTTACCCTGCACGCTTCCTTGCAATACCAGATTCACGCCCAACTCTTTGGCCAGTTTCGCAAGCGGCAGGTCTTTGGCGCTCGCCGTGTACACTGCGTCCGATGAAGCTACGTGCACTTCTTTCAACTGAAAAAGTTTGGCAGCAAGAGCTTCTTCAATTCCATCCGCGACATAGCCCAGGGCTTTTTGATCGCCCACAAGCTTCATCGGCATGATCGCCACATATTTTCCCTGCTTGAGCGAGGGAATACCCTGCACGGTCGCATCCTGCCCCGGCCCCGCGTGATTCAACAAGTTGCGACCGGCAAAGATCGCGAGTGCGACCACGAGCACCGCCCCGCCGATCCACATCCAACTCTTGCCCGGCAGGTCGAGGCTGAAGCGCGACCGGCGCACAATCGGATGCGCAATCATCTGCGAAAGCTTTTCCGCGCTGATATTGGGGTTCGCTTCCCAAGTCGTCAGTTGCTGCAGCAGTTCCACGGCGGAGTGATAGCGATTTTCCGGCTCGCGCTCCAGGCAGCGGCCCACGATCGCACTCAAGGATCGCGGCACCGACGCCTCAACGTCCGAAACCGAACGCGCCTGTTCCCGCGTCCTCTTCATCAGACTGGCAATCGCCGTATCCGCTTCGTACGGAGCTTTCCCGCTCAACAACTCGTAGAAGATCAGCCCTACGCTGAAAATATCGGATCGCTGGTCGAGCGTGCTTCCCATCGCTTGCTCGGGAGACATGTATTCCAAAGTCCCGACCAGCGCCCCGGTCTGCGTCAACCCTGAGTCGCCCAGCGAACGCGCCAAACCAAAATCCATCACCACGATGCGCCCATGTTTGTCGCGCATGATGTTCTGCGGCTTTAAATCGCGGTGGATCACGCCCTCTGAGTGCGCGCAGTCGAGCGCTCGGCAAACCTGCTCCACGATCGGAATGGCGTCTTTCGGGGCGAATTTTCCCGCGCGCTTCAACAAAGTCCGCAGATCTTCGCCGTCTACGTACTCCATGCTGATGAAGCGTATGCCCTCGGCCTCACCCAAGTCGTAAATACGGACCACATTCTTGTGTGTGATGTTGCGCGAAAGAATCAGCTCTTGCTTAAAGCGCAGAAGAATAGCGGGATCCGTTGCCAGTTCAGGACGGATCACTTTCAGCGCGATCAGGCGGTCCAATTCGCGGTCACGGGCTTTGTAGACCGCACCCATGCCGCCTTGTCCGAGGACGCCCAAAATCTCGTAGCGTCCGCCAAAAAGCACACCCGGTTGCAACCCTTGAAACGCCGAAATTGTGCCCCCTGAAAAGGGCGGAGGCGAGGTTTGCCGAGCATACGGAAGCGCTTGCGTTGCGCCCGGAATTGGGGTGCCGTGCAGAACGGTTGGAGCATCCGAAAGAGGTGCGTTGGAAAGGGGTGGGGGTGTTAGTGCCGCTGCGCCGACCGCATCCTCAGGCATACGAATGCCGGGCATCGTCGGGCTGTCGGAATCGTTGCCCCTGTGGTCGCGCTCATCCATTCGATTGCCCGGATTCGGAGAGCCAGAGAGGGAGCACGCCTCGAGTCCACGACAGGGCAGCGTTCGCCTCAGGTTGTCGAGGGGAGTTCGAGAACCCAGCACTCCAATACGTCCCCAGAGTATACCCCCTAAATGGTTCTGGGAAAAGGAAAACCCTCCCCTGGAAGCATAGTGTTTCTCGGCCTCAGAGCGTTTCCGGCACAGCCATCCAGAGGTATAATGCGGCGGGCCAAAAGTCTCGTTTCGGAGGCACTATGGGACTCTACTCGCACTACGACGGCGCACATAACCATCCCGTCAACCGCGTCTTGCACATGATCGCCATCCCCGTCGGCTTTTCCTCCCTGATCGTCGTCTGGTGGCACTGGATCATCGCCCTGCTGCTCATCCCTTCCGCCTTCGCCCTGGCCTGGCTCGGGCACCTCATCGAAGGCAACAAACCGGCGTTCCTTACCAATCCTGCCCACGTTTTTGTCGCCCCGCTGTGGATGGCGCGCAAGGTCCTAGGGATAACTCCAAAGAAGGCCGTGTAATAAGGCCGCGACAACTAAGTCGGGCCTCTTGCCGAAGGGCAAAACCGTCACCTACGATATCCACTTTCCGTCCGTGCTCCCCCAACCCAACCGGTCGGTACGGTCATTTCAGTATTTCTCACCTGCCATGCTTAAATGACAGCTTGGGCGGCAGCCGCACGCAACCACAACAAAACTAAGGTTTGCGAAACTTGGTTGGTTTTCTCCGTGCCCCCGGGTCTCCGTGGTGAAATGGTCGAACAAAGAAAAAAGAGGATTCCTTGGACTTCCAGCTAAACGAAGAGCAACTGCACCTCAAAAAGAGTGTGCGCGAGTTTGCCGAGCGCGAGATCGCCCCCAACGTCATGAGATGGGACGAGGCCAGCGAATTTCCGCTCGCCACCATCAAAGAGATGGGCAAGCTCGGTTTGTTGGGAATCATCTTTCCCACCGAGTACGGTGGCTCGGGAATGGGCTACGTCGAGTACGTCACCGCGATCGCCGAACTCTCCCGCGTGGATGGCTCTGTCGGCATCATTGTCGCGGCCCATACCTCGCTTTGCTCCAACCACATTTTTCTGGCCGGAAATGAAGCGCAGAAAAAGAAGTATGTCTCGAAGCTAGCGACTGGAGAATTCATTGGCGCCTGGGGGCTGACCGAACCCTCCTCCGGATCGGATGCCGGCAGTGCCCGCATGACCGCAACCCGAGCCAAAGGTGGATGGATCCTCAACGGCACCAAGACTTTCATCACCAACGGCCACTTCGCCGATGTGACCGTGGTGCTCGCGATCACCGACCGCGCCGCTCATACCCACGGCTTGTCCGCGTTCGTCGTCGAAAAAGATACCAAGGGCTTTCGCGCCGGGAAAAAAGAAAACAAACTCGGCCTCCGCGCCAGCGATACCGCCGAACTCATTTTCGAAGACTGCTTCGTTCCCTCCGAGAATCTTTTGGGCGGGGAAGGGAACGGATTCATCGATGCCATGCGCATTCTCGACGGCGGGCGTATCTCTATCGCCGCTCTTTCCCTGGGAATGGCAGATGGCGCCTATGGAGCGGCGCTGAAGTATTCCAAGGAACGCCACCAGTTCGGCAAAGCCATCTCTGAGTTTCAGGCCATTCAATGGAAACTCGCTGACATGGCTACCGAAATCGAAGCCGCCAAACTTCTCACCCTTCGCGCCGCCTCCATGAAAGACGCGGGCATGAAGACCACCCTGGAATCCTCAATGGCCAAGCTCTACGCCAGCGAGGTCGCTGTAAAGTGCGCCAATGAGGGAGTTCAAATCCACGGCGGCTACGGTTTCATCAAAGATTATCCCGCCGAAAAGTTTTATCGTGACGTAAAACTCTGCACCATCGGCGAAGGTACCAGCGAGATCCAGCGCCTGGTCATCGCGCGGCAACTGCTGAAAGAATAGCGGGCTCACCGAGCCAAGAATCCCTTCTTCGGCCTTTCAAGAAAATCTTGACATCTAGTACTGTGTGTCATACAGTGTGTGACGTACACTGTATGACACAGAGTAACGGCAATCACGATCTCTTCGAAAATCTTCGCCTGGAGCTTCGCCGCGGCTGCCTCAGTCTGGCCGTCCTGTCGCAGCTTCGGACCGAGCGTTACGGATACACACTGCGCAAAGCCCTGGCCGAGCAGGGCTTGGACATCGACGAAGGCACGCTATATCCCCTGCTCCGCCGCCTCGAGGCACAGGGGTTGCTGACCAGCGTGTGGCGCGAAGAAGAGAAGCGCAACAAGCGTTTTTACCGGCTTTCTCTCGAGGGCAAGCAGATGCTCAAGCAGTTGGGCACAGAGTGGCAAAAGATTAATGCATCACTGAACGGAATACTGTGATTGGAACAATTTGACCGGAAGATTCTGGCCGAATCTTCCCAGGAGCTGACCATGGAATTACTCGATCGTTATCTGCACGCCGTTGAATTCTGGCTACCCAAGCGCCAGCGGCACGACATCATCGCCGAATTGTCTGAAGATCTCCGCTCGCAGATCGAAGACAAAGAAGCCACGCTCGGCCGCAAATTGGACGACGCTGAAGTCGAAACCATCCTCAAACGCTGCGGGTCGCCGTTGATGGTTGCGCTACGCTTTCGGCCGCAGCAATATCTGATCGGCCCCACGCTCTTTCCCGTGTACTGCTTCGTCCTGACGATTTTGCTGCTGGGCTGCATCGTCCCGCGGACGATAATCTGGCTGGTTTTTCTTCTAGTCGACCCCGCGCGCGCTGGCTATCTGCACATGGAAAACATGCTTTCTACCCTCGTGTTTTTCGCCTTCTTCACCACCGTCGCCTTCGCCATCCTAGAAAAGACCGGCGCGCTCTCCGGAACTCTCAATACCTGGAATCCGCGCAAATTACCCGCCGTTCGTGAACCCAAGCGCATTCCCCGAAGCAGCTCCCTCTTTGAAATCGCAGCGCTCGTCGTGATGACTCTCTGGTTCACGAGCATCTTCAAGCCGACTACCGTCTTTAATTTTTTCGGAGCGCAAATCACAGTTGCGTCCGCATGGAAGGCAATTTTTTGGGGCTTTCTGCTATCGACGGCGGGCGGCATTGCCATCGCGGTGGCAAATCTCTTTCGCCCATACTGGACTCCCCTGCGTGCAACGCTTCGCCTGATCGTCGACGTTCTGGGAGCAGCCGTATTCTGCTGGTTTCTCAAGGCGCAAATTCTCATAGCGATCACTGCGCCCAGCCTGCCCGCGGCGAGAGCCACCAAACTAACGAGCGTGATCAATCTCCTGCTTTTGCGGACTTTGCCATGGGCCGTTGTCGTCATGCTCATCATCGCGGCGTGCGATGTTTACCGCATCGTGCGCCTGCGAAGCCCAAAGCCTTCCGCCGGACCGCAAATCAACGATCTTTCGCATTCCATAGTGAATGGCCGCTAGAGGAATTCTTCAGCCCCGTAACGGGAAGTCGGTTCGCTGTCAGTTTGTGCCACGCTCCTTTACACTGGCAGTTTGAACTCCGTTACCCAAGACGCAGAATGGATCGCAAAACTCCGCTCCGGCGATCCACGTGCTCTGGCCCGAGCGATCTCCGCCGTTGAGAATCGTGCTCCCGGCTGGTCCGACCTGCTGAAGGCGCTTTTCCCCTATACCGGCAAAGCCCGCGTCATCGGCCTTACAGGAGCTCCCGGAGCCGGCAAGAGCACCCTCGTCGATCAACTTGCCAAGCACTACCGCAGAGAAAATCAGTCGGTAGGCATCATCGCCGTCGATCCCAGCAGCCCCTATACGGGAGGAGCGATCTTGGGCGATCGCATCCGCATGCAAGACCATTACGCGGACCCGGGAATTTTCATCCGCAGCATGGCCACACGCGGATCCCTCGGAGGTCTGGCCCGCGCCACTGCCGACGCTACCACGGTTCTCGACGCCTCCGGCCGCGACGTGGTCATGATCGAAACCGTTGGCGTCGGACAGGATGAAATCGACATCGTGCGCCTCGCCGACGTCACCATCGTGATTCTCGTCCCCGGCATGGGCGACGATGTGCAGACGATCAAAGCGGGAATCATGGAAATTGCCGACATCTTCGTAATCAACAAAAGCGATCACTCCGGCGCCGAGCGAGTCGAACGGGAAATCCGCGCCATGCAATCGCTGGCCACGCGCAATGACCGCTGGATTCCGCCCATCGTGAAGACTGTCGCAAACTCAGGCGAGGGAACCGCAGAGCTCGCGGCCGCCATTACCAGTTACGAAACCTACCTCAAGAAAGAGAATCTCGCATTCAAGAAGAATGTGGAGAACTGGCAGGAGCGGCTCATCGAAATGCTGCGCGAGGCGTTGCTCGAAAAGGCGCGCACGCAAGTCAGCGCCGAAACTCTCGAGCGCTACGCCGCCGAAATAGCCGACCACAAGCGTGATCCCTATTCGTTGGTCGAAGAGATTGTGCAGGACGTAGAAAATGTTTCATCCGCCGACGGCCCACAACCGGCGCGACATCGAATGGATCGAGCGCTCTAGATGCTCCTACTTGCCGCAGATACCTCGGGGAAACAAGGCAGCATCGCACTCGCAGAGTGCGGCGCCAGTGCCGGTGAAAGTTGCGTCATCCTCGAAACCGTGCCCCTGGCTGGTGGCGCGTTTTCTGCTCAACTCGTTCCCCAAATTGCGCTCCTGCTCGAAAAACACAGACGCATAAAGAATGATCTGGACGCATTTGCCGTAGCCTCTGGCCCCGGATCCTTTACCGGACTCCGCGTCGGCCTCGCCGCCATCAAAGCGCTGGCCGAAGCGCTGCAGAAGCCCATCGTGGCAGTTTCCGTGCTCGAAGCCGTTGCCTGCAGCGGCAAATCGCGCGGCCGAATTCTCGCAGCCCTCGATGCCGGTCGAGGCGATGTCTACGTTGGCGATTATGAACTTCATCCTCACATTCGCATGCACAGCGAGCGCCTCCTCAGCAGAGAAGAGTTCCTAGCCGAAGCTGAATCGGCTGCGCAAAGCCAGATGACAATCGTCACGCCGAATGCTGTTCTCGCCGATGCGTTGCGCGCCGCCAACGCCACGACGCAGTCGGCCGTCGAACAAATCGAATACCCTGGCAGCGCGGTCATCGCACGTCTCGGTTGGCAGCACCTTCAGCGCGGCGAGACGGTGCGTCCAGAAGACTTGGACGCAAACTATATTCGCCGTTCCGACGCCGAAATCTTCTCCAAGCCCGCTTCTTGAGATTTCCGCATGCCCTTTCTCATCCGCCCAGCCGAGTTGAATGATCTGCCCGCGATTCTCGAGATCGAGCAGCAATCTCCGCTCGCCGCTCACTGGGCCGGCGAGCAATACAAAGCTGAACTGGGTAGCGGCGTCATCCTCGTGGCCGAACAAGCCGGCAAACTCTGCGGGTTCCTTTGTGCTGCGACAATTGCGGAAGATTGGGAGATTGAAAATATGGCCGTTGCCGCTGATTTCCAGCGCGGCGGCATCGCCGACGAGCTCGTGCGCACCCTCATTCGACGCGCCGAGTCCGCTTCTGCATCGGCCATCTTGCTCGAGGTCCGAGAGTCGAACCAGCCCGCCCGACGTCTGTACGAAAAGCATGGTTTTCGCGAGGAAGGCCGCCGGCGCGCCTATTACAAGCACCCCCTCGACGACGCAATTCTCTACGCTCTCCGATTCGCTCGCTAAGCCTCTCCAGTCGCACCGTCTGCGCTCTCGGACTCCCAAAAACCCATGTTTCTGCACCGCTAACGGTGCAACTTCAGCCCCTGCTTGCCCCTATGATCGGTGGAAATCTTCCTATGAAATCCCATTGAACCCCAACCAGCCCTGTGCTACTTTTTACCCAGTAGTAACAAAACAATTCAGGAGGTCTAGCTAGGATGCTGACTTCAACAGACGTATTCCCGGCCGGTCAGGACGAGTTCCAGCGACTGGCTCAGGAGCACATGCAATACTCCCAGCGGCTGGAATCCCTCACCGAAAAGCGTTACCTCACCGACGATGAAAAATTAGAGGAAGTGCGGCTCAAGAAGCTCAAGCTGCGCCTCAAAGACCAGATGCAGAGTCTGGAACACGGCCTCCAACGCCACTCTGCCTAGTTGAGCCACTAACCAACCGGCTCCAACCTCACGCTCGCGAAATACAACAGTCTATTCTCGCCTTCATAGAAGGCGCTTCTAAGCGCCTTTTTTCATTGAAGTTATGTTCCACGCTGCAGCCTCGCTCTATAATCATCCTGATCTCCTATGGTGCGTGACGGATATTTCTATGGCGTGGGCTCTCTCCTCGCGGCAGCCCTCGTAGCTTGGCTGGCGGCTTGGCCGTACGCCATTCCATTGTTCTTGTTGGCCGCGTTTTTCCTCTGGTTTTTCCGTGACCCCGAGCGGCAGATCCCCGCCCAAGCCGGTGCCGTCGTTTCTCCCGGAGATGGCAAAGTCACCGATGTCTCCCCCGTGACCGTCGGAGGAACCTCGCAGACTCGCATCAGCATCTTCCTCAACGTCTTCGATGTGCATGTCAACCGCTCGCCAATCGCCGGTGTCATCCGCGACGTGCGTTATCAGCGCGGAAAATTCGTTAACGCCATGTCAGCGCATTCGGCGGAAGAGAACGAACAGAACATCGTCACCGTCGAGGGCGATGGTCGCATCGTGATCTTCAAGCAGATTGCCGGCCTCATCGCGCGTCGCATCGTGTTCAATTTCAAGGTAGGAGACTCGATCGCCCGCGGCCAGCGCGTCGGTCTCATCAAGTTTGGCTCTCGCGTCGATGTTCTCTTCGATCGCGATGCCGCCGTTCAAGTGAAGATTGGAGATCGCGTCCGAGGAGGAGCGTCAGTGCTTGCTCTTTTGCCGATGGCGCAGCCCGTTCCCGTTTCCGTAATTGCTGGGCAAGAAACCCATTCCTAACATGCGAAGACCGAATAATATGCGAAGACCCCGAACAGAATCAGAAACCGAGTGAATCCTATGGACGAGATAGCTCCGCGTCGTCGTGAATCCGACCGTCCCCGTGGAAAGCTGCGCAAGGGTATGTACATTCTGCCCTCGCTCTTTACCACGGCGAATATCGCCGCCGGCTTCTACGCCATCTTGCAGACCGTTCACGGCAGCATGGGAGAGGCCTGGCACATGGATTTCGCGGCCAAGGCTATCGGGTTCGCCGTACTGTTTGATGGTCTCGACGGCCGCATCGCCCGCATGACCCACACGGATAGCGATTTTGGCCGCGAACTCGATTCCCTCGCCGACGTCATCACCTTCGGCGTTGCTCCCGCCCTGCTGGCCTGGATGTGGGGCTTCCATCTTCTGCCGCTGACGATTGCGCCCGAACTTCACCTGAAGATTACCCAACTCGGCTCCATCGCCTGTTTCGCGTTTCTGATGGCTGGCGCGAGCCGCTTGGCGCGTTTCAACATTGCTAAGAATCCGCAGCCTTCGAATCCGGGCCGCCCCGGCAAGAAATATTTCGTCGGCATGCCGATTCCGGCTGGCGCTGGGGTCATTGCCGCCGTCGTTCACTACTCATGGGGAGTGCCCATAACTTCCTGGTGGACCGCGATGAGTTGGCTCATGATGGTCGTCGTCGTTGGTTATCTCATGGTCAGCACCTGGCGCTTCTACAGCTTCAAGGACATCGATTTCCGCTCCCGCCATCCCTTTCGCCTGGTTGTGATCTTTGGCATCGTCGGCGCGTCGATCTGGTTCTTTTCCGGGCCTGCGTTATTCGCGATTGCGATCCTCTACATGGCCTCCGGCGTCCTCTGGCGCTTGCAGTGGATCTTCCATCGCAAGAACCCGCCCGCACCTCCGGCGTATCGGGAAGCATCTCAAACTCCATGACATCTTCTTCCAAGCCCGCCGTTTCCCGGTCTGCTGCCTCTCACGCCGATCTTCATGGCATCAATCTGTATCGCGTGGCCATTGTCGGCGCGACTTCGCTCAAGGGCAAAGAGATCGCCGAAGTTCTGCGCGAACGCAATTTCCCCGCAATCGATGTGCGCCTGCTCGATGATGACGAGTCTCTTGGCCAGTTGGAAGCAGTCGGCGACGAGATGAACTTTGTTCAGAGCATTCGGTCCGAGCAATTCGAGCGCGTGGACTTCGCATTCTTTTCCGCTGACCCGCGTTCCACGCGCAACAACTGGAAGGTAGCGCGCGATTTGGGCGACACCATCGTCGATCTCACCTTCGCCCTCGAAGAAGAACCGGGAGCCTCTGTCCGCTCGCCTTGGATCGAACGCCAGACCAGCCATCTCGTCGCTCCCGAGTTGCAGCCTGGTCCTGTGGTTGTGGCCCATCCCGCCGCTACGGTTCTCGCACTGCTCGCGTTGCGCATCGGAAGCGCGATCAAGGTCGAACGCCTCGTCGCGACCGTATTCGAGCCTGCTTCCGAAAACAGCCAGAAGGGGATGGACGAACTCCACGAGCAAACCGTCAATCTTCTTTCGTTTCAAGAGTTGCCCAAGAGCGTTTTCGATACGCAGGTAGCCTTTAATATGGTCGCGCGCTACGGGCAGAGATCAAACTTGGCACTTGATGCCGTCTCCCAACGCATCCGCAGGCACTATCGCAAGATCGCGCCAGGAGCGGTTGAGCCTGCGTTGCAGGTGTTGCAGGCGCCCGTCTTTCACGGCCATGCCTTCTCGATTTACCTGGAGACCGAGAACCCCGTCGCCGTTGCCGATCTCTCGCAAGCTCTTTCTGGAGAGCACGTAGTCGTCAGCGGCAGCCCGGAAGACACGCCCACCAACGTGAGCGCGGCCGGTCAGGAAGACATTCTTGTCTCGGTCACCGCCGATGCCAATCAGAAGAATGGAGTCTGGTTGTGGGTGACCACCGACAATCTCCGCCTCGCCGCTTTGGCTGCGGTCGAATGCGCCGAGACCATGACGGCATCCCGCCCCAGAGGACAGATTCAATGAACCTCTGGACGGCGGGTCCATCGCCCGCAAAAAGGCTAGCCGCCGTGTTGGGATTCGTTGCCGGTCTTGTCCTGCTTGCGACTGGCTGCGGATACCATACGGTTGCCAGCAACGTCCAGTTGCCGCAGAACATTCGCACCATCGCAATCCCCGGCTTCGTCAGCCAGAGTCAGACTTTCCGCGTCGAACAAACTCTTACCGACGCCGTCGTGCGCGAGTTCGATGCCCGTACCCAATACCGCGTGATTCACCAAAAGGGAGACGCGGACGCTACTCTGAAAGCGACTGTTTTATCGGCTTCGGCGAATCCGCTCGCCTACGACTCGACCACCGGACGCGCCGTCAGCGCCTTGGTCACCGTCAGCATAAAAGTTACTTTGACCGACCGGCAGGGCAAAATTCTCTTCGAAAATCCCGCCTATCTTTTCCACGATCAGTACGAGTTGTCGAGCGATCTCCGTAGCTTTTTTCAGGAAGACTCCCCTGCCGTCGACCGCCTCTCGCGCGATTTCGCGCGCACCCTCGTCGCCAATATTCTGGAGGCCTACTGATGAGCGAGTATCGATCAACGAGGCCGGCATTGAAGCAAGAAGGATTGAAACGAGAACGATTGAAGCGAGCCGAATTTAAGCAAAAACGATCAGCTATGGTGGAGAAAATCGCCTAGATGCGCGCCTTCTCGCAAGCCGACCGCTTTTTCTCGGAACTCGTCTCGCGCCAGCTCAAGCCCGCCTATGTGCTGGTGGGCGACGAAGCGTTTTTTCGGCGCCGCTGCCGCGATGCCATCCTCGAGCATCTGGTCGCGCCTGACTCCCGCGATTTTGGCTTATTCGAATTTGATCTCGCCGAGACCTCGCTCAACGAAGTTCTCGACCGCGCCCGCACGCCGTCGTTGATGGCGCCTTTTCAGGTGTTTTTTGTCCGCGGCGTGAAGACCTTGTTTGGCCGCGGTTCGAACGACGAAAAAATTGGAGCCATCGAAGCGTACTGCAAGAATCCCAATCCCGACGCGCTCGTCGTTTTCGTCGCCGACCACATCAGCATTCCCGCCGACGCGCGCCGCATGGACATGACGGATAAAGATCGCTATCAGAAGATTCGCGAGGATCTCGGCCCCTTTTGCGGCATCGTCGAACTTTCTCGCGTCGAAGAAGGCGAAGCCGTCCGCTGGATCGGCGAATACTGCGCCACCCGCGAAGTGAAAATCGATGCCGACGGCGCCCGCGAATTAGTCGACGCCCTCGGCGGCGACATGATGATGGTCTCCAACGAACTGGAGAAGCTGATTCTCTACGTCGGCGAAAAGAAAAAAATCACGCTCGGCGATGTCGAGACCATGGTCCTGGCTGCCAAGCAGCGCTCGCTCTACGAATTGACCGACGCCATCTCGAGTAAAGATCGGGTTCGCGCGCTGGAGGTCCTCGACGGCCTGCTCTCGACCGGAGATGGCGATGACGCCGCCATCGGTCACCTCTACATGCTGGCCAAAACGTTTCGTCAGATGCTCGTCATCCTCGAACGCAATGTTCGCGACGAGCGCATGCTTTGGGCGGCCCTGTGGCAAGGCTTCCGCGTTCCGCCTTTCGCCGCCGACGATATCATTCGCCAGGCCCGTCGCTACAAGTCAAAACGAGAGTTGGCGCGTGCCATCCGCCTCGTTGCCAAAGCCGATCTCGCTTTGCGCTCCAATCCCCCCGGCAAACGTATGATTCTCGAAAAACTAATTTTGGATTTAGCTTCCGAGCCCAAGCTGGAACCTACTGGCGGATGGATGCAAGAAGAATTGCCTGTGTAGGTGTGGGAATAATCTGACGTCGTCAATTGGAGGCGTCGGACTGAGAAGCAGGTTTTAGTGCGGCAAGTACCCGGATTCCATCGGCAGCTTGCCATCAACGCGGATCACTCCGACACGGTCCGTGATCGAGTGCTCTTCCACAAAACCGATTGCCCCTGAATTCGAAGCGACGGCATCAATCACATCCGCATCCGACGCCACTGTTTGAATCGCATCGTTGTGCGCCGCCAGCAGCGCCTTCACATCGGCTTCGCTCATCTTGCTGAGGTGTTGCAGGGTAGTCATCTCGCCCGGCGAAGAAGTGTGCAAGACCAAAACCACGTTCCTGCCATCCGGCCACTTTTTTACCTCGCCTCGAAGAATCTTGGCCAGATGCGCTGAAGTGACATTCTGCACCGAGTTGTCCTTGTTGACGACTACCGCCATGTGGTGTGCGAAGCACGGAGTGAGCAACAGACTCACCCAGGCACACAGCGCAAGAATTCGTCGGCGCTTCATAGAACTCAAGGGTACCGTTTTAGAGTCCGCGAGTTGAGCTCAAAAAGCCCCTAAAAGTGACGCCGGTAACCACAAATTCGGGCCCCGCCATTCTCAAAATCCCATGATGTTGTACCCGCAATCGACGTAAATCACCTCGCCCGTAATCCCCGAGCTGGCGTCTGACGCCAGAAACACGCCTGTACTGCCCACCTCGCTGACCTCTACGTTCCGTTGCAAGGGCGCTCGCTCGGCATGTCCTTTCAACATATCTCCGAGACCCGAGATGCCACGAGCCGCCAAGGTCTTCAGTGGACCCGCCGAAATCGCATTGACGCGAATTTTCTTTCGCCCTAAGTCATAGGACAAGTAGCGCACCGAGCATTCCAGCGCCGCCTTCGCCACCGCCATGACGTTGTAATGCGGCACGACTTTTTCCGCCCCGTAATACGTCATGGTAATGACGCTTCCCCCGTCTTCCATCAGAGGAGCCGCGGCCCGGCACACTGCGATCAGCGAATACACGCTCACATCGTGCGCCACGCGAAAGCCCTCGCGCGTCGTATTTATGAAATCCCCCTTTAATTCTTCCGCCGGAGCATACGCCACGCTATGTACCACCACATTCAACTTTCCGTAGCGAGCCTTGAGTTTTTCAAACAGCGCCGCAATCTCCTCGTCCTTCGAAACATCGCACATGAAACCTTCCGCGCCCGGCAGCGAAAGAATCAGGTCTTTGGCCTCCATTTCCATGCGTTCATTCTGATAGGTGATGGCCATGTTCATCCCCGCCGCATGCAGGCCTTGCGCGATCGCCCAGGCAATCGACCGTTTATTCGCCACTCCAAAAACCACAGCCGTCCGCCCCTTCAAATCGTCAAACATGAATGAGGTCTCCTCCAAAGAAGAAAAAGAATATCAGTATCCCCCGCCTGTGTGGAGCGGACACGCTTGTCCGCTGCTCTTGCTCTTGGTGTTGTTCCTGTTCCACTTTCCCCGAAAACAGAACAAGTTCAACACCAGCACCAACGGCAGCGGACAGGAGTGTCCGCTCCACACAAGCCCCAGCTAACTCGCACTGGCCGCCACAGCCTTTTCCGCGCGAATAGGCCAGCAGGCGCTGCCAAACGCCACTGCATACACCGCGGCGATCACACCGAACCCCGCCGCCAGGCTTACCCTCGACGCCATCCATCCCACTCCCAACCCCAATGCGACCTGCAAGAATGTCCCGAAAAAATAAAAAGTATTCTGCACCCGCCCCATGAACTGTTGCGGAACCTGCTCCATCAGACTCGTATTCATCGCGACACTGCTGATTCCCCGCGCCGTTCCCATCAAACCATAAAGCAATACCGCCACCGCCAGCCACGGAGAGAACGGAGCCAGCGCCATCGCAAAAGTAAGAACCAACATCGCCACCGCGATTGACCGCCGCGATCCCACCCGCGCAATCAACCCTGGGACGTAAAGCGCGCTCAAAAACGCTCCTACGCCCCACCCGCCATTCAACCACCCGTAGCCCGTGGCCCCAGCATGAAACACCCGGTCACTGAGCGGAGCCGTCACCACAACACCAGACATCATCGCGCCGAGGAACAACGCCCAACTCGTCCCCAGAAACACGACGCTTCGATGCCCGCGCAGAAATGTCAGCCCCTCGCGCATCTCCCGCAAAAATCGCCCGACCGCTGTTTCCGCCGCCTTCAGATCGTGACGAAGCTCAACTACACGCGGCACCACATGCCGCCCTTGCCGCATCGCCAGATAGCAGGAAAAAGAAACGATGTAGGTGCTTACGTCGATCAGCAGCACTCCACCGAGCCCGATGTGCTCATACACAAATCCGACGATCGAGCCCGCAATCAGCCATCCACCCTGAATTCCCGCCAGCAGAAAGGTATTGGACTGGACAAACTCCCCCTCCGGCGTCAACTCCTGAATCAGAGCCGTAATCGTCGGCCAGAACATCCAGAATCCCGCCGCCACCAGCGTATTCATCAGATACAGTTCCCATACCTGCACCCGATGCAGAAACGCCAGCACCGTTACCGTCAGGATCACGACCGCCCGCGACGCGTCCAGCCACATCACGAGCCGCCGCCGGTCTTCGCGATCGATAATCACTCCCGTGAACGGCAGCATCAACATTGCCGGAATCGTCTGCAGCGCCGCAAACGTCCCCAAGGCCATCTCCGAATGCGTTCGTTGCAAAATCGTCCACGCCACTGCGGCCGAGTTCATCCCGCTCCCCAACATGGAGATCACATTCGCCGCAAATACAAATCGCAGCGACCGTTTTTGTAGGATCGACCGCATATCTCAAGTCAATCATCGAATCTAACATGGAAGGATTTCTTCCCGCCGACCGCTCAGTTGCC
>JBEKPH010000081.1:0-20325 GCA_049520915.1 Terriglobales bacterium
CGAAGCGGCGAAGCTTACTTTTGCCTACCCACTTCAACGATATCGCAATTGTTTTACCACCTGGCAGTTTCATTTTCCTCGCAGTTTACACCTTAGGAGGATGGTTGGCGTAACATCGCGATGTCACTCATTGAACGGGCCGACAGGCGTTTCTGAGTGAAATCGGCTGATAATGACAACATTGCTCAAACACATCTGGACTGAATTTTTGTACAACGGCGGCGTTCATCACGGAACTGTAAGACAGATAGTACGATCTTTCGGAATCGTTCATAACATCGAGACCAACTACCCGAACCTCTAGTCCATGCTGCCGTAGGCATTGGTCGGTTTCTGTCCCCACTCCAAAGGGAAAGCCATAGTCCGGCAGGACGTAGCGCCCGTGGGCCAAGTCTGCGCGTGCATCCCGCGCACCACAAACTGAGGGCCCGGCGAAACAAAACTTTCTCGAGACGAACAAGATCGTCGCCAAAGCAAGAAACGGCAGTACTACGAAGTGCCAGTTTTTCATCTTCTCTCGAATTCCAAACGAGTCGGAATAGAGGGTACCCCTTATTTTCACTGGACCCTAGTCCACCTTTGTGCCAGCCGATTGGCGAAAAATCGCCATGTCACCAAACTATCCGGCCGGAATTTTAAATTGGTGCTATCGCCTGATTACAACGGTTGAAGGAGGATCAGACGCTCGCTTGCGTTCAAAGGCTTTAGTGTTGGGCCGCTCTCTTCTGAATTGCGGTAACCGCTTCGGCGGCCGCCCTCTTAATTGAATTCCCCCGAACTTCTGAGGACGAGTCTGTTTCGGCAACCGTCCTCAATGCTGGAATCATATCTTCTTCGCCGTACTCGCCCAGCGCATGTACGGTAAAAGCCCTGACGCCTTCGTCTCGATCATTGAGAGCGTCTCGCACAATCTGTCTGACCGCCTGAGCAGTTCCGGGATCGAGACTGTCTGCCTTTGCTAAGGCCTGAACCAATATCGGAACCGTTATCGCGCGATTCATGCTTACGGTGCTCTCGGACTTTCTCATAAGGCACGGGATCGTAACCTTTGCATGGTGGGCGACCTCTGATGCGAATGCCGAATCGTCGCTAGAGCCCGCGTTTACCAGAATGCACGCTTGTCGAGGGTCGTTCCAGTCAGCAAACGAATCGACGGTGCTGAAAAGATCGCTGTAGTATTCAGCCCAACCGGCGTTATCACCATTGTCCGGGTAGCCTTTTTTCTGTGCCTCGACAAGTTGTGCATCAAGCGTACGATTTTCGCGGTCTAGGAGATTCACGAGTGCTGCCCGCACTTTTTGGTTCTTGAGGTTGGCAGGGTCGGAACGAAGTTGCTCGAATGCTTCTGCCCTTACAGCACCATCGTTTGAGCGCAACTTACGGACGGTGGCTTGAACCATGTTTAGCGGAGTCTGCTGCCCGAAAATAGGGATGGTTGCTTTGTAGATCAATACTGCTGAAAGGAATGCATTTCGCAGAAATTGGTACTTCATGCAGTCCAAGCTAAAGCAGGGTGCTGGTCCTTTCAAGGTAACGACGGTTTCCCGAGGGGCGGGGGTTTATCGAGTACAGTGCCGATTGTTGACGCAAAATCGCCAGCACGCCAATTGACTTTCGTTCCCGATGGTTTGGGAGGCGAGAAAAGGGCGAACAGACAGCGCAAACTTGTGAGAAGGCCTGATTACAGCAGTCAATTATCTTGGGTTGCCTTTGTTGTCGTTGCCTTGGCTCAGCGTTAACCTGAACTGCGCCGCAACGAAGACGCAATCATCTCTCATCATCACTACTTGAACCCGCCCTCATCTCTTTTGGAGAGCCCGGCCATAAGCAAGTCGAACTCGTCGGCCCTTTCGCGACCGCACGTGGCTTCGATGGCGGTGAGCATCGTGCCGGTAAGTGCATCAAGACCAGCTCCGAGGCTTTTTGGGCCGCACTTAGTTATTAAATCGCCTACTTCAGTGGCCAAACGGAGAATCCCCTCGGGTCGGTCAACCATCGTCACAGTTCTTGGCTGGACCTTAGCTGCCAAGCCACCGGGCTGTTTCTTCGGAATCCAGCCAACTGCCAGATCACGTTCCGTCGATCCCGGGAACCTGCTCACCTGTTCGAAGAAGCGGAAGAACTCATCCCTTTTGCCGTACTTGCCCGAGAGGACGTGGAGCATCACCGTGGTGAGCGCTTCGAGCGCGTCGGCGAGACCGGTTTCGCGCTCAACCAGAAATTTCATGATCTCATTGCCCAAGCTTACCTGTTCGGGACGTTCCCCGATTCTGTATTGAAGCGTTTGCTGGTTTAGACCACGGCGGGCCATTTCGCCAATGAGCGCAGCGTTGGCTTCGGGAACGAGTTGGTGAGCCTGTGCCGCGATTAGCAATAATTCATCGTCCGTCTTGCGCTGATAAACCTCAGTGTAGTTCTGAATTTCCATGCTGTTGCATCGTATCGTCCCCCTTTCAGCTCGGCAAGCAATGACTTGCGTTGGTGTAGTTGGTGAAACATCGCCATTTCACTAACGACGGGTTCTTGGTAAAATCTTGTTCTCATCAGCGACGCTTATGCGGCCTTGGAAGTTGAAAACCACTTCAGTTACAGTTTGACTGTGAAGAGCCTAAACAAAAGCCTACGACGCGCCGTAGGAGGTGGGGGCTTTTGGCGTTCTATTTATTTGGTTCTCTTGCTGCTAGCGACGGACGTCGTATCACAAACGCCCGATAAGATGAAGGCTCACGTTGATGCTAAGGCACTTAGGAGTGAAAACGGCAAGTGGTCTGTGGCGCTTCAGAAACTGTTTCGACAGGCGCAAGATGGATCATCGGTTCCTATTCGTGTAACAACCTACTCTCCACGCCCGTCGAACCCCGCGAGCTTTCAAGGTCAAACACGGGGCTATGATAGTGACGAAATCGAGATCCATGTTGCCTCCGGCGTTTCCAAGAGCTACGACGAAAGCCTGCTGGCTCACGAACTCTTTCATGTTGTTTTACATAACAAGGGTTTTAACCCTGGAGTCAAACTCGCCCCTGGATACGTGATTCCAGGCCTATCGACAACTGATAGCGATCGGAATCTTGCTCCCATCGGAACCTGGGTTAATAGCTGTTTTCCAGACGAACTGATCGACCGAGAGACTGCCAAGCGCGGATTTACGCCTTTTCTTCTTACTGAACTCGAAGCTAAGGAGACTCTAACAGGGCTGCAGCAACTGGTGGACCAACGAATTTCTATCTCTGACGATCTCGCGCAAAAGGGGAATGCCGTCAATCTATTTTGTTTGGGTTTGAGGCGCCCTTCCTCAATAGAGGCAATCGACAAACTGTCCGCTGCGTTGTCTCCCGAGATTTTAAGGACCGAGAAAGCGCTTCGCCGGAAATTTGCAGGCGACAGATGTCATTTCGACGATGCCAAGCATTGCTACGCGCTGACGGTCCTGTTGCGTGATGCCGCTGGCTTTAAGGGGATGATCGCGCTCAAGAATCCATCCACTTTCAAGTGGGAATAACGGCTGTCGCAGAAATCGCCATAAATACCAACTACGGCCCGTCCGGGGCAACTGGTGCTATGGCCTGGCGATTACAACAACTACAGATGATTTGGTTGTAGTGCCCGTTTCAGCAGGATATGAGCCAAGACCGGAAGGCCATCGATAGCAACTGAGAAATTCCTGCGGGCGTTGCTGCTTCAAATGTTGTACTTCGTGCGCAGCCATCGGATCCTGATCGAGCAACTCGACTACAGTTTGTTGTTCCGCTGGTTCGTAGGCTTGAACATGGACGATCGATTTGTGAGTGCGGAACGGTAACGACAAAGCGTGAGAGTTCCAAGAAATCAGCTTTTCGAAAACTCCCTGCCTTCTAATATGTTGCTATCAACATGCGCGTAGTCTTCATTTCGATTCGATTCTCCTCGCAAAGACTCGCTTCGTAATCGCAGTGATGCGCCGGCGATCGCGCCGCACGATAGTCATGCCATCGCCAACAGCGCCGCGTGATAACTTCTTCTTGGCTCTACGCGCGGGGGCAGGGGAACGAGGAGGGGCGGGGTCAAGACTTTCTCTACTTTCTCTGTCCTCACGCCTTAAAGCGGCAAGAAGAAATGTCTCCCTCTGACCGCGAAGTTTAGCGGCCAGATTTCTTTCTTCGCAGCCCGAGCAGAATTTCTCTCCATTTCCAATCACTCGCAAGAATGTCCTGCGGCACATCTCGCAATTTTTCGGTTCTAGCGAAACGTATTCGGCCGGGGCATTTTCCGCCGATAGTGCTTCCTCTGGCGCCAAGCTTTGCGTAGTCGGAACCGGCGCAACGATCGGTAAAGACGCTGGAGAAGGCCGTCTGGTTTCCAACCCGACTGCTGCCTCGCATACGGAGCCTCGCGATCCGATCTGATACTTCGCGCAAAGGTCATTGATCGCCTCGCAGAGTAACTGCTTCAGAGTTTTGCCCCCGTTCTCCGGTTGTGCTTGCAAGAGAAACAGATCGCGGCGAAGGTCCCAGCTCACGTGGCAACCGATCAACACAGTCATCGTCGTTTTTGTGGAGGCTCGCGAAGCTGGGATTAGACGCATTGTGCTGATAGTAGTCTCCAGTTCGACGTTTTTCGAGAACCTCCGCGCGGGGGAATTCGGGAGCAAGGGAGGGGGGCCAAAAAGGAAACAATTGCAGCGTATTGTTAACTTTTTTGGCCGACACCGGACCCCCGTGCATTACCAGAAATCAAACGCGCGCGGAGAAGCCGTGCATAACCGTTGCATAATTTGAGTGCGGTTTCTGCGGAAAAGCAGGAATTCAGCGGAGCTTAATCCAGTCAAACGCTGATAACAGGTTGCTTCGGGCGTTATAATAAAAAGATTCGGTAGCGCTTCTGAACCTATCTGTGACGCCTGCGGTTCGTCGTCCTGGGCTCAGCCCTACCTTTTTAGGGGAAGATGTCGACAGATCGCATTGTGGTTCGCGGGGCCCGGGTTCACAACCTCAAGAACATCGATTTCGAGATCGAGCATGACACTTTAACCGTAGTCACCGGCGTGTCTGGCTCCGGCAAGTCGTCGCTCGCCTTCGACACGATTTACGCCGAGGGCCAGCGCCGTTACGTCGAATCTCTCTCCGCCTACGCGCGGCAATTTCTCGAGCGCATCGAGAAGCCCGATGTCGATCTCATCGACGGGATCGCGCCCGCTGTCGCCATCAAGCAAAAGAACTCCACGCGCAACCCCCGCTCCACCGTCGCCACAGCGACCGAGATTTTCGATTACCTGCGTCTGCTCTTCGCCCGCGTCGGACGTACCTACTGCCAGCTCTGCGGGCAGGAGGTGAAGCGAGACACCGTCGACGAGGTCTTCGAACGCATCCTCGCTCTCGGCGAAGGCACCCGTCTGCATGTTCTCTTCCCGATTCAAGCGCTCGTGCCGGCAGTCGAGGAGAAACCTGCCAAAAAGCCTCGCGCCAAGAAAAAAGCGGCTGCGCCGGATCCTCTCTCCGACACCATGAAGACACGCTTGTTCGAACTCCGCAAACGCGGCTTCAATCGCCTCTTTCAGAATGGGCAGGTTTCCGAGTTCTCGACTCCCGAATCGCTTCTCGACGTCGATTTTTCCCAGCCCGTATTCGGATTGATCGATCGCATCGTCGTCGCACCCGATCAGCGTTCCCGCATCGTCGACGCCATCGAGATCGGATATCGCGAATCCGGCGAAGTCATTTTCGAAACCGTTCCCCGCAGCAACAACGACAACGGCGACCTCGAAAAGCCGCAGCGCCTGCGCTTTTCCCATCGCTTCGAGTGCAAGAACGATGGCACCCGCTACGAAGAGCCCGAGCCGCGCTTGTTTTCATTTAACAATCCTTACGGCGCGTGCCCCAAATGCCAGGGGTTCGGCAACACGATCGACTTCGATCTCGACTTGGTCATCCCCGACAAAGGCAAGAGCATTAACGAGGGTGCCGTCGAGCCATGGACCAAGCCAAAATACCGCCCGCTCTTCACCGACCTCAAGCGTTTTGCGCGCCAGGCTGAAATTCCGCTCGACGTGCCCTGGTACGACCTCGATGCCGAGCAGCAGAAAATGATCATCGACGGCGCCCGCGGATTCCCTGGCGTGCGTGGTTTCTTTCAGCATCTCGAGCGCAAGAAATACAAGCTGCACGTCCGCGTCTTTCTCAGCCGCTATCGTGGATACTCTCTCTGTTCCGAATGTGGCGGCACGCGTCTGCGCATCGAGGCCCGCCAGGTCAAAATCGACGGCAAAAACATCTGCGAAGTTTGCAGCATGACCGTCGAAGAAGCTGCCCGCTTCTTCAGCCATCTCACGCTCACTCCGCAGCAGGCAGCGATTGCCGAAAAACTTCTGATCGAACTGCAGGAGCGCCTCCGCTTCCTCAACGAAGTCGGCCTCGAATATCTGACGCTCGACCGCCTCGCCTCAACCCTGTCAGGCGGAGAAGCCCAGCGCATTCAGCTCGCCACATCTCTCGGCTCGCGCCTTGTCGGCACGCTCTACGTATTAGACGAGCCCTCCATCGGCCTGCACAGCCGCGATACCCACCGCCTCATCAAGATCCTCCACGATCTGCGCGATCTGGGAAACACCATCTTGGTCGTCGAGCACGATCCCGATATCATGCGCGCCGCCGACCACATTCTCGATCTTGGCCCCGGCGCCGGAGAAAATGGTGGACGCGTCGTCGCCGCCGGTACCTATAGCGAAATCCTCAAAATGCCGCACTCCCTCACCGGACGCTATCTCGCCGACGAACTTCATATCCAGATTCCCTCCAAGCGCCGCCAGCCCGGTTCCCACAAACTTCGCATCACCGGAGCCCGCGCCCACAACCTGAAGCACATCGATCTGGATATCCCGCTCGGCATGCTGGTCGCAATTACGGGCGTTTCTGGATCCGGAAAATCTTCGCTCCTCCACGACGTTCTCTATCGCGCCTTGGCTGCCGCCAAACACCAGGCCACTAGCAGCGCGCCCGCCACAAAATTATGGGACGAGATCGAAGGCGAAGAATTCCTGGACGAGGTCATCCTCGTCGATCAATCCCCCATCGGCCGCACACCGCGCTCCAACCCCGTCACCTACATCAAAGCCTTCGACATCATCCGCGAACTCTTCGCTTCCCTGCCCGAAGCCCGCAAGCGCGGATTCCCTGCCGGGCACTTCTCCTTTAACGTGCCCGGCGGCCGTTGCGAAACCTGCCAGGGCGACGGTACCGTCACCGTCGAAATGCAGTTTCTCGCCGACGTTGAACTGGTCTGCGATGAATGCAAAGGCACGCGCTACAAGCCGCAGGTGCTCGAAATCCACTACAAGGGCAAGAACATCCATGAGGTCCTGAATCTCACCATTCGCGAAGCTCTTAAATTTTTCGCCGAGGCTCCTAGGCTCACCGAAAAATTGCGCGTCCTCGACGAAGTCGGCCTCGGCTATCTCCGGCTCGGCCAATCGGCAACCACCCTCTCCGGAGGCGAAGCCCAGCGCATGAAACTCGCCGCCCATCTTCAGCCTGGCAATCGCCAACTAGTCGCCCGCCCCGCCGAGGGTGGCGACGCGCCCCGTCGCAAGCGCCATGTGCTCTACATCTTCGACGAACCCACCACCGGCCTGCACTTTGACGACGTCAGCAAGCTTCTTTCCGCCTTCCGCCGTCTCATCGATGCGGGCGGCTCCATCGTCGTGATCGAGCACAACCTCGAAGTGATTAAGACTGCCGACTGGGTCATCGACCTCGGCCCTGAAGGCGGCGAACGCGGCGGAAACCTCGTCGGCGCCGGCCCTCCAGAAGTGATCGCCGAGCTGAAAAACTCGTACACTGGTCAGTACCTCAAGCTGGTTTTGAACGGAAACAGCGTACGCCATGGTGAGCAATAAGACGCGAATCTTGTGGAGCGCCGCGATCCTCGGGATTGCCTTAGCCGCCGCCGTTGCGGCGCAAACCCACACCACCGTCCGTCATCATCGCGAACTGGTTGACGATCAGCCCCCCGAAATCGCCCAAGCCGAAGACGCCATTCAGAAGGGCGACTTTGCCGCCGCCGAAACGCTTCTCAACAAAGCCCTCGCGAAAGATCCCAAAAACTATCAGGCCTGGTTCGATCTCGGATTCGCCCTGAACCGTCTCGGCCGCCCCGCCGATTCCATCCACGCCTACCGCCAGTCCGTCGCTGCCAAGCCGGAAGTGTTCGAAACCAACTTGAACCTCGGCCTCATGCTCGCCCGCCTCGACAGCCCCGAGGCCGAGCGTTTCCTCCGCGCTGCCACCACCTTGAAACCGACCAGCCACGTCGAAGAAGGTCAGGCTCGTGCCTGGCTAGCGCTCGCGCATGAACTGGAAAAAACCAAACCTGATGAGGCGCTCATGGCCTACCAAAAGGCCTCGGAACTCACGCCCAAAGATCCCGAACCGCATCTCTCGGCCGGTCTTCTGCGCGAGCGCCAGAAGCAATTCTCCGATGCCGAGTCTGAATACAAACAAGTCTTAGCCATCGATCCCCAATCGACCGAGGCAGCCATCGGCCTCACCAACATCTACATGAAGTCTAACCGCCTCGCCGACGCCGAACCGCTGCTTCGCAAACTGGCCTCGACGCGCCCCGACGATGCTGGAATCCATTTGCAGCTCGGCCGCGTACTCATCGCAGAAGACAAGAAAGACGACGCGATTGCCGAGATGCAAACAGCTCTGAAACTTTCCCCTACCGACGCCGATGCGCAGCGCGAACTGGTCGATCTCTATGTCGCCGCCAAAAAAGACGATCTCGCCGAGGCCCTCTACCGCAACCTCCTGATCGGGCATCCCAATGACGCCGATCTCCACCGCGGACTAGGACAGTCTCTCCTCCGTCAGAAAAAATTCTCCGGAGCGCAAGACGAGCTTCTGACCGCTGTCCGGCTCAAGCGCGATTCGCCCGACGTCTACGTCGATCTGGCCTTCGCCGCCAGCGAAAATAAGAACTACGAACTCACGATCCGCGCGCTCAATGGACGTACCATGCTGAATGCGCAGATGCCTCCCGTCTGTTTTTTCCTGCGCGCTTCCGCCTACGATCATCTCCGTGACTACAAGCAGGCGGCTCTCGATTATCATCAGTTTCTGGCAGTCGCCAATGGAAAGTATCCCGATCAGGAGTGGCAGGCTCAGCATCGCCTGATCGCAATCGAACCAAAGAAGCGGTAACAGCATGCGCCGGCGGACAAGCTCGATATTTCTTCTGACCCTGACACTCGTCGTGTGTGTCGCGGCGAAAGACGAGTCCCTGCCCGAACTCAAGTCGCGATTCGAAAAAGTCCGTATCGAGGACCGGCCCGACCTCGCGGTCAAAATTGCGCAACTTGAACTACGCCAGGCCGACCGGTTCTACGTCGACGGCAAAGTCGAAGAAGCTCGCGCGGCCGTCGCCAACATCGTGGTTTATTGCGAGAAAGCCGGCGAGGCCGCGTCCCAGACGAAAAAACATTTGAAAAATGTCGAGATTGACGTGCGCAAGATGGCCGAAAGACTTCGCGACATCAAACGTACTCTCGCCTTTGAAGACCAGCCTCCCGTCGAACTCGCGGCCCATCGCCTCGAAGATATTCGCACCCGGCTATTGCAGGAGATGTTTGCCAAGGAAGACAAAAAGGACAAGAAATGATGGCAGACAATCGATCTCTCTTTCGCCCGGCATTCAGTGTTGCCTCGCTGCTCTTCGTTCTGGCGCTTCTCGCGATCGTATTTCCGTCGAGCCAGACCGTATCCGCGCAGCGCCGCCGCGACCCGCTCAACCCGCTGGAGATCGACCAACTTCGCGATGCCATGCTCGATCCCGACGTTCGGCTCAAGCTCTACGTCCAGTTTTCCCGCGATCGCATGACCAAGCTCGAGCAGATGCGCAGCGATCCGAAAACCAAAGACCGAGCTGCCCAGACTCACGACATGCTCGAGGATTTTCTCGCCGTCTACGACGAACTCAACGAGAATGTCGACATGTACGTAGGCCGGAAAGACGACATCCGAAAACCTCTAAAAATCATCATCGAAGCCGACACTGAATTTCAGTCGAAACTGCGCGCCCTCAAGAACGCCGCGAATACCAAGCCTGACGAAGTGCAGCAGTACGAATTTCTGCTGACTGACGCCCTCGACACCGTCGACTCCAGTACCGACGACCACCGCAAGACCGCCGTCGAAGTCGACGAGTACATGAAGAAGAAAAAGAAGCAGCAAAAATAACGAGGTCTGATTGCGAACAGCTGACGCCACCCAACCCCCTCTGCTACTCTTCCCTCAACGTGTCCGCAAAGCTCACCGAAATCTTTCACGAAGCCTATCGCGAGCTTCGTCCCCGCACTCCTGCGCCGCCGCTCGACGTTCGTTTCTATTCCTTCGTCTCCATCAACAACACCATCCGCATGCGCGAGGGCGCCTTATTCGCGCGTGTCTCCGATCTCCTGGAGGGCGCCCCTGACAACGTCTTGCACGCCATCGCGCACATCCTGCTCGCCAAACTCTATCGCAAGCCGGTCGATCGCACCCAGAGCGCGCGCTACCGCCGTTACATCGCCAGTCACGACGTCGCCGCCAAAGCCCGCCTCGTCCGCCAGATGCGCGGACGCAAACACATTCGCTCTCCCCGCGGCCATCACTATCACCTCGAAGAAATCTTCGACGACCTCAACCAACGCTTCTTCCACGGACTCCTCGGCCGCCCTCAACTTACCTGGAGCCTAAACCACGCCCGCCGCAGCCTCGGCCACTACGATCCCGCCCACAACGCCATCGTCATCAGCCGCATCTTCGACCACCCCCGCGTCCCCCGCTACGCGGTCGAATACATCCTCTACCACGAGATGCTGCACCTGAAGCACCCAGTCAAACTTCGGGGCAGCCGGATGTGTGTGCACTCAAAAGAATTCGTGGCGGAAGAAAATCTGTTCCCGGAAGTTGCGCTGGCGAAAAAGTTTTTGCGGATTATCTGATGGCAGAGGAAATTCTCGTTCTCGATGAGCGGAATCGGGACCTTACTGCACCACTCAAACTCAAGAAGGCTTGAATGGGGCGCCCGCCGCGCGGACTAACGAAGGCGTCCCGACGGCCTAGAGCACGCTGCCGAGGCGAGCCCTCAAAGCATACTCGATCGGATCAGGCCTGAGATCTTTGTGCCGCGTGAGAAACGCATCTACGATCTGCTCGACCTGTTCCGGGTGGTGGGCATGCCAATGGCCGAGGCCGTGAAGGGCGCTGAACTGGCAAGTTTCGGAGGGCAAATCGAGGACCTCTGACATTACGCGCAAGGTGGCTTGATGGATCTCGGGCTCAATCTCTAGTTCCAGCACATTCGAGAGATCGATCCCAAGCTGGTTGAACCTTTCCCGCATGGATAGCAGTTCGGCAGATTCGGGTACGTGGCTGCGCAGGTAAAAGCGCATGGGAAAAATGTCCCACCACATGTAGGCTGCACCGGTCACTCCGACTGTGGGTGCCGTAGGGTCAAAGTGGCCGGGAGTTACGGCGAGAATGAAATTGCGGAAGAAGCTCGACATTGCGTGAATGCAGGTAACACGGTCGAGGAGCGCCGCTTCGCGCCTGAGCAGAGCTTTGCTTGAGCAGCCGGGAGACGACTCGCCGAGCAGAAACCACAGGCCCTGCTCAACTTGGTCAAGCGAATAGGGTCTTAGAACTCGCGGCTCCAGGAAAAGCTGCGTCATGTATTGGACGATGAGCGCATCTGTGAGTTCGAGCGCCTCCCATCGGGAGTCGAAGTCTTCATCCCAATACCACTCGCGCTTGCGAACGGGGTTGTTGAAGACGAATTCAAGCCACCGCTCGAAGGCCACGCTCACAGTGCCCATTGTACCGGGCTAGGTTTCGCAGTTAGAAATCGTGCACTGTGGCTATTGGAAAAGGGGCCCGCGCAGTCGCCAAAAAAAAAGAAACCCGAACCGCGCGGGTCCGGGTCTCGGGAACTTATTAGTCTGTGCAGTTACAAGAAAACTATCGGCGATTCTAAGATTTCGCCCGCTCTTTATCGCTCGGAGCCGCGATACCCAAGAACACCAGGACTGCACGATTCAGCCGGACAATGTCCTCGTCAGCAAGGCGGCCGACGGGCGCGCCGATCCTTGCCTTAGGAACGGTCGTGATCTTATCCACCATCAGCCGGCAAACAGCGCGCAGCCCGTTACTCTCGTTGGGCTCGACCGGCAGCCGAAATAACGGAGCATCGGTTGGATCGGTCGTGAACGCGCAGATCGTAATCGACTCCGTCTTGTCGAAACGGTCGTCTTGCAGAATCACAACCGGACGAGGCTTTGCGGCGTAATCCTTCCCGCCCGCGACGGTCCAAATCTCACCGCGCTTCACTTCCCGCTCCAATCTCCGCTCCAATCCGAGATCGCATCGATAAACTCCTGGTCTTGCCGGGCATAAGAACTCTTGGCAACCGCAAGGGATTGCTTGTGCGCCTCGGTAACGAATTTCGGCGAGCGCATATCCGGGACCCAAATCTGAAGTGGGCGCAGCCCTTGTTGGCGCAAACGCTTGCGATGTGCTTGAACTTTGTCTCGGGACGTTTTGGCTTGCGCTCGCGGGCTCATTTGGCCTTTGCCTCCGGTTACATGTAACCTATCATAACTGATCCCAATACCCAATGTCTTTCTCGGGAACGGCGAAAACCCATTCGATGCTCCTTTCCCCGCGGCATGCAAATGGCAACCATCCGTGATTTACTCCGTCGAGGCCGACGAAGAGACCATCGAAGCCGAATATGGTTTGGTTCGCCAAGTAGTGAACAGCGATGAGGCCGAGGTTCAGAGCCGGTTACCGGCGTCGAAAAGCTTGGGTAAGGAACCGCCGAATTTGGTCGCGACCCACGACAGAAGCTGCCGCTCGCCAAAAGAAAACCCGGACCGCATGGGTCCGGGTCTCGGGAAGTACATAACCTGTCCAGTTACAACAAAATTATCGCTAGCCCCGCCCTTTAAGTCAATGTTACTGAGGGACTCCCTGTCCTGAGTCCCCAGATCAGCCCCCCTACCAGACTGGGAGACCGTGGACCCGACGGAATTCGAACCCGCACCTTGTAACTGGACAGGTTAATGTGCTCCCATTACACCACGGGCCCTGACTCCAGTTTCTTGGCTCCCAAGGCCTGACGGCAAGGACATGTGTCACAACACAATTGTGAGGAATAGATCGAGCTCCCCGGTAAATCCCATTCAATGACGGGTTTCCCCGCGTGATGCAAATCACAGCCGTCCGTGACGCCGTCCGTTGACCGCCCTCCCCGAAAACCGTATCCTAGTGATATTGAAATTGAAATTCATTTTCAATTAGGAAACGGCCCTTTTTCATGCTCCAGGCTTTCATCATCACCCTCCGCGAAGGCGTTGAAGCCGCTCTCATCGTCGGCATCACCCTCGCCTACCTGGCCAAGATCGGACGCAACGATCTTCGCAAATCCGTCTACGCCGGCCTGGCCGCCGCTTTTGTCGGATCCATCGCTGTCGCCGTCGTTCTCTCCCGCCTCAAGCTCAACGAAGACATCTTCGAAGGCTGGGTGATGCTCGTCGCCGCCGTCTTCGTCATCACCATGATCGTCTTCATGATGAAGACGGGACGCAAAATGAAGGGCGAAATCGAAAGCAAGCTCGGCCTCCTGGCCCGGGGCGACGCCTGGATCGGCCTCTTCCTGTTCGTTTTTCTGATGGTCCTGCGCGAGGGCGCCGAAACCGTTCTTTTGCTCTCCGCCGTCACCCTGAACTCGACCGAACTGATGAGCTTCATCGGCACTCTTTCCGGAGTCGTCGTCGCCGTTCTCTTCGGTGTGATGTTCGTCAAGGGCAGCGTCAAGATCAACCTGCAGAAATTTTTCCGCGTCACTACCGCCATTCTTTTCCTGGTCGCCGGACAACTCATCATCTCCGGCCTGCACGAACTCTCCGAAAACGGCGTTCTGCCCTCGTCCCGCGAAGAGATGGCCATCATCGGCCCCATCGTTCGCAATGAATTCTTCTTCGTGGTCACCATCCTGGTGCTCGCCGCCCTGATGGTCTTGTTCGACATGAAGAGCCGCCAGCCTGTCGAACTGCCCGCCGCCGGAGCCGCCCGCCGCAAAGCCCTTTGGACCGCCCGCCGCGAACGCCTCTGGATGGCCTCCGTTTACGTGTTCTCTTTCGTCTTCATCGTCATGATCACCGCCAGCTTCATTTACGAGAAGAGTGCCAGCGCCCTTTCTCCGGCGACCGAAGTCACCTTCGTGAACGGAAAGATCTCCGTCCCGCTAAAAGAAATCTACGATGGCGAACTCCACCGCTTCGAGGCCAACGAAGGCGGAATCGAAGTTCGCTTCTGGCTCTACCAGAAGCCTGATGGAAAAGTCGCCACCCTCTTCGATGCCTGCGAAATCTGCGGCGCTGTCGGCTTCTATAAATCGTCGCAGGGCGTCGTCTGCAAGAATTGCGCCGCCCCGATCAACCCATCATCCGTGGGCATGCCCGGAGGCTGCAATCCCATTCCGCTGCAGGCGCAGGTCACCGACGACGCGGTCATTGTCTCCGAGGCCGACATCGCGGCCGGACGGCACTACTTCGAGCAGAAATAGAAAATGTTCCCGCGCCTCGTCTACGAATCGTTCCGCCGCCAAGCGCGCCGCAAGCTTCTCGCCGGAATCGCCATCACCCTCGGCGTCGCTGTCGCCACGGCCATGATCGCGGTCGCCACCGACATCGGAGACAAGATCAACCGCGAGCTCCGCAGCTACGGCGCGAACCTCGTCGTCACCCCGCAGGAAGATACCCTTGATGTCGAGGTTGGCGGCGTCAATCTGAAGCCCCCCAGCGACGGCACATTCCTGAACGAAGCCGATCTCCCGAAAATTCGCGGCACCTTCTGGCACCACAACATCGTCGGCTTCTCTCCCATGCTGCCCGTCACTGTAAAAATTAACGGCTCACCAGACGTCACCCTCTTGGGCACCTACTTCAACAAACAACTCACATTCGGCAAAGAACAATTCACCACCGGCGTAACCATCACCAACCCCTGGTGGAAAGTCTCGTGCGGCAATGGCCAGCGTGGAGACGGCAAGTGTGGTGACGGGGCTCTGCCCCGTGAAGGGCGAGTCGGAGACTCGCCAGCCACTAGCGGCTGGCCAAACGACAACTCCCAGAATGTTCTACTCGGCGAGCGTCTCGCAGCCAAACTCAACAAGCACCCCGGCGACACTATCCAAATCGATGGCCGTCCCTATCCCGTCTCCGGCATCCTCTCCACCGGAGGCCCCGAAGACGATCAGATCGTCGCGCCCCTCGCTGTGGCCCAGCAGATTCTAGGCAAGCCCAACGCAGTCCGCCGCGTTTACGTCAGCGCGCTGACCAAGCCGCCCGACGCGCTATCCGCCCGCGATCCCAAGACAATGTCCCCCGAAGTTTACGATCGCTGGTACTGCTCGCCCTACGTCGAATCGATCGCCTATCAATTGCAGGAAGTGATTCCGCATTCGCACGCCGAACAGATTCGTCAGGTCGCGCAGAACGAAGGCACCGTCCTCTCCCGCATTAAAGGACTCATGCTGCTCGTCACCTTTGCCGCGCTGTTCGCGTCCGCGCTGGCCGTAAGCGCCGCCATGGCCACCGCCATCTTCGAACGCCGCGTGGAAATCGGACTCATGAAGGCTCTTGGCGCCGGCAATTTCGCCGTCTCCGCTATCTTCTTCGCCGAGGCCATGCTCCTCGCACTCCTCGGCGGCATCGTCGGCTTCTCCGCCGGAGCGCTCCTCGCTCATCAGATCGGACGCTCCATCTTCAACTCGCAAATTTCCATCGAGCCCGTACTCTTTCCCATCATTCTGGCGATCGCCGTCTTCGTCACCTTTGCCGGGAGCGCCTCGGCCATTCGCCGCGCCGTAAAATTCGACCCGGTCTTTGCGCTGCGAGGTGAAGCATGAGCACGGGTTCTATGGGTGCCCCACTCAAGCCTTCTGTTGGCTTGGGTGGGAGCCTGCACACGGCGCGCGAAGTCGCGAATCGCCGCGCCGAACACGCCCGCACCTCGCCTCCCATTTCGATGTTTGGACGCATGCTCTTTCGCGCCGCTGTCCTGCGCCGCAAACGCGCCGCCTCCGCTCTCCTGGCCATGATCGTCGCCGCCGCGGTGGCCACGACCATGATGAATCTCTATGTCGACGTGCAAGCCAAACTGCGCACCGAGTTCCGCAGCTACGGCGCCAACGTCGTCATCGTCGCGAGAGACGGACAGTCCCTGCCCGCCGACGCCCTCACCAAAGTCGAATCCGTCCTTGGCGCAAAAACTCTGGCCGTCCCTTTTTCCTACGCCGTCGCCCGCACCAAAGATGGACAATCCGTAGTCGTCGTCGGCACCGACTTTGCGCGCGCCCGCCAACTCAATCACTGGTGGAAAGTGAGCCACTGGCCCGAACCACAGATGTCTGCCTATTTAGTAAACAATCCCAATTCAATTCCGGAATTTCCGATCGCTGCGTTGGTCGGCGTTCGTGCCGCTGCAGTAGTCACCACCGACCGCCAGCCTTTCAAACTCACCTTCCAAGGCAAAGCCGTCACACTCACTCCCACCGGCATGCTGCAAACCGGCGCCGGAGAAGACAGCCGCATCTATCTCGACCAAACCGCGTTCCAGAACTGGACCGGCATCGCCCCGTCCACCATCGAAGTCGCCGCCAACGGAACCGCCGCCGAAATCGAGTCGTCGATCCGGCAACTGGCCCCACTTCTACCCAATGCCGACATCCGCCCGGTTCGCCAGATCATGGAGGGCGAGGCCAACGTGCTCAACAAAACGCGCGCCACCCTTTACGCCTCGGCCACGCTGGTCGTGCTGACCTCCGCCCTCTGCGTTCTGGCCACACTCATCGGATGGGTCTTCGACCGCCGCCGCGACTTCGCCATCATGAAAGCCCTGGGCGCGTCCGAGCGCCTCGTCAACGGATTTTTCGCCGCCGAAGCCGCTGCCCTCGGCGTAGTCGGTGCGATTCTCGGCTTCTTCATCGGCATCGGCGTCGCCGTCTGGATCGGCCGCGTCAATTTCCATGCCCCGGTCGTGCCGCGCTTCAGCGTTTTCCCTTATGTTTTAGCTGGAAGCGTCGCCGTGGCTCTTATCTCGGCAATTTTGCCGATTGAACTGCTACGTCGCGTGCAACCCGCTATTATCTTGAGGGGAGAGTAATCGCATGGGGTTCCTGTGTTGCATCTGCAGCAAGACTATCGAGGAAAATGACCCGGACGGTTATTCGCTTCAGACACGTAAGTTTGGCTCCAAATCTCCCGAGATGGTTTGGGCGCATGGACCTTGTCTGCGCAAAGTGATTCCTGTTATTGGAGAAGAAATACCGTGTGGCCAGAGCGGAAGGTGAAATTTCGATGATACGCCTCAACAATGTCACCAAAAGTTATCCCGCCCGCATCGAGGAAAATAGCGGCGGCCCAAACCTCATCAAGGCCCTCGACGACATCTCTCTTTCCATCGCCCCCGGCGAATGGGTCGCGATGATGGGACCCTCCGGCTCCGGCAAAAGCACCACCGTCAACCTCATCGGATGCCTCGATCGTCCCACCAGCGGCGAGATCTGGCTCGATGGACAAAACGTCGCCAACCTCAGCGCCTCCGACCTCAATCACGTCCGTGCCGAAACCATCGGATTCGTCTTTCAGCAGTTCCACATGATCCCCTACCTCACCGCCGTCGAGAACGTCATGCTCGCCCAGTACTTCCACAGCATGACCGACGAAAAAGAAGCTCTCGAAGCCCTCGACCGCGTCGGCCTCAAAGACCGCGCCGGGCACCTGCCTTCCCAGCTCTCCGGAGGCGAGCAGCAGCGCGTCTGCATCGCCCGCGCCCTCATCAACGATCCAAAGATTGTGCTGGCCGACGAACCCACCGGCAACCTCGATGCCGCCAACGAAGAAATCGTTTTACGCTTGCTCCGCGAACTTCATCAGCAAGGGCGCACCATCGTCATGGTCACGCATGACCCCGTCGTCGCCCGCCTCGCCGACCGTCGCATCGAATTGCACCACGGAAAAATTGCCGCCCAGGAAGTCTTCGCCATGGCCGACGACGAGCAGTTCGACGAAGTGCTGGAAGAATTATTTGCCCTGGAGGAGAATAGCCAAATCGCCGAGATCGGACGCATGGAAGTCCACGGCGCTCTGCCCGTCTCCATCGCCATCGAAAAGATGGAGGCCATGGGGCTCGTCGCCACCCATCCTCATCCTCCCGTAGCACACGATCATCGGCCCTTCGTCAATCCCTGCCACGACGCGCTCAAGCCAACTGGCTTCTCCACCGGCGATGGATCTCTGATCGTCGAGCTAACGCCGCGCGGCCATCAACGCGCCGCCGACATCATCCGCCGCCATCGTCTCGCCGAACGCCTCTTCACCGACTCGCTCGCCATGGACAGCGAAACCGAAATCGAGCAACAAGCCTGCAAGTTCGAACACATCCTCTCGCCCGAAGCGACCGACAAAATCTGCACCTTCCTCAATCACCCACTAACCTGTCCCCACGGAGCCGCAATCCCCCCCGGCCCCTGCTGTGGACGCCGCGCCGAACCAAGACAAATCGCCGCCCTTTCGCGCCGGGACTGAACGAATGATTGAAAGCTGTTGCTGATTGTCATCCTGAGTAAAGCGCAGGAACCTGCTTTCCCACGCAGTGCCACGAAACGTCGCCCCTACTTCTTCCCGAAAAACTTTCCAAATCCCACTCGCACTTCCACCGTGTTCACTCCCGGATTCGGCACCGTCAACCCCGCATTCGAAATATGCAGATACCTGGCATCCAACGACCACGCATGATCGCCGAAGAAGTAAAACCCAAACGCCGCTCCCGGCGTGAAATTGATGGTCGAAGTGCCGGTCGGCACATCGTGCGTCGTAAATAACACGCCCCCATTCAATTCGATAAATGGAGCCACTTTTCCCCGGGTGGCAAAGATCCATTTAAAGCCCACCGGATTCACGCCCGCGCCATACGCCGTATTCGCCGGTTGAAACACCACGAACGCCGGCACCGCATCTACCGCCAGTTCGAATCGCCCATTCAGAAATCCCGGCCCGTGCGGCGCCGTCAAAATCCATCCATACCGGACGCCTACATTCCACACACTCGTATCCTTCGTCCCGCCTGGAACGGACGGACCGCCGCCCGTCCACACCTGCAACTCGTGCCCGCCCTCCTCCGGACGATCTTGCGCCAAAGCAAAAGGAAGAACCAGCCAGAAACAAACTGCGATTCCAATGAACCGTCTCATAGTTGTGATGACATTAAACACCGAACGATACGCGAACCCGCGCCCAGAGACAAATCCCGCCCCTGGTTTCCTGAAAGAAGATCTTCCTCGGCGCACTCTGCGTCTCGGCGGTGATGGCGTTTCACAGCGGTGATGGCGTTTCACAGTCCCAGTCCGCCATCCACCGCCAGCACCTGCCCGGTAATAAAATGCGGAGCCGTCGCAAAAAACATCACCGCGGCCGCAATATCTGCGCCCGTGCCGTTTCGTTTCATCGGCGTCTGCGTTTTCATCTTCCTCATGAACGGCGCCGCCGCTTTCTCCCCCAAATCGATCATCCCAGGAGCAACCGCATTCACGGCAATCTCTGGCGCAAGCGCCTTCGCCATCACCTTCGTCAACATGTGCACCGCCGCTTTCGAAGAGCAATAGTGCGCATGCGTCGCCCACGGACGCAGCCCTCCCAACGACCCCATATTAATGATCCGCCCCTTCGATTTCCGTAAATACGGCAGCGCCTCGCGCGACACCAGAAATGGCCCGCGCGTGTTCGAAGCAAAAATTGCATCCCACTGCGCCACCGAAATCTTCTCGAACTCGACAGTCTCGTAATTCGCGGCATTATTCACCAGCACATCGATTCCGCCCAGCTCCCGCACGACTTCTTTCACCATTTCCCGGACGCTCTTCTCGTCCGTAATATCGCACCGCACCGCTAGTGCCTCGCCCCCAAATTTTGCGAGCTCGGCAATCAGCGCCTGCGCCTCGCGCACCGACTCCCGATAAGTGATCGCAACATTCGCACCCCGTTCCGCCGACGCCCAGGCAGTCGCTCGCCCCAGCCGTTTCGCCGCCCCCGTCACAAGAACCGTCCGTCCTGCAAGTACCCGCTCGCTACTCGCCACTCTGTTCGTTGTCATCCCGCGATTCTACGCCCGTCTGCTTACGCTCTCCGTGCCTGTCGGTAGCAAGTTAAAATGTCCGCTTTTCTTAGCACACGATATGTCCGGTTTAAGTTAGACAGCAGCCGTAGCCGTGGCGGTGGGAAAGTGGGAATCCCGCGTAGTTTGCGGGATTTCC
>JBEKPH010000082.1:0-20215 GCA_049520915.1 Terriglobales bacterium
CCGTGGACATCAACCGTAACCTTGAAAGGGACCGCGACCTTCTCCCACTCCAAGGTCACGACCGCCGAATCCTTTTGCACATCGTCGAAGTCGTAAGTCAGCGCGTTGTGCATGTCCGCGGTCTTCGGCTTCACCATCACGCGCAGCGCGTCCTCCTTTTCGTCATAGGTGAACGCTCCCCACGAGGTGGAATTCTTCGAAAAAATAATCGTCCATTCGTCGGCATTCGGGATCATGTGCAACCCGTACGTCCCCTTGTCGAGCGGTTTGCCTTCGATCTGGACCGGATCGCTGAAGGTGATCGTCGTATTGATATTGGCTCCGGCACGCCAAACTTTGCCGTAGGGAACCAAGCCGTCCCAAATCTTGCGATCGTTTACTAGAGGCCGGTGGTAGTTGATAGTGACGTCGGTGAGTCCAATTCTTTGGGAGACCTCCGCCCGCTGGCTCGGATCAGGCAGGTCGAGAACGAACGATTGTGCCGGGCTCATGCCCGGCAAGGCTGCCAGCAGCAGGCAGAACAGGGATCCTCGCAAAACCGATTGAATCATGGGAATGCCTCCTTCGACGTTTCGATTTAAGAGTTTTCTTGAAAGGGCCGCGATCCGCGGGCTTAACCTGATCGGCGTCTTAGACGGGCTCAAGCGAAATTGGTAAGCATCCTAAGTTGAGCCCCGTGTAGAGACGGGGCCTGCCCCGTCTTCCACCGCCCACGAACTATGCTCCGGGGAACTTGTCGATTTTGCGCTCTCCCCAGCTAACCAGGCCGTCCTCCCGAACGTCTAACTATCCGATAGCCACGGCTTTTATGGAACCTCCTTGACTCGTCTTTCGTATTAACGACAAGACGCAGCCAAGCCGTGCACCGGCCACGCATGCTCTGCCAACCCTATGCGGATGCTCATCGAAATCGTTCGCCAGTCGCTGGCCACGCTCTGGGCGCACAAGTTGCGCTCGTTTCTCACCATGTTCGGTATTGCATGGGGCGTCGGTTCTTTGCTTTTACTGGTCGGATTGGGCGAGGGTTTCCGAAGCGGGCAGGCCAGGCAGCTCAAAAACCTGGGTCAGGACATCATGTTTACCTTCCCAGGTCGCATTCCCGCCGTCGAAGGCAGCACTCAGTCGGGCCGCACCTACCATTTTACTTACGCCGACTACCTCGCCATCCGCAGCGAAGCGCGCTCGCTCAAGAATCTTTCGCCGGTGTTGAACCGCGAAGACATACGCGCCGTCAGCGACTACGGTTCGACCAACGGGCAGGTCTTCGGCATCGCGCCCGAATATAACCAGATTCGAAATGTCCCAGTCGGCCCAGGACGCTGGTTCAACGATCAGGACAACGTCGAGAACCGCCGCGTAGCCGTCGTCGGATGGGAACTTCTGAAAAACATCTTCCCCGGCCGCCCCGCGGTAGGCGCGCCGATCCTGCTCAACGGCGTGCGCTTCGAAATCATTGGCGTGCTCAGCAAAGTAGGTCAGGACGGAAATAACGGAACGAACGCGCGCATCTTCATCCCGATCGAGACGATGCGCACTCTCTTCCGTCTCAAAGACCAGAACAGCGAAGATGCCATTTCATTTCTCAACTACCGCCCGATTACTCCGGCGGAAAATCTGCTCGCCAAACAGGAAGTGCACGAGATCATCGCGCGCCAGCACGGTTTCGATCCCAAACTTGCCGAGTCGTTCGAGGATTGGGACACGATCGAAGACAACCAGCGCGTGGCAAAAATCTTCGATGGCATGGATTATTTTTTGGGTGTGGTCGGCGTGATCACGCTTGCTCTTGGCGCAATCGGCATTATCAATATCATGCTGGTCTCGGTCACCGAGCGCACGCGCGAGATCGGACTGCGCAAAGCGCTGGGAGCGACGCATCGCGCCATCCTGACGCAATTTTTTGTGGAAGGCGCGTTCCTGACCGCGTTGAGCGGCGGCATCGGATTAGCTATCACGACCGCGCTCGTTACGCTTCTCGCAGCTCTGCCCGCTCCCGAAGGCTTTGACACGCCGCGGATCGTTCCTTCGTCGGCTGCCATCGCGATTATTTCGCTGGCGTTCGCGGGAATTGTGGCGGGGCTCTATCCCGCCCGCCAGGCAGCACTGCTGCAGCCAGTAGAGGCATTACGTCAGGAATAACTTGTGTGGTGGGGCTTTGCCCCGTCTTAGGCAACTGTCTTAGATAACTTATGATTCTCGAACTAGCACGGCAGGCCTACAACGCCCTGAAGCACAACCGGCGGCGCAGCATTCTCACTATGCTCGGCATGGCTTGGGGAATCGCGACCGTCGTGCTGCTGCTCGCCTACGGTTCGGGATTCGAACGCGGCCTGTGGGTGGCGTTTCGCTCCTGGGGCACAAACCTCGTCTTCGTCTTTCCTGGCCGCACTTCTCTCCAGGCGGGTGGCACCAAAGCAGGCAGCGAGATCAAGTTGAACGTCAACGATCTCGATTACCTGCAGGCGGAAGTCCCTCTGCTCAAGCGTATCTCCCCAGAGGCGTTCAAACAGAGTACCGTCGCCTATGGCACGCGCAGTGGCAGTTACGGTATCAGCGGAGTCTATCCCTACTATCAGCGCATGCGCCGCATTGATGTGGAGAGCGGAAGCTTCTTCACCGAGCTCGACGAAAACACTCACAGCCACGTGGCCATTCTCGGCGCCGACGTAAAGAAAAAATTATTCTCTGGACAGAACGCGCTCGGCGAAAAAGTGCGCCTCGATGGCATTTCCTACGAAGTCATAGGCGTCCTGAAGCATGTCATCCAGAACGGCGACGACAACATGAACGGGAAAGTCTATATCCCGTTCAGCGCCATGAGCGATCTCACCAACACCTATTATCTCAACGCCGTCGCCATGGAATATGAAGGCGACCACACGAAGGTTGCCGAGGCCGTTCGCCGCTCCATGGCCTTTCATCACGAATTTGATCCCAAAGACAAGCGCGCCATTTTCATTTTCGATGTCTTTGCCGATCTCCTCGACCTGCGCGTGATCACAACCGGCATCAAAATTCTTCTCGGCTTCATCGGTCTGCTCACCCTCGGCATCGGTGGAGTCGGGCTCATGAACATCATGCTGGTTTCGGTTACGCAGCGCACCCGTGAGATTGGCGTTGAGAAGGCTCTCGGGGCGCGGGGTTGGCACATTTTGGTGCAGTTTCTGTCGGAAGCTCTCGCCATCACTCTGATCGGCGGGATTGCCGGAGTCCTCCTCGCCTATCTTGTCTCCTGGTCAGTCGGATCGCTAACCTTGTGGAGCGCCTTCGCCGACAATGGCAAGGACGGCGATATTCGCCTGACCATCGATTCCGCAACCTTGATTGCATCCACCTTGATCCTCGGATTCGTCGGCATCATCAGCGGAATGCTGCCTGCTATCAAGGCCTCGCGCTTAGATCCGATCGAAGCGCTACGCTACGAATAGAAAAGGTGTCAGGTCACAGGTGTCAGGTCTCAGGAAAACCTCTCCCTGCGAGCACTCCAAGTGCGCCCTAACACCTGACACCCGAGACCTGACACTTGCTTCCATGTGTTATATTTCTCCCAAATCTCAGGAGGACTTATGCGCCCACTTGGTGTCACTCTGGTCGGTCTCTACCAAATTCTGCGCGGATTGCTCGGGTTGTTATTCGGCCTTTCCGTCCTGCTCTTCACTGGACTGGTCGCCAGGTTGGCAGGCGTTGCCGCGGAAGGAAATGCCCTCGGAGGTTTTCTCCACGGCCTTGGCCGCGTCACCGGCCTCGGCATTCTCGCTTTTGCCGTCATCCACATACTGGCCGGATACGGCGTCCTGCAAATGCAGAACTGGGGGCGGCTGCTGACGCTGTTCTTTTCAGCCGTCGGCCTGGTGTTACTACTGCCAGGCGTCGTTCACGTGCAGCTTTTCTCGCTCTTTTTTGGAGCCATTAATGCCGCCAGCATTTTTTATCTGGCAACGCCTCCCATCAAGCGTCTCTTTCACGCCGGGGGCGCCGTGGTTCGCGCGACCGCATAGTTACGCGTTTCCCGCATGTCTTGGGACGCGGCTTCCCGCGTCCCGCTTTTCCTGCTTCCGAACCTGAGTACAATGAACCGGTGTCTGATTCCGCACCGGTCGAAAAAGTCCGCGAGCACTTGCGGCTTTACGAGCATCCCCTGCTCGCCTTCTCAGCGCGCGAAAATAATGGCGCCGTCGAAATTCTGATCGACCTGAAAAATTCCACCGTCCCTGTTCACACCTACGTCCTCCCCATTCACGCGCGCGATCTCGACCATCCCCAATTTGCCTGGCATCTGCAACGCCAACTCTACGACGGACTCCACGACTACTTCATCGAAATGTTCACCCACACTCCGCAAGACCATTTTGCTTCGCCCAACCCTCCGCCGGACAAAACAAAACCAGAGGGAAGCTAGCGTCGTGTCTGCCGCTGAGAAAATCAAGACGAAGATCGAGTCCGAAATCCATGACGGCGGTCCCATCCCTTTTTCGCGCTACATGGATATCTGTCTCTACGATCCAGCTTTTGGCTACTACTCTACCCACGCCGACCAATTCGGTAAGACTGGAGACTTCTACACTTCAAGCGACGTTCATGCCGTTTTCGGTCGATTGCTGGCACGGCAATTCGAAGAAATGTGGCGAGCTTTGGACAGTCCGCCGCAAATCGAAATCCTCGAACTGGGACCAGGCCGCGGATTATTCGCTCGTGATGTGTTGGATTGGTCGAAAAAGAAATTTCCCGACTTTTTCACAGCCCTCATGTACACGTTGCAAGAAGGTTCTCCCGCTTTACGCGGCAAGTTGCAAACCACTCTCGCCGACCACATTCGCGACGGCAAGACCAAAGTACCAGGTGAATCTGCAGATGCTGCCCAGTCCGGCCCGAACGCGCCATCCGTCACGCGCGCCCTTTACCCCGAAACTCCCCTCATCGTCTTCGCCAACGAATTCTTCGACGCCCTGCCCGTCGAGATCCTGAGCCCGCGCGGCAAGCTTCACCTCGCCCTGGAAAACAACCGTCTTCGCGAAGCGTGGCTTCCACCGCGCTCCGAAGAATTAGAATTCCTCGACCATTACGGCGTCCATCCCGAAGGCGAGGAGAGAATCGAGGTTCCGATCCTTGCGCAAAGCTGGATGTGTCAAATAGCTCAAGCTGTCCAGCGGGGAATGCTCATAGTCATCGATTATGGCTACACGCGAAGCGAACAGCTCGCGGGCCGGCATCGCGGAACGCTGATGGCGTATCGCCGCCACTCCGCCAGCCCGGACCCCTACCAGGCTCCCGGAGTACAAGACCTCACCGCACACGTCAATTTCACGGCTCTCGCCGCCGCGTGTGAGCAGAGCGGAATGCGATGCGAAAAGCTGCGCACGCAAGCGCAATTTCTGATGGGCCTTGGCGAAAAGAATCAGTTCAGCGACGCCTTCGAAGAGTGCCGCCTTCCTCAGGAACGGGCCAAAGTCGCGCTGCAGTTGAAACATCTGGTGAGCCCCGAAGCCATGGGCGAAACTTTTCAGGTCTTCCTCGCCAGCCGTGGAGTTGACGCCGGGAAAGTAAGTTCCCTGAGCGGTCTTACCCTCGGAGCTTAGTATCTTGTCCAATATTGCTGGATTGAACCGTAGGAGAACGCTATACTAGTGCCGATTTTCGGGAGGCGGTTATGAAACGCTTTGCTCTTAGTCTAGCCGTGGCCTTCTTCCTTACTTGGGCTTGTTCAGCGCAAACCAGCACCGACGATACCCCAGCGACGAGGGCCGACGTCGAGCGGTATCTTCAAGTGGTCAATTCTCACGACATGATGAAGAAGCTCATGAGCTCAATGACCCAGGGTATGCACCAGATGTGGCACGACCAATACCTGAAGCACAAAGACGAACTTCCCGCTGACTACGAAGCGAAGATGACCGCGAGCATGGATGAGATGTTCACCAACATGCCCATGGATGAAATGATGCAAGCCATGGTCCCTGCCTATGAAAAGCACCTGAACAAAGGCGACATCGACAACCTTGTAGCCTTTTATTCCTCTCCAACCGGCGCAAAACTTTTGCGAGAAATGCCCGCCATGATGGCCGAGGCCATGCAAGACATGATGCCCATCCTCACCAAATACATGGAGAGCGTGCAAGACCGGCTGAAGAAGCAGACCGATGACATGATCGCCCAGTCCAAGAAACAAACGAATACCCCTGCTCCGGTCAAGAATTAGCTGGCTTGCTTGCCAATCCGCCCGAGTAACCGAATGGTCACGGACCCAAAGTGTGCACCATTTCTGTTGCTATTTAACACTCTAGAAATATCTTTGCGGTAATCTGAAGTCGATGAGCTCGCCTCGGGTCTCTCGCTTCGCGCTCCCTTTGCAGGTGGCGGCGGTTTGTTACCGGCGGGTGAATTCCCATGTCGAGTTTCTGCTGGTGCACACCAACGGCGGCAGCAAGTGGACTTTTCCCAAGGGAGCCCCAGAACCGAGACTCTCCCACAGCCAGGCCGCCGAACGTGAAGCCAAAGAAGAAGCTGGAGCCATCGGCGTCATCGAACCCCGCCATTTCCACATCTACGTCCACTCCAAGGGAGTTTTCTGGCAGCCCGGTGGCGTACAGGAGTACGTAGTCAAGGCCTTCCTGATGGAGGTGCGGCAAACCCGCACTCCCGAAGAAGACGATCGCGATCCGACCTGGTTTGACGCGGAAAAAGCTCGTGTCGTTCTCGCCAAAGGCCGCGAAGTCAAATATGCCCACGAACTGCAGACTGTAATCGACCGCGCCGTCGAGCACCTCGGCGTCGCCCGCTTAGCCGCAGCCCGCTAGAAAACATCCACGGATCCACCCACAGGTACAGACAAAGATCCTGTAGCCGAGAAAACAGGCGTCGACCCGTGAGTACTCCAGTTCGGGTCGACGCCCCAACTCTCGGTCGCGCTAGTTCGGATTCTGCCTCGCGATCGCTCCCACGTTAAATGTATTTGGCAAAACGGTGCTGTAGGAGGGTGCCAGAACTCCGTCCGAGATGTAAAAAGTTTGGACTCCTACCTCTGTCCCACCTTGCTGAGGGATGGGCGGTAGAATGGCATTCGTCCAATCTGTGAACACATAGTTCCCGGTCAAATCTTCAGTAAATCCGGAGAAGCCATCGGCACCGCCAAAAGTGCCCCCGTCGACCAGGGTTAGACGGCCATTCGATCCGATATCCAGCGGTTGAATATCATTTGTGCTTGATGTCGTGTCCTGCTGCCAGGGCCATAAATAGCGGCCTGACCAATCGATCCAAACCGCGGGGAAGTTGCCGCCCTCATATTCAAAAGGCGAACCGGGGATGTGAGCGAGGGCGCCTGATGCGGGATCAATGTCATAGCCATAGATTTTTCCCACTCCCTCACCAGTAGCCACATACACGTGATAGTCGGCGGCTGCCAGAGCGGTGATCGGTACATTCCGATTGAAATTGACGGGCAAGCCGGAGATTGGAGTGAGAGCTCCATTATTTGCGTTGAGGCTGTAACCCCATAAATCGTCTTTTGGTGAAGCGGAAAGGAAATAGAAGAATGGACCATCAATCGCTCCCCCAAAAAAGTAGGCGGACGGAAGCGGAACAGAGTTTCCGGTAGGGGTGAGACTTCCGTTGGAGCGGTTGATGCGGAAGGTGGAAATTGTATTGGACACGCTGTAGAGGAAGTTGCCGGAAGGATCCATCAGGATTCGTGTAATACCACTACCGGCAAACGGTGATCCGGGGATCGCGGAAAGAGCGCCATTTTCAGGATTAATCTGAAAAGCATAAACGCCATTCGGTTCGCCCGCATATAAGAACCATCCGCCAGGGTCGACAACCAGGGAATTGGCGTTATTTGCCGGAAACTGTGGTGGGTCCGAGTCGCCGTTCGGATTGATCACTTGCCCTGCGTCGCTGATCTCGAGTTCGGCAATGGTATTACCGGCGGCGTAGGTTCCGTACAAATAGCCATCTGGGCTTCCAGAGACCGCACTGAAAAAATTGGAGGTAAATACAGACCCGCAGTTGTCCCACGCAACAAGTGTCATGTTGTAGTTGCCGAGGGGGACGGTGACGTAGGTATCCAGTTGATTCGAATCGATAGTATAGGGAGCAGCGTAGGGCGCGGTGTAGAGGCGCATCGCGCTGATTCCTTGATCGCATCCAGTTTGAGCGGACGCCGCGATGTGAACAGGACCGTTAGTGACCTCGCCTGTCGGCAGGTAGATAGAGATATTGCCCGAAGTCACAGTCAATGGCGCCGCTGTTTTTGCGACGTTGCCGCAGTTGTCCCATGCCTGCACGACGGTGTTGTAAGTACCCAAGGGTAAGGCAATAAAGGTTTCCAGGTGATCGCCGTTCACCGTGAAGGCGTTCACGCCCGGGGCCGTGTAGATGCGCATGGCCCCAATTCCCGCCGCGCAATTCGGATTCGTGGCATATGCCTCGTAGAAGACGGGCGTTCCTCCGGTCGCTGTTCCTTGGTAGTTTAGCGTTGGAGAAATGACGTTAACGGAAAGTGTGGCGGATGCGGTTGCGGTGAGCACGAGCGCGAAAGCTGTAAGGGCAAGTTTCTGGCGTAGTGTTTTGACGAAGGGCTGCATGGACTTCACTCCTTGAGAATCCGTCGATCCGCGACGGAGATCAAATGAGGATTAGCCCAATACACTGTGAATTGGAATCCGGTCGAGTTCTGAAATACCCTGGGAAAATAGCTTAGATCCTGAAAATCTCAAAGATGCGCAACGCGGCCTGTCAATTTTGGCCGCCGTTCGTCGAACGTGCGAGAATGCTCGGCCCTTTAGTTTCAGAGTGGAGCCAGGTTCATCGTGGAAAGCGTTCTACCATGCGTACCCGCTCCCGTCCGCTATATTAAATAGAGACCCTCATGATCCAACTTTCCGGCGCTGGCAAGCGCTATGGCCACAAGCTCTTGTTCGAGGACGCCGACTGGCTGATTACGCCAGAATCGCGCATCGGTCTCGTCGGAGCCAACGGCACAGGCAAATCCACCATCATGAAGATTCTCGCCGGCCTCGAGTCGCTCGACTACGGCACTCTTTCCCGCGCCAAAGGCATCTCTACCGGGTACCTTCCGCAAGACGGCCTGACCATGACCGGCCGCACGATTTTTGCAGAATGCATGTCGGTCTTTGACGAACTCCATGCCATGGAAAAAGAGATGGAGTCGCTCACCCGCAGCATGTCCGAACTCGACCATCAGAGTCAGGAATACTCCAACGTCGCCGACCGTTATCAGAGGCTCGAACACGAATTCGTCGCTCGCGATGGCTATACTCTCGAAGCCCAGGTGGGCCAGGTTCTTACCGGACTCGGCTTCCATCGCAACGACTGGACGCGCCAAACGGAAGAATTCTCCGGCGGCTGGCAGATGCGCATCGCGCTCGCCAAACTGTTGCTCCAGAAGCCGAACCTGCTCCTGCTCGACGAGCCCACCAACCATCTCGATCTCGAAGCCCGCAACTGGCTTGAGGAGTACCTGACCACCTATCCCAACGCGTTCGTTCTGATCTCGCACGACCGTTATTTTCTCGATATCACCGTCAAGCGCATCGTGGAAATCTGGAACAAGCAGATGCACTTCTACGCCGGTAACTACGATCAGTACCTCGCCGGAAAAGCCGCCCGCAAGGAACAGCTCGAATCGGCATACAAGACGCAACACGACCGCATCGAGCAGCTCGAAGTCTTCATCAACCGTTTTCGCTACACGGCCACCAAGGCGAAGCAGGTACAGAGCCGGATCAAAGAGCTCGACAAGATGGAGCGGATTCAGATTCCGGATGAAGAAAAGACGGTGCATTTCTCGTTTCCGCAGCCCAAGCCCAGCGGACGCATCGTCGCCGAGTTCGCCAATGTCGCCAAGAGCTACGGCGAATCGGGGCCGAATCCGCACAAAGTATTCGAAAAAGTCGATTTCATGATCGAGCGCGGCGAGCGCATCGCATTGGTCGGAGTCAACGGAGCAGGGAAGTCGACCCTCATCAAATTGCTGGCGCAACAGGAGAAGCTAAGTGCCGGCGAGTATAAACTCGGCCACGAGGTCCACCTCGACTACTTCGCGCAAGACCAATACAAAGAACTCGATCCCGAGGCGCGCATCCTCGATGATCTCGGCGAGCTTTCCGGAGCCTCGACGCAAACCGAGTTGCGCAGCCTGCTCGGCTGTTTCCTTTTCTCTGGAGACGATGTCTTCAAGCGCATCGGCGTCCTCTCAGGAGGCGAACGCAACCGATACGCGTTGCTGAAAATGCTGCTCCATCCCGCCAATTTTCTGCTGCTCGACGAGCCGACGAATCACCTTGATCTGCGCGCCAAGGACGTCCTGCTCGAAGCTTTGATGAAATACACAGGCACAGTCGTATTCGTTTCGCACGACCGCTATTTCATCGACAACCTCGCCACCCGCGTCTTCGAAATTGGCGACGGCCAGGTAGAAATCTATCCCGGCAACTACGAAGATTACCTCTGGCGCAAGCAGGGAAGAGCGGCGAATGAAGCGAAGCCATCCGCAGTCGCATCGATCCCTTCATCAGTCCCCGCGAACGGAACGAAATCTTCCCCCGTAGAGACGAGGCTTGCCGCGTCTCCCTCCGATGCCTCCGACACCAAAGGCAAGCGCGTAAATCCCATCAAGCGCAAGCAGATGGAAGACCGCCTCCACGAAGTCGAAGAGGAAATTTCCCGCGCCGAAGCCGCAATCGAGGCCTGCGAAACCCAGCTGCAAAGCTTCGTCAGCGCCGAAGAAACGCAGCGCCAAACTCAGGAACTAGCAAAGCAGAAAGCCGACCTGCGGAAATTGATGAAAGAGTGGGAAGAGTTGTCGGCGGAGTTGGAAACCGCGGGCTAGTTAGGTGGGGGATTTTGCTGACGGCTGATGGCTGAAAGCTGACGGCTGTCCTACCCGCCCGCCTTCAACTCCTGCAGCACCTGCCGCGCAATTTCTTTCAGGGTTTCAAACACGCCCACACCCTGGAAGGCGACCGCTTCAATGATCGGTTCGTTTTTCTTGCGCAGTTCTTTGGCGAGAACGTCGACCGGCAGAGCGTTCGGCAGATCGCGTTTATTCAGTTGCAGGACGTACGGAATCTTATTGAAGTCGTACCCATGTTCCTTCAGGTTCGACATCAGATTCTCCAGCGCTTCGACGTTCGCGTCCTGGCGCTCTTCCTGAGAATCGGCCACAAAAACAATCCCGTCCACCCCGCGCAAAATGAGTTTGCGGCTGGCGTCGTAAAAAACCTGTCCTGGGACCGTATAGAGGTGGATGCGGGTCTTAAAACCGCGCACGTTGCCGAGATCCAACGGCAGGAAATCGAAGAACAAGGTTCGATCCGTCTCGGTCGCGAGCGAGATCATCTTGCCCTTCTGCTGTTCGGCTGTTTTCTGGAAGATAAATTGAAGATTCGTCGTCTTGCCGCCTAATCCGGCGCCGTAGTAGACGATCTTGCAATTGATCTCGCGGGCTGCGAAGTTGATGAAACTCAAAAGGTTTCCTCAGAAACTCGTGCACAACCGTCCCGCGCGAACCACTCCTCCCAGCGCAAGCCGATCGCTTTCCATCCACCTGACTACAGTATCGGTTACTGCTGGTTTTTATACCACACCGAAGGGTCGTAGCGCAGGTTACCCACGTTACTAAAACACTACGGCATCAAATGCTTAGCTCGGTTTCAGGATTATCTCGGAGACGGCAAAGGATAATATCCGTCCCTGGCATACACCTTAACCTCGGGACGCCGCACCCGTACCTCGATCTGCCGATATCCGCCGATGCCCGGCTTGCTCGTATAGCCCAAGGTGTACTGGTTGCGGGCATCTCCGATGGCCTGCGCGTAGACGCGCTCCATGTCGGCCTCAGTCAACCCGTCAAACACCGTTCCCCCGCCCGTTGCGAAAACGTACTTCGGAAGAATGTCGCTATATCCCATGAACTTCCCCGTCTTTGGCAGGTGAATCCGCTGCAGTCGGTCGTAAATCGGGATCGCAGCCCCCTCCACTCCCACCGCGTACACCGTGATGTTCTGGGTCTGGAGCACTTTCAGCGTGTCTTTGTAGCTGGCCGCCGAACCCTGCTCGCGTCCGTCGCTGATCACGAAAATGATCTTTCGCCGATCCCGCGGGCGTTTCGAAAGATCGCGCGCCGCCAGCAGGATCGCGTCATTCAACACATGCGCCACCTTTGGCGGCGTGCTGATGGGGGTCACCGGAGAATCAATGGGATTGCCATTGATGATCGGTCCCTGCGGACCGAGCGGCCCGCTTGTTACCGGCGGTCCATTATTCTCTCCGCTATACATCTTCACTTCGTTCAAAGCGACCGTCAGCTCTTTCGGAACGCTGGTGAAGTCTTCCACTCGCCCGACCGTCGTGCTGTAGGTATAAATTCCAACTTCATCGAACTGGCTGAACGCGCCTTGCAACGCTGACAGCGTCTGCTGCACTTTCTTCAATCCCACGTCCGGCATGCCCGTGTCGATCACTACAGCCACCGACAGAGGAAACGGATCACTCGTGAAAAACTTCAACACTTGCTGCTTGCCGTCTTCGAACAGAGAAACGTCCTTCGGCTGCAAGCCCCCCACCAGCCGGCCCTCTCTGTCCTTGACCATGACCGGTACCAGGACTAAGTTCGTCGTCGTCCTAATGATGAACCCGGTGTCTTGTCCGCTTTCCAAATCCCGCGGAACGCTTCCCGCTGGCACCGTCTTGACCGGTGGCATCGGCGGCGGCGTCGTCGAGTTCGCTGCGTCGCTGTGCGGAAGGTCTCTCGATCCCGAGGTCACGCCGTTACCGGAACTGTCGACCGGTGGTGGAGAGTCAGGCAGATCATCCTGAGCAGCTTGCCGCGCGCTCGGTGCTTCCGGAGGAGGAATCGGTCGCGTCGCTGATGGAGCGTCCGGGATATCATCCGTCTTCTGTTGCTGAGCGAAAAGCGTCCCCGCCAACAGAAATGTCAGCCCCAGAATCAGCACGGCGCCCATTTTCGTTCTCATATCCCGGAATCCTCTGTCTTTCTTCTGCCCATCTGTTGCGATGTTCCACATCCCGGCCACTTTTTCATTCATTCAGATGCCAGTCCGCGGTACTTTGGTGCATCTAACCCTTGCAGCCGCTTACAGGTCCCGTGACAGGCCCGTACAGGCCCCTTACAGGATAGACTAGCAAAGTCTCTGGATAAATACGCCGATGCCTACACTACCTTGCCAACCGCGCCTGCCTATCTTTTCATATCTTCTCGCCTTATCACTATCCGGCGCTTTCCTTACAAGCGCCGCCGCCGCGCAGAATGCCCCCGCGGCTTCGAACGCCCCGACTTCCAATTCCGACTCAGACATCCAACATCCCGATTCCGCCGCCAACGATAAAGATAAAGATCAGGATCAGCCCGTCTCGACCCTCAAGATCAACGTCGAACTCGTGCAGCTCTTCTTCAACGTAAAAGACAAGCACGGCGCGCTCATTCCGAACCTGACCAAAGACAACTTCGACCTTCTCGAAGATGGCCAGCCCCAGACGATCAAATATTTTAAGGCCGAGTCCGATCTGCCCCTCACTCTCGGAATCCTGCTCGATACCAGCGGCAGCCAGCGCCGCGTCCTCGACATGGAAAAAGAAGTCGGCGGCACTTTTCTCGAAAGCACCCTGCGTCCCAAGGACGAAGCCTTCGTGATCAGCTTTGGCACCGACATCGAGCTTCTTCAGGATTTCACCAGTTCCGTCAGCCGCCTCAAGCACGCTCTCAACGACGCGTCCATGAATGCCGGCGGCGTCGGGTGCGCCGGCGGTCCCATCGGCCCGCAGGGCCCCATTCCGTGCGGCTCGAACGGCCAGCGTGGAACCGCCCTCTACGATGCCGTCTACCTCGCCTCCCACGACGAATTAAGTCACGAGGTCGGGCGCAAGGCCATGATCCTGCTCACCGACGGAGAAGACGAGGGCAGCAAGCTCAAAATCAAAGACGCCATCGAAGCCGCTCAGAAAGCCGACGCCATCTGCTACGTCTTACTCATTGCCGACCGCGGATTCTACGGCGGCCTGGGAGGCTTAGGCTACAACGGCCCTTCCGAAATGAAAAAGCTTACCCAGGAGACCGGTGGCCGCGTGATCGATGTCGGCAACAAGATCGAAAAGCTGCGCGACGCCTTTGACCAGATCTCCCGCGAACTGCGCAGCCAGTACAACATCGGATACACACCCACCAACGCCAACCGCGACGGCTCTTTCCGCAAAGTCGACATCAAGCCCAAGCAGGGCGACTACAAGATTCAAGCTCGCAGCGGCTACTACGCCACCCCCCGCCACGAAGACTAGAACCTGTCTCATACATGGTGTTGTGGAAGGGCACGGCTTCAGCCGTGCCGCCTTGGGCCACCAATATGCGGGCTTCAGCCCCTGAGGGCCAAGGCCGTCACATCGTCACACTTTTTGTGAGACCAACGCAAAAAGGCTTGCCGCCGCACTCGCCGCCGCCCCGCTTGACACCCGCACCGTTCCCCGTCACACTACTTCAACCGGACGCCCCCACGTCCGACGACCCGATCTCCCCCTTATATTGCGCTTTTGCTCCATCCCAGGAGGTTCTTTGTGACCATGCCCCGCCGCCTCGTCTTGTCTGCCCTCGCCATCCTCTTTATCGCTTCTGCCCTCTGGGCCAAGACGCCGCAACCCGAAATTCGCACCGGTATTTGGCGCGGTATGAAGATCACTTACGCTTGGGTTCCCGGAACCAACGGCACGGGCAAAGCAATCTATCAGGGCGACATTCTGCTCGAGAACGTGCAAGCCAAGCCGAACCCTCCCGGACAAAACAGCGTCGGCATCGCCTTCCCCCAATATCTCTGGCCCAAAGTCGGCAACATCTATCAGGTCCCCTACACCATCGACTCCCAATCCGGAGACGTCGCGAATATCCAGACCGCGATTTCGCAATTCAACTCCACGTTTTCGGGCGTGATCGAATTCGTACAGCACAGCACCGAAACCAATTACGTCGATTTCAATTTCGACCCCAACTCCAATAACGGAGTGTGCGAGGCAACCGAAGGCGACGCCGGCATCGGCGAACAATTTGCCACAGGTGCAGGCGGAACCCAGAACCCCTGTACCGTCGCTACTGTCCTTCACGAAATGGGACACATCGTCGGCGTCTGGCACGAACAGTCGCGGCCTGACCGCAATACCTACGTCAATGTGAATTACAACAATGTCATCGCCGCCTCACGCTCCAACTTCGATGAACCATATGACAGCGAAGGCGTCCAGGATCTCACTCTCTACGACTACGCCTCCATCATGGAGTACCCCGCGACTTCCTTCTCGAGTAATGGCGAGCCCTGCATCGAAAGTATCCCGGCCGGAATCCCGCTCTCGAATTCGAGCGGTTATAGCGCTGGCGACATCGATGGCATCCTTCGCCTCTACGGAGCAACGCCCACCGAGGTCACCGTCACCACCAATCCTCCCGGCCTCCAGGTCATCGTGGACGGCGCTACTGTCACCACGCCCCAAACCTACGCCTGGGCCTTGAACTCTCAGCACACATTGAATGTGCCATCCGCTGCTCAGACCCTCTCGAGCACCGGCATCAGTTACCTTTACGGCCGCTGGAACGACTCCACCGCGGAAAGCCACACCATCACCGTCTCTCCCGGAAACAACATGGTGGCCCAGCCCGCAACCTCGCCCGCCGTCACCGTCTATTCGGCAAACTTCATTCAGCTCGTTCCTTACGTCAATACGATTTCGCCCACCGGCGCCGGTACCGTCTCCACTTCACCCGCCCCGGTCTCCTACTCCGGACTCCCCGGCCTCTACTACATCATTCGCCAACCCGTTACTCTTACGGCAGCGCCCTCGCCAGGCCAGAATTTCTATAACTTCATCAACTCTCCCTACTGGCTGCCCGGTGGCAACGGCGCCAATCCCAAAACTTTTAATGTGATGGACGACGGCACCTCCATCAACTTGACCACCTATTTCACCACTTCTCCGGTCTACACCGTGACCACTGATCCGGTGGAATCCGACTTCTATCTCTTCGTCGATAGCAGTGGCACCTACTGGAACGCCCCCGTGAATTTCGCCCTGCCCTACGATTCCACCTGGACGCCCTCCAGCACCCACAGCCTTTCAACCTACTCGCCGCAATATCCGTATAGCTCGAACACGCGTTTCCAGTTTTCCAATTGGAGTGACGGCGGAGCCGAGACTCACACCATCACCTTGCCCTCCAGCGGAAGCGCGACTTATACCGCGAACCTTCAGCCGCAATATTATGTCGCCGATTACATTCTGGAAGGAACCTGCGCCGGCGCCATCGGCGTCTCCCCGAGTTCACCCACCGGAGACGGTTTCTACCCCACCGGAAGTCTGATCAACTTCACCGAGACCCCATCGTCGGGCCTGACGTTTACTGGCTGGCTCTATGGCCTGAGCGGAACCGGCAGCACCGAGAATCTGACCGTCAATGGCGAAGTTCTGGTAGCGGCCGACTATAACGTCAACTCCACGCCGCTCTCCATCACCAGCCTCAATCCACCGAGTGTCCCGGCTGGAGGCGCGCCTTTCACCCTCACCATCAACGGCACCGGCTTCACCGCCGGAACCTACGTCTACATAAACGGCTTCTACCGCGCCGTAGCGACCTTTGTCAGTTCCACCCAGGTCACGATTCCGCTCACCGCCCAGGACATCGCGACCTCTGGCGCCTTCCAGGTTGCCGTCGGCAACTTCAACACTGCCGGTTGCGGACCCTACTTCCCAACCACGTTCTACGTCTTGCTTGCCTCCGGCGGCACTGCGGCCGTCAGCCCCGCGAGTCTGAGTTTTGGAGACCAGGCCGTCGGCACCAACAGCGCGTCCAAGTCCGTTACGCTCACGAATTCCGGTACCGGGCCGCTGACCATCGGCTCTATCGCCGCCAGCGGCGACTTCACTGAGAGCAACAACTGCTCCGGCTCGTTGGCCGCGAAAAGCAGTTGCACGGTTAACGTAACCTTCAACCCCAGCGCGACCGGAGCAGTCACCGGAGCCCTCACCTTTACCGACAGCGCCACCACCAGTCCTCAGCGGGTCAAGATGACCGGAACAGGAATCGCTCCCCTAACCTTCAATCCCACCAGTCTCACTTTCGCCAGCACGGCTGTCGGCTCAACCTCCAATTCGACTCTGACCGTAACCAACAAGCAGACCACCGCAATCAGTCTGAGTTCAACCGCCACCGCCGATTATTCCGTTACCGGAGGAACCTGCGGATCGTCTCTCGCCGCCGGTGGCAGTTGCACCATCGTCGTGACGTTTACTCCCCAGTACAAAGGCTCCATCAAAGGCGCGCTTGAGATCACGACGAATGGTGCCTTCAGCCCAGAGATCATCGCACTCACCGGCACCGCCACGGGAGGCCCCGCCGTCTCCTTAAGCTTTAGCCCCGCCACGTTGACCTTCACCTCGACCGGCATCGGCGCCACCAGCGCTGCCAAGACCGTGACCGTCACCAACAAGGGAACGGGCACAGTCACCATCGGCGCCATCACCGCCAGCGACGACTATGCTGCAGTCGGCAGCGGAACCACCCCCTGCGGAGGCGCACTCGCCAAGTCCGCGAAATGCACCCTCTCCGTCACCTTTACTCCAACCGCCACTGGGTCGATCAAAGGCGCAGCGGCCGTCGCGGATTCCGGCGCAGGCAGTCCGCAGATCATCGGACTAACCGGCACAGGCGCGATTCCCGTCGTCTTGTCGCCCACCAGTCTGGCATTTGGAACCCAGGCAGTCGGCACCGCCAGCGCCCCCAAGTCGGTCACGCTAACCAATAACTCCGGGACCACGCTGACCATTTCGAGCATCGTTGCCAGCGGCGGCTTCAGCGCCGCCGGCGCCGGAACATCTCCCTGCGGAGCCACCGTCGCCGCCGGAGCGACTTGCACCTTCAGCGTCACTTTCATGCCGAACGTGTCCGGCTCCTTCACCGGAGCAGCCACCGTGAGCGATAGCGCCCCCCTCAGCCCCGGCGTAATCAAACTAACCGGAACCGGCAAGTAGCAGTGAAAAGCTAAATGCATGAATAAAAATGATGAATGAAGAAATAACAATGGAGCGCCGGGCGTCCTCGCCCGGCGAGCTCGACCCCCCAAACGCAAGGACTGCGTAAACCAAAGTTTTTAAAAGAGAAAATCCTGCCTCGGACTGGTTCAACCACAACCCCAGCAATAGGCACGCACGCACTTCCTGATGGCTGACGGCTGATACCTGTCCTTCTCCGGCAACAGCGCTCGCCGCCTCCGCATCTTAGTCTCCGGCTTGTTTGTGGTCCCCAAATCCGTGTGAGCGCGACCGTGCCGTCCGCGCCCAAATCGTTCAAATCCTAGAAATCCCACCTAAGGAGAATCCATGACCCGCATCATCAGAATGCTTTGCATTGTATTGCTGACCATCGTCGGCTTAGTGGGTTCGTCGCTGCCCACGCGCGCCGACGACCACCACGACCGCTGTGTAAGACGCGTTCACCAGGCAGAAGAGAACTTGCGCGATGCCGTCGCCAAGCATGGCGAGGACAGCCGAGAGGCTCGCAAGCGCCGCGCCCAACTCGATCAGGCGCACCACGATTGCCCCGACGTCGAACATCATGACGATCACGACCACGACCAACACTAAACCCGGAGTAATTTCCGCGGTCTCCATGAAAAAGGCCCACGATGGCGGTCGCCGATCGTGGGCCTCGTTTATTTGTTCGATCTGCAGTTTGTCAGCGCACTTGGGCGAAATCTTCTACCGCGAATAGCTGCCCGCCCTGCTCGACCACCCCGACTCCAACGGAGTCCATATCGCGGTCAACAATGTTGGCTCGATGCGCCGGTGAATGCATGAATTGTGTATGAATAAAAATTGCCGTCGGCCCTTGCGTTACATTCTCTGACAGCCAACTGAAGTGCACGCCAGCCTGCTTCACGCGCACGGATAAACTCGGCTCTCCCTCAAAGGCGTGTTGCGCGGTGCCGCGCTCGGCCATCACAGCAGCATGCCGCCGCGCCGCCACGGCGAGGGATTCGTTCCACTGTAAAGAAGGCAGCCCTTGCGCTCGCCTCGCGTCGTTCACCGAGGCGTACAGTTCCCGCTCGGCGCGGACCGCCGAGCCTTGCGCGTAAGACGCTTGCCCGTAAGATGTTTGCGCGGAGCTGGACCAACAGAGCATCATCGCCACCATTACTGCCTCTGCCAGCCGGGTTCTACTTTGCATGGTTCCTCGAAATGGAGTCGTTAACTCCATCCGCTATTTCTGTGCGACACATCAATAGAACCCGGCTGGCCGTCTCATCGCAAGTTACCAACGTCGCATCATCTGGCTTCTTGGAACACGCCCGCTAGCGCCGATCCCAATAAAGATCGCGCCGGTCGCGGCTGACGTCGCGATACTCATGGCGCAATTCGCGCCGCTCGTGACGGGCCGCGCCATAGTTTCCGTGGTAGAGATCGCTGCGCAATTCCCGGCGGTCATGCGCGATTCGCGCATCATCACGTCGTAGGTCGCGTCGATCACGCCACGCGTCGTCCGCAAACATCGTGCCTGCTCCCATTCCGATCAGCAACAAGATCCCGGCAATTGTGCGTTTCATAGTCTGTTTTCCTTTCAGTAACCTTCATTCGATTCTCGGGACTCGTTGCCCTGGGAATCGAATCTACCGAATGCAAACCCATCCGCCGCTTCCAAGTTGCGGAGTACGAAGTAATGATTTGTCATCCGGCGGACGCCGGCAATTGCAGTGTTTTTCGGGTTTTTGGCAGGCGTGTTTAGGAGCTTTGCCGCTTTACTTTCGGCCGATTCTTGACGGGGATGACAAATTTCAAACCTGACCACACATCCGTAACCGCGCAGACCTTGATGTCAACGAGTCCCGCATCAAGCCCGCTCAGCCGGATCACATCTTCGGTCAGGTCTGTGGGAACCTTCGAACTCTTCTTAGGCCACGCGATCCATAGCATCCCAGCGGCCGCAAGAGCCAGCGCAGCCGGATGAAGATCCGCCGTCAGCGCTGCACGCGACTTGACGAACAGAAAGATGAAGTCGAGATCTTTGTCGCCAATTTTTAGGATGCGGCATTTCGACAGCTCGCCGCGCAATTCGGACTTCACGTCCTCCGGCACATGCAAGAGGGCGGCGCGAAAATCATCCTTGATGCCCAATTTCTTTGCGAGAGGAGTCCCAGAATAGCCAGGCATA
>JBEKPH010000083.1:0-19381 GCA_049520915.1 Terriglobales bacterium
CCGCCTTGTTCATGCATCAGGCCGAGTTGCATCATGGCCGTCATGTAGAGCGAGGCCATGAAGCGCTCGAAACTCATCTCGAGTTCTTTCGCGGAGTGCCCACTCAGTTCGACGCGGGTATCGAGATCGCGTGACGACTGCTTGTAGGCGTCATGCTGCGCCTTTTGTTCCGAATCGGTGGGTGGCTCAGGAATATCCGATTCTGGCCCGGACGGCGCTGCGGATGCCGCTGCATCCGCCGGTGTTAATACCGTGCTCGCGGACGGCGCAGAAGAAGGAGGTGGTAGTTCCGCAGCCACTGCGGCAGGAGCAGCCACAGCGGGCGGAGGAGCAGCCTGTTCTTCCCCCGGTTCGGATCGCAATTCTCCGTCGGAGGTGAACAACCGCTTGTCGCTAACTTTGAATTCGCTTTCTTCTTTTCTTCTTTGAGCCATAAGGTTTTTCCTGATTCGGGTGCGGGCTACTTTGAGGTTAATTCCGACTCATCGCGCTCTTCTAAGACCTGCTTAGCTGCAGTAACGTATTCCTTGATAGTTCCCTTAGTTACGATCTGACGCAATCTGTCCACGGGGAAGCGTCTGTAAACCGTTTTCATCCGCTCAACTTCCTCGTAAAACCGTCGCTGCTTCGATGTCATGCTATCGCCCTTAAGCTCTGCTCTTCGGCGGTTCTTCTACAGTTCACACGATCGGCAGAGTTGCGCGTTTCAGCATTGCCGCTCCCGCGCGCAATTCTTTTGCGGAGGCTTCGCGGCGCAGATAGCCCAACGCAACCGGACGGTCTCCGTCGGGAAAAGGCAGAACGGCGCTGCTCGTGACTTCACCCACTTCCTTTTCTTCCGCCACGATCTTTGCGCCCGCTTCGGGCAGCGCGCCCTCGACCGCGAACGCGCCAAATTGCCGGTGCACCGCGCCACGCGAGCGGATCCGTTCCACGATCTCCTGGCCAAGATAGCAGCCTTTGGTGAAATTCAGCGCGCGGCCCTGCCCGGTCTCCTGCGGCAAATCACGGTCGCGGATATCGACGCCAAACTGCGGAATCCCACGCGAGATGCGAAACAAATTCAGCGCCGCCGTGCCGGTGGGACGCGCGCCCGCCTGCCCAACCGCGCTCCACAGTTCGCTGAAATGTTCGGGCGCAATCCAAAGTTGCCACGACTCACGCGCCTCTTCGCCCGAACGCAGAAGCGTAACGTTCTTACCGCGCCATGGGACGTCAACAAATTGCAGGTAGGCCAGTTCAGGAACGGCAATGCCGGCGCTTTCCAGAACCTGTCGCGACTCCGGCCCCGTCAGCCCGATTGCGGCGAGTTTGTCGCTGATGTCCGCGATCTCAACATCATCGGCAATGATGTAGCGATCGAACAGCCCCAGTATTTTGTCGCGCTGCGCCTGCTCGGTATCCACCAGCAGCGACTCGCCGCGCTGGAAGGCGTAGATGTCGCCCTGAATTCGTCCTTGGGCGTTCAACAGAAAAGCATAGACCCCGTGGCCCGCGGCGAGATCGCGAACATTGTTCGTGACCATCCCATTCAGCCAGCGGACGCGATCTCCGCCAGCGACCGCGATCTTTGCGCGGGAACTGAGGTCGTAAACGCCGCAACCTGAGAGCAACGCCTGGAACTCAGTGCGAGGATCGCCAGAGTCGGTCGCAGCATTCGCGCCGCGTGAAGTCGGATTCGTCTCTGGAACCACGATGGAACTCATAAGCTCAACCTCTGATTATAACGAAGCGAGAAAGCACTACCCGATTTCCTCTGTAGAGACGCGGCTCGCCACGTCTCGGGTGGATGAGCGATACGCCCGCCAGACGGGGTAAACCCCGTCTCTACACAGATGCCAGTTTGTTTCCAAACGGTTCGAGCCTGTGCTAACGTTGCCAGCGTGAGCGCCACGAAGCGTCGTATTGCCGTTCTCCCCGGCGATGGAATCGGCCAGGAAGTCGTCCCGCAAGCGGTGAGGGTTGTTGAGGCCGTGGGAGCGCCTGTCGAGTTCACTTCGTTCGATTGGGGAGCCGAGCGCTATCTCGCCGATAAAATAAGTGTTCCACCCGACGGATTTGCCACGCTGGCGCGCGATTTCGATGCCATTCTGGTTGGCGCTTTCGGCGATCCGCGTGTTCCTTCGAACATTCACGCCAAGGAAATCCTCCTCGGCATGCGCACTAAGATGGACCTGTTCGCCAATGTCCGTCCCGTCCGTTTGCTCGACGCCTCGCTCTGCCCGCTCAAAGGAGTTGAGCCGCGCGACCTCGATTTCGTAGTGATTCGCGAAAACACGGAGGGTGTCTACGGCGATCTCGGCGGCGTCTTCAAGCAGGGAACTGCAGACGAAGTCGCGATCCAGGAAGACATCAACACGCGTAAAGGAGTCGAACGCATCGTGCGCTACGCTTTCGAATATTGCGCCCGAAATACGAAATTCGATGGATCGCCGAGACGTCGCCTGCTGATGTGCGACAAATCGAATGCCATGACCCATGCTGGCGGTCTCTGGCAGCGCGTTTTCAGGGAAGTGGCTGCCGACTATCCGCAAATCGAGACACAGCACATGTACGTGGACGCGCTCTGCATGCAGATGGTGCGCGATCCTCGCGCCTTCGACGTGATCGTCACGAACAACATGTTTGGCGACATCATTACCGATCTCGCCGCCGGATTGCAGGGCGGTCTGGGAATGGCCGCCAGCGGCAACCTGCGTCCCGGTCATACCTCGATGTTTGAACCCGTCCACGGTTCAGCACCGCCGATCGCCGGAAAGAATCTAGCCAATCCTTTCGGCGCGATTCTGACCGCAGCGATGATGCTGGCGCACCTGGGGATGTTCTCTGAAGCGCAGAAAATCGAAGTTGCCGTTCTCGAAGCCGTTCGACAGAAGAAGACTACGGTCGACATCGGGGGCAGTCTGGGAACGCGCGAAGCCGGCGCATGGGTCGCCGAACAACTGCGCCGTTGAAGTTTCGCGGCTAACCTTTTCGCCCCGCCAGCAGCGCCAGTTCCCGCCACTTCCAATGGCAGTCGACATCGGTAAATCCGATCTCGCGCAACCAACCCAACTGTGTCTCAAGATCAAGTAGTTTGTTAGACGGATCTTCTGTCTCAACCGTGTATCCGATTCCGTGCAGAAATTCCTCGTGCAGTCGTGGGGTGGGTGAGGCCACATGTTCCAGGTTGCAGAAGATGCCTCCCGCGTTCAGCCGATCGTAAATCTCGGCATAGAGAGCGCGCTTACGCTCGTGCACGAGATGATGAATCGCGAAGCACGAAACGACGGCATCAAATGTGCCCAAAGCGGGCAAGGGGTTGTCGAGATTGTGGACGACCAGAGTAACCGACGGATCGCCACCAAAGCGCTTGCGAGCGGCTTCCAGCATCGCAGGAGAGAAATCAATTGCGACCGAGTCGGTTGCCGGGTGCTCAGCTTTCACCAAAGCGAGCAGACGTCCGTCTCCCGTACCCAGGTCGAGCACCCGGCACGCGTTCCGGGGAACGAACTCGAGCAACGTCGATTCGCCTTCCTTGCGATGCGCAATCGAATCGGCCCGCTCGAGATAATCGAGGGCGTGGTCGGGCTTGCTCCAAAGGTTAATGGCCATGGGAAAGTATAAACTCGATCTTAATGAATGCAGTCACGCAAGTCGCTCAAGACGTTCGCAGGTGTCTAGCTCCATTGGCTCTGATCGTGCTGTTTGTGGGCGTGCTCTGGGGACAGGCAGAGCCAGAGAGCGGAGTTCCGTCTCAGGATCAGTCTTCGCAGTCTCAGGCGCAACCGCAGGGCTCTGCGCCACGGGATCCCGCGGGCGACACCGCTGCGGCCGGGCCAGAGAAAGTCGTCTCTCCCAAAGAAGCGAAGGAACTCTTCCGCTCGGTCGACGAAATCTTGAAGTTCGCGAGCGACGACACGGCACTCCCCATCAAGCATGCCGTGAAGCGCCGGCTGACCAAGCGCGACGAGGTGCAGTCCTACATCGAGAAGGGCATGAAAGACGACAAAGATGCGAAGCGCCTGGAGCGTTCGTCTGCCGTGCTGAAGAAGTTCGGACTACTGCCGCGCGATTTCGACCTACAGACTTTTCTTGTGGCGATGCTGCGTGAGCAGGTCGCCGGATACTACGACGTCAAAACCAAGACCGTAAATCTACTGAACTGGGTCGATGCAGAGCAGCAGAAGCCGGTTCTGGCGCACGAATTGACACATGCCCTCCAGGATCAGTCTTTTGGGATTGAGAAATGGATGAAAGCCGCCGAGACAGAGTCTGACAAGAAAAAAGCCGATCCCACTCCGGCTGACATTGAGAGCGACGAAGAGTCGGGCGCACGGCAGGCGGTGGTCGAGGGCCAAGCCATGGCGGTGCTGCTTGACTATTCACTCGCCCCAACCGGAAAAACGCTGCTGCAATCGCCACAAATTGTCGAAGCTCTCAAGCAGGGCATGCTCGTCGGCTCGGCCGACTCTCCCGCATTTCGCGACGCCCCGATTTTCCTGAAGGAGGAGCTGACTTTTCCCTACCGTTACGGGCTCGACTTTACCGTGGCGCTGCTGCAATCAGGCGGTAAAGAACTGGCCTACGCGGGCGCTTTCAAAGATCCTCCCAAAACGACGCGCGAGATCATGGAGCCGCAAACGTATCTCACGCACGAAAAGCTCGAGCCCATCAAGATCATCGATATGAAGCAGGACTTTCAAGACTACGTTCCCTTCGATATCGGAGCAATGGGCGAGTTCGACGTGGACGTGCTGGTCGAACAATATGCCGGCCAAAAAGCGGCCAACGCGATCTATCCCGAATGGCGCGGTGGCTACTACTTTGCGGGAAAATCCAAGTCCAACAAGTCGGCGCCGATCGGAGTGCTCTACATTTCGCGCTGGTCGACCCCGGCAAAGGCAGCTGAGTTTGCGGCGATCTATGCGAAGTCCCTGACGCAGCGCTATAAAAAGCGGCAAGCCCTGGGCGCGGATGGCAAAGTAGCCGACGATGCGCCGCCTCCGGAATCCTGGCGTAGTTTGCGCGGCCGCCACGCCTGGTTGACGGAAGAAGGTCCTGTGGTGATCGACGTCCGCGGCACGGACATCCTGATCAGCGAGAGTCTTGAGGAGGCGACGACGAAGCGCGTTGTAGCTGACTTCTGGCCCGAAGCCGAATCACCTGCATCTGAGTCAAAAGAAAAACAAGCGGAGCCGGCACCTCCCGCGAAGCCGTAGTTTTCCGTCTTGTATAATTGGGGCTCTGAGTCGTTGCGTCGCTACGTAGCAGGAACGTTACATCGTTGGGTCATTGCGTCACTCATCCCACCCCCCAAAGCAGGAGAGCACTTGCACCAGGCAGAGATAGGCATTATCGGCGGCAGTGGTTTGTACCACATGCCGGGTTTCAGCGATCCGCACGAGGTTGTACAAGATACTCCGTTCGGAAGCCCGTCGGACGCTTACATCGTGGGCAAGCTCGCGGGCCGCAAGGTCGCATTTCTCGCGCGTCACGCGCGCGGGCATAAATTGCTGCCGAGCGAATTGAATTTCCGTGCCAATATTTATGGATTCAAACAACTCGGAGTCGAGCGCATTGTTTCGGTCTCGGCTGTTGGTTCGCTAAAGGAAGAACACAAACCGCTCGATTTCGTAATTCCAACGCAGTTCTACGATCGTACCCGCCATCGCGTCGACACCTTCTTCGGCGACGGCATCGTCGCCCACATCGGATTCGCCGAGCCCGTCTGCGGCGAAATGACGAAAGTGGTCGCTCATGGCTGCAGGGAAGCGGGCGTAGAGGGCAAGGTGGGGGGAACCTATGTCTGCATGGAAGGCCCGCAATTCTCCACGAAGGCCGAGTCGAATGTCTACCGCAGTTGGGGAGCCGACGTGATTGGCATGACCAACCTGCAGGAGGCCAAACTCGCGCGCGAAGCAGAGATCTGCTACGCCACGATCGCCATGGTGACCGACTACGACTGCTGGCATCCGCATCATGATTCCGTGACGGTCGAGCAGATCGTTTCTGTGCTGGTCAAGAATGCCGAAAACGCCGCGAAGGTAGTGAGCGCAACGGTAGCGGCGATGCCGTATGGCCGTTCCTGCAAATGCGGAAGTGCATTGGCCCATGCCATTCTTACCGATCCAACCAAGATTCCGGCGTCAACAAAAGAGAAGCTGCATTTGATACTGGGAAAATATTTGAAATAGTCGATCGTCGTTCGCCGCACGTCGGTCGCGAAGGTCGGCGAGAAACTTTTCTCAAGATCGCGATGTCAACGCCAACGACTGACGACGAACGCCAACGACGAACGACCATCGACTAGTAACGAACGACCGCTTTTACGGAGCCCCATGAGCATTCTGGTAGTAGGTTCGGTAGCCTTTGACACAATCGCCACGCCTTCCGGGCGCGTCACCGACATTCTCGGAGGCGCTGCCACTTATTTCTCCCTGGCCGCGAGTTACTTCACGGAAGTCCGTGTGGTGGCCGTTGTCGGCGCCGACTTTAAACCGGAACACGAAGCTGTCTTCAAGAATCGTGGCATCGATACGCGAGGTATCGAGCGCACCGAAGGCAAGACCTTTCGTTGGGGTGGGCAATATCTCGACAATCTGAACGAAGCCAAGACTGATTTCACCGAACTGAATGTCTTTGAAAGATTTCAGCCGCGGATACCGAAAGAGTATTCCGACACCCAGTTCTTGTTCCTCGCCAATATTCATCCCACGCTGCAAGCCGCGGTGAGCCTGGAGATGAATGCGGTGCGGCTGACCGGCGGCGACACCATGAATTTCTGGATTAAGGGTACGCCAAAAGAGCTCGCCGAAACGCTGAAGTTGGTGAACGTTCTGCTCATCAATGACACCGAGACCAAGATGCTGGCATCCGAACAGAATCTTCTCCGTGCGGCCAGAAAAGTCCTCGCGATGGGACCGAAGGCGCTGGTTGTGAAGCATGGCGAATACGGAGCCACCATCTTCTTTCGAGAAGGAGCCTTCGGCATAGGTTCTCATCCCTTTCGCGCGCCGGCGTTGCCGATCGATGAAGTTAAAGATCCAACCGGCGCCGGCGATTCGTTCGCCGGAGGATTCATGGGATACATTGCCTCGCAGGGCGAGATCAACCGCGAGGTTCTCAAACGCGCCCTATTCTATGGAGGTGTCATGGGTTCCTTTGCGGTGGAACGTTTTGGCACCGAGCGTCTACAGAATCTGACGCGGGCTGAAATCGACGCGCGCTTTCAGATCTTCCGCGAACTGACGCATCTGGATTGACTGCGGCGGGCGTCTTGACATCGAGCTAAACCGGAAGACGGTTCGCCGAGCGCCTTAGGCGCTAAGGCAATTTGGTTCTCATCGGGCGCTAAGCCATGCCACAACGAAAAAACGATCGTACCGAAACTCCGGCCGTGATCTCGGCCCGCGATAGCGGCGCAGGCCGCGTGGCTGGCATCGCTGCGCTCGTCTCGATGTTCTCGTTCTTCTACTATTTTCGACACGGGGATGTTCTTCTCTATGGGGATGCCGTTGCGCATATCAACATTGCGCGCCGCGTGGTCGACTCGCAAACTCCCGGCCTCTTGCAACTCGGCACGGTGTGGCTGCCACTCCCGCATTTACTGATGGTCCCTTTTCTTTGGTCGACCGCGCTGTGGCAGAACGGCGCGGGAGGCTCCATCCCGTCCATGGTCGGATTTATTCTCGCGGCGGTCGGGATGTTTCGCCTGGTCCACGGCATGCTCAATTCGAATCCGCGCACCCAGTCGGCAGCCGTGGTGGGCGCGTGGGTTTCCATGGTGGTCATTGCCGCCAATCCGAACCTGATCTACATGCAGTCGACCGCGATGACAGAGTCTCTTTATCTGGCTTTATTTATCTGGGCCGTTGTGTTCATTGCCGAATTCTTTCGCGGTTTGCCGAAGGACGCTCTTCTGAAGGCCGATGAAGCCGATGCAAGACAACCCGCCATCTCACTTCGACGTTGTGCCTGGTGCCTGGCGGGAGCAGAGCTCACGCGCTACGACGGATGGTTTCTCGCAGGTTGCATTGGTGCGGCGGTCGTCGTCGTTGCTCTGCGGCGTTGGAATGACCGCGCTCTGCGCCGCGTCGCTGCGAAGTTTGCGCTCGGCATCGCGGTTGTTCCAGTTCTGTGGTTGGCCTACAACGCAACGGTCTACGGCAACCCTCTTGAATTTGCCAATGGGCCCTACTCGGCTAAAGCGATCGAGCAGCGAGTCGGCGCTCCGAATCCCGCTCTCCATAACATCCCAACCGCCGCGATCTACTTTCTGAAGTCGGCCCAATTGAATATGGCTGAAGGCAACTGGGGCCGCTTCTGGCTAGCAGCGGCTGTGCTGGCTCTCGGACTTTCTCTGTGGAAACTGCGGCCGCAATCGCTCCCCACGCTTTTCCTGTGGATGCCGCTTGTCTTCTACGCTTACTCCATCGCATTCGGTTCGGTGCCCCTCCACGTGCATACGTGGTGGCCATTTGCCACTTTCAACCAGCGCTATGGACTACAACTGTTGCCGCTTTTCGCGGTTTCAACCGGTCTTTTGACTGCCTTCGTTTTTTTGCTAAGCGCGACCGGAAGGCACGCCGGCAAACTGGTGGCGTTGCTGCTCGCCTTGGTCGTGGCGAGCTATGCCTCGGTTTGGAAGGCGCAGCCGCAATGCTTCCAGGAAGCGCAACGTAATTGGGATATTCGACACACGCTCAATTCGGCGGTGGAGCGCATTGTCACTCGCCTGCCGCGCCACTCGATCTATCTCATGGACCTCGGCGAACACGTCGGCGTCATGGAAGACGCGGGCATCCCGCTGCGCCAGGTCATTAACAACGAAAATCATCGTCCCTGGAAGCGCCCGACCGACCCGGAAGGTCTATGGGAGCGTGCCTTAGCCGACCCCCAAGACTACGTCGATTATGTGATCGCCTTCGATGGCGATCCCGTCGATCAATTTGCAAACAAGGCAAATCTCGTGCCGCTCGCCGAAATCCACGCAACCGGGCAACCTCACGCGCACATCTACGCGACACGCCGGGACCCGAATCAATCGCGTTAACCCCTCCGGGAACCAGTTGAGAAAGCATGTGTTTGCGGTGATAGAATCCGCTCGAAGCCAGTCGCGGCGAGAAGGTCTCTATGCACCCAATCCACGAAACTATTCAATTGATGCGGAATGAACTGGGCGCTGTGTTGAGTTCAACCCTCGTACGCCTGCTGCTGGCGGCGTTCCTCGGCGGCATCATCGGATTGGAGCGGCAGTTGCGTCACAGGCCGGCTGGTCTGCGAACGCACATGTTTATCTGCTTCGGCGCGGCGATGTTTACCGTTTTGTCGCGGCAGCTGGCCGGAGTGGAGTCGGACAGTGCTCGCATCGCGGCGCAAATTATTCCAGGAATTGGCTTCATCGGTGCGGGATCGATTCTCCACGCCAAAACCTCGGTTACCGGACTTACAACAGCCGCGACGTTGTTCGTGGTGGCGGGCGTGGGCATGGCAGCGGGCGGTGGTCTGTATCGGACAGCGACCTTTGCCACGGTGATTATCCTCGTTTCGCTGGTGGTTCTGGGACGAATCGAAGCCATCTTCTCCCTGAAAGTTTTTGGGACTACCTACGAAGTTTCGGGCCGCAACGTCGATGCCATGCTGCGCGAAGTAAACCGCATCTTGGAAAGTGAAGAACTCACGATGCATAGCATCCATATTGCGAACGCCGATCCTGATTTCCGCATGGTGTTCTCGGTCGACGGCGCCCGCGATCAGCAAGGCGTCTTTGCGGTCCGCCTCCATGAATCGACCGCCTTCGCGACTGTTACCACGCTTGAGACCACGGAACACGAATAGTGCCCGGACATCCACGTCCGCGTCTAGCTTTCGAGTAATCTTATCCAAGGAATGACTGTGCCCTCGAGCGATCATCGCCTCAATTTTCAACTCTCGTTCACCAAGGCGTCGGCATGCGGCAACGACTTCCTGATGGTGAACGGCTCCGAGGTGTCGGGCGACTTGAGCGCGCTTACGCGCCGCATGTGCGATCGGCACAATGGAGTCGGAGCGGACGGCGTCGAATGGTTGTTTCCCGACCCTGAAGCCGACGTAAAAGCGCGCCTGATCAACGCCGATGGCTCCGAGGCCGAGATTTCAGGCAATGGCACGCGCTGCGTCGCGGCAGAAATTTGCTCCCGAGAAGAGAAGAATGAAGTTGTGATCCGCACCGGTGCTGGACTGAAGACTTGCCGACTCATTGCGCGGAAAGGCTCTACCCTCGAATTTGAGACGAATATGGGCGAGCCCGAAGTCGGCGGTTCGTTGTCGATTGACGCGACGTCAGTACACGCCGTGGGCACAACAGTTTCGATGGGGAACCCTCACTACGTAGTCTTCGTCGACGATTTTCCCGAAGGATGGCAGCGCCAGGCGGTGCTAATCCAGTCGCAGCCGCAATTTCCTCACGGAACAAACGTGGAATATGCGAAGGCGCGAACGCCCAACGAAATCGAGATCCGGCTTTTCGAGCGCGGCGTCGGAGAAACACAATCCTCGGGGACAGGGTCCTGCGCATCGGCGGTCGCTGCAATCGCGAGCAAGCGAGTCTCGTCGCCTGTGACGGTGATCGCGCCCGGAGGGCCGCAGATCGTACGCTGGGACAACCAAGTCTATCTCCAAGGTCCGGCAACGCTGGTCTGCCGCGGAGAGTTCTTCATTTAAGATTGGACGAAGCGAACTAGGCATTTGCGATCGCGCAAGACCAAACGTGATCGGCATAAGCTGAGATGGCCGTTATTTCCCCTAACCCGCGAATCAAGCCGCGCGCCTTGCGTCCCGGCGACAAGGTGGGCATTGTCGCGCCCGCGTCTAACGTTAAGCGCGACATGCTGGAAGCGGGATGCGACGGCCTTCGTCGCGCTGGTTACGAGCCGTTCTACTTCGATTCGGTTCTCGAACGCGATTTGTACTTTGCCGGTTCAGCCGAACGTCGCGCGCGCGAACTGGAAGAGATGTTCGTTCGAGACGATATCCGCGCGATTGTCTGCGCTCGTGGAGGCTACGGATCAAACTACTTGCTGCCCAAGTTTGATCTCAAGACGGTTGTGGCGCATCCGAAGATCTTTGTCGGCTATAGCGATCTGACCTCGCTGCTCACCTGGTTTACGGACAGCGCCAATCTCGTCACGTTTCATGGTCCGATGATCGCCGCAGATTTCAGTTCGGCCGATGGAGTCGATTTACCCTCGTGGCAAAGCGCCTTGAGCGGAGCCGCGAATTGGGAGCTCGGCGAATCATCGAGCGCGAAACCGTTAGTCGCGGGAACGGCCGAAGGGATTCTCTACGGCGGATGCCTTTCGATTCTGGTCGCAGCGCTCGGAACTCCGTATGACATCCAAACCGCGGGCACGATTCTGTTTCTCGAAGACATCGCGGCCAAGCCGTTCCAGATCGATCGCATGCTAATGCAGCTGAAACTGGCAGGCAGGTTGGATGGCGTTCGCGGAATCGTTTTCGGCGAAATGCTGGATTGCCGTCAAGGTCCTACTCAGGATTACACTTTGGAAGAAGTTGTTCTACGAGTGGTCGGTGATCTTGGCATTCCTGTAGCTTATGGAATGCGCTCGGGACACGTTTCGCGCGCGAACATTACTCTACCTTTTGGAATCAGGGCGCGACTCGAAGTGGGTCGCGAAGTGAGACTGACGATCCTCGAATCAGCGACGACGCTGGAATCCACAAGCTGATGATCGGCTCGATTTACGACTCTTCTATGGCGTTAAGTTGCAGAGCATCGAACATCCTCCAATGACGAAATCACGGCACATTCATCTCATCGGCATCTGCGGCACGGCGATGGCGTCGCTTGCGGGAATGCTGCAGGAACGCGGATTTCGCGTTACAGGATCGGACGCGGCTGCTTATCCGCCGATGTCGACGTTTCTCGACTCTTTGGGCATTCCGGTCGCGCAGCCGTTTGCGGAGGCAAATCTCGATCCTCGACCTGATCTCGTGGTCGTCGGCAACGCGCTGTCGCGCGGAAACGTGGAGCTCGAGCTCGTTCTCGACCAGCGCATTCCTTTCTGTTCGCTGCCGCAGATTCTGCACGATGAGTTTCTCGTCGGCAAAGATGTGCTGGTCGTCGCGGGAACACATGGCAAGACGACTACGACGTCGATGCTCGCTTGGATCTTCGAAACGGCTGGACTTCAGCCTTCGTTCCTGATCGGTGGAATTGCCGAGAACTTCGGCCGCAGCTTTGGGCTTGGCGAAGGGAAGCATTTCATCCTCGAAGGGGACGAATACGATACTGCGTTCTTCGATAAGGGTCCAAAGTTCCTGCACTACTTTCCAGATTCCGTGATTCTGACGTCGGTTGAGTTCGATCATGCGGATATCTATAAGGATCTCGATGCGGTTGAGACGGCGTTCAAGCGGCTGGTAAATCTCGTTCCGCGACGAGGACGCATTGTGGGCTTCGATGCGGCAGGAAAGCAGGGAACGAGTATCGACGCGTGCCTGCAGAAGGCGTTCTGTCCCGTCGAACGTTATGGCGCTTCCGATCGCGCGGGATGGAAAATCGCGAATCTCAGTCTCGGTGAACATCGAACGTCGTGGTCGGTGATGCGCGATGGCAAGGCTTGGCAAGACTTTGAGTTTGCGCTTGGCGGAGAATACAACGTCTGGAATGCGACTGCGGCTGCTGCTTTGGCCGCGAATTATGGCATCCCGAAAGAGGCGATTGCGAAGGCGCTGCAGAGTTTCCGCAGCGTCAAGCGACGTCTTGAAGTCAAAGCGGAAGTGAACGGCGTGACGATCATCGACGATTTCGCTCATCATCCGACGGCAATCGAACAGACAATTCATGCGTTGCGTGCGCGCTATCCGCAGTCGCGCCTTTGGGTCATTCTTGAGCCACGTTCGAATACGATGCGGCGCAACGTTCTGCAGGACGCTCTTGCTCGTAGTCTCGCGCTCGCGGATCAAGTTGTGATCGCGGCGATCTTCAAGTCCGAGGCGATTCCTGAGGCAGAGCGTCTCGATCTGGATCGCGTGCTTCACGAAATTCAGAAGCAAGGAAAACAGGCTCGCATTTTGGCCGATGCCGATGCCATTGTCGATGCGATTGCTCCCGAACTGCGCGAGAGCGATGTGGTTGCCATCTTATCCAATGGCGGATTCGGCGGCATTTATGAGAAGCTTCCACAACGATTGCGGTCGCTCGCCGCGGCAAAGTTACGAGCGCTGCCGATCGATAATACGAAATCGCTCGGGGTAAAGCCTGGGGTAAAAGAATAAGTGTTTCGCACCATCCTCATGCTGGCGTTCTGGGCGCTCTCGCTGCCCGTCGCTGCGCTGCTCGGTTTTCCCTGGACGTATATCACGAAAGACATCAGCTTTCTCTATAACACCTGCATGTCGGCGATGTTTACGGGAGTGCGCATCGCTGGAGTGAAAGTGCGAACCATTGGACTCGACAAAATCGATCCCGCGCGCACTTACATCTTCATGTCGAATCACATCTCGAATCTCGATCCACCAATCACGTTGCCGCTGATACCGAAGCGGAGTTCGGTGATGGTGAAGAAAGAGTTGTTCAAAGTTCCGATTCTCGGTCCGATCATGCGGATCGGTTCGCTCGTTCCGGTCGACCGAAAAAATCGCGATGCCGGCATCACTGCCGTGCGGGACGCGGTGAAGGCGATCGAGCAGGGACTGAACATGACCATCTACGTGGAAGGGAAGCGCTCGTTCGATGGCCGGTTGTTGCCATTCAAGAAAGGCCCGTTTTACCTGGCGGAAGAGTGCAAGGTTCCGGTGGTTCCGATCACGATTTCCGGGACCGAGGAAGTGATGCCGAAGGCGCGTTTTGCCATTCGTCCCGGAACGGTGACGGTGGAGTTCCACGATCCGATTGAGCCCGCCGATTTCGGAGAGCGCGATTGCCTGATGGCGAAGGTACGAGCCGCGATCAATAGCGGACTTCCGCTGGGACTGCGCGAGTAGTTGGTTTGTACACCCCCACCCCCCTCCCCCCCACCCCCCTAGTATCGTTGTTATAAACAGTCGTGATGTCATTTTTATAAACAAGTTGGGCGGGGCCATGGTTTGGAACGGGCTCTGCCAGAACGTCAATTTGTGAAAGATTGCCGAAGCTGGTTTTTCGGCAGTTGCGGAACCGTCTCTGGAGACGGGCGGAGTTCTGGATGGTCCACTCTGGGGAATGATGGCAGAGTTTGGGGCGGGTGTCTGTGATGGAAGTACATACAATTGGTGATGAAAAATCAGCGGCGGGAAGCGGGGCGGCCGGTGAGATTCGAGGGTACCCATCGCGTTGTTCCTGGTATTGATCTGCTTGTTTGCCACTGCGACATCCGTTTTGAGCAGGGTCAGGATGACAAATGTGATTTATGGATCGCAACACAAGGTCCCTCCACTCCGCAGATCATCGCCTTCGCGATGATCTGTTCCGGTCGGGATGACAGAGTGGGGGAGAGGCTGAACAGACCGGATCATGCCAAAGGAGGGTTCGCGTGGGCCTCTGTCCGGCTCTCCGCTGGCATTTACATCCCCACCCTAAATTTCGCAAAAAGAGCGAAATTTAGAATGGGGCAGCCGGCAGTTTCGACATTATGAGCAAGTTCCTTGCGTCTGATTGCACCAGTCTTGTGCGGATTTAGCGCGTACGGGCGTGTTCATTCCTTCCTACTTACTTAAAGCAAAAATAAACACAAGGTCCCTCCACTTCGCCGTTCATCGCATGCGCGATGATCGACTGCGGTCGGGATGACAGCGTGGGGAGAGGCTCATTTTAATTATTTTTCTTAATATATGCCGTGACACGTATATGCGGCGGTAGGTATATATGGAGCGTGGAAAACGTTTTTGAGGTGATTGCGGAACCGAACCGGCGGGCGATCTTGAGTTTGCTGGTCTTGTCGGAACAGTCGGTGGGTGAGATCGAGCGGCAGCTTCGGATGCCGCAGCCGATGGTGTCAAAGCATCTGCGAGTGTTGCGCGAGGCGGGGTTTGTGGAATCCACGGTGGACGCGCAACGGCGTCTCTACCGGCTGAAAGCGGATCCGCTGCGGGAGGTCGATGTGTGGCTGGCGCAGTTTCGGCGGTTCTGGTCGGCGCATGTGGATGCTCTCGAACGACATCTGGATCGGATGGATCGGGATCAATCAACGACAACCAAAAAGAAGACTAAGGAAAAAACGACGCGGACTCATTCGCGAATTCAGCCGCGAACGCGATAAAGGAGAAGCGAAATGAAAATCAAAGTAACCAGCTTATACGTGGACGACCAGGCGAAGGCCTTGCGCTTTTATACCGAGGTACTGGGCTTCGTGAAGAAAACCGATTTCAGTCAAGGCCCCTATCGCTGGCTGACCTTGGCCTCGGCCGAGGAGCCAGAGGGTGTCGAACTGCAGCTGGCGTTGAATAATAATCCGGCGGCCAAGACTTATCAGCAGGCGATGTTCGAACAGGGCCAGCCTGCGATCATGTTCTTCACCGACGACGTGAAGGGCGACTACGAGCGGATGAAGGCTCGGGGCGCGGAGTTCACGATGCCGCCGACGGACGTGACGGGATCGACGATTGCGAAGCTGAACGACAGCTGCGGTAACGTCATCCAAATTACGCAGCTGGCGCGCTACTGAGGAATAAAGGAGAAGCAGGTGAACGATCGCGAGCGGTACACGGCGGGCGAGACCAACATGGCGCGGGTGGAAAAGAGCCGGGGACAAAACGGGGAAGAGAAGTGGACGCTGGTGCTGGTCCGGGAACTGCGGCACTCGCCGGAAAAAGTGTGGCAGGCGATCACGGATCCGGCGCATCTGCGCGAGTGGGCACCGTTTGACGCGGATGGGAGCCTGGCTACGGTTGGAAACAAAGTGAAGCTCACCACCGTGGCAGCGCCCGCGGTGCGCGTAACCGAAACCATCGTGACGCGCGCCGACGAACCCGAGGTGCTGGAGTATAAGTGGGGTGACTTCGAGATGCGGTGGGAGCTCGAAGGCACTCCGGAGGGTACGCGGCTGACGCTGTGGACTAACATCGGGCATCGCTTTATCGCGATGGGCGCGGCGGGGTGGCAGATCTGCTTCGATGTTCTGGATCACCTGCTTGGGGGAAATCCGATTGGCCGCATCGTCGGTCCCGAGGCTCTGAAGTTCGGCTGGCAGCGGCTGAACGCGGAGTACGCCAAGCAGTTCGGGGTCGAGTCGCCGAACTGGCCGCCGGGGGCGGGTAAAAAGCCGTGAATCAGGAGAATCTAAAACAATGAAACGACCAACGAAAAGCGGTGGGAGTGAGTTGTCGGCAAAACAAAGGGAAGAACTGCTTAAAACTTTGAAGGCGCGCTTTGAGAAGAACATGAACCGGCATAAGGGACTTGAATGGGCTTCGGTACAAGCGAAATTGGAAGCGAGTCCGGACAAGTTGTGGTCGCTTGGTGAGATGGAGAGAACTGGCGGGGAACCGGATGTTGTTGGTCGGGATAAAAAGACGGGCGAAGTTATTTTCTATGACTGTGCAGAGGAGAGTCCGAAGGGGCGTAGAAGCATTTGCTACGACCGTGAAGCGCTGGACGCGAGGAAAGAAAATAAGCCAAAGGATAACGCGGTCGGTATGGCAGCGGCGATGGGCATTGAGCTTTTGACGGAAGAAGAGTATCGGGAGCTGCAGAAGCTGGGAGAGTTCGACACGAAAACTTCGAGCTGGGTGAAAACGCCAGCTGTTGTCAGAGAACTCGGCGGCGCGATCTTTTGCGATCGCCGGTTCAACACTGTTTTCACGTATCACAACGGGGCGGAATCTTATTACGCGGGCAGGGCGTTCCGGGGTTCGCTACGGGTGTAGCGGGAAAAATCATGCCTTGCGATCTCGTTTCTTAGGTCGAGTGACGTGGTGCGGGAAGAATCCCACTCAAGCCAAAACGGGCTTGAGTGGGGCACCCACCTAACCTTGATGGGATCTCGCGGTGAATAGAAACAGTGCTGCGGTGAGAGCCAACGTCAAGACCTCGATCAGTAATGCATACAGAGTCAAGCGTTTCGCGCGGCCAAAGCGTGCGAGCAAGCGGCTGACCGCGAATCCCATAATCGCGATCGGCGAGCAAAACAGCCGATCCATGCAAATCCAGCCCAAGAGCATCGTTCCCTGGCTTACGGCCGGGATGGCGAGCAGTGCCAGAGAAATCGGCGAGGTCAGACTCAGCCCTACAAGGGTCTTAGAGTACCCGGTGTAGAGGGGTTCGGACTCGCGGATGACCAGCACCAGGACAAAGGTCGGGACAAGCAACATGCAGCCGATGAAGAGCTCGAGCATCCAGTCGCCGGCGGCGTACATACCGCTGGCCGCCGCGACGTCTTGCGGGTGGTTGACGTAGAGCAGATAGCGCGCATAAACGAGGAGTGCCCCAATTACTAGCACTACGGCGTAGGTTGCCGCCACCAGAAGAAGCTGCGTCCGAAGTGGGATCGATTTCATGGGGGCATTCTACGCGTGGCACTTTGGGGAGTTCCAAAATATTGTGCGGGCGGGTGGGAATCCCACTTCTGCGCAAAAGGCGCGCAGAAATGGGGCACCGGCGGCGCGTTCACTGCCAAAAAAAGCAAGCAGCCCGCCACGGTTGGCGTGCCGTTCGGTAAACACAAGGTCCCTCCACTTCGAAGATCATCGCCTTAGCGATGATCTTCTCCGGTCGGGATGACAGAGTTGGGAAGTCGGGATGACAGAGTTGGAGAGGCTCAGGAAGACGAAGAATTCAGATGCGTTAAGTTCGCTTTCGTAAGACCCAGGTTGTCATGCAGCGATAGTCTTGCACGATGGTGGTTTTCAGAGGATCGACGAGAACGGCATTCATCTTTTCGCCCAGATCCAAAAGCATCTTCTCGTCGACCAGGAACCATTCTGAACCGTCTGCAATGAGATAGATATTGTCGCGCACGCGCTGGAAAGTCATTCCGATGCGGGAACCGAGGCGGCAAAAGAGCATTCCGCCGGGTCTTAGAACACGCCATAACTCCGACAACATTTTTGTGAAATGAGCTTCATCGCGGGCGAAGTGAAGTACGGAATTGCAGAGCACGACATCGGCGAAGGCGTCCGGAAAAGGCATCTGCTCGATTTCGCCGACCTGGAAATTCTGCGCGGGCAGCCCGGTTTCAAGGGACACGGAAAGTTTGCGGACATGGTTGATGGCATCTCGGTCTTCATCCAAGGCAAAGATTTCACAGCCTTGGCGGAGAAGGTGGACTAGATTGCGTCCGTAGCCGCAGCCAGCATCGAGCACGCGCATTTCGTGGGTAATGTTGCCGCGAAGGATTTGATCGAAGACATAGATATCGATCTGGCCAAACTGCTCTTGAACGGTTAGCGGCATCCATTCACCATACCGTGTTGGATTGGTTTTTTGGAGGCGGCCGAGAAAAACAACCGAGAGTGGCGAGTTGAAGGCGATGCTATACTCGCGGGACAAGCCGCGCCGGTGGCTGATTTCAGGCGCGTGCACTTCCAAATTCTTCCAGGAGAAAGTCATGAGACCCTCTTCCCGCATCGTTTTGTGTCTGGCTGTATTGACGCTTGCCTCAGGCGCCCTTTGGGCCCAAAAGCGCAAGCCAGTTGCTGGCGTAATTACAAGCAGTGACAAGAAGACGACGTTCATCACGAACCCGTCGGCGGTGCACACTCCTTATGTTGACGATAATGCCGGCTCGACGGTGATCTTCAGCAACCTTGCGACGGCGTATCCGAACGGTCTGTACTGGTGCTGCCAGGGTGTTTCTGTCTCGGGTCCGGGTTCGCCGGGCTTTGTGGAATGGTGGCACGCCGCCGCATTCACTCCCGCGACTAATGCGACCGCGACCAAAGTGACGGTCTCGATCGGCTGGCTTGCGGGAGGCGGAAGTATCATCCTGAGCCTCAGTGCTGACAACGGAGGCATACCAGGCGCGGTGTTGGAGCAGTGGACACTCTACGAACTGGGCGAGGCAGGAACTTGTTGTGCGGTGCAGAGCAAGAAAGTCTCGGGGATTCCGCTGAGCGCTGGGCAGCAATATTGGATCGTGGCGAGTACGACCGCGAAATCAAGCGTCTGGGCGGCGTGGAACCAGGCGGACAACGATCAGGTGAGTTCTTTCGTGAATGCTGGGTATACCAATCAAAGCGAGAATCCAGCGTGGGCTAGCTACACGACTAATCTGAATGTGGCGTTTGCGGTTTACGGACAGTAAGGCGAAGGCGTTGAGGGAGTCGAAATCCCCACCCTGTCGCAAAAGCGCGACAAGGGTGGGCCACCCTCTATAACCTTGTCGGCGTTGTCAAGAGACACTTACGGTATCCGAGGTCAGCGATGCCCTCTCACGGCGCTGAGTCTCGCGGTTTTGTTTTTACTTATTAGAAAGCCTTTGCT
>JBEKPH010000084.1:0-18365 GCA_049520915.1 Terriglobales bacterium
GCTGCGAGTGACCGAGTCGCAATCGTTAGAATTCCGGCTGGAGGGATTCAACGTTTTCAATCATGCTCAGTTCTATGGAGCCGCAGCGGTCGACGGAGAAGTAAACAATGATCCCCATTTTGGGCAAGTCGTCAGCGCAGCGGCTCCTCGGCTGGTCCAGTTCGCCGTGAAATTCGCCTTCTAGAACAAATATGGGAGATGTGTCGCATCGGAGTGGCCCAGAGGGTTGTTGGACCGTTGGGACCATACCAGCCACTCCCCGTTGTGAGTGCTACGCTGCTGACGCTAGTCCCAGATTCTAGGTTTTGGTTTTGGCCTTCGGCTTATGTGAGCGCTCTTCATTATTGTTATTGCCGGATCGGTTCAAATGCACAGGAATTCCGGTGATCAGGCCTTGATAATCCGTGAGGCGTTCGCCAATGATGACCACACCTTTGGAGGTGATTTCATATTCGCGGATATCTTTGCTGTGATTGCCGCCGCGCATCTTGATAACGACCATAATCTTGCGCAGCTGGCCGTCGATGCATACGTACCGAAGCCGGATAATGTCATCGGTAAGAAAAGAAATCGAGTAGGTGCTGAACGGAAATTCCGTGAAAGACTCGTTCACCTCAACCGTGCTTAGAATCGTCACCCCGACTCCGGTCAAGGCGGTGATCATCCGGTAGAGCGATTCGCGAAAGTCCGCGCGGAAGCCGGGAGCCAGCGCCATCTCAAAGCCCGCCAGAGAATCAATCACCAGGCGCTTGGCGCCAATCTTCTGGACCGCCGCGAGAATCTCGTGCATGGTTTCATCCACCGAGAGGTCGAGGGGACGGAGATAGAGAATTTCAAGTTTCTTCTCTTTTCGCGGCGTCTTCAAATCCAGACCAAAACTGCTGGCCCGCTCCGCATACTCTTGCGGTCGTTCTTCGAAGACCACCACAATTCCCGGATCTCCCTGACGTATGCCCTCGGCAATGAATTGGGTTGCCAAGACTGATTTTCCCGTTCCCGAAGCCCCTGCTACCAGGACACTATCGCCTTCAGGAATGCCCCCGCCGAGCATCTTGTCCAATTCCGGAATGCCAATGGAAAGGCGCCGTGTACTAGGTATCTTCCTTGCTTGTCCGGCCAGCCCAAGAGTACGTGAGAAGGCTTGTAGCCCAGCATGGGTAATGCGGAAGGTGTGCAGTCCGGGCACGGACGCCTGCCCGCGCAGTTTCACGATCTGTAGCTTCCGCACAATGGAGCTTCGCTCCGCAGCCTGGTAGAGCCAAAAGAGGCCATCCGAGACCGTGAAAACGGGATTGTCACGGATCTCACCCTCGACATACTCCCCGACCAGAAAAGTCGTGGCTTGCCAACTCGTCAGGAGCAGGGCTAACCGCTGAATGAAGGATTGCAGCTCCACTTCGGTTGTACCGCCTTGCGCCTTCCGTACGACGGTGCGAAAGGAGTCCACTACCACGACGCCGGGGCCTGCCTTCTCAACCTCTTTCGTAATCTCTTCTAAGACCGCGTCCAGATCCTTCTCCAACACAACCTGGCTCAAGTTGATAAAGCGGACGGCGGTGTTTAACTTGGCTTGGTCAAAGAAAGTGTACTGCTGCTGGTAGCGCAGCATTTTGATGGCGGGTTCGCCGAGGATGGTGAAATAGAGCGCCGGGCGCTCCGGCGTCGCGTTGGCGAACACGACTTGGTGCGCCAACGTGGTCTTACCGCTTCCCGGGGCGCCCGCGATGATATTAAAAGAAAATTCCGGGATACCGCCGCCCAGGATTTCATCGAGGCCCGGTACACCGGTCGGCAGTTTTTTTATTATCACTCTATCTCGTGCGCTCAAGCTTTCCTCTCCTTCTCGGAAACGCGGCCGTCGAAGGCGGCCTCCGGCCACACATCCTGAACCAACCGCAACGTTAAACCCTCGCCAATGAAGGTGAGGAGCAGCCCTATTAACTGGGCAATGAGAATGGCTCCTCCGTCCCTGGCCTGTCCCTTGTCAATCTGCGGCTCCAGTTCGTCTAGACCCTTTAAGGATCCATCCGCCGCGACCTGTACCGCGCTAAGACTGGGAGCTTCCGCCCTGGCCAGCGTCAGAGCGCGAGAAAGCAGCGAGCGAAAACCGGCAACTCCCGCGAGTGTAATCAGGGGTCGGCGCAGCTTCACACAGACACGGAAAGCCGCAGACTCCGCTGGCTCGGAGTTCTCGCCCGCGACGGCTTCGTAAGTAAGAAGGCGTTGGGCCAAATGTCGTGATTCTGGAATACTCACGATTTCCTTTTCCGTGCAGGGCGCGAACGCTGTACTCAGTTCGGCTTGGGGCTTTTAATTGCCGCCACTACCGCCAATACCGTCGCCGTGTTTAGGACGTTCCCCGAGATAGACCTCAGCGCTTCTGTGACGGGCGGATATTGCTCCGCCAGTCTCTCGAGACGCGCACTGACACCTTGGAGATCATCGACTTCATTGACGATCGCTTCAAAGCCCATAGGCATCCCGCTCTTCGAGAGGGACCTAAAGTCTGGGAGAATTTCAGATGTCACCAGCTGCAACGTCATAACTTCGCCAACAACTCGGACAAGCAGCCCGAGTAATTGGGTAATGAGAATTACTCCTGCCTCCCCGACTTGGTCCGCATCGACTTGCGGCCGAAGCTCGTCCAGACCCTGTAAGGAGCCGTCCGCTGCGACCTGTACTGTGCTAAGACTGGGAGCTTCCGCCCTGGCCAGCGTCAGAGCACGAGAAAGGAGCGACCGAAAACCGGCAGGTCCCGCGAGTGTGATGAGGGGCTGGCGCAATCTCTCACAGACGCGAAAGGCCGCGAGTTCCGTCGGCTCGGAGGTCTTGCCCGCAGCGTTTTCGTATGCAAGAAGGCGCTCGGCCAAATCTCGCGTCTGTGAGGGAAGCATCATTTCCGTTCCGTGACCATGCAAAATTCCCGTGACACCTGGACGTGAAACTTTCAGCCTAATGTTACGCGTTTGGGAGTCGCTCGGATAGGGCGTGCGCCTGCTTCATCGGATTCGGTGGGCGCGGTGCCCGCCCTGGATGATTGTTGAGCCGCTGTCCCGCAATTGGGATGACGCGACTCGCTAGTCGTGGAGAACGACGTTGAGAAGTGAACTGTGAACTTGTAATCCGCCTTCTGGACCGCCGGCGTAGTTAATAAATCCCAATTTCCTGAACCGGTTCATGAAAAAGCTCACCCGCGAACGAGTGGTGCCTACCATCTCGGCCAGCGTCTCTTGACTGACCTTCGGAATCACGGATTCAGGAATCCCTTCCTTGCCAAAATGAGCCAGCATAAGAAGGACACGGGCCAGCCTTTTCTCGCTGGAATTAAAAAGTTGGTCAACCAGATCCTCTTCGTACTTGATGTTCCGCGTCAACAAATGTGCGACGAACAGATCGGAAAGGGCGTGTTCCCGGTGAAGCGTGTCCACCATGGCCTTTCTCTCAATTCTCAGAACAGCGCAATCCGTCATTGCGGTTGCAGTGCCCATACGAAGAGGTTGGCCTGCAAGCGAACCTTCGCCAAAGAAACTTCCGTCGCTCAATATGCCGATCGTGGCTTCCTTGCCGGTCTTGGAAACAACGGTGAGTCTCACCTTGCCAGTCTGCAGGTAAAACACCGCGTCCGCGGGATCTCCTTGCGCGAAGACGCTTTGCTTCTTCGGGAAGAGCATAGCCTTCCTGCCTTCGCCGATGGTGTCGAGGAACACCTGGGCGTCGAATTTGCGGACGTTCTTGGGGGCTGGGGGTGGACGCGTAGAATTCCGCGAACGTTGCGATTTCTGTTCAGTCGTCGCCGGGGCGGCGATTTTCGTTGAACTTTTGGATTCGCGAGGCGAAACCATGGGAACACCTCCGCTAACTCCACGTTCGTACCCATTATACCGCCTCTCGCGCGCATCGCGGTGTTGCGGCGCGTGGTTTACCTTTTTTCCCTCGAAAGCACAGCCGTGGATGAAGCCTCCGAGCGAGTTGTCGGCAAAGAGGAACTTAAAATAGATCCTGCCCAAAAATGGCAGTCCGAAAACCGAGCATCCATTTTTTCCCAGCTATTCTTGCCGGGAATAATCGGTCATTGAACCGCACAGCCAGCACACCTTTTGGTTGGGCTGATGAGGCAAGCGCGACCAGTTCTTCGAAAGAGAGCAGATCTGGATTCTGCGATTGTTCCGCCCAGATATCTGCCTGTGACCGAGGTCGGGATTTCTCCAGCGCAACGCATGCGGAAAATGCAATCCCGAAAACCAGGCTGCAATGCAGAGCAATTCTCGCCGCCGCCGCTGTTTTCACTGGCGTACCCTCCAATCGTCCTTCGTGGCTTCGCCGTGGCGCTTTTGTTCGCGACGATCTCCTTTGTGACGACCCAGCCACGCAAGCCAGGCGGTCAGGCCGAGCCGGTGGGATGCAAACGTCAGAGCGACTAGAAGCAGAAAGGCGATCAACGCTGCCGGATGGTCGATTAGCGTCTGCATCATTGGAATATCCTCGTCGCTTCGCACAGAATCAATTACTGCTTTATCAAAAGTGTCTGCTTCGATTTCACCGAACCACCGGCGCAAGCACGCCGTTCGCCGGCTGAATGACGCGAGGCTCGGCACCTTTTCTGCCTAGCCATGCAAACGTGCCGCGCACGATGAAAACGTTGAGTAGTATCGAAATCAAGGACGCGGCGATCGCTGTGCTGAAAACATTCTCAGCCACGATCCCCGACGATCGTGCGACTTGCACGACCACGAACGAGAGCTCGCCGATCTGCGTCAGCCCAGCCGCCACGAGAATCGCGGTCCGGATCGGATAACGGAATAGCCACACCACCGTCGTCCAAACCAGAAATTTACCGAACACAATGAGTAGCAGCATCAATCCGAGAAGCGGCAGGCTATTGAAAAGCACTTTGGGATCGATCAGAGTCCCGAGCGAAACGAAGAAGAGCGCCACGAAGGCATCCCGAAGGGGCACGAGCTGAGTATGTGCATCGTGAAGGTCCGGCAAACCACTGATGGAGAGGCCAGCAAGGAACGCGCCCAGTGCGACGGAAAGTCCAGCCGCTTGCGCGAGTGCCGCGGTCCCCAGGCAAATTGCAATCGCAACCAGCAGAAGAAGCTCCGGGTTACAAGTCAACTTGACTCGCCGCAGCAGGCGCGGGATGACCTTGATCGCCAGAAAGACCAGCGGAATAAGCAGGATCAATGCCTTGCCGAGAGTCCACGCTGCCTTCGCGAAGCGGTCATCTCCGGGCCCTCCAAGTGCGGGAAGGACTACGGTCATGCAAATTACAGCGAGATCTTCCACTAGAGTGACGCCGATCATCACGCGGCCATAAGTGGTAGCAAACTTTCCAGTGTCGCTAAGCAGGCGAGCGAGTACCATTGTGCTCGCCACCGAGATCGTCGCACCGATGACGGCTCCTTCTGTAAAGCTCCATCCCAAGAACTTTGCGGCTGCGGCCGCGATACCCACCATTAAGAGAATTCCAATTGGTGCTCCAAGGAGGGCAACCCATTTCACGCGCAGCAAGTCCGGAATGGAGAACTCAACGCCGATCGAAAACATCAGCAGAACAACGCCAACTTCGGCAAATACCTCGAAGGTATGCACGTCAGAGAGGTGGGGCCCCGGCGTGAACGGGCTGATTGCGATCCCGCCAAGAATGAACCCCAGGATCAGGGGCAGCCGGAGGCGCCATGCCACCAGTCCGCCAAATACGGCGGCCAAGAATATGTACGTCAGATCGCGGAATAGAATCGGGTTCGCTTCCATTTGTCTAACCTCCCACGCAGACGTTCGGTCCGCCTGCCTCGAAATCATGATGGCTAAATGCTCATGGTCCAATTCAGGTAAGCGGTGCACGACCCGCGGGCTTTGCCGCGGGCCTTTCACCTATTTCGCGGCAGGTACCCAGACCGCGTCTGGCGCCGAGAACTCCACACCTGCAACTTCGGTGCTGAGCGTTACATATTGCAAGCCCGGCTTCGTGCCCGGTTTGGCGGAAAAGCTCAACCAATACCGGTTGTCGAGCACCTTCTGAAGATCGTCCAGGTAGGGTTTGAAGCCTACTGGGCTTTGCAGCCCGAGGAAGAATGACTCGCCTCCAGTTATGTCCGACAGCTTGGCGATGCCCATCTGCCCATTGGTGCCTTCCCAATAGTTCCGGTGCAGGCGGCCCGAACCTGGGGCATAGATCGTATGAATGATCGTGCCTGTCCGCATGGCTACTGCGCTTGCCGAATCTACGTCCGGGTTGTTGTTCAAACCACGCCAACGAGGACCACCGCGCGCCCGATCGATTCCATCCGTGATCATCACAACCTCGCGACGGTTCTGTGTCTCGGGCCAACGCTTCATGAGATCAATCACCGACAGGTACGGACTACCGTATGCACCGGCACTCCCCAATGGCAGCCGCAGCGCTTTGGCAGCCGCGGCATGATCGGTCGTGAGGTTCTGCACAACCTCAATCGCGGCATTTCTCATGTAGCCGACTCCGACTGAAGTCGTCGAACTCTGAGCATTGATGAATGTGCGCAGCTCCCCGAGGTTTGACCCGAGGCGTTGGCTGGTGGCGTCGTCGATCAGGATGAACAGATCCAATCCGGCACGGTCGTCCTGGGCCGGAATCCATCCCGTTACCTGCAGGCGTTGCTTGCCCTGCTTGACGACGACATCTTCTGGGTTGATTTGAGGCGTTCGCTTGTCGCTGGCGACATTCGGCGTAACCGCGATCCTCACCGGTACGGCGGTAGTGGTCGCCGCTTGCTGTGCTAGCGATGCTGGGGCAGTTACGAACATCGCCACAGCGATGAATGCAGAAAACAGCATCGGCATGATTCGTGTTTTCATGGTTAATCTCCTTGTGCTTCTAATTGTGATTGCTTGCTAACCGTTATCACTTTTCGGTCGCCGGGACCCGCCCCGGCAACCGGTTTGTCGCGTCCATGTCTTTCTTATGCGGTCACGCGGATGGCTCTCAATCCCAGAAACGATCCGAGGGCCAGCACACCCAACACGCCAACCAGGGGAAGCGAGCTGCCCGTCTCAGGGAGTGATACGGGAATCGCCTCCGCCAGGGTTGGTTGCGCGGGCGCCGTCACGAACATCGTGAAGAAGATCGGTTCATTGGCCGCGAGCGCGATTGGCGGCGGCGCAGTACCCGTCAGCTTGGTTTCCTGCGCCACCACGGTGCCCGGGGCTTCGATGACTCTGGTCGCAGAAATCTTCATTCCCTTTTTCAGCTTCCAGGCGTCCACGAGCCGCCCATCAACCAACACTTTGTGGTCGTTGGGAAGATCGAACTTGTGGTTAGTTCCGTCTTCGAGAGTCAGGATTACGAAACGGGGCGGATTTACATGCCACACCTTCCCAGTAACGGCCTGCACACTAGTGACCGTGTGAGGAGTGGTGGTCGTAGTGATGGTGCGTTCCAGCTTCATGCCGGGTTCGAGGTCATCGACCGACACTCGCTTGCCGTCTACCGTGGCCGTATCGGACACATTCGCAAAGTGCACGACCGTGCCGTCATCTTTCTTGAGCACCAGGTCGCTGCCCGAGGCATAGACAACTTCGCCGCGATCGACACTGACGGTTTTCGTCGCTGGCCCGTGGGCGATGCTGGTCTCGTTGTTGACCTGGGCGTTCACCACCAGGGCGAACGACATGGAAGCAATTCCGGCCATAACGAGGTGAGTGAGTTTCCGAGTGAGTTGAAGTGAGTTCATTGTGTTTTCTCCTTATTTCTGTTTGCAAGAGTTAAATTGTCTTGCTCAGTTGAGTTGTACTTCTGTGCTACAAAACCTGTACGCGATGCGTGAACGATGTAGCGTTGCGGAGCGGCGCCGATGAAATGAAACGGGTAGCAGGTGACAAGCGTGAGAGATGCTGCGGACCGCGGCTTCAGTACATCCACATCATTTGGGTCAACGACGTCAATCTGATCGACGTCGTATTTGTCCGTTCCCGTTGGTGTTCTTAGCTCGATCCTGTCACCGACACGAATGTTCTTGAGTCCACGAAAAAAGCCGTCTCGATGGCCTGCAATGCCAATATTCCCTGGCTCGCCCGGTCGCGCCGTTCCGGCAATCCTTCCTAGCGCGTGGTTCAGGGTCAGACGGTCTGTCCCGTCAAGAAGCGGAGTCTCAAGCCCGATTTTTGAAATGTGGAGTACAGCCAGTGGAGCACTGGACTTTCCGTTGAAGCTCCCTTTGTAAGCCTGAACTCGATGCTCATCCCACAGGCCGAAATCAACTCTGGACGGATCGATGTCTCCGCCAACTTCATCGCTGGCCGAGGCTGACAATGGGGTAATTGCGGCAAACCTGTTCAAAGCACTCCGCGAACTGAAGAAGCTGTCGAATCGCGCTGAGCCGTAAACGGCCAACAGTGCGAGCCCGGACAGCAGCAATGCGCGCTCGATCCAGATTCGGATATTCTGACGGCGCTTTGTCACCAGGCGGGCAGCACTGAAACCGTTCGCTTGCCTTTCCTGAACTAAGACGGAAAGGATCTCGCGGAACTCTTCGGATCCGTCAGCCTCGGCTATCACATCAATATGATTCGCGAGCATGTCGTATTCCTGTTCTGAAGAAAGCTGTGTTGCCGTTGCATCTCGTGACGCAAATTAAAAATGCAATCGTGCAGCCAGATACCACTGCTGTATTTGCCGTGACTTACGAGGAAGCAATGCGCCGACGTTTCAGAAATGCCGAACCCTCAGAAAATGACGGGGACTATATCGATCAGGAAGGATTTATCGATGAAAATGTTTGTTCGCAGCGAAGCGATGAGAAGTGAGTGTGGAGGAAAGATGGTGCGTGACCTCAGAGTAAAGGGCGTGTATCACAGGAGGGCGTGACCAGAGCAGGATGCGGTGGGAAAGCAACTTGCAGTCTTCCGTTGTTATTGCTCAGCTGACCGATCGGGTTTTGAATCTGGTCTTGCTGATTTGCAGATTCGCAATTTTTGAGTCTAAAGTCTGTCGCGGAATTCCCAGCTTCGCAGCTGCACCGGAGGGGCCCGAGATGCGGCCTTGAGAATCCGCCAATGCGGCTTCAATGACTTCTCTTTCCCGGTCGGCTATTGTTGCGAGCAGGGGTGCTGTTAAGCCGGACACCCGCGGTGTCGCACGCTTTAGCCAAGTCTCGCTGACCGAGAGCGTCTCGCCTGCGGACAGAATCACGGCACGCTCAATAACGTTCTGCAGTTCGCGGACGTTCCCAGGCCACTCGTACGCTTGAAGCATTGCGATCGTGTCCTCTTTTATGTTGCTGACCTTTTTGCCAGCTTTCTTAGCGTAGCGCTGGATTAAGTGGTCCACGAGCAGCGGTATATCGTCCGCCCGTTCGCGCAGCGAAGGCATCTGGATGGGGAAGACGTTAAGCCTGTAAAACATGTCTTCGCGGAACGTACCAGCTGTGATGGCCGCCTTCAGGTCGCGATTTGTCGCCGCTATGATGCGAACATCCACGGAAATGGGCTGGCTGCTCCCCACGCGTTCAAATTCTCGCTCTTGAATCACTCGAAGCAAAGCGATCTGTGTTTCCATGGGGAGCTCGCCGATCTCGTCCAGAAAGATCGTCCCGTGATTGGCCGCTTCAAAACGGCCGAGGCGCCGCTGCAGCGCTCCAGTAAAGGCGCCTTTCTCGTGGCCAAACAGTTCGGATGCAATCAGCGAGGGTGGGATTGCCGCGCAGTTCACGCGAACAAATGGGCGGGTCGAGCGTTTTGACTTAGCATGAACGGCGTGGGCAATCAGTTCCTTGCCTGTTCCGGTTTCACCCAAAATGAGAACGGTGGAATCGGTTGGCGCGACGAGCCGCACTTCCTCCAGCACCGTTTTCAATACAGCGCTCTCTCCCACGATTCCATCAAACGCGGTGGAGAGTCCGTAGGGTGTGTTTCCACTCGGGAAGATGAAGCTGTTTTCGTCAATCGTGCCGGGCATTTGTGCGGAAAGCATGTCGCGCCTCCTCAGAAGTATTTGTCACGAGTGCGGATCGGTACCAGACTTTTTAAGTGCTGCTTTAATTTCCCTCAGCAACGCGTCGCTTCGTACTGGCTTGTTCAAGAAGCCCGCGGCTCCGGCTTTCATCACCAAATCGCGAAGGGACCCATCCCCGTGGGCGGTGACAAAAATGACCGGGACTTCGCAGTTAGCATGGAGCAACCGTCGCTGCAATTCGATGCCACTCATCCCTGGCAAACGCACGTCGAGGATCAAACAACTTATGTTGTTCTTCTGAGGCGAGTCAAGAAACTCTTCGGCTGAGGCGAAGGTATCTGTCACAAAGCCAGCAGCCTTCAATACGCTTCCCAGCGCCTCACGAAGGGGTTCATCATCGTCAATAATTGCGATGACGCCGGTGTTGGGTAGTGTCTGGTTCACTTGAATCGTCCAATCTCTCGCTCGATGAAGCGTCTTACAGATTGGAGGCTAACAATTCGGAGACTTGAATACCATCCTGCTTTAGGAGGAGAGGGGTGCTCACTTGCGAGGCGAGTTTTTGAGCTTCTCAGACATTCGGACGAGATGCGCCAGAGAGTCGGCTTGGGTCTTCTCCATGACGTGCGCACGATGCGTCTTGACGGTTAGTTCACTGGTCCCGAGTTCATACGCAATCTGTTTGTTGAGCAGTCCAGCGACCACCAGGTTCAGCACTTCGGTTTCGCGAGGCGTGAGCGAGTCGAAACGTTTGAAAATTTCCGTCAGTTCCGCACGCTCGCTGCGGAGTCCGCGATCGTGAGCGACTGCTTTTTGTACCGCATCCAGCAGATCCTGGCCGCGAACCGGCTTGGTCAGGAACTCCATCGCTCCTTCTTTCATCGCGCGCACGGACATCGGAATGTCGCCGTGGCCGGTAATGAAAATGATTGGAATGAAGATGTTCGCGTCATTCAATTTGCGCTGAAGATCAAGGCCGTTCAGACCCGGCATCCGCACGTCGAGGATAAGACAGGCCGGCACATCCGGCCGGTTCGCAAGCATGAAGTCCTGTGCGGAAGCGAAAGTTTCGGCGCGAAGGCCAATGGACTTGATGAGGCTGCGGATGCCCTCGCGGATCAATACGTCATCATCGATCACGAAGACAACCGGGTCCGGTTCCTTCATGCGGCGGCATCGCCTCCACGCGGCAGAGTGAACTGAAACACGGATCCTTGATTCACCGTCGACTCGGCCCATAACCTGCCGCCGTGTGCTTCAATGATCGAACGACTGATGGGTAGCCCCATCCCGATGCCTTGCGATCGAGTCGTAAAGAATGGTTCAAAAAGCCGGCCCATGATTTCCGCCTTCACTCCGGTTCCGCTGTCCTCGACGGAAACTCGCACGTGCTCCTCAGCTTGCGTTTGGGATCGGATTACCAACCGCCGCGAGCGGTCGCTAACGCCGCTCATCGCCTCGATCCCATTCAGCATTAGATTCAGAATTACCTGCTGCAACTGAATTCTATCGCCAAGGGCTGAAGGCAGGTCCGGCGCGAGCTCAGTCAAGACGGAAACCTCATTCTTCGACGCTTGACGATGGGCTAGAGCGACAACCTCTCCAATGATTTCGTTGATTTGAACCCGCTCCCTCTCGGGAGCCGTCTTGTTAATGAGCGAGCGAATTCGGCCAATCACCTCAGATGCCCGTGTCGCGCCTTGCGTCGTCCGCTCCGCCGCCGCACGAGCCTCGACAAGGTCCGGATTGTCGCGGGCTAGCCACGCCACGCAGGCGTCAGCATTGGCCACAACCGCAGCTAGCGGCTGATTCACTTCGTGAGCGATCGATGCCGCGAGCTCGCCGATTGTAGTGATCCTGACCACGCGAGCAAGTTCGGTTCTTGCTACCTGGAGAGCCTCTTCGGTGCGCCTTTGTTCTGCCATCTGATTGAGAAGCGCATCGTTTGCACTCTTCAGTTCGGCGGTGCGTTCTTCAACCCGAGCTTCCAGCTCATCTCGGGATTGTCGAAGGGACTCTTCTATTTGCTTTCGCCACGAGATCAACCGATTCGCTATTAGTTCACAGGCGATGAATATGAGAAAAAAAGGAACATCGCGTGGTTTTATGACAAACGAGCGGATTGGCGGAATGAAGTAATACAGAACCGCCAACGTGCTCAAGCCGACTGCGAGCGAGCCAGGGCCCTTCCCACCAAACCATGTGCTGGCAATGACCGCCACAGGGAAGAGAAGCCAGAAAGGGTTTCCGAACGAAATTTGCAAAGCCAGCGACAGGAACAGCGCCGCTGCTACGAGAGCAATTGCCAAGGCGTAACGCAGTAGCGGACTAGATTGGCGAGGCTTAGCGTAGGTGGTTCGCATCTGGGGTTATGGGTGCTACTTCGAGCGCTATCTTATACCATGCGCGCCGATCGGCTGGTCGTGTCGTCATCACGGTGAATCGTATTTCTGATAGGTCGGCATTTCTGAAATTTCGGCACCTTCTTTCGATGTAAGTCTCCTTGATTCAGCAACAGGAATCGGTTATCGGATTGCACTTTGTCACAGCGAGGCGCTGCTCGCAACCAGTGCGATCGGAAAGGCGCACCGAAAGAGGAATCCAACCATGACTCTCGAAACCGTACAGCACAAATGGCGTATGTTCCGTGTCCCCAGGCTAGTCGCCACTTCATTTGGCTTGCTTCTGGTGGCTGCGTCCAGCTACTCCCAAACCGTGATCAAAAAGGAAACCACCGTGAGCCAACTCAGTACACTGCAACTCGACGCTGTGCCACAAACAGCCACAGCAGAAATCCGTCCCTTCCACATCAACTTCTCGGAAGAGCAGCTCACGGACCTCCGTCGGCGAATAGTCACGACCAACTGGCCCGAGCGGGAAACGGTCAGTGATACCTCGCAGGGGGTCCAGATCGCGACCATGAAAAAGCTCGCACGCTATTGGGCGACTGATTACGACTGGCGCAGGGCCGAGGCGCAGCTAAACTCCCTGCCGCAATTCGTCACCAACATCGATGGACTCGACATTCACTTCATTCACGTCCGGTCGAAAAATCCCAACGCTTTGCCACTAATCATTACGCACGGATGGCCCGGATCGATCATCGAGCAACTGAAGGTCATCGGCCCGCTTACCGATCCTGCTGCCTATAGTGGGAAGGCTGAAGACTCCTTTGATGTAGTCATCCCTTCGCTGCCGGGTTATGGGTTTTCAGGAAAGCCGACCGCAACCGGATGGGATCCCGCCCACATTGCTCGCGCCTGGGTCGTGCTGATGAAGCGCCTCGGATACACGCGCTTTGTCGCTCAAGGCGGTGATTGGGGAAACTCCGTTACGGAGCTGATGGCGCTGCAGGGGTCTCCGGAATTGATCGCCATCCATACCAACATGCCGGCTACTGTCCCAGCCGACATTGCAAAGGCGCTCCAATTCGGCCAACCGCCGCCGGCCGGCCTCTCGGCCGACGAACAACGCGCCTGGGACCAGTTGGATCTTTTCTATAAGCACGGCCTTGGCTACGCCATCGAGATGGCGAACCGCCCGCAGACGTTATACGGAATCGCGGATTCGCCGATCGGTCTCGCGGCGTGGATCCTCGACCACGACGCCAGCAGTCAGGCACTCATCGCACGCGTGTTCGACGGTGCAAGCGAGGGTCTGACGCGAGACGACATTCTCGACAACATCACGCTCTACTGGCTGACAAACACTGCCATCTCTTCGGCTCGTCTCTATTGGGAATATAAGGGTGGCTTTTTCGACCCGAGAGGTCTCCTGATTCCGGTTGCCGTGAGCGCCTTTCCGGACGAGATCTATCAAGCCCCGAGAAGCTGGACCGAGAAGGCCTATCCCAAACTGATTTACTACAACCGACTCCCGAAAGGTGGTCACTTCGCGGCGTGGGAGCAACCGGAACTCTTCAGTGAAGAGATCCGGGCTGCATTCCGATCACTGCGCTAGCCAGAGATTGACGGCGCTTATTGAGCGCGCCGTCTTCCCTGTGCACGCGCAGACCAGCCTGAGTTTGAATCCATCAGGAGAGATATATGTCTCAAGAAATCATCGATCATTCGGCAAGCACAGGCGTGACGCGCAGGCCTGATAAGTGTGAACTGCAAACGGCTCAAAAGGTCACCCATGAGACCGCTCCGAACCTCTTCGTCGAGGCGCGCGGCGTGAGATACGCCTATCGCCGGTTCGGCGAACACAGTGAGACCCCGCTTCTGTTCCTGCAGCACTTTCGGGGAAATTTGGATAATTGGGATCCTGCGGTAGTGAATCCGATCGCAGAGCACCATGATGTGATCCTTTTCGACAATGCTGGCGTCGGCGGATCGAGCGGCATACCGGACAATAGCGTTTCCGGAATGGCTGACCACGTAGCTGATTTTGTGGCGGCGCTTGGGCTCGACGCCATCGACCTACTCGGGTTTTCGACCGGAGGATTCGTCGCACAACAATTTACACTCGATCATCCGGCGATGGTGCGGCGCCTGGTCTTGGCTGGAACCGGTCCCGAAGGCGGCCAAGGAATGGAACACTACACCGTTGAAGTCGCTGCTCACGCCCTTATCGATGCGCCCGGTCCCGAAGACCTGGTGTATCTTTTCTTTGCGCCCAGCGAGACTAGCCAGGAGGCTGGTGTGGCTTTCGTGCAGCGACTGGGAACGCGGACGGCGGAACCGGACGCGCCTACTACTCTGCAGGTACGCGATGCCCAACTGAAGGCAGTCGAAGCCTGGGGCGCGCCGCGCAGGGGAGACTATCAGCAACTAAAGTCGATCCAGCAGCCGACCCTGGTTATCAACGGAGTGTCGGACGTCATGGTTCCTTCGATCAACTCGTTAATCCTCGCCCAGAACCTCCCCATGGGATTCCTGTCTCTCTATCCTGATGCTGCCCACGGAGGACTTTTTCAATACGCCGACCTTTTCGGCAATCAGGTCATCAGTTTCCTGCGACCGGAACGATGGGGTTCGACACCGGCGTTATGAGTTCCGCCAGATAATGGCGCTTACCGGGTAAACGCAAATGAATACGATAACGACAGATGTTCTCAACATCGGATACGAAATTGGTGGGCCCCGGGATGGCCCACCAGTTCTTCTGCTGCATGGATGGCCGGATGACGTTCGCGGATGGCGAGGCTTGGTTCCACATCTCGATCAAGCGGGGTGGCGCTGGGTAGCACCATGGCTGAGAGGCTTTGGGCCTACAACCTTCCTCTCTGTGGACACCATCCGCGATGGCAGTGCCGTCGCCTTGGCTCAGGACGCGATCACGTTGGCAGACCATCTTGGCTGGAAGAAATTCTCGGTGGTTGGACACGATTGGGGCGCGCGGATAGCGTATACCCTGGCTGCACTCTTTCCCGAGCGCCTCTCCAGCATTGTCGCGCTTGCTCTTTCGTATTCTCCGTTCGGTCGATTTCCGACTCCCACATTCGACCAATCTCGCCGCTGGTGGTACCAGTGGTTTATGACAACGGATCAGGGCGCAGAGGCAGTCCGAGCCGATCCGAAAAGCTTCGCGCGCCAACAATGGAACACATGGAGCCCTCCCGGTTGGTTCGACGACGCGGAATTTGAGGCGACTGCGACGAGTTTCGAGAATGGAGATTGGACGAACATCACGCTCAATGCCTATCGGAGCAGGTGGAAGACCGAGCCTGCCGACGATCGCTACATCCCGCTGAGGGAACGACTTGGATCTGTTGAAACGCTCAGTACGCCGACGCTGATGATTCAGGGTAACGCAGACATGTGCGATCCGCCGTCAGAGTCAGACGATCAAGAGCATTATTTCACGCGCTGCTATCGGCGCGTGTTGCTCGATGGCATCGGACACTTTCCGGCCCGTGAGGCGCCCAACGAAGTGGCGAACGAAGTCGTGTCGCATCTGAAGTCCTTCGCCTGATCCCGAACGTCTCTTGCAACCGCTGCGAAGCGGGGAATTTCGCGGCGCTGGGTCGGATTGACATTGTCCCGCGGGAGGATGAATCCGCCAGTTTTTGTTGTGATGGCGACGTTTTTTTTGCGAATGGAGGCGCGTCGAACTCTCACCCCACAAACTCAAGCCTTACGGCCCGGCAATGTCCTACGAGAAATTTTCTGATTTGATCGCCGGGACTCGAAGGCCCGGCGAACCTGCAGCCATTCTTGCTCGGCCCGCCTCAACTCGAGACGTTGATTTGGAGAGATGACTTCGCGGTGAGGAAGGACATTTGCAACTGGGATAGGGCTGATTTCTGTTGGCTCCCAGGTTTGGACCCACGCTGCCAACCGGTCCAGTGTCCAATTCTTTCTTTTCACGACGTGGAAGTCGAAGAGGTGGGCAATGACGTCCTTAATGCGCATCTTGCGCGGCACCCGGAGCACCCAGCAGCCACAGGGACGCGTGACTACCTGCAACACCCACTGGCCCCAGACACCTTCCGCACCCAGGGTGCGCCGTTCACTCTCATTAACCTGGGTTACGCGGCGAAAAGTGCATCCGTTGGCGATGGCTGCCATTCCCAGGGCACAGCCCGACTTCGTCTCTGAGAAATATTGCCCGCCAGCCTTGGCGGCCAACATCGTACTCCCCAGTAAAATCGCCTCACTGAGTTTCATCGGGCACCCCCTTTTTCACGAGCCTGCCGACGCATCCGATATTGTAGCTCGGGGGATTGCATCTCGCGCGTCCGCAACGGCACCGAGAGTTTTCCCTCCCCAAAATTTCGAAATGCGGCAGAATGACAGCATGACTTCCTGCCCACGTTGGTTCAGCATTTGCCTTCTGACTTTGCTTGTCTCGGCGGTCACTCCTGGCTTCGGCCAGACTGCGCCGCCAGTGCAGGTCCCACCGCAGACCCCAGTGCAGACCACGACACGGCCGGTACGGCCCACGCCGCCGACGCGCGACCCTCACACAACGGGTTACGTTGCGGCAAAGGAATTGCCGGATGGAGAAAATCCTCCAGCGACTGTGGATGGAAATTTTATTCTTGGGCCTACCCACGAGCCCTCTTCCACGGCGGCTGCGGACGGAGATGTCCCGAAGGGCACCGTCATCGAGTTCGCCATGAACTCTTCCGACAGCAAGACTTATCCAGGGATTGCGAGGGATGCGGGCACGTTCGGGACGCCCGATCCTTCGGACCCTGCAAAGCTGGTGGTGACGGCGAGCCATCCGGCACCATACACGCGGAAAGTGACGGTCTATGTGCCCAGGCAGTATGTATCGGCGAGTGTCGCGCCGTTCATCGTGGGTGCGGATGGTCCAGACGGCTTACTCTTCTCGGTGCTCGACACCTTGATTGCGGAACACAAGCTTCCGGTGATGCTGGCCATTTCGATCGGCAACGGGAGCGGCGACGCGCAGGGGAGCGAGCGCGGGTTGGAGTACGACACGATGTCCGGCGTGAACGCTGAGTTCGTAGAGAAAGAAGTCTTGCCGCTGGTCGAGGCCAACGTGCACGTGAAGCTGACGAAAGACCCTGAGGGCCGGGCGACGATGGGCGGCAGTTCGGGAGGCTCTTGCGCCTTGATCATGGCGTGGTATCACCCTGAGCTCTATCATCGCGTGCTGACTTACTCGGGAACTTTTGTGAACCAGCAGTGGCCTTCGAATCCGCAAACGCCGCATGGGGCGTGGGAGTTTCATGAGCATCTCATTCCCGAAAGCCAGAAGAAGCCGATACGAATTTGGATGGAAGTGGGAGACCGGGATTTGTTCAATCCGAACCTGATGCGCGACAACCTGCACGACTGGGTTCTGGCCAACGAGCACATGGCGAAGGTGCTCGCGGCCAAGGGATATCACTATCAGTTCGTCTTCGCCCGTAACGCCGGACACGTGGACCACGCGGTGAAGCAACAGACACTTCCCGAGGCGCTCGAATATGTGTGGCAGGGCTATACCGCGTCGAGTAACAAGAAGTGAACCGCAGGAGAAGCGTGCGTCGTTTTGGATGCCGGTTCGTGGGAAGGTTTGGAAAAGGCGATTTCACTAATTCAGAATTTGCCGACCGAAGCTCAAATGTAAGCGTACGACCGAGACCGCGCTGCCCGCTCGGTGCGCCCGATGGGATTGTGAGCGCTATGTCGATGTTGTAACAACTACACTGCGCGGAGACACAGCACGGAAGCCCAATCATCGCTTTTTCGTTCCCCCGGCTGGCCCAGGGGGAACGTAACAATCGACTCTGAACTGGTCGATTTTTGCTTGAAAGATGATTTCTTTCAGGGCTTGGACGCGAAAGTGTTTTATGGCGCTGGTGCTTTCAGGGTCGTTTCGGAAACTTGCCCATACGTCCCCCCTTTCAAGAGCGAGGCTGATGAGATAACCGTGTCGGCTCCCTTCGGGCGAGTAGACTTGGAAGCGCTCAAGCGACCAAGGCTCGGAGGAAAGGAGCCGAGCGATGATGATTATAGGTTGCGATTTACACACACGC